>NZ_JAQJCI010000023.1:0-99837 GCF_030182495.1 Rhizobium aureum | reverse complement strand
TCGAGCATCGATCCCACAAGGGTCTCAACAACCGGGCGGAGAATTCCCATCAGCCAGTGCGACAGCGAGAGCGGATCATGAAGCGTTTCAAGTCACGGCGACAGTTGCAGCGCTTCGTCTCCATTCAAGATCCGATTGCCAACCTCTTCCACATCCCACGACACGACATTTCCGCCGGCCACCATCGCGAACTACGCGCCGTTGCCATGAACATGTGGGCGGAGATCGCTCGCATATAATCGGCAGGTCGAGCAGGGAGGCACCCCGTCGCCTAACCGACGTTAAGTTTACGGTGTCGTCCAGCGCAGGCCGACTGCTTTTCTCTCCAATTGTTGTCGCCCACGGGTGCGATCGCGGGAACCCATAAGCAGTCATTCGTGCATACCTTGAGCTTATGTCCAGGACCAGAAGCGAAATCGCAGGTGTGTCTCTGGGAGATTGTTGCTGTTTACGTTATAAAAGGCGCCCCCCTCGTGCAGGAGGTTCCGCCCGGCGTTCAACTGATTATTGCTGGTGCCGTAACCTATTTTCGCCGTCCAATAGCGTCCCCCTCGCATACCCGCGCCCAGACCGGGCTGGTGACTGTGGAAGCGTACCTCGAAATGCGTTTCGGGACCCGCTCCAACGGTTCGAGGTACATTGCTCGACCTGAATTTCAGACCGAACATGTTGTTAGACGTGAAGGTGTTCGGAGTTCCCCGCGGCGCAAGCGTCATCAGATCGCGCCAGGTGATGTAGGAGTTTGTCTGGACCGGCACTGGGGCAACCGGTGCTCTCGGATTTTTCAGCAGATTTCCGGCATTGAGAACACGATTGGCGTAAGCGTCTCCGTCGGCCGCAGCGTTGATGCGTGGTCCCCGTGCTCCGGGGAAATAAAAGGCCGACGTAAGGCCGCCGAGGATTGCTCCAGTGCCAGCTCCCGTCAGGGTCGCCCAGCCGACGTTCTTGAGCAGGTCAGTCCCTTTCTCGCCGCGGATCGCATTCTCGACTACTTGCCCCGTAGCGCCTGAAACCGCCCCCGAGATCGCGCCGCTCGCCGTGCCGATCGCAACACGGCCCGCCGTTGTCGCCGCGAAGGTGGCGACCCTGCCGCCGACTCGCGCCGCGGCACTCACCAATCCCGCGGTGGCACCGCCTCCCGTCGCCACTGCCGCGGCCCCCGTCACGAAGCCGACCGCAGCGCCGATGCCGACTTCCTTCCAAAACTCACCCCAATCCTTGATCTGCCAATCGTTTTGAGCTGCGTATGTAATTGCGCTCACCCCACCACCAATGATCGCGCCGACGATGGCGCCAATTGCAAGCGCGGCCAGGAATGCAAGCAGTCCGCTAGGGTCGCTTGCCTGAAACGGAATATTCGAGACATAAGGGTAAGGGCTGGATGTGGAACGCAACGGGTCGGGGGAGAGGAACCGTCGGGTTACAGGATCGTAGAGTCGCGCGTTGAGGTTATACAGTCCTGTTCGCGCATCATATTCCTGGCCGATGAACAGGAAGCGGACATTATCCGCCCAAGGGCCAATAGGTGTCTGCGACATGCTGCCAAAGGGATCATAGGCGTATCCAGCCAGGATGGTCCCGTCCTCCGCCAGGACGAGCCGCGTCGAATTCTGGCGGTCACGAATAATAAAGCCAGTCGAGAGATTCTCATCGATCACGGCGACGAAACCGAACGGTCCGGGGATGTATGTCATCGAGCCGCCATTTTCCTCCGCTTCCGCGAGGATATTGCCGCTCTCGTCATGCAAATAAGATGTTTTCGACGCGGGTTCGCCTGCCGTGGAAAGCCGCGTCAGCTCGATGCGCTCGTCGCCTTCGCCGTAGCCAATCTCAAAGCTCGAGCCATCCGCCATCACACCGGACGAGATCAAGCCGTTTACGAGATTGTACGAAAGGCTATCCAATGTACGGCCTGAGGCCGAGACAAGGTTGCCGCCCGCGCTATAGGTATAGATTTCCTCTTGGTCCGGCGTCGTCATGCCGACGAGCTGGTTGGTTCCATCCTTGATCGTGAAGCTGCGATCTATTCCACGATCGACGACCCAAAGCATGTTGTCGTTGGCATCGTACTTCATCGTCGCTTCAACGCCGCCGATCGAGCGAAGCGCACCGTCGGCGTTGACGACCGCGGAGATATTGCCAGCGGCATCGTAGGCGTTTTCCCAATCGTCAACGACAAGTCCGGCGGAGCGAGCGGCCGGGCCTGGCGAAAACACTGCCTTCGCGATCTGACCCTGATAGTACGTGGCGCCGTCCGCGCCTGGCGTTTCCCAATAGCTCAGTGCTTCGTTGAAGACTTCGCTGTGGGTTTCGATCAGCAAATCCAGCGAATTGTATTGGAACCGGCGCGTGACAGGTGCTGTTCCAGACGGGTTGAGAATTTCCTCCTGTGGCAAACCATCCGCCGTATAACGGTAGCGTGCCCACCGCACTGGGTCGGTCTCAGAACCGATCTTTGTTACACGTCCTTGGAGATCCCGCTGATAAAAGACCGACGTCGGCTGGCTCGCCGGATCGAAAGAAAGAGACGTGATCTGCCCGACGGCGTCGACTTCATAGTGTTGAACTCGAGCTCCTTGCACGTCCCTCTGCGTGATTTCGACGAGATTGCCGGCGTCGTCATAACTGTTCTGTTGGATCCATGAGCTGTTGGCTTCAAGTTGGCTGCGCCGAAATGCCACTGTCCGTCCGATGCCGTTGGCGGGATCGGTGACATCGCCTGCATCAAGGCAGTCCCAGACAAGCTTTGCCTCCCACTTTCCCTCCGTCGGCCAATCCGTGTTGGCGAGCGGCGCCAATACGGTCGGATCCCACGTGTGATCGATCGTTCCGGATTCAAAAATTCGCCCCAATGGATCATATCGGAGATAGACTATTCGATCGGTGCCACCGGCGCCCTTGCCCATCCCGTCGGCAATCAGCGTGAAGCGTGGTCGGCCGATCTTGTCGTAAATGACTTTGGTCTCTCCGCAATCCGACGAATAGGTTTGCAGGATATTGCCGAGCGGATCGGATTTTCGCCTCTGCGCGTAACTCTCGTTACCTGTAGAGAAGACCATAGGAGGCAGCATGGTCGTCAGTTGCCCACGTGCATCGAACGTGCGTGCGCTCAGTCGTTCAAATGAGCCATAGCGTGGCGGCGCAAGAAACCGTCGCCGCAATTCCGAAAAGCGGTCATCGGTGAAGGTACGGGTGCGCGCGCCGTCCGCATCGCGGATCTCGGTGCCGCAAAACAGTCCCGATGTCACCCCTAGTGCCATATCACCGGTAACGTTGGTAATCGTCGGTGTTTCAGTGAAGTGCTTCCCGCCAGGGTAGATCGCATGCACTTTGCCGGGACTGCCAATTGCGCGCTGGCGATCAATCGGGGCCATTTCGAGCAGCACGCGTTTGTAAGGATATCCCTCGTCATTCGAACGACCGTCTTTGCCGGAGTAGTAATCGGCGATGTCGCCGCTTATAACTCCCGTCGACCAATCAAATGAGGAGATGAGCTCTTTGCGAACGCCAGGCGCGCCGTCCTCATACCGAGCAGCCTTGGTCGTGATGACCGAGCGACCGAGCCGATCCTTCAAGGTCGCCGACGCTATCATCCCTTCTTCGTCGAAGATCTGACTCTGGAAGGGCATTGAGAGAGCATCCAGGAAGTCGAGAGCGATTTGAGGCTTTGGAAGCAATGTAAGACCGGAAATACTCAAGCCGACGGCTGCCGTCGTTTCCATGGAGAGTTGCCCGGCCGTGCCATCTACGGCTGCGCTGATCGTGGGCCTCCCGTCAACGAAGAGAGCGAGGGTCTTGCCATAGCGCGCGATTATCCACTCCGACGCCGCCAGTTCAGGTTGCGCAACGCGCGCCTTTTCTGTTCCTTGGGTGTCCAGAATACGCCACGCTCCCTTCGTCGGCGACCATTCAATTGTACCCACATCAGCGATGCGGACAGTGATGGCGTCGCGCCATCCTTGGCCCGGTGGCGTAATGCGCATCCGGCATGCGACACCTTCGTCGGCGAAGGTCCCCGTGGTGATTAACCGGACCGTGCCGGCCTCTATGACCGTAAGCTGATTGGACAGAACGGTCGCCGATTGGACCTGCCACGCATTTACGGGGCTGGGTGTCCAGTTGGCTCGCCACTTCTCGTCTGTGAAGCTTTCAAACGAGCCACCGGCAGGCGACTGGATATTGAGCGAGCAGTTTGGGGCCGCAGTATCGAAGCTTTCGTTTCCGCCTCGTTGACGCGAAAATCCACCGCTGGCGAGAGCGATAATCTTGCCGTCTGCGTTGGTGGAGGCGAGCGCATGATAGCCTTCGTCAAAATAGGATCGCGTCGTCGCGCCATTGTCGTCGATCTGCGACGTAACAAGTAGCGTGTCCACATCGTAGACCGTCGCGCTCGCGCCGCCTGGCAAGGGGAAGATCGTAATATCGTCGATAAACTCGCTCGTGGATGCGCCAGCGTTTACGATCTCGACAAGCATTTCCGTTGCGTCGAGGGGAACCGTCAAGGCTCGCTGAAGCCTGATCCAATTTCCGAAGGCGGGCTCAAAGGCGATATCGTAACGCTGTGTACTATCGCTGAAGGATATGGCAATACCGCCCCCTGGGATCGAATCTGCTTCGTTCCATATCCACAGGTTGAGAGCGATGCGGGCCATGCCTTCTCTAAGGGCAAATCGCGCCTTGATGCCGGGCGCCTGGGCCGCCGATGAGAGGCTTAACGACGCACGTCCGCTATGCGCTTTGTCCGTCGTGATGAGGTCACTGAGAAGCGAGCCGTTTGTCGTCGACCAGGGTGTTGACGCCTCATAGGTCTCAAAACCTATGTACGCGCATTCCGGTTGGCTCGTGAAGCCCTGTCGGGTCAGCCCGGTGCTGGCGTTTTGGAAATTCGCGATGGTACGCACATTGCGACTGTCGAGGATCTGGCAGGAGGGCACGCCAAGCGCATTATGCCATTGAAGCGCGATACCAGTCGGCGCGCGACTGACCACCTCGTTATTGCGAACCCATTCCGCATTTGCGTCGGGGTTCGAAAAATCAAAGGCCGGCGCCAGTGCGCCCGGTCCGTTCCAGGCATACTCGGCGAGGTTATCGAAGGGTGCGTTTGCGTGTTCCCACGCATTCGTCCATGTTGTGACGCTGGATGCGATGGTGGTCGTCTGCGTGACATTGGTCAGCCGTGTTTCCGCGACAGCACCAAGCTGCCGCGCGGCTTTCATGTCAATGTATTCCGCCAAGGTCCAGGCATACGTCAGCTGCGCCGTGATTGTCGAAAGCGTACCATCCCCCTCACGGTTTACGGTTGACTGTGTAACCATCGAACCTGTTTGCGGATCGTAGGACTGTTCCTTGCGGCGGCCAAGTTCGCTTGTGAGCTCGATCAGACCGGACGGAGTAAATCTAGCTGCAAATTGACGATCATCCGAGTTGATGAACCAGGAGACGCTCTGAACCACCGGGGCGACCGTCGCATCTGGGCGCAGGGGTAGACCCGCTGCCTCGAACTCATCGAAGACGGATAGAGGGATCAAGCCGTCGTCGAACGATGCGCCGGCTTCGACGTCCACGGTGAAGATCTGCAAAAGACCGTCGATCGTGGTGGTCGCTCGAATGACAGGCATGGCGGCTGGAAGAAGAAGGTCCACTTTGGAGGCGGCACCATGCTCCAGGCGCAAACCTTGCCATTCGATCTTTCTTTGGAAAAGCCGCAGGTCTTCGACTGTGTAGACGCTCGTATCATATTCCCGGCCGGCGACGAGAGAGTGGAATGCGTCCAGTTCCGGATCGTCTGCGATCGGTAACCCGTTGTAGTAGTGTGTTTCTATTCTTCCTCCCGTGGCAAAGCCGGCGGAGTCGATCAGACGCTCTTGAACCGTTGGATACTGAACCACCTGACCTGTTGGATCGAACAATGCCGACACAGTGTCATAATCATAATCCGATCTCGTTGTTTGGAAGCCATCATCGACTGCAAGTGAGCCAATGACGTCGTCGGTCTGTGCATCTGACAAGCTGTTGTTCAGAATTCGATGAAGTACCAGCGAGGCTGGCGCCACCGGATTGGAACCTTTCGGAAAGGTCACGAAGGCGCGCTGGCTTGCGCAAGCTGGGGCAGTGAACCAAGCGACGTCGCCTCCAAATACCTGCCCATCGAAATAGGCGATGTCGACCTTTCGGGCGTCACCCAGCAACAGCACCACAACCCGCTTGGCCCCGGCGGCAAGCGTTTCCGTGTAGGCGATATAGGAGCCGCGATTGACTAATGATTGAGGATCGCCCGAGATTGAAAGGTCAGCGATTGGGCTCCAACTTTCATCTGCCTGTCGCCGATAGACTTTCGTGCCACAGGTCATGATGTTGCCTGCAAGCGTGGGCCTATAAAGGATGGCATTGGCCTCCACCAGTTGCTCCGACACCCAGCTTCCGGTGGTCGGAGCATATCGGATCATCGCTACGGCTGGTGATCCAACAGGAAGCGTTCGAACCGCAAAGTCATCGCCGATGACATAAGACGCGTTGGGGTCGTCGGTGAACGTAAAGGGCCTCCAGGCGCCTGCGTCGTAGCGGAATACGCGCGGACCGTTGATCACGATTGTTTCCGAGACATAGGTGTGCGCCGTCTCGGCTGGGGCGCCGTAGGTTCCAGCGAACTTGCCTTCTGCATTCCATTTCAAAAGCAGCAGTTGACCGCCGGCAGCATCGACGTAGGTCACCGCTCCAAAATTAGGCCCACAATTCAGCAAACTGCCGACGTAATTTTCGTTCCATTGGACCCCATTTCTGCTGATCGGCGTTCCCGTCAGCGACCAGGATCTGTCAATGCCTCGTGAATAGAGGGAAATCGAGAGACTGCCAGCATTGGAAATCGCGCCAACGAGAACGCGAATTCCATCTGTCCCGACGATGACGTTCGGCGCGGCGAGCGTGAAGAGGGTATCACTCCAGGATTGAGTTGTGGGTTCATAGCTGAAAATCTGAAACCGACCCTGACCCACAAGGGACAGCGCAAAGAAGTCCTCTCCGCCGACGAGGCTCGCCCGAACCGAAGTGACTTTCGTCGTCAGCGAAATGGTTCGCTTCTCCATATGCCAGACGTTTTGCTGGTACGGATCACGTCTAAACAGCAGCAAATACGCATTATTGCCCGCCGCCCCGGAAAGCGGCGGCAGGAACAAGGCGATCATCGTTGAGGTCTGGGCGTAAACGATGCCTTCGGCGTCAAACGCGCCGGTGATCGGCGACGGCGGCGACCATGGCTTGCTCCATGCGCCTCCGAAGCTGTAGATCTGGATCGCCGCCGATCCGCTCGTGCTATTGAGCCAGGTTACCGCCAGAAAGGCTTCCGAGGGCAACAGGTAGGGCCGGGCACCCTTCGAGCCGGCGGGAGGCTCAATTGTCAGCGACTTGTTGAAGAGCGGATTGCTTTCGGCGTTCAACGAGATCGTTTTATACGAATAAGCCGTGTTCGAGCCAGCGGGCGTCAGTGTAGCGCTCAGCGCTCCGGGGGCAGGTGCGCCAGCATCCACATTGTAGGAAAATTTCGTAGCCGGCTCTTTCGCGATCCCGTTCAGCGAAGACTCGACTGACGTCATAAGACGTTTGGTGTACTTGTTCTCAGCCGGATCGACCAGATTGCAAAAGTCGTAGCCAAAGGAAACGACGCGAATGGCCGTCCTGGATTGCCAGTTGCTGTACTCGATGACCCGATCGAGATATTTGGTTTCATATCGATCCTGGTAGGCGGTGTTCGGTTCGCCCTCATAGAGATGAGGGCATTGCCACTCGAAACCCTCCTTGTCCAAGTAAGACAGCTCGACGCCCTGGCCGAGATCGTCCGTGACTGTCGCAAGATAGGTGGCTCGAGTATAGGAAAGGTTCGTCCCGACGAGGAGAGTGTCGACCTGGTAGACATAAGACAATCCAACACCCCAAGCGTTCTCCACGCGCGCCAGGTTCCAGGCGACGACATAGGAGATCCCATTTGGTGCCGTGCTGGCTCCGATCCATCCGTCCCAGGCGAGACCGAATTCGCAATTTCCCTCGGTCGCATGTCCACCATAAATGCGCCGGCTGCCGTCCGGCAGTCGCACTGTCCAGCTCTCTACCGCCGGGTCGTAGATAAACTGCCAAAGCGGCAGGCTGTCTGTTGCGAAGATGTATGTGTCGAGCTGGCTGGCAAGCAAAGCAAGCGTGAAGAGGGTGCCGTTGTTTTCAATCGCGTAAGTCCCGCTGTCGATGCCAAGCGATCGCTTCCCCATTACGACGATGCGCTCTCGGGGCAGCGACCAGCCGAGCCCCAGGATTGACGTCGGTGCTTGGGCATTATCACGTTTAGCTGTTCGGAATATGTTGCTGGCGCATGCCGCCATCAGCTTGATCGATATGTCATTCAATCCGGGCATGTCCGAAATGGCGAGTGGAACCATGATATCGCCACGAAACTTGTTGACGGTACCGGCGCCAGCTCCGCCGATTTGGCCGTCGAGTGCTTCTGGCTGAAAAGGGGCTGTGGAGTTGACGGGATTCCTGGACATGGGAATTGCTTACCTTTCAGGATGATCTAAGTGAACATGGCCGTGCGAGAGGCACGGCGACTGCCACGCGAAGGTTTCAGATCATAATCATAAGCGGTACAAAAATACGCGCATAGCATGTAATTTCTCTACGATGATATCGTAGAGCTTAAAGATATTGAGGCGCATTGAGTGATCGCCTCTCCGCGCAGTTTTGCTCGCACGTGCACCGGAGAGGGTCCGTTGCCGGGAGAGTGCCCGGCTACGGTTCCCGATCCGCACGCAATGAAGCCTTTGGACAAGATCCGCCGGCTTAACTTCATGTTCGATTGGTTTCAGGTATGCGCAGATAAAAAGGACAGTTTGCCCGCACTTTGACTGCCGGCTAGGCGTCAAAACAGGTGCGTAAAAATATGCCTGTCACTTTTTGTATCCTAGGAACGCGTGTAATTTTCACGAGCTATGGCTTGGGCCAATGCTCAATCAGCTTGTTTTTGCGGCAGTAACCTCACCAATCCCGGAGGCGATGAAGGTAAAATCCCGATTTTTCGCGTCGCCGTGGCTATCTCCTACCTTGACGTAAAGATCGGTGGTGCTGAGCGAAATAATCACAGCGTTGTCACGCGTGTCGCCATCGTAAATTTCAGTTGCCGACGCACCATTGATCTGGCTGAAAGCGGGTCGAAACGAAATCATGAAGTGGCCTTCGCTCGGTCTGCTGACACTAAAGCCGCTGCCGTATTTTACGCTCCCATCTGAGTTGATTGTGCCTGCTATTATGCGATCGACCATGATTGTCTCCCAAATGAGCAAATTCACATTTCCTTATATAAAATATCGCCGCAGGAATTGCAATTCTTGGTTTTATAAATATCTCTATTTGAAAGCGTGCCAAACTTCATTGTTAATTGAGTGTTAGCGAGTGCACCATTTCCGCCGCTTCCGGACTGGCTGCCGCCATGATCCGTCTCGCCACCGGGTTCCGCATAGCTGCGGAGCGAGCCGTCGGTTGTTCTGCCAGACTGATAAACTCGGTGAAAGATTATTGAGAATGCCAAAAGTTGGCGACGCGATCTGCAATCTCCGTTGCTTGTGTTATCGCCCGCTTCAATACTTCGGGACGTCGACCGAAGTCCATCGTATTCAGTCCGATCGATTCGAGGCACGTCTCATCCGGATTGATGACCAAAACGTTCGTACCTAACGCGGTGAGTTGTTCAGCCTGAGTCGTCAAGCGAGATATCATTCGCTGTCCGACGGGACCGGGTGGATTGAAGCTGAGAACTAGGATGACGTCGAACTGACCAACGAGATCGACGTTGGCGGCAGACCGCATGCCGCCATCCATGTAGTGCCTTCCAGCAATGAAAACAGGTGGATGGAGACCTGGCAGGCAACAACTTGCGGCTACGCCGGTTCCGATTTTGGCCCCGCAGTCGTGACGCAACACCCGAGCTTTCCCGTCGGCGGTGTCGACCACGACAACTCCCATTTTTTCTGGCCAAGCGTCGAGACCGATAATCGAACTCATCCGTTCAATATATGCTCTCGGGCTGTCCGCAGTCGACGCAGCCAAGGCATATGCCCCAACTTCGATACGGCCACTATCCCCGGACTGTGATTTTGCGAAGAGTGCTGGCAGATTGGCAATCGCCTCCGGTGGATTTGAAAATCCAGCGCTCAAGCCTGGAGCATTCTCGGCTTCTGCCATTATCGCTTTTGCCATCATTTGAGGGTCACCGCCCGACGCGATCTGAGCGCCGACTATTGCTCCAGCAGATGTTCCGAGAATGAAATCGGCATCCGACAAAGCAAGCCCTGAATGTGCCAACCCGCTGAGAACACCGCATTCCCAGGCAACAGCGAGTGGACCGCCGCCACTTAGCACCAATGCTTTCGACATAATCCACCTTCGAATTGACAAGAGCGCTGGACAAAACCTGGGCTCAGGCGAAAATTGCTACCGTCATGCAAATCCAACGAGTAAGAAGAACCAAACGAATGCGACAGACATTCCAGCAACAATTCGCCAGACGCTTGTCTGCTTGGAGCGGTAAATTGCAGCGATCAATACTGCGGTGAGACCGAAGACACAGCTGCCCACATGAAGCTCTGCGGCTCTTTCTCCGCAGGGAAGGCAGCCATCTTGGCCCATAACATAGTAGGGGTTCTCCAAGTAGAAGATGGTTGCTTTGTATGCCCACCAACTGAGAAAGATCGCGAACGCCGATGAGCAAATCTTTACCCGATTGCCGAGAACGCAGATAATCCAAGCCAAAGCGCCGACCATGTCGAAAAAGTAGAGATCGCCGTTTCCGTCCGGACGAAGGAGAGGGTGGTCGCCGTCGCTATAGGCCACTTCGTAGCCCCTGTTTAATGAGTAGAGCCCCACGGCAATGACGGCACCTGAAAGGACGAGACGAAGCGCCTTCTCAAACCAGCTGTCGCGAGAGATAAGCCGAGCTGCTGGGACAAAATTATCGACCGGTTTCTAAAATACTCATCCATTCTCATCTCTCGAAGCTGGGCGCTGCGGCAACTTGACGAATCGGCAGCAACAAAACAATCTCCGTCATGGAGTGACCTTCGACAAACCTCCCAAGGCCTTCCCCAACATGGCCTTTCACGGAGGCAAAGGGACTTTTGTCTCGCGCTCGCTTCGAAGTGGCTGAATTTTCGGCAGAAGGTCCGATTTCACATGAAGGCGCAAGTTCTGATCCCTTCAAGAGCTACAAACGGGGTTAGCTTGTTATATCCTCTACCCCATGCAGCTCAAGCGGTCTGGGCAGCCGAAGGATCGATAGCCGAACACTAGGGGCATTCTGGGGCGCGGTCGATTAGGAACAACAGCGGCCGATAGCCTTGCTAACAACTCAATGGCCCATCCATAGCCTTGCCACTACAATTGAAATGATTTCAATGACAGCAAACATTGGAAAGCGGTTTCTATATTCGCAACATGCGGGACCATATCTCCCGTTCTGCCGCCGTTGCTAGTATTTTTTTCTTTTGACGACCTAATGCGCCACTTGTACCGTTGAAACGCTTCAATGGAGAAGTAGCTGCGTATGCGGAACGGTCGCCCTACAATTAGTGACGTTGCTCGTGCCGCGGGTGTATCTGTTGGCACCGTCTCGAATTTTCTGAATGGCAACGTTCCGGTTCGACCCGAAACGGGTGAGAAGATCCAGCAAGCAATTCAAAAGCTAGCTTACAGACCGAGTCTTTTTGCGAGGGCGTTGCCTCTTCGTGTTGCCGAGAGGATGGAGTCAACGCGCTCATTGCCAAGGCTTTTGGTCGTCGGACACATATGTGTAGATTACCTATGCCGGGTACCCGTTCTACCGCATCGCGACGATCGGGTGGCCGCTCGCCATATCGAGAAGGCTCTCGGCGGTCCGGCTGCCAATCTTGCGGTGGCCGCGGCCGGTGTCGGCGACGAATATTCCCTGCAAGTCGATCTCGCGACCGCTGTCGGCGACGATGGTGACAGCGAATGGGCATTAGCCGAACTCATGACGCGCGGCGTCAACGTGTTGCCGATCCGCCGGCCGATCAACAACCGATTGCCGCGCG
The DNA here is from genome assembly GCF_030182495.1 of Rhizobium aureum. Classification (NCBI taxonomy): domain Bacteria; kingdom Pseudomonadati; phylum Pseudomonadota; class Alphaproteobacteria; order Hyphomicrobiales; family Rhizobiaceae; genus Rhizobium; species Rhizobium aureum. The sequence goes on along the minus strand of NZ_JAQJCI010000023.1, from coordinate 87,751 downwards.
CGATCGTCATCATCGAGGGCAATGGTAGCCGCACGATCATTCACGAAACTTTCGAGCTCAGCGAAATCGATCTGACCGCCAACATGGATGTCGAGACGCCCGAGGTTGCCTCCTGCCTTCATATCGAAGGATTCCACTACGAGCGCATGATCCCTTCGATCCAGCGTTTCCGCGACGCCGGTTGGCGCGTCAGCCTCCACACGGCCGGGCTGCCGGATGGGTCCCGCACGCCGGAGGCATTCGCGAACCTCGTGGGGCGCATCGACCTGACCTTCGTCAACGACGAGACGCTGCGCGAAATCTTCAATATCCGCACGCCGCTCGCCTCGATGATCGAAGAAGCTCGCCGCATCTTTTCGCGCATCAAGCCACGTGGCGACATCGTCCTGACGCTCGGCGAATTCGGCGCCGTCGTGTTTCGCAAGGGCAGTGGGACGCAAATCGAAGTGCCCGCGCTGCCGGTCGACCGCGTCGATGCGACCGGCGCCGGCGACGCCTTCGCCGGTGTGTTCCTGAGCCTCTGGCTGCACGGCGCTTCGCTGGAAGAGGCGGCGCGGCATGCGGCCATCGGCGCCAGCCTGACGACGACTGCCGAAGGTGCACAGGGGCACACGGCCAATGCCGCTCAATTGAAGGAATTGCTGTCCGCCGTCGAAGTACGCCGGGCGATCTAAATCGGGGCTGACCCCGGACTATTGAAGGACAAGGAGAGGTTCATGACGAAGAAAGTGCTGCTGGTCGGCGAGAGCTGGGTAAGTTCCGCGACCCATTACAAGGGTTTCGACCAGTTCGGCAGCGTCACCTTCCATCTCGGTGCCGAACCGCTCGTCGCTGCCCTAAAGGGAAGCGAATTCGAGATCGACTACATGCCCGCGCATGAGGCCGTGGAGAAATTCCCCTACACAATGGATGGCCTGTCTTCCTATGACGCAATCATCCTTTCCGATATCGGCGCTAATTCGCTGCTGCTGCCGCCGGATGTCTGGCTGAACGGCAAGCCGGTTCCCAATCGCCTGAAGCTCCTCCGCGAATGGACGAAGAAAGGTGGCGGCCTGGTCATGGCGGGCGGCTATTTCTCTTTCCAAGGCATCGACGGCAAGGCGCGCTGGCGCCGCACACCGGTCGAAGAGGCGCTCCCGGTCACCTGCCTACCCTACGACGACCGGCTCGAAGTGCCGGAAGGCTTCAAGGCGGTCGTGACGGCCAAGTCGCATCCCATCCTTTCCGGTGTCGATGGCGAATGGCCGCTGCTGCTCGGTGCCAACGAGGTCGTCGCCAAGGACGGTGCCGACGTCGAGGTGCTGGCAACCTTGCCGCACGACGAAGGCTCGCATCCGCTTCTGGTCACGGGCTCCTGTGGCGCGGGCCGCACGGTCGCCTGGACGTCCGACATCGGACCGCACTGGCTGCCGAACAGCTTCGTCGCGTGGCCGGGCTACGCGACGCTTTGGCTCAACATCCTGCGCTGGGCCGCGAAGTCGATCTAGAGGACGAAAGGAGCACACCGACATGACAGATCCTCTCGTGAGAGCCGCTGGAATAGGCAAGCGCTTCGGCGGATTGACCGCTCTGGCTGACGTCAACGTGGATATCCACGCGGGCGAGGTGCTGGCACTGCTCGGCGACAACGGCGCCGGCAAGTCGACCTTCGTCAAGGTACTGGCCGGTGCGCATGCGCCGACGAGCGGCGAACTCCTGATCGAGGGAAAACCCGTCAGATTCTCCTCGCCGAAGGACGCCGCCACGGCCGGGATCGCAACGATCTTCCAGGAGCTCGCCCTTTCGGAAAATCTTTCGATCGCCGAGAACGTCTTTCTCGGACGAGAGCTGAAGCGGTCCGTGCTCGGCATTCCCTTTCTGCGCCGCCGGGAAATGCGCCAGCGCGTCGACAATCTGATCGACGAACTGGACGCGCATATTTCCGACCCGAATGCCGCCGTCGGCAGTCTGTCGGGTGGGCAGCGCCAAGCGGTCGCCATCTGCCGGGCGCTGAACCTCAATGCCAAGCTGGTCATCATGGACGAACCGACGGCAGCCCTTGCCGTCGCCGAAACACGCAAGGTGCTGTCGCTGACACGCAAACTCGCCGAGCGCGGCTGTGCCGTCGTCATCATCAGCCACAACATTTCCGATGTCTTCGAAGTCGCCGACCGCATGGTCGTCTTCCGCCGTGGCCGCAAGGTTGCGGAACGCAGACGCGATGCCACCGATCCCGAAGAGATCGTCTCCCTCATAACAGGCGCCCATCCCGACGTGCGGGCGCTTGAAAAAACAAACTGAAAAATGCGCGTCACTTCCAGAGGATCAGAAACCATGTTCAATCGCATCACTAAGGCGCTGACGATTTCAGCCTTCATGTTCGTTACCGCTACTGCCGCTTTCGCAGCGGACAAGCCCAAGGTCGCGTTCGTGCCCCAGCTTGTCGGCATTCCTTATTTCAACGCCATGCAGGATGGCGGAAATCGCGCCGCCAAGGATCTCGGCGTCGATTTCGTCTATACCGGCCCTGTCGACACCAATCCGGTCGATCAGCTGCAGATCGTCCAGAGCCTGATCGACAAGGGCGTCAACGCCATTTCCGTCAGCGTGCTCGATGCATCGAGCATCGCCCCCGTCGTCAAGGCGGCCGAAGCGAAGAAGATCAAGCTCTTCACCAGCGACAGCGACGCACCTGATAGCGGCCGCGCCGTCTATGTCGCCCAGGCGACCGATCAGGGTCTCGGCAGCACCATCATCGACGAACTCGTCAAGCGGGTCGGACCGGATGCCAAGATCGGCATCGTCTCGGGCGAGGCGACGGCATCCAACCTGAATGCATGGATCGGCTTCATGCAGGAAGAAGCCAAGACCAAATATCCGAAGCTGACGCTCCTGGCGCCGCAATTTGCCGGCGGAACTGCCGAGCGCGCCGCCCAGATTACCGGCGACATGATGACGGCAAATCCCGATCTGAAGGCAATCATCGGCGTCGCTTCCTCGACATGCCCGGGCGTCGCCCAGGCGATCGAGACCGCCGGCAAGATCGGTTCCGTCATCGGCACCGGCTATTGCAGCCCGAATACCGCCCGCAGCTACCTGAAGAGCGGCGCATTCGGCTTCACTGTCCTCTGGGATCCGGAAAAGCTCGGCTACTTGACGGTCTGGGCCGGCAAGCAGCTTGTCGACGGCAAGTCGTTCGAGGCCGAAAACAAGGTTCCGAGCTTCGACCAGCCGGTCTCCTATGACGCCAAGAAGGGCATCCTTCTGCTGGGACCACCGGCCGTCTTTACCGCTGACAACGTCGACAAGTTCAACTTCTGAGCAGAGCGATGCGACGTCTGATCGGTAGCAATTCGTCCATGAGTGCCCGGGAGTGGTGCTTGCTCGCAGCGATCCTCGTGGCGGTAGCCATCTTCTCTCTCGCATCGCCCTATTTCGCATCCGTCGCGAACGCCGGCACAATTCTGCGCAACAGCGTGGAATTGCTGCTGTCGGGACTGGGGATGACGTTGATCCTTGCCATCGGCGGCATCGATGTTTCCATCGGTGTCGTCATGGGCCTCGCCGCGATCGCCATTGGCCGCGGCCTCGGCGCCGGATTTCCGCCTCTCGTCGTCGCCCTCTCGGGGCCAGTTGTCGGCGCCTTGCTGGGGCTGGTCACGGCCTCGGTGGTCGTGCTCGGCCGCATTCCGGCGATCGTCGGCACGCTCGGCTTGCTCGGCGTCTATCGCACCGGCATATTCGTGCTTCTGGGCGGCCAGTGGCTCTCAGGCTTGCCGAAATCTCTGACGGACCTCCTGTCCGTCTCGCTCGCGGGCCTACCACTGAATGTGATCGTCATCGTGCTTGCTTATCTGGTCATTTGGCTGGTGCTGCGCCGGACACCCTTCGGGCTGCATCTGCTGGCGATCGGCAATTCGGAAGACAAAGCGCGGCTTTCGGGCATCGCGGTCGTCAAGGTCCGTTGCGCCGTCTTCGTCATCGCCGGCGCACTAACCGGGCTTGCCGCCACCTTCTATGTCGGCACCTACCGCAATGTGGAAATGTCGATCGGCAGTAATCTGGCGCTGGATGCGGTCGCTGCCGTCGTGCTCGGCGGAACCAGCATCCTCGGCGGCAAATGCAGCCTCGTCGGCACGGTGTTCGGTGTATTGCTGCTGCGCATATTGCAGAACGGGCTGCTGCTGATCGGTGTGCCCTCGCTATGGCAGCCGGTGGTGACCGGCGCTCTCCTCATCGGGACGCTTGCCTTCGAGGTCATGGCCCATCGACTGAAATTCTCCGATATCAAGTGGGCGAAGTGATGAAGAAGCGACGCACCTTGCAAGGTACCCATCTCATCCTCGCCATCCTTGTGGCTTTATGGATCGTCCTCGTGGCCGGGGTCGCCGTCTTGCAGCCATCGACGTTCAATGCGTCGACGGTCACCACCGTGCTGCAATTCTCGACCATCCTGGCGCTCGCATCGCTGGGTCAGGCGCTTGTCGTGCTTGCCGGGGGCGCCGGCATCGATCTCTCGGTCGGGGGCATCGTGTCGCTGACGGCGGTCGCCGGTCTGATGCTTACGCGGCTTGGCCTGCCGCCGGCGCTGCTGCCCATCCTTTGCCTTGTGTCCGGGACGCTTCTCGGATGGATCAATGGCTGGCTCGTCACGCGGCTTGCCATCCTGCCGCTGATTGCAACGCTTGGCACCTTCTTCATCTATTCCGGCCTGGCGCTGGCCGTAACGGGCGGTGCTGCCCAGTCGGGTGTGCCGGACTGGCTGCTGACCTGGGGGCGGGGCGTCGTGGGCGGCTTCCCTTTGCCGTTCCTGACCATCGCGCTACCGGCCTTCATCTTAACGGCGATCCTTCTCAACGCCACCGCCTGGGGCCGATGGATCTACGCGATGGGCTTCAACGAACGGTCCGCGCGGCTGACCGGCATCGCGGTCGATCGCGCACGCATAATCATCTATGCGGCGAGCGGACTGCTCTGCGGCGGCGCCAGCCTCGTCTCGATCGCCTGGCTCGGCAGCGGCCGTCCGAATATCGGCCAGAATCTCGAACTGGAATCGCTGACCGCGGCCATGCTCGGCGGCATCCTTGTCACGGGGGGACGCGGCGGCGTCGGCGGCGTCCTCGCAGCCGTGATCCTGCTCGTCACCCTGCAGACAAGCCTTTTGCAGCTTGGCGTCAACACTATCTGGGAGGTCGGCATCGTCGGCTGCCTGCTGATTTTCGTCCTGCTTGCCGAACGCCTTTCTCAACGCTGGAGATAAAACATGACCTCACTGCAACAGACCATCGCCGAGCTCGTCGAAGCGCGCTCGGACCAGATCGTCGCGACCTTGAGCGACCTCGTCCGCTTCCCTTCGGTCGTGAAATCGAACCCGAAGGAGGCCGGGCCCGGCGAGCGCGACTGCCAGCTCTATCTGCAGAAGCGCCTGGAGGCGCTCGGCTTCACGACCGATTTGTGGGATCCGGACGGTCCGGCGCTCTATGCCAAGTATGAAGGCCGGCCGGGCGCAAACAAGGGTCGCACCTTCGAAGGCCGCCCCAATCTCGGCGGTACGCTTGCCGGCGGCGGGGGAGGCCGCTCGATCATGCTGACCGGGCATATCGACGTCGTCCCGCCGGGCGCCATCGATCACTGGGCGACCGATCCCTTCGACCCCGTCCTGAAAGACGGTTTCCTACACGGTCGCGGTACGGTCGACATGAAGGGCGGCGTTGCCTGCATGCTGATGGCGGTCGAGATCCTGAAGGAGCTGAAGGTGCCGCTTTCGGGCGACATCGTCTTTACGACCGTTGTCGACGAGGAAATCGGCGGGATGGGCTCGCTTGCCATGGTCGATCGCGGCTTCAAGGCAGACGCCGGCATCATGACCGAGCCGACCGCCAACAAGATCGCGCCGCTGTGCCACGGCATCCTCTGGGGCAAGATCATCATCGACGGAATCGGCGGCCATGCGGAGCTGACGCCGAATGCCTGGTACTCCAGCGGTCCGGTCGACGCCATCCAGCTTTGCCGCCAGATGCTCGACGGTATCGACATTCTCAATCGGCGCTGGATGTTCGATCCGAAGAAGAACCATCCGTTGATGGATCTGCCGAACCAGATCATCGTCACGCAGATGTCGGCGGGCGAGCATCCGTCGTCCATGGCCGGCCGCGCGGAGATCATCATCGACGCACAATATCTTCCGAGCGAGAAGGACGAACTCGGTCTCGGCGGCAAGGTCAAGCGTGAGATCGAAGAACATGTTCGGCATGTCTGCCAGGCGGATCCCTATCTGCGTGAGCATCCGGCGCGGGTGGAATGGATTCTCGACGCCGATTGCGCCGAAATCCCGGCCGATAGTCCCTTCGTCGGCGTCTTCCAGAATGCTGTAAAAGCAGCCGATCTAAATCCGGTTCTTTCCGGCTTCGGCGCGCATAGCGATATCGGTCTGCCCACGGGGCTCGGCAACACGCCGACCGTGAACTTCGGGCCCGGCGATCCGGCACTGTCGCATCAGCCGAATGAACACGTCTCGGTCCGCGATCTCATCGATTGCACCAAAGCGATTGCTTTGGCGATAGAGGAATGGTGCCGCTGAACAGCTAAAGCTCGCGCGACCGTCGGGATAACCATCCAGGACGTTAAATTAGAAACTGCTAGCAGCTTTTCGGTCGGACGTGCCTCACAGAGCGCGCATGGACCGGCCCATTGTCGGGCAATGAAAGGAATTCGCACATGGCGGCGCTGCAAACACGAAATGTACGCGAAAACACGGTTCTCCGCATTGACTTTAAGTCACGACGAATCAAATGCTTGCCCGCCTGACAGAGGAGAACACTGATGGCCGATGAAACCACGATTGAGACCACTGCGACGACAGAACAGCCGGTCGCAGCCCCCGCTGAGAAGAAGACACGCAAGCCACGGAAGCCGAAAGTCGCTGCCGAAGCCACTACCGTCGATGCTACTGCTGCACCCGTTGAAAAGCCGGCCAAGAAGACGCGCGCAAAGCGTGGCTCCAAAGTGGCTCCGGTCAAGGCCGAGAAGGCGGTTGCCGCACCGAAGGTGGCAGCCGCTCGCGCGCGCCGCGTTAAGGCTGCTGCTCCCGCTCCGGTCTCTACCGCTGCCGACGTCATTGACGATGTCGCCGACCTCATCAAGCTTGAGGAAGAGAACAAGCAGCTTCGTAAGGAGCTCTCCGAAAAGCTGCGCGCCGAAAATGCAGATCTGCGCAAGCGGCTCGGCAAGGCCTGATTTCTGGTTTGGAGCGGCGCCACGTATTTCCATGCGATGGCGTCGCCGATCTTTCGTCTGATTGGTCGGGATCAATAGGTCCCGGTGACAATGAATGACCGTGGCAATGTCTGCCGCCATGCTTTGAAGGTTACATGTGATGAGAACACCATGGAGATTTGTGGCTGACCTGGTGTCGCGTAAACCGAAACCACACAGTCGTGACGAGAGCCCAACAGTCGAAGCGAAGACCATTGCTCTCGAATACAAGCCTGTCCCCGAAGAGGGACAATCTGGCATCGGCGCGACGGCAGTCGACGGCTCCGAGGCGCAGGTCGAGGCAAGCCGACCCGAACCTGATACCGCTATGACTGAAGCCGGAACAGCGGCATCAATTGCGGCAGAAGCTCCTGTAGTCGCAGTCGGTGACGACGAACCCGCAAGCCTCACTACCGCACAGCGCGCCGATAAAACATCAACTGCTTCCGCGGGAGCCGAGGCTGTCAAGGGAACGACTAAGGGAGCGCCCACGCGGCGGAAGAAGGTTGCGTCGATCGTGGAGCCGGTGGACTCGATCGGTACGGCTTTAGAGGAGGCTCCCGCCGTCGCTGCCGGTCCAAGATCGTTCGCGGATGAAATGGCCGACCTCGATGCGGAGGTCGCTACGTTGCGGCGTCAGCTTGCAACGAAGCTCGTCGAACAGAACGCGCAGTTGCGCAAGATGCTCGCCAGGTTCGACGTGCGTTGATCGCGGACCGCCATCCGACAGCGGGAAAGGCCCCGCCGCTGGCGGAGCCTCGTGATGTCAATCAATCCGGTTCGAGCGGGACCATGAGCTGGAGACCGTCTTCGCCGTCCACCTCGGCGAGCGTTGCATAGATCGGGGCCGGGAAGCTCGGATCGTCGAGCTTGACCCAGAGATACTCGCGGCCCTCACCGGAGGTCTTCTGCCAAGCGGCGCCCAGCTCAACGTTATGCGGTGCACCGCATAATGTCGATTATGCCGAGCACGTGCTTATGCGGAGTTCTTTTCACTGAAGGCTGGATTCCCCGGCGGTTGCGATGGATTCTGCTCCGCATAATCCCGAGGGACTGGAAGGCGGCGCCCCGCTTTGAGCGGAGCGCCCTCATTCAATCACATAGCCCAGCGCGCGATAACCCACTCGTCGCTTTGCGGCCATCCGGGCCAGCACCGGAACGGTGCTGTCGACATAATCGACGACCAAGACGTCCCGCTTGCCATCATGCTGACGATGCAGACGTCCGACATACTGGGCCAAAGTGCCTTTCCAGGCGATCGGCATGGTTAGGAACAACGTGTCGAGCCGTGGGTCATCGAAGCCTTCCCCGATATAGCGTCCTATCGCAAGTATCAGGCGCTCATCATCGTCTGCGACATTCAACGCCGTGTTGGCTTGCTTGCGATCCTTCGCCGACATGCCACCGCGCAGCACCACCAGATTTTTCACGAACGGTGAGAACTTCTGCTGGAGATAATCGAGGTGATCCTTCCGCTCCGTCAGCAGGATGGGCGAACGTCTGGCCTCAAGGGATTTCAGCACGTCATCGAATATCAGATCGTTTCTGCCTTCGTCCTGCGCAAGGGCTGCATAGATCGCTGGCATTGACGGGCGCTCGGCCGAGGCGAGCGACGCTGGCAACTCAAACTTCGTCGAACGGTCGCGGGCACGGTGACGAATACCACGCTCGGCAGCTTGAACTCTTGCATCGACCCGATGGCGAACGGGGCCGCATTGCATGAAGATGATGGGATGATGTCCGTCTTTTCGTGCGACCGTCGCTGATAGGCCGACGACATATCGCGCCTTGGATCTACGAGCGACAAGCTCAAAGCTTGCAGCGGACAGATGGTGGCATTCGTCGACAATCAGATGACCGTAGTTGCCGACGATGTCATCGACCTCGCCATTGCGAACCAGGCTTTGGATCAGCGCAACATCGATGATCCCTGTCGGCTTCCTTTTCCCGCCACCGATGATGCCGATCTGCTTTGGGTCGATGCTCAGGAAGGAACTCAGACGCTCTACCCATTGGGTGAGAAGCTCCCTTCGGTGAACAAGAACCAGCGTATTGCGGCTTCGATGTGCTGTGAGTGCGGCTGCGACAACCGTCTTGCCGAAGGCGGTCGTGGCGGCGAGCACGCCGTTATCGTTGGCGACAAGAGCATCAAAGGCCCGCAATTGTGGCTGGCGAAGCACCCCTTGGAAGGAGACGCCGGTGGGTAGAACCTCTCCATCTTCGCGCAGATCCTCCAAAATGGTGGTCGCGCCATGGCTCCTGATCAGCTCTACAGTTTCGTCAAAGCAGCCTCGTGGCAGCGCTACATGGCGTGGGTGAAGCTCGGCACAGGAAATGATCCGAGGCTTGCCAAATATCGGCAATCGCATTGCTTGCGCGCGATAGAATTCTGGGTTCTGGAATGCTGCCAGGCGCACGAACTGCGCAATCAGCGCGGAAGGAAGCTCGGTTCTATCGATGTAAACCTGGTCGGCGATTACAACCTTGATGCTTTGGGGGATCGCAGTCTCAATTCGCCGCGGCTCGCTACTGCGTGACGGCAACATCTTCCACGGTTCATCGGCATGTTCGTCATCGACCGGCATCCGGACGCCCAAGACCCGTCCCGCCAATTCGGCTTCATCGGCAATCCTGAAGACTTCTTCCGCCGATAACCTGGGCAAAGACGACAGGTACGCCCACTGGTCATCGTAAGGTCGTAAGTCGCCATCGACAAAAACGCTGTTGCCATTTTCACGGGCTTTCCTTTGCAGGGGAAGCGCGATCAGATTGCCGAAGCCGCCAAGTGGCATCGTATCCTGGTTGGGAAAGAAACGGTCGTAAGACGTAAAGCCGATCTCGGGACGGTTCTCCATCGTCTCTGTTATCAGCGCGGCACCAAGTTGTCGGGCGATCTTCGCGGGAACGGGTTCGGAGAAGAATATCCAGACATGGCCTCCGTTTCCCGACCTCGACCGTTCGAGGGCTGCGGCAATTCCTTTTGCACGACAGGTTGCCAGCAAAGCTCTGGTATCATCCGCCCAGCTTTCCTTGTCGAAGTCAGCAGCAAGGAACCAGCATGTTTCGTCTTGCAGCAATGGATATACGCCGGCAACAAAGTCGCTTGAACGGGCATCGCCGCCACGAAGGTGCTTTTCGATGATATCGTCGGAATATGCGATGAACGCCTGATGCGGGCAGTCCCCACATTTCACCTTCGGCTTGCCGCAGATTCCTTTCGCCCACTCATTAGAACAGGCCGGTGAATAGCCGGAGCGTCCGTCCTTCTTGTTGTTCCAGCGAACCGGGAAGACGTCGGGACGGCCGGCAAAAAGCTGCCGGAACAACCCCACTTTTTCCATCGACGGCGAGCTGTTGGTCACAGGAGCGTCGGCGAAGACCGGCTTCTCTGCGTGGGCCTTGCTATCGGAAATCAGCTGCTGCTCAAACGCCTTCAGCTCACGTTCAAGCACCATCCGCTCGTCATTCAGATCGGCTAACCGCCGTCGAATGCGAGCAATGTTCTCCCAAGCATCATTCCTTTCCGCCAACTTCGCAGCTTTCGCCTAAATGACCGTGGGTATCAGCATAGGCCAAAGGCGTCCCTATTTTAAGACGCACTATCCATCACAGCCTCCGGGATTATGCGGAGCAGAATCCGCCGAAATCAACGACAAATCCGGCCTTCAGCGACCGACACTCTGCATAAGCACGTTCTCAGCATAATCGACGCTATCGGCATAGAGGCGGAACTGCGGCCCTTGTCGGAAGCATTCTCGACCCGGGCGATGCGACCCTTGACATTGAGGGCGAGAGTGCGAATGGAGCCGGTGAAGCCGTTTTCGGTGGAGGTAAAGGTGCCGATGGTTGCCATTGTCGTATTCCTTTTCTGGTGGCGTTGACATTTGTGTCGGCCGTTGACGCTCCGGAGCGTTTCCGATCATCCCGAGCGGTGGGGCCGCACTTCGGATTGACGCCGAAGATCGGGCGAGACCGATTACACTGGTCGCATTTCGAAGATCGGCGATGTGGGCGTACGAACCGCACTCTACGAGGCGGCCAACGTCATCTTGACCCGGCCGGTCAAAGGCTCGGATCTTAAGACTTGGGCGCTGGCGGTCGCAAGACGTGCGGGGCCCAGAAAGGCGCGCGTTGTACCGGCCCGCAAACTGGCGGTGGTTTTGCACCGCATGCTCAGGGACGGAACCGACTTCATTCCTCGCAAGGCCACGCCAGCCATGGCCGGCTGAGGAGGAGGGTGAAAAGGATGTAACAAGACAAGCTTTCGGGCGGGCCATACCATCAGCCCCCCGAGCAAGGTCCCTTCGCCGGGACGATGGATGGATTAGGCCGCAGTGAGGGAAGCAGCACCAGTCGACTGCGCGTCTCTAGATTGGCCAACCGCTCCTTAGCAGACCTCATAAAGCAGCGACCCCGCGTCGACTGCGGACAGAAGTAAGCACTCGGCGAGGGATTGAGCTCATAAGGGATTGACTCGGGAAAGCCCGTTACAGAAGCAACCTCACTCTGCCACCGTGCAGGCCGCTACTTACCCCTGATGAGATCTCAAGAGCACTCATTCAACTCCGGCACCGCCGCTAAGACTTGTCGGAAAGCGTATGGCGGTTACTCTAGGTTTCGAAGATTGGCGTCCAAAATGGATAATATTCTCGTTCATATTTCCGATCTCTCCTCTACGATCGTCAGCGACGTCGATTATCGGGAGGAAAAAATCTATGTCGGACACGAAACTGGCAATTCTAACCGGCGCGTCGGGCGAAGTCGGCCGAGCTACTGCGCGGCGGTTTGCCGAAAGTGGCTGGTCGCTTCTGTTGTGTGACCGTGCTTCGCAAGTTGTTGAGGTAGCAGAGGGGCTGTCTTCCGAGTTCGGTCGGACCAGTATCGGGATTCAGATCAATCTCGAGCGCGACGCGGAAATCGATCGGGTGATCGAGAGGGCAGCACAGACAGGCATCCCGCTGCGCTTCCTCGGACTGATTGCGGCGATCAATCATCCGGCCGTCAGCATTGAAAACATCGACATGTCTCTTTGGGACAAGGTGCAAAACATCAATCTGCGGGCGAATGTAAAGTTCATTAGCGCGGCCGTGCCTTTGATGCGAGCGGCGGGTGATGCATCCATCGTCAACGTAGGTAGTTACTGGGGGCGGGAAGGGCACGCGTTCTTCAGTCCCTACTGTGCTTCCAAGGCGGCGCTGATTTCGTTGACGCAAAGCGTTGCGATCGAACTGGCCCCTGAAATCCGGGTAAATTGCGTCGCGCCTGGCAATATCGATACGCCGATGCATTACAATGCTCTAGCGGTCGAGGCAGAGAAGCGCGGAATTTCAGCAGAGGCGATGCGCGAAATCGAATGGGCCAAGATACCGATGGGCCGTCCGGCCGCAACGACGGAGATCGCTTCGGCGATCCATTTCCTCTCGACGGAGGACGCAAGCTATTTCGTTGGTGCAACCCTCGATGTCAATGGTGGTTGTCGGCTAACGTGATGGTCGACGCTAGACGGGCAAGCCGCGTCTATACGACCGCGGGTGTCTTGCCTTTACCGCTCGACAATGAGGCTCGGGGTGCCGGCCCGGTGCTGGCCCTGAGGACTGGGTGCGGTGTCAGCAGGATCCGCTTCACCGGCTGTGAGCCGTTCTTGATAAGGCTCATGAGCAGATCGGCGCTTTCGAATCCGAGATCACCTCCCGCCGTATGAAGAGTTGTCAGCGGAGGAAAGAGCATATTCATGAAGGGCAGGTTGTTCACACCGGTCAGCGATATGTCCTGCGGACAGCTGACGCCAGCTGCCCTCATTGCGGCAAGACAGCCGACGGCGAGAAGATCATTGAACGCCATAACGGCAGTGCTGGTGAGCCCGGACGCTAGCATATGCGCCATGATCCGCTCGCCTTCTGCAACGTCATAGGCGCGGGCTTCGACGACTTCGAAGCGGCAGTCGGCGGCTTTTGGAAGGCGCATCGCCGTGTTGAACCCAGCGAGCCTGTTTTGGGCGGTTGAGGCCGCCAATGGCGGTGTGACATAGGTGATATCCTTATGGCCGAGGTCAAGAACATGCTCGACCATCGCCTGAACACCCGCCGCGTCGTCCATGCAGACAGAAGAAATGCGGCTATCGCGAGGATCTCGAAGAACGGCGACGGTTGGTATGCCTAACTCAAGGCAGAGATCGACGGCGGGGTCGTTCAACTCGAAGCTGGCGACGACCAGACCGGCGACGAACTGGCCGCTCATGCGCTCGATTATTGAGCGAAGCTTTGCGGCGCTGTAATCGGAATTGGCGACGAAGGTAACATATCCTTCCTTGGCCACGCGTTCTTCCACGGAGGCGATAATCGGAGAAAACAGCGGGTCGCTCAGATTGGGGACGATGAGGCCGATGGTTCCTGTCTTCTGGGTGCGCAAGCTCGAGGCCAGCGAATTCCGTGTGTATCCGAGCTCCTCGGCCACCTTCTCAATTTTTCGCACCACCTTGCTGGATATGCGATGCGTCGCGCCAGAGCTGAGCGCGCGTGAAGCCGTCGAGACGTGGACACCCGCGCTCTTGGCGACATCCACGATCGTCGCGCGTGGGCGCTTGCTGCCGGGATGCTTTGGATTTTCGCTCATGTGGATGCCCGCTTTTTAGCCCGTGTACCCGGGAAAATATTCGATCAAACCTTTGCGCACAAGGTGCAGATTGGTCGGCGAAAGTAGCAGCGTTCTAGATGCTCAAGCCTCTCGGCGAACCTAAGATCAGCTATCTGAGCGCGTCATTTGGCATATGTCACGCACCATAGGTAGTTTTTAAGCAGGAAGATCGGCCAGCGCGGCACGTCCTTTTCCCATATATCCGGAAATCGATTGCTCAATACGGCATCAGCCAAGAGGCTGAAAATATTAGCTTTATATAGGGGCGATGAAGCATCTCCATAATTTTTCTGTCCAAAATGAGCAAACGTTTGCTCTTGACTCTAACTTCGGCGCCTCTTAAGCATGTTACCCGGATGGAGCGGCACTGTGCGGTGCCGATTGTGGAGAGAGTGCGCAATGGCTTGGTCTTCAGGGGGCGATCTGAAAATTGCATTTGTCGGGACAGGCGCCCAAGGTGCCTCGATCGGTGCGGATTTCATACAGGCAGGCTTGCATGTGACGTTTATCGAGCAGTGGCCCGAGCATGTTGACGCCATGAACGCTCGCGGTATCACGGTGAACCTCCCGACTCGCTCAATTCATGCAAACGTTTGTGCTAAACATCTTTGCCAAGTCGCTGAAATCCGGGAGCGGTTCGATCTGATCTTTGTCGTTGTCAAGGCCTACGACACCTCTTGGACCTGCCGGTTGATCGAACCGGTTCTCGCCGCTGATGGGCTCGTCGTAGGCATCCAGAACGGTATGACGCAGCATGCGATTGCCGCGGTCGTTGGCGCCGAGCGAACTGTCGGTGCAGTCTTCGACATGGCGTCGAACATGTGCATCCCGGGCGTCACGAACCGGCAGAACGATCACGACACGTCATGGTTTGCGCTCGGTGCGCTCCATCCTGCCAACCGAGACCGCGTCGAGCTGATCGCCGAGCTGCTCCGTGCGAGCGGTCGGGTCGAGGTGTCCGACGATATCAGCTCTGCCAAGTGGATGAAGCTGATCGTCAATGCCGCGCAGTTGGTCCCCTCTGCGATCTTGGATCTGCCTTTTACCGAGGCTGTTAAGGTCCCCGGAATGGAAGCCGTGATGAGGACTGCCGGCTACGAGGCGATGCGCGCAGCTCAGGCCGATGGCGCCAGCATCGTTCCGATCCTCGGCATGGCGCCGACCACGACGAATGACCCCGAGCGCTATGTCGATGCAATCTTCGACGAGGTTTTGAGGACCTTTATGATGCCGGACACCCTCACGACGGTGCTGCAGGACTGGCGAAAGGGCCGCCGGGGCGAGGTCCCCGATATCAACGGACATGTTGTCGCCACGCTGGGAAAGGTGGGCCAGGGCGCCCCTGTCAACCAGCGGGTTGTCGAACTCGCCCGATCGATCGAGCGCGGCAGGCTTGTCGCGCAGCCATCGAACAGCGTGCATTTCGTCGCGTGAGCGAGCGACGGAATTTAAAACCAGGCGCGCGAGCTGCGCCACGGAAAAGGAGAAGTCTATGAGTTGGGATAACCCGCGAGGCCCCAGAATCGCGTTTGTTGGCACCGGAGCCCAGGGTGCGTCCATCGGCGCAGACTTTGCACTGGCCGGACTGGACGTCACCTTCATCGAACAGTGGCCGGACCACGTCAATGCGATCCGCCAGAATGGCATCACCGTCAATCTGCCGGCGCGCACCATCAATGCGAGGGTGCCCGCGCTTCATCTCTGCCAGGTCGCCGAGATCAAGGAACCGTTCGATGTCGTCTTCCTCGTCGTCAAGGCCTACGACACGAAATGGGCCTGTCAGCTTATCGAGCCCTGCCTCGCTCCGGATGGGCTCATCGTTGGCCTGCAAAACGGCATGACACACGAGGATATCGCTGCGGTGGTGGGGCGCGAGCGCACCATCGGTGCGGTCATCGAGATTGCCTCCAACATGTTCACTCCCGGCATCACGAACCGGCAGAACGACCATGACGAGTCCTGGTTTGCGCTCGGCGCGCTCGATCCGAAGACGCAGGAGCGCGTCGAAGACGTCGCCAACCTGCTCAGGAACTCGGGCACCGTCGAGGTGATGGAGGATATCCGTTCCGCCAAGTGGATGAAGCTGGTCGTTAATGCTGCCGAGCTCATTCCATCAGCCATCATCAACTTGCCGCTCAACGACGCGGCGCGTGCCCCCGGCATGCTCGAAGTCATGCGTGCGGCCGGCTACGAGGCGATGCAGGCGGCATTGGCCGACGGCGCCAAGATCATTCCGATTATCGGTATGCCGCCGGTCACTACCAACCATCCGGAACGCTATGTCGATCAGATCTTCGAGGAGGTGCTGAAGACCTTCTCGCGCGAAGACACGCTGACGACGTCGTTGCAGGACTGGCGCAAGGGGCGCCGGGCGGAAGTGCAGGAGGTCAACGGTGTTGTCGTCGACATCCTGCGCGCCCACGGGCAAGAGGCACCGGTCAACAAGCGGGTGATGGAAGTCGCCTACGACATTGAGGCCGGCCGTCTCGAAGCGCGTCCGGAGAACGCTGCTTTGCTGATCGAAACACATCGCGCCGTCAGCGATCGCGGATGAACTCCCGGCGCGAACGGAAAGGCGAGACATCATTTAACCTGAGGAGGAGAATGGCATGAAAGCGCGTTTGAAATTCGGAGCCGTCGCACGGTGGCTTTTGACGTCAGCGGCACTCTGCGCCAGCATGACGCTTCCGGCCGTGCCGGCGAATGCCGATGAGGCCAAGGGAGGAAAGCTGATTGTCGGCATCGACGAGACCGCTTCCGAATACTGGTCCGAGTATCTGCAAGGTGTGAAGGATATCGGTGCATCGCTCGGCAAGGAGCCCGTCGTGCTGACGAGCAACTACCAGGGTGATCAGCTGCTGGCGCAGCTCGGCGCGACCTATTCTGCCGGGTGCAATCAGTGCGCGCTTGCCACCGATCCGTCGTCTAACGCCTTCGTAAAGGCCGTCGTGAACCGGTCGGCCAAGTCGAAGGTCCGTGTCGTGACGATCTGGAATCGGCCCGAGGACATCCACCCCTGGGACACGGATTCCAAGTACTGGGTCGCTCATACGTCCTTCGACGGCGTGATGTCCGGCTATTATCAGGTCATGGCGCTGTGCAAGGCGCTAAACGGCAAGGGCAAGATTGCAGCCATCGAGGGCGTCCCGTCGACGCCGCCGGCATTCCAGCGCATTGCAGGCCTGAAGAAGGGCCTGAAGGAATGCCCGGGGCTTGAGCTCGTCGACACGCAGGTCGGTGATTGGCAGGAAACCAAGGCTCAGAACATCACGCGCACTTGGCTCGCTCGTTATGGCGACCAGCTGCAGGGCATTGTTGCATCGAACGATGCGATGGGTCGCGGCGCTGTTGCCGCGCTTAAGGAAAAGGGCCTGAACGGCAAGGTTTTGGTCACTGGTTCCGATGGGTCGAACATTGGCCTCGAAATGGTCAAGAGCGGCGACATGCTCGCCACCGTCTGGAACGATCCGGTTCTTCAGGGCGCCGTTTCGATGTCTCTAGCCTATGCCGCTGCTGTTGGCGATATCGACCCGGAAAAGCTGACGCATGCCCAGCGCGACTTTTACATCAAGCAGGACGTCGTGACGAAGGATAACGTCGACAAGTATCTCGATCTCAAGAAGAACGCGCCGAAATACACCTACGACGAAATCAAGAAAGATTTTTGGAAGGACTCTGCAGGCCAGATTCCGGAAGGCGCAAACGAGAATAAGTAATCGGAGGAGGGGTCGATGGACGCCGCTACCAGTATGAACTCCAAAACCGGCGCTCGCTCGTCGACGCTTTTTGGCGAAATCAGAAGCAAGTCGTCATGGACGCAGTTTGCAGGCCCGATCGTGGCGCTCATCGTGCTGTCCGTAGGCTTCCAGCTGGTCAGCGGTAGCTTCTTTACGATCGACAACCTCAAATCCGTTATCGAGGCAGCGGCGGTTCCAGCCATTCTCGCCGCTGCCATCAGCTTCGTCGTCATCATGGGTTCCATCGACCTGTCGGTCGAAGGCACCATGGCGACGACCAGCATGATCGTTGCCCTGCTGGTCGCGAACGGCGTCAACGGCAACGACTACGGCCTGGTCGGCCTGCTGGCAGCGCTGGCGGTCGGCCTCGGCTTCGGTTTCTTCAACGCTGTGCTCAATGCGGTGTTGCAGATGCCGTCGCTGATCGTGACGCTCGGAACCTGGTTTGTCGGGCTCGGCATTGCCGCCGTTCTCTTTCCGTCGCGCGTGCCACAGATCAACGATCCGCTCATTCTCAACCTAGCCCGCGTTCGCATCTTCGATCTGAGCCTTATCGTCTACATCGCGCTCGCCGTCATCATCGTCAGCCAGCTGGTCCTGAATTTCACGCGGCTAGGCCGCATGATCTACGCGATCGGTGGAGACGAAGGCCTGCTCGTCGCATCCGGCCTGCGTATTCGGTGGGTAAAGATCGCGGCTTTTTCGATTTGCGGTCTGCTCGCGGGCATGTGCGGCGTGCTGCTTTCCGCTCAGCTCAGCACCGGTAACGCGAATATAGGCAACGGACTTCTGTTTCCCGCGATCAGTGCTGCTGTTCTCGGCGGCACCGTTCTGACGGGTGGACGCGGCGGCGCCGTTCAATCCGCACTGGGCGCCCTTCTGCTTGAGGTGCTGAACAACGGCCTGATCCAGATCGGCGCAGGTCCCTATACGCGTCATATCATCAGCGGCGCGGTCATCGTAGTCGCCGTCGCTGCAGGCGGCTGGCATCGCCGTCGCAAACTGAGGGTCGTAAAATGACAGGCTCGCTCGTTCTCAAAGGTGTCCGCAAGACCTATGGCAGCGTCGTTGCGCTCGAAGGGATCGATCTCGAAATCCCGGCGGGCCAGGTTCTCGGATTGATTGGCCAGAATGGCTCGGGCAAGTCGACGCTTCTCAAGATCCTGGCGGGATTGGCAGTGCCCGATGACGGGCAAATCATTCTCGATGGCGAACCGATTGTACTCGATTCGGCGGCCATCGCCGGCAGCTTCGGCATCGGCATGGTTCATCAGGAGCAGTCTCTCATTCCGAATCTGACGGTTGCGGAAAATATCTTCCTCGACAAGCCACACCCGGCCATGAAGAACGGTCTCTACCGGTGGGGAGCGCTGAACAAGGCGGCTGAGGAGCAACTGCGCAAAATCTCGGTCGAGTTGCCGGTGAAGGCTCTCGTCGAGGAATTGCGCTTCGCCGAACGCCAGCAGGTGGAGCTCGCCAAGGTTCTCGCGATCGAGGAACTCGTCGATCGCCCTCCGGTCGTTCTTTTCGATGAGCCGACCTCGGTTCTCACACCTGAAGAAATCAAGCTGCTCTTCAAGCAGATAAACCGGTTGCGTGGGAATGCGACGATTGTCTTCGTCTCGCATCGGCTTGAGGAGGTCCTGGAGATCAGCGACCGGATCGTCGTGATGACCGACGGCCGCAAGGTCGCCGAACGTGACAGCCGTTCAGTCGACCGAAATGAGCTCTACGAGCTGATGGTTGGGCGTCAGCGGCTGAGCAACGCGCGATCTAACCGGAAGCCTGCGGCATCCGATGACAAGCCGGTGCTGAAGATCGAGCAGCTGGGCAGCGGACAGCATTTCCACAATGTCGGTTTCGAACTTCGCCGCGGCGAGATTCTGGGCATCGCCGGAGTGCTCGGTTCAGGCGCCGAGGAATTGTGCCGAGCCGTCTTTGGCGCAGAGCGGATCGATTCCGGAAGGATTGCGATCGAGGGCAGGGCGATGACCCCGGGCAGTCCGCGAAACGCGGTACGCGAGGGTATCGGATATCTGCCGGCTGACCGCCGGGCGGAGGGCATGCTGCCGAGCCGGTCTCTGTTCGAGAACGCAGTTCTCACGTTCGGCCTCGACTATGGCTGGCGCTCGGTCATCCTGAGGCGAAGCAGCGAACGGCCGGCGGCTCTCGAGTGGATGCAGCGCCTCAAGGTCAAGATGCATACGCCATATGCGCCGATATCGAGCCTGAGCGGCGGCAACCAGCAGAAGACTGTCTTGGCGAAGTGGCTTTTGGCGAAACGGTTAAAGGTTCTCTTCCTCGACCACCCCAGCCGTGGACTCGACCCCGGCGCCCGTGACGATCTGTTTGCCGTTATCCGGCAGCAGGCAGAGAAAGGTCTGTCGATCGTCTTCGTAGGCGACACGATCTCGGAGCTGCTTGAGCTCTCGGACCGTATCCTGGTCATGCGGGATGGTGAGATCACCGCGCATTTCGACCTCGCCAGTGGCGCATTGCCGAAAGAAGAGGAAGTCGTCGCGGCCATGGTCTGAGCCAGACGTGACGGCCCCGCAAGTTGGACTTCGGATAAGGGATTGACGATCATGGAAAATACATTGGACAGCGCGCTGATCTCGGCGCTCCGCAGCCAAGGGCCGGGCTTGATGAGATCGCTCGGACCGCTGGCCGTTCTGATTGCGCTTGTGGCGATCAGCGCGGTGATTGCCCCCGGCGTGATCGAGCTGGACTCGCTCCTGAGTTTCCTGTCCGATGCGGCGCCGATCATTGCGCTGGTAATTGGCGGAACGTTGCCGATCCTAGCGGGCAGTATCGACTTGTCGGTCGCCGGCGTCGCTTCACTCACCGGCGTCCTTGTCGTCGTCCTCAATCCGATCTTTGGCCCATGGACGTCCCTCGTCGTCATCCTGCTCGCCATGGTATTCGGTGCGACCCAGGGCTTTCTGCATTCCTGGCTCCAGCTGCCATCTTTCATCGTCACGCTCGGCATGCTCAGCATGTTGTCAGGGCTTGCTTTGCTTCTTTCAAACGCGACGGCGGAGCCGATCCCCGAAAATGATCTTTTCGTTGCCTATCTCTCGAACAGCACCGCAGAGATCCCGAACACGATAATTGCGCTGATCGTCGTTGTCGCGGTGCTCGGCTTTTTGATGCGATATCTGCGGTTTGGACGGGACATCTACGCGCTCGGCACCGGGGAGCGGGCCGCAATCATGTCTGCCGTTAATGTCGTCGCCGTCCGCACCGTCATCTTTGCAATTTCGGCCGGTTGTGCGGCGATCGCGGGTCTGTTCCTGATCTCCATCACCACATTCAGTTCGCCGACGCTTGCCGGCAACCTGCTGCTTCTGTCCATCGTCGGTGTTGTGCTCGGCGGCACTGCAATCTCGGGCGGCGTCGGCGGGCTGTTTCCGGCGGTCGTCGGCGGCCTGATCACATCCTGGCTGCGCATCGTGACGGTCATCATCGGCGTGCAACCGACGGCACAAAACATCGTGTTCGGCCTCACTGCGCTGATCGCAGTGGCGCTGACGACCGACCGCAGCAAGCTCGGCATCATCAAATAGTGCTGCTTGAGCCAGTCATGAGAGATCAAGCGGCGGTTCGTTCGGACCGCCGCTTTGCGTTGCGCTAGACCGCGCTTCGCGTGACCCAGTCTCTTTGCGTGGATTTAAGACTGGCTTCGATCTGCGCCGACGCGTCCTCGAGAGCAAGTCTTGGTGGTTTGTTACCCAGCAGGGCGTCATGGATCTCTTCGCCCAGAACCTTCTCGATCGTCGTGTATTGCGGGATATTGGGGCGTTGCCAGTTATGAAGAAGGTTCTTCTTTGCCAATTGGTCGACGAACCGCACGATCGGTGAGCTCGCGGCCGCTTCCGGATCGGCGCTGACAGAAAAACGCGGCGCGACCGGGAAGCCGTTCTTCACATGCGCCTTCATAGCTTCCCGTGACGCCATCCAAGCTATCGCATCGGCGGCCAGTTCGACGCGCTCTTCGGGGAGATTGGTCGGAATGCAGAAGAGAAAGCCGCCGATCGGTGAGACGCGGGTGCCTCCAGGCCCGAACGGCTGCGGCAAATACTCGACCCGGCGCTTGACCACCGACTGGACGTCATATTCGAAGCGAGCCGCACGCATGGTCCAGAAGTAACCAAGGCTTGCCTTGCCCTTCAAAAACACTTCGAGTGTCTGATCCCATGCCATTTCGAGGATTTTCGGCGGTGATATTTCCATTAGCCGGCGCATATAATCGAGTGCCGCAAATCCGGCATCGGACAGGATGGTGCAGCTCAGTTCCTCGAGATTGGCTCCATCGAGAGTGAAGCCTGAACGCGTCTTGCGAAGCGAAATGGCGGGATGGCCGCAGGCACCCATGAAGAACAGGAAGCTCGACGCGATCGGCATGCCACGTGCGCCATCCCAGACGGCGCCGTACATCCCGTCATCAGGTGCATGGAATTTGCGCCCGGCACTGACGACCTCGTCGAAGGTCTTGGGAAAGGACAGGCCAGCATCGGTAAATAGATCCTTGCGCGCAGCCAGGAACTCGACCGTGCAATAGCCCGGGACGCCGTAGTCCTTGCCCTCCCAGGTCGCGGCCGACCAGATCGACGGGTGGAAGTCGAGCGGATTGATGCCGGTCTTCTGGACATATTGGTCAATAGGCCGGATGACGCCGCTTTCTGCGAACTCGCCAAGCCAGGGCATGTTGATCGCGATAACGTCGTAATCGGAGCGCGGCTTGGCGCCATTCTCACGCGCCCGGCGATAGAGCTCGGGAAGCGGCAGCAGATCGAAATTCTTGCGCGAGGCGAGATTATTGCGAAAGTCGGCCCACATGTTGCGCATGGCCGAGAAGTAATTGTCGTCGTTCAACAGGAAGCGCAGTTCGATCTGCGATTCAGCACGCTTCTGGACGAGACGCATTGGCGGAATTATCTGCGACCCAAGAGGAGTCCCGCCGAAATAATACTCGTCTTCCTCTTCGCCGGCACGCAGGCCCAGGGTCTGCGCAAGAAGGGATTTCGTCTTTCGCGCGTAGACTTCGAAGGAGCGGAGAAGCTGCTCGCTGGGCTGCAGCGCAAAGCTCTTGCCCGAAGAACCTTTCGCAACCTTGGCGATGTAACCGCTGTCGATCAGCCTGTTGATCAGCCGCATCGACGTCGCGTAAGGCAGGCCGGATTCCTGCCCAAGGGTCGAAATCGAAACCGTCTGGCTGAGAATATGCGATTTGATCAGGAAGGTGACGATAAGCCAGATGGCATCATCGTCGGCCTCCGCCACAACCTCTCGAAAGGGCCGGCGCGTCTTCTCGATGAAATCGATGACGCGCAACATCTCATATTCGTTCACGTCGGCCTCCCAAACCGTCGCGTTTCCGACGATCACACTAGCTGGCAAGTCGTCCTTTCACCAGTCTGCCTATATGGCCTTGAGTACGTGCGATGATCCGGATTGATCTCGCTTCAAACCGGCAAGGCGCTCGTATTGTTCGAAGAGAACGAAGAAGTCCTTTTCGGCGAGACCATCTGCGAAGGCGGCCTCATATTGCTGGCGGATCATAGAGGCGAGATACATCGGTACGTGGTCAGACTTCGCAGCGCCGAGAATGAGATCGAAGTCCTTCATCATCTGCGAAACCGAAAATGCCGGATCGAAATTCCGTTTCACCAGCAGGTCCCGCTTGTAGGCGATCAGCGGCGAGGCGACGGCGCTTTCACAGATGACATTCAGCATCGTCTCGACTGAGAGATTTCCCTTGAGCCCGAGCGTAAGGGCCTCTCCAAGCAAGGCTGCGGTCGCACCGACCAGGGCGTTCAGGACGAGTTTCAGATAACGAGCCTCTTCACCCGCGCCGAGATAGAACTGCTTCGCCGCAAAGCTTGCAAGAACCGGCTCGACCTTGCGGTAATCCGCTTCAGGTCCCGAAACCATCACCGACAACATCCCTGACGATGCCGTGACGGTGCTGCCTGAAACCGGCGCGCGAAGATAGGCGACCCTCTTGCGGACGAGTGCCTCGGCGACTTCGGCCGAGAGTTCGGGCGAGACGGTGCTCATCTCTACCAGGATCTGGCCGGGCTTGAGGAGATCGACGAGTGCCGATGGCCCGAGCGTCAGCTGGCGCAAAATGGCATCGTTCGGGATCGTGAGTATGATCACGTCCGAGGCCTCGACGAGATCCTCGAGGCTGTGCGCGACGTTCGCGCCCTGGGCGACGACCGACGCGCGGTTTTCCGGCAGCGGTTCATAGACGGACAGGGGATATCCGCGCTCCAGAACGCGCCTGCTCATGGGGGCTCCCATCTTTCCGATGCCCGCCCAACCCACTCTCAACGTGTCGCTCATGCATAACCTTTCTTCCCTGGAGGCAGCTGCGATCCAGAAATATTCGATGCCGTCATTTCACGAAGGAGCTCGAACAAGCCAATCGAGCCGTCGGACCGCGCGACGCATGCACTCTCCTCCTACGGAAATACTAACGCCGCAGGCAGATTGTTTGCTGTATTGAAAATATCCGTTTCGGATAATTAAAGATTTGTCGAAGCCCGTATTCACCCGTAGCTTCAATCCCGGATCGCACGGCGGTTCCTTGGGAGGAATAAGCCGTCAGAAAAAAAGAAAGCGCGGAAGCTCAGTGCTGCCGCGGACGATATTTTGTTGCCGGTTGCCGGCATGTTGGAGGAGCATGAAATGGGATCGAGCGTCGTTGCAGCCGTTGCCGGCAAGGTGGTTATCGTAACAGGCTCAGCACGGGGTATCGGCGACGGCATAGCTTCGGATCTTGCCGACAAGGGCGCCCATGTCGTCATTGCCGATCTGAACGCGGAGGCTGCGCAGAAGACCGCCTCAAAGATTTCTTCGCAGGGCGGCAGCGCCATTGCCGTCGGGGTGGACGTATCGAGCCGTAAGGACGTTCGGGCGTTGATCGAAACCACGGTCTCGCATTTCGGCCGGCTTGATGTGATGTTCAACAATGCCGGCATCAGCCAGACCTGCCCGTTCCTTGAAGTCACCGACGAGGACTTCGACCGGATCATGGCGATCAACGGTCGGGGTGTGTTGATCGGGACGCAGGAAGCAGCCAAGCAGATGATCGCCCAGGGCGACGGCGGAAAGATCATCAATACCGCGTCGATCGCCGGCAAGCAGGGCTATCCACTCTTTGCGCATTACTGTGCGTCGAAATTTGCCGTCGTCGCCATTACTCAGGCTGCGGCCCGCGCATTGGCTGAGCATAGGATCACTGTGAACTGCTTTGGCCCCGGCGTCGTCAAGACGGAGCTTTGGGAGCAGCTCGACCGTGAATTCATCGAGCATGGGCTGACCGAGAAGCCGGAACAGGCGCTCAACGAGTTCTCCCAATCCATCCTGCTCGGGCGCGTCTCGCTTCCCAAAGATATCACAGGCGTAACGACGTTCCTCGCCTCCGATGCATCGGATTACGTCACCGGACAAACGGTGATGGTCGACGGCGGCATGGTCCTGATCTGAAACACATACGACTGGTCCGCGACTGCGGCCACCAACTGCAATCACGAAAGGCATTGCGATGAAGGCTGTACGATACTACGCGAAGAGAGACATCCGAATCGAAGATGTGCCGGCACCCAGCGGTCCGCTCGGCGACGACATGGTGCTGATCGAGCCCTTGGTCTGCGGCATCTGCGGCACGGACATTCACGAATATATCGCAGGCCCTATCGTCACGCCGGCAACCCCCAACTCCTATTCCGGCGCTATCCTTCCGCAGATCCTGGGCCACGAGTTTTCGGCGCGTGTCCTGGAGGTGGGCAAGAACGTCACGCATGTCTCGCCGGGCTCGCGCGTTTCCATCCAGCCGCTGATTTCGCCGCGCGATGATTATTACGGTCGTCGCGGCCTCTTCCATCTCAGCGAAAACATGGCTGTCGTCGGACTTTCCTGGGATTGGGGCGGTATGGGCGAGCGCGCCGTCGTCAACGGCTACAACGCCATTCCGGTCCCGGATACGGTCTCGGACGTTCAAGCCGCGATGATCGAGCCGGCGGCCGTAGCCGTTTATGGTGTCGATCGCGGTGGTGTGACGAGCGGCAGCAGTGTGCTCGTGTCAGGTGTCGGGCCGATTGGCGCGCTGGTTCTGCTCGCGGCCAGGGCCGCCGGCGCGACTAAGATCTTCGTCTCCGAGCTCAATCCGAACCGCCGCGCGCTAGCACAACAGCTGGTGCCCGAGGCGATCGTCT
The DNA here is from genome assembly GCF_030182495.1 of Rhizobium aureum. Classification (NCBI taxonomy): domain Bacteria; kingdom Pseudomonadati; phylum Pseudomonadota; class Alphaproteobacteria; order Hyphomicrobiales; family Rhizobiaceae; genus Rhizobium; species Rhizobium aureum. Next base: position 61,926 of record NZ_JAQJCI010000023.1, on the reverse strand, counting down.
TCGATCCGCGCGAAACGGATACAGAGAAGCTGTTCCGTAACCAGACCGAGGAAGGCGTCGGTGTCGATGTCGCGCTCGAATGCGTCGGGGCCGAAGCGTCGCTGAACCTCTGCGTCAAGGCTGTGCGCCGCCGCGGCACGGTCGTGCAGGTCGGCCTGCATGTGAAGCCGGCAGCGATAGATGCGATGCTCTGGGCGCTGAAGGACATTACGGTCGAGGCAACCTGGTGCTACCCGGTGACGATCTGGCCCCGCATTGCCTCGATGATCGGCGCTGGCATTTTCCCGGTCGAAAAGGTCGTCACGGCCGAGATCGCGCCCGAAGACGTGGTCGAAAAGGGCTTCGAGGCGCTGCTCGACCCTAAGGCTACCCACATGAAAATCCTCGTCAACATGAAGGCCTGATCATGAAAAACCCGATGGATCTTAGCGGTCGGACTTTTTTGATCACGGGTGCCGCCGGCGGTATCGGCAGCGCGACTTCCCTTTATCTCGCCTCGCTCGGCGCAAACATCGTGGCTGCCGATCGCGATCTTGCAGTCGAAAACACGCGCGATGCCGTTCGCGCGGCGGGAGGAAAGGCTGAGGCCGTCACGTTCAACGTTGCCGACAAGAGTTCAGTTGAGGCTGTGGCGGCGAAGGTCGGTGAGCGTTTTGGCGCTCTCGACGGTGTCTTCGCCAATGCCGGCATGTCGTATGAACGCCCGGCGCTGGAGCATAGCGAGGCGGACTGGCGCACCGTCATCTCCGTCAATCTCGACGGCGTCTTCTGGACGGTACAGGCTTTCGCGCGCTCGATGGTGTGGGCCGGACGTGGTTCGGTGGTGATGACGGCGTCGATTGCCGGCGTCAAAGCCGTGCGGCCTGAGCTACATGTCGGCTACGATGTTTCGAAGGCTGGCGTCGCTCACATGTGCCGGGTTCTGGCGGCTGAATGGGCGCGCTCAGGCGTGCGTGTCAACTCGGTCGGCCCAGGATACACCGATACAGTGATGTTGGCCGAGGTTGGCCGCACGCAGCCTGCCGTCATGCAGAAGTGGCTTGATGACACGCCGGCAAACCGTCTGATCAAACCCGAAGAGATTGCTGCAACCGTGGCGTTCCTGCTCTCCGATGCGGCGAGCGGCATCACTGGCCAGCTGCTGATGGTCGATGGCGGCTACTCTATCGCTTGAATTCGAAAGGAATAATCGATGTTTTATGCAGTTCATTGCCTCGATCACGAAGGCGCCGTCGAAAAGCGGCTTGCCAATTACGATGCCCACAAGGCCTATCTTTCGGCCGGCAAGACCAAGACCGTAATTTCCGGCCCTCTGCTCGCCGATGATAACGAAACCATGATCGGTTCTCTCTTCGTCTTCGAAGCCGACACCAAGGAAGAGATCGTCGCCTTCAATAAGGCCGATCCCTTTACCAAGGCCGGCGTCTGGAAGTCTGTCAACATCCACCCCTTCAGCAAGCGGGTCGACAATCGATGACCGTGATCGAGAAAACCCCGGTCGTGGCGGCGCTCGTTGGCCTCGGCTGGTGGGGTCGCAAGATGGCGAGCCTCGTCAATGACGGCGGAGCGCAGATGCATTTCGTGCGCGCGGTCGATCCCAGTCCTGACGCGGCCGCCTTCGCTGCCCAGATGGGTCTGCAATATTCGCCCGACATGGATGAGGCTCTGGCCGATCCGACCATCGAAGCGGTCGTGCTCGCGACACCACATTCGCTGCATCGGGAGCAGATCGCCCGTGTCGTTGCCGCTGGCAAGCATGTCTTTTGCGAAAAGCCTCTCGATCTGACCCGAGTTGGTGCCGAAACCTCCGTTGCGCTTTGCCGCAAGGCTGGGCTTGTTCTTGGCATGGGCCATGAGCGTCGTTTCGAGCCGCCGATCTCCGAGATCCTAGAGGCAGCCAAATCGGGAAAGCTCGGCCGGCTACTACAGATCGAGGCGAATTTCAGCCACGACAAGTTCCTCGGTCTCGACGCGTCGAACTGGCGGCTGAAGGCTGATCAGGCACCTGCCGGCGGCATGACCGCAACTGGCATCCATCTGACCGACCTTGCCGTCAAACTGATGGGCCCCGCAAAGGACGTCCGCGTCGTTTGCGAAAACCTCGCTTCAAATATTCCGCAGGGCGATACGATGAGCGCCCATATCCGCTTTGCCGATGGTGGTTCAGCTTATATCTCGGCGACACTTGCCACACCCTTCATCTCGCGTTTCGCCATCTTCGGTACGGACGGCTGGATCGAAGTGCGCGACAAGGCGCATGTCGAAGCACCCGACGGCTGGATCATCACAGAGGGTTGGAAGAATAAGCCGATCACGGTGCGTGAGGTGGCGCCGGCCGAGCCGGTCCGCGACAATCTCAGGGCTTTTGCTAAGGCTGTTCGCGGCGAGGCGGATTATCCGATCACCGGCGAGGAGATGATCAACAATATTGCATTGCTCGAAGCCATCGTGCGCTCGTCGAAGAGCGGCGCGCTGGTCGAGGTCTAGGAGGATGACGTGAAAGCTCTGGTTTTCGAGGCACCCGAAAAGCCTGCTATCGCCGATGTCGGCATGCCCGACGTTTCGCCGAACGAGGTTCTGGTTCGCACCAAGGCCGTCGGCATCTGCCACTCCGACTATGAGCTCCTGGCCGGGCGCTACATCATCCCGATTTCCTATCCCGTGACCCCAGGTCACGAATGGAGCGGGGAGATCGTCGAGGTCGGACGCAACGTCAAGGGCTTCAAGAGGGGGGACCGGGTTGTGGGCGAATGCGTCGTGAGGACGCCGGAGCGGCTGCACCATTTCGGCTTCTCCATGAGCGGCGCCGACCGCGAGTTCTTCGCCGTCAATCCGGAATGGCTGCACAAACTGCCCGATGCCGTGGATGACAAGAAGGCGGCGCTGATCGAGCCTTTTACCTGCGGCTTCTATGCGGTGCTGCGTTCCGGCGGCACCAATGCCAGCGAGACCGTCGTAGTCTCGGGCGGCGGCACCATTGGCCTGGTCTCGGCCGCGGCGGCGATCGGTATGGGTGCCCGCGTCATCGTTGTCGATCCGCTGGCCTCGCGCCGTGAGGTGGCAAAGCGCCTCGGTGCCGACGAGGCGATCAATCCGACCGATGGTGGTGCTGCCGAAAAGATCCGCGAACTGACGAACGGGCACGGTGCCGATCTTGTCATCGAGGCCTCTGGCCACGATGCGTCGCTTGCTGCGGCCTTCGACTACGCTCGCGAAGAGGGCCGTATGTCAATGGTGGGCATCAATATCGGCCGCAAGGTGCCAGTCACGATCGGCCAGATTCAGATGAAGAACCTAACCGTGCGCGGCTGTATTGGTTCGCCGGGCGTCTGGCCCGCCGCTATTCGCTTCCTGGAACGCACGGGCATCAATCTGTCGCCGATCCAGACGCATGACTTTGCCCTGACGGAGGCAGTCCAGGCCTTCGCCTTCGGGCAGGATCCGACCAAGAGTATCAAGATCACCCTGTTGAACGGTTGAAACATGAGCAAGCATGCCCTGATTGTTGGCGCGACCGGCATTACCGGAAGCAACCTCGCTGAACTCCTGTTGGCCTCGGATGACTGGAGCGTGTCTGGCCTGTCCCGATCCGTCAGCCCTGTTGCCGGCGTACAAACGCTTCAGTGCGATCTCGTCGATCCGGTTTCCGTCCGCGGCGCGCTGATTGGCTTGAGGCCGACCCACGTCTTCATCACCGCTTGGTCTCGCCAGGAGACGGAAGCGGAAAACTGCAAGGTGAACGGAGCAATCGTCCGCAATGTGCTCGACGGCTTGCAAGGCGGGAGCGTCAGACATGTCGCGTTGACGACCGGCACCAAGCACTATCTCGGTCCGTTCGAATCTTACGCGAAGACGCAACCAGAAACGCCGTTTCGCGAAGAGCAGGCGCGCCTACCCGGTGAAAACTTCTACTACGTCCAGGAAGACGAGGTGTTTGCCGCCGCCGCCCGCGATGGGTTTACGTGGTCCATCCACCGACCGCATACGCTAATCGGCTATGCCATCGGAAACGCGATGAATATGGCGGCAACACTCGCCGTCTACGCATCGATCTGCAAGGAGACGGATAAACCCTTCATCTTCCCGGGATCGCCGCAGCAATGGCAGGCGGCGACGGATGTCACCGATGCACGCCTGCTTGCCCGGCATCTTCGATGGGCCGCAACCACGAAGGATGCCGCCAATCTCGCCTTCAATGTCGTCAACGGCGAGGTTTTCCGGTGGAAATGGCTCTGGCCTCGGATCGCCGCCTATTTCGGCATTGAGGCGGCACCCTATTCAGGTGCGCCAGATCCGCTGGAAATCCAAATGGCAGGGGCGGGCGAGATCTGGGATGGGATGGTGAGGAAATATGGCCTGCAACCCAACGCGCTCACGCGCGTCGCGTCCTTCTGGCATTCGGACGCAGATCTCGGACGTCAGGTGGAAACCTTCAATGACATGGGCCGCAGCCGCAAACTCGGCTTTCTGGATTACCAGGACACGACCCAGTCCTTCACCGACGCTTTCGACCGCCTGCGCGCGGATCGCATCATACCTTGATTAAGGAGGATCGCATGGGTGCCGACCTCACCACACCGGCTTCGCGGGCCGCATATTTCACCGAAGAAAACTCGATCGACACCGTCAACGCCCGCATGGCCAAGACCGTCGATCCGCGGCTTGCCGAGATCATGGCGTCTCTCGTCAAGCATCTCCATAATTTCGCTCGCGAGACCGAACTCACGCAGGAGGAATGGGAAATCGGCATCGATTTCCTGACGCGAACCGGGCAGATCTGCACGCAGGAGCGGCAGGAGTTCATCCTGCTCTCGGACACGCTCGGTCTTTCCATGCTGGTCGACGCCATCAACAACAGGCGGCCGCAAGGGGCGACCGAAAACACGGTCTTCGGCCCGTTCCATGTTAAGGGCGCTCCGGTACGCCGAATGGGTGATCAGATCTGCCTGGATGGCAAGGGCGAGAGCTGTCTCTTCATCGGGCGCGTGCTCGATCTCGACGGCAATCCTGTAGCCGGAGCGAGGATCGATGTCTGGTCCGACAATGCGGAAGGCTATTACGACGTCCAGCAGCCCGATATCCAGCCGAAATGGAACAATCGCGGCGTGTTCGTGACTGCTGAAGACGGACGCTACAGCTTCATCGGCATCAAGCCGGTGTCCTATCCCATCCCCGACGACGGGCCGGTCGGAAAGATGCTGGCAAGCCTCGGCCGCCATCCGTATCGCCCGGCGCATATGCATTACATGGTGCGTGCAGAGGGCTTTCAGAAGCTGGTGACGCACACCTTCGTCGGCGGTGATCCCTATCTGGAATCGGACACGGTATTCGGCGTCAAGAAGACACTTGTCGCGCCATTCACGCGGGTCGAAGGCGGTGAAACGCTCTGGCGATCCGATTATGATTTCGTTCTCGCAAGACCAGATCAGACGCGTTAGGAGCCCGCATTGGAAGATTTCGTCTATAGTGGAAATCCCGGCCGCGTCGTCTTTGGCAGCGGTACGGTTGTGCGCCTCCCCGAGGAAGCAGACCGGCTGAAGGCAAAGCGAATTCTCGTGCTCTCGACGCCCGAGCAGGCCGGGCAGGCTACCAACATTGCCGGACATCTGGGCTCGCGCGTCGTCGGAACCTATTCGAAAGCGCAGATGCACACTCCCGTGGAAGTGACTGCCGATGCTATGCGGTGGATCGAGGATTGCTCGGCCGATGCCGTGCTTTCGGTCGGAGGCGGCTCAACCACCGGACTTGGAAAAGCGATCGCATTTCGCACCGACCTGCCTCAGATCGTCGTGCCGACGACATATGCGGGATCGGAAGCAACGCCGATCCTGGGGGAAACTGAAGGTGGTCGCAAGGTCACCAAGTCTGATCCGCGCATTCTTCCCGAAGTCGTCATATATGACGTGGATCTGACCCTGACCCTGCCGGTCGCGCTGTCGGTGACCAGCGGCATAAACGCTGTCGCGCACGCCGTGGAAGCGCTCTATGCTAGGGAAGCGAACCCGATCATCTCGTTGATGGCCGAACAGGGAATATCGGCGGTCACTCGTTCGCTGCCGCTTATTCACGCCGATCCTGGTAACCGCAACGCGCGCTCCGATGCACTCTACGGGGCATGGCTCTGCGGCGTCTGCCTTGGCTCGGTCGGCATGGCGCTGCATCACAAGCTTTGCCATACGCTGGGCGGAATGTTCAATCTGCCCCATGCCCCGTTGCACACCGCAGTTCTTCCGCATGCTGTCGCCTACAACGCGCCGGCTGCGCCAGCGGCCATGAAACGTCTGTCGCGGGCCATGGCCGTTGATGATCCGGCTACAGGTCTTTTTGATCTTGCGAAGCGGCTTGGGGCGACGATGTCGCTGAAGGGTCTCGGAATGCCCGATGGCAATGTCGAGAGCGCTGTCGAACAGGCACTGGCCAGCGCTTACTGGAATCCACGCGAGCTTGAGAAGCCCGCGTTGATCGCATTGCTTGATCGTGCATTCCACGGAGAGGCACCCTTGGGAGCGTGATCTGAGCTACCCTGGCGCTGAAGGACGGGAGCGTGGAAGGGTGGAATAGCGGACGTCCAAAATGGATAAATCCTCTGTTTCCTTTGTTCTCAGTCCGCGTACCATCATCGCTGCGATATTTACAAGTCGCCGGCCGCTCGAGGGGAGCGAATAGAGAGTTTGGTGAGGAGTCTGAGACGATGCTTGCAGTTCGTGTTGCAATATCCAACCCCGACAAGGCGGATGCGCGCGAACTTCATCTCGAAGATCACAAACGTCATCTTCGCTCAGGAGGTATCCGCGTGGTTCAATCAGGACCGATTTTGGACTGCGCCGGGAAGGGAAGCGGCGGTGTCGTCATTGCCGAGGTTGCCTCGCTGGACGATATGCGCCGGTTCAGTTCGGAAGATCCGTTCGTGCGCCATGGCGTCTATTCGACCGTCAGTATTTACGAGTGGCGCCCGACGATAGGCGGCAACGCCTGACGCGGCGGCGACTGAGTTTCGATGCCCGGCCAGTTTTCGAAGGAGGAGAGAAAATGAGAGCGGTACGCTTAATCAATTGGGATAAGGTCCGAGACTGGCTCGCGCAGGCTGGATGCGCCTGCAGCGGTTATTATGCCGAGTATGAGGCTTTGCGTCCGAAACCACATCCGCACTTCCTCCCCGACAAAAATTTGAGCCACTCTTCGTTACGGGTCGTCCGGACGATCAAGGGGCGCGAGCTCTAGCGTTACGCCGGAATTCATCTTTGTTGACTTTCTACCCGCGGTGCGTGCCGTCGCGGAACGGGGAGTTCTGCCGTGAACAATGCGGAAAGACGCTTCGATGACGAACATCACTTCCATCGCTCCTAATCGGCGGATCAAGGAGCCTTTCATGGCGATACCGCTGGCGCGAAGCTTCCTGACAGTCACGCTCTCGACTTTGCTTCTTCTTGTGCTTTGCGGTGTTTTCGCGCCGTCCAGTCTGTCATCCGGCGCCCTCTCTGGAAGCCTACCTTTCGCCGCGATCATCGCGATCGTCGGTCTTGGGCAGTTGCTTGTGGTGCAGCAGGGTGGCTTCGATCTTTCCCTCCCAGGGGCCGTGTCTCTTGCTGTGGTGATCGCCACGCACTACCCGCAGCAAGACGACGCGTTGCTTTACCAAGCCGTGCTGCTCTCGCTTAGCATTGCGCTCGTTGCCGGCCTGCTTAATGGCATTCTTGTCAGCCTTTTGCGGCTGAATGCCATCATCGCTACGATCGGAACGAACGCACTGCTTTACGGTGCCGTATTTGCCGTATCCGGTGGCGTTCCGTCCATCACGACGAACCTGCTGGCCACGATCGCCGGAGGCCAGATGTTCGGGCTCCCCAACTCCGTCGGCTTCGCGGTTGTCGCCATGGTAGTCGTCTCGTTCACACTCAAGAAGACGGTCGCAGGCCGCAGGTTCGAAGCGATCGGCGCCAATCCGCTGGCATGCCAGGCGGCCGGCCTGCGGGTGCGCGCTCACCAGATGATGGCCTATGTGTGGGCGCAAGTGCTCTACTGTCTGGCCGGAACGCTGATCGCCGGCATTACGCGAGAGCCGACGGCCTTCCAGGGCGACAGCCTGCTGTTGCCGTCCGTCGCCGTCGTTGTTCTTGGCGGCACATCGCTGCTCGGCGGCAGGGGCTTCCCGATCTCGACCGTCATAGCGGCCTTTTTCCTGAACCAACTGAGCCAATTCGCACTCACAGTCGGTGTGCCGTTTTCGGCTCAAACCATTATCCAGGCGCTCGCCTTGGGTTTTGGTATCGGTGTTTACTCGTTCCATTGGACGATGAACGCAAGACCATCGACTGGGGCAAAAAAAGTGGAGGAGAAACAATGAAATACCATTCTACAGTCAAGCAATTGGCACTGGCCGCGGCTTTTGGCGTGACGGCTTTCGCCAGCGCGGATTTCGCCAGGGCGGAAACACCATCCTGGTGCGGGCCGAAGAAGGCGACGCTGGCACTGCTCGACGGTTACGGTGGCAACAGCTGGCGTCAGGTGACAACCGCTTCAGGCAAGCAGACCGTCGAGCTGTGTCCAAGCATAACCAAGTACGAATATGCGGACGGTCAGGGCGATACGCAGAAATCGATCTCGGACATCAAGAGTATGGCCGCCAAGGGCGTCGATGCGCTGGTCGTCTTCGGCGATGCCGGACCGGCCGTTCTGCCGGCGCTGACCAGCGTCTACAAGTCGGGCAAGGTCGTCGTTCCCTATCGCGTCGCCGTCGGCGGCAAGGACGGCCAGAATTATTCGAAGTTCGTCGGCGCCTCGTTCGAAAACGATGGCGAGACCTGGGGCAAGTGGATCAAGTCGATCCTGCCCAAGGGTGGAAACCTGCTGTTTCTCAGCGGACCGGCCGGCAACAGCCAGGGCCTCGACGAGCTGAAGGGCCCCAAAAAGGAGCTGGGCGACGAGTACGTCTTCGTCAACCAGGCTCCCTTCGCCGTCACCAATTGGGATCCGGCCCTGACCCAGAAGGTGCTGACCGCCGAAATCGCCAAGAACCCGAAGATCGACGTGATCATTTCCGATTTCGGTCCGTCGATGGTCGGGGCGTTGCCGCTGTTCACGAAACAGGGGAAATCAATCCCGGCGATCGCGACCTCCGATGGCAATTCGCTTGGCTGCTTCTACGAGGCCAACAAGGCCGGCAACCCTGATTTCAAGCTGTTCACCGTTGCCACCGGCAACGACAACGTTCGTCTTGCCGTCCAGTGGGCGGTGGCATTGGCAACCGATGGCAAGCCGCCGGCGGACGCAACATTCAAGGCCCCGGCCTTCGAAGATTCCGTCGCCGGTGGTGCCAGCGCCGTGAAGTGCCGCCAGGATCTGCCCGGCGCGATCTATCTCTCGTCCGAGCTGCCGCCTGAAGACCAGGCCAAGGCCGTTACGAAGTAACCGCAATTTTTCATCGATCTGCCCGGGCCTTGCACCCGGGCAGAGAAACCTCAGTCGGATTTCACGTCATGGCCGCAGCAGACATCCACTCCCATACGCCCTTCCTGTCGGCCGAAGACGACGTCACCGTCCGGCTCGATGGTATCTCCAAGTATTTTGCCGGCATTCCGGCGCTTCGCGATGTCAGTGTCGAATTCCGGCCCGGCGAAGTGCATGCCATTCTCGGCGAAAACGGTGCCGGCAAATCGACCCTGATGAACATCATCTCCGGCACGCTGCAGCCGAGCGTGGGTGAGATCACCTTCGAGGGCGTTGCCGTCAAGCAGATGACCCCGGAGGTCGCTGCGTCGCTCGGGATCGGTATCTGTTTCCAGCATCCCGCCATTCTCGACGATCTTTCGATCGAGGAAAATCTGCTCGTGGCACTCACCGCTTCGGACGCGTCAGGTCGGCGATCGCCCGATGCGCTGCAGCAGATGCTTCAAACGGTCGGCCTCGATCTGCCGCTGCGTATGCGCGCAGGTGAAATGACTGTTGCCGAGAAACATCTGCTGGAGATCGGCAAGGCCTTCGCCGTTAAGCCGCGCTTGCTGATCCTGGACGAGCCCACGGCTTCCCTCGACCAGGAGGCCAGCGAACTGTTGTTCGATCTTGTGCGCCAGGCAGCGGCGGAGGGAACAGCCGTCGTCTACATCACCCACCGCCTTGCCGAACTCAGGCAGATTGCACAGCGGGTAACCGTGCTGCGCGACGGAAAAATTCGCGGCAGTGCGCTGGTCGGCGAGATCAGCGACGCCGAGCTTGTCGGCATGATCGTCGGGCGTACGCTTGCGGCGGCTTTCCCGCCGAAAGCGTCGGGCAAGAGCGGGGAGATTGCGCTTTCGGTCACCGGTCTCAGCTGTGAAGGCGTCGATGGTGTCTCGTTCCAGGTGCCACGGGGGCAGATCATCGGGGTGGCAGGTGTTGCCGGCAACGGCCAGGCCGTTCTGATGCGAGCCCTGGCGGGACTGGATATCTCGCGCGGATCGATCAACCTGCGCGGACGCAACCTCGGCCATACGGAGCTTCTCGACGAGGCTGCCTTCATGCCATCGGACCGGCTCCGGGAAGGCGTGGCGAAAGGCCTTACCGTGCGGGAGAACGCCACCTTCTCGACGCTCGAGAAATTTGCGACCGGCGGGATCATGAGCCGGAAGCGCGAGCAGGAGAAAGTCAGCGCGATCTTCGCCGAACTCGCCGTCAAGGCGCCCAGCATGGAGGCTCCGATCCTGTCGCTGTCGGGCGGCAATCAGCAGAAGATCGTCATGTCGCGGGCGATGCTGTCGGATCCGGGCCTGGTTATCGCGGACGAGCCGACACAGGGGGTCGATGTCGGGGCCCGCTTCGAGATCTACCGCATCCTGCGTGACCTGTGCGAGGCGGGCACGCCGGTCGTCGTCAATTCCTCCGATGCCGTCGAGCTTGAAGGGCTCTGCGACAAGGTCATTGTCATGTCGCGCGGCCACGTGGTCGCGACGCTCGAAGGCGAGGACGTCACCGAGGAGAAGATCGTCGCCGCCGCGGTCAACGCCGAAACGCACGATGTCCAGCCCGGCGCTGCCAAGGCTTCCGGCCATACCAAAGGGTTCAGGCATTTCCTGCAATCAGACAACGTGCCGGTCATTCCACTGGCGCTGGTGGCGATCGTCCTCGGGCTCTACGTCAACGGACAGAACGACAACTTCCTGTCGGTCTACAACATCTACAACATATTCCTGCTGGCGGCGGCGCTCGGGTTCATCGCGCTCGGGCAGACGATCGCGCTGCTGATGGGCGGTATCGATCTCTCGGTCGGGCCGCTGGCCGGCTTCCTGGTGGTTGTCGCATCGTTCTTCCTGACAGACGACATGTCGGCTTCCATGATGGCTCTCGGATTCCTCCTGATGCTGGCCGGGGCGGTCGCGGTGGGCGGTGTCAACGGGCTGCTAATACGCTTTGCGAATTTCACGCCGATCGCGGCGACGCTGGCCATGTATATCGCCATCCAGGGGTTCAGCTTTCTGCTGCGCGAAAATCCGGACGGATACATCAGCTATGCGATTACCGACTGGATCAACTGGCAATGGGGGCCGTTCCCCGTCGCATTCCTCGTGCTCCTGGCTGTGACGCTCGCGGGCGAGTATGTTCTGCGCAGATCGAGATCGGGGTGGCGGTTGCGCGCCGTCGGATCGAACGAGGAATCGGCCCGCCGCGTGGGCATTCGCGTCGATCTGACATTCATCTCAGGGTACGTGGCGTGCTCGGTGTTGACCTGCCTCGGTGCAGTCATGCTGATGGCCCAGATCGGCGTCGGCGATCCCCGCCAGGGCATCAATTACACGCTATCCAGCATCACCGCCGTGGTCCTCGGCGGAACCAGCCTGGCAGGCGGGCGCGGGACTTTCATCGGCACCGTTCTCGGCGCCATCCTGCTGACCGAAGTGCTGAGCGCCGTCACCTTCCTGAGCCTGTCGCAGACCTATCAGTATTTCTTTCAGGGCATCCTGATCGTCATTGCAGCACTGATTTACGCTGCGGTTCGCGGCCGCCGTGCCGCCCGCCATTGAGAGACACAAAACGCAATCTCCGCTTCCACGCGCTCGGCGTCCTGCTGATTGCGGTGTGGGTGTGGCGACGACTTTCCAAGCAGGAGGAGAGAACATGACAAACAAGGTCCATGGCATGCACCATATCGGTCTGACGGTGCCTGATATCGAAGAGGGGATTGCCTTTTTCAAAGCCGTTTTCGGTGCGGTCGAGGTTTTCCGGACTGGCCCTTTCAACGTTGATCAGGACTTCATGTCGAAGAAGATCGGTGCTGCTCCGCACTCCACGATACGCGACCTCGTGTTTCTCCGCTGCGGCGAGGGCACGAGTGTTGAGCTGTTCGAATATAGCGGTGAAGAGATGTCCCCGCCGAAGCGGCCGTCTGAGGTCGGAGGCGCACATATCTGCTTCGAAGTCGAGGATGTCCATGCATCGGTCGAACGGCTGCGCGCCCAGGGCGTCGATCTCCTCGACGGTCCGAACCTGATCACCGCGGGGCCGCTGGCCGGTTTCGACTGGATCTACCTGCGTGCCCCATGGGGACTCCTGCTCGAGGTCGCGAGCTTTGACAAGCTGGGCTACGAGGACGGCTCGCCGACGAAACTCTGGCGGGCGAAGACGGCTTGAGCGAAAGGCGCCGGTCCGACACGGACTGCGCGACCACGGAAGGCGACTTCGGCCTGTCTTCCATTTCTTCCGATGGTCGTCCCGCGTCGTGATCCGATCGGTGGATCGGACATGTAGTGGCAAGGCTGCGACAGCCCGAATGCGGCAGATAAACGGTGTCGTCGACGCCGTCCGTCTGGTGCATTCCGGCTGCCAAAAATTTCGTAATAGTGCAATGACTTCAATATTTTAAGTTGTCCGATCTGGATAATTCTGTTGTTTTCGAGTCGCTGACATTCTCTACACTGATCGTCGTCAACAGCCCTGGAGGGGGCTATCGAGGAGGATCTGAATTTGCGTGACATCGGAAATCTCGAAATCAACCGCCGCAAACTGCTGCAGCTCGCGGGTGCGGCCGCTGCCGTTTCTCTTGCAAGCCCGCTGGTGCTTCGCAAGACCGCTCGCGCGTCCGATCAGCAGATCACGGTTCTCAACACGTTCCCGACACTGGCCAACGAATACTGGCAGGGATGGGATGCCGGGGCCAAGCGTGCGGCCGAACAGCTCGGCATCAAATACATGTCGCAGACCTTCGACGATTCCGTCGACAAGCAGATCGCCCAGATTGAGCAGGCGCCGTCTCTCGGTGTGAATGCCGTCGTCACCTTTGCTCAAAATGCCGAGGTGATAAAGGCGCTTTGCGCCACTGCATCCCAGGTCGGCGTGAAAATCGCCAATGCGCATTCCACGGCAGCATGGCTTGCGCCAAGCGATCCGACGTTCAAGGACGCCTACATGCTCTACAGCCAGCCGGACAACATCCGCGGCATTGCGGCGATGGCGCAGGCGCTGTTCGACAAGATCGGCAACAAGGGCAAGGTGCTCTATGCTGCCGGCATGCCCGGTAATTTTTCGGCCGATACGCGTGCGGCGGGCGTCAAGCTCGCCCTGAAAAACAACCCTAATATCGATCTCGTTGCCGAACAGCCTGCCGGCGAAAATCGCGTGGCCGCACGCCCGGTGGTCGAAAATCTTCTGACGGCGCATCCGGATGTGGCGGCGATCATTTCCTACAATGACGATACGGCGATCGCGGTCCTGGATGTTTTGCGAGAGCGCGGATTGAGCGGTCAGATCCTGACCGCGGGCAACGATGCCACTCGGGAGATGCTGACGCGGATGAAAGACGATCCGAGCGCGCTCGGCACGGTCTCGATCAACGCGCCATTCATGACGGGATATTCTGTTGTCACCCTGTTCGATGCGCTCAATGGCGTCACATACGATCCGCTGGAACGGATGCGCTACTTCGATTCCCTCTTCCTCGATTCCCCGGATGCTGCCGCGAAGTATCTTTCACTGATGGACAGCAGTGGCGGTTTTGCGTTCGATTTCAAATCGATGTCGCGCCATCTGAACGGCGACAACTGGAAGATCCAGTGGGGCATGGAAGTGATCGATCCGTCGCAGTTCTGGAGCGGCATCGATTCGATGCAATCCTTGAAGCCAGCGAACTGGGCGCTACCGGAAGACGTCGCCACCTCGCTGAAGGCGGGCAATATCGAGAAGCTGAACAAGATGTTCAAGGACCATGCTGCAGCAGGTCCGCTCTCGGAAGTCGCTCAGAACACAAAAGCCGGCAAGACAGTTCTCGGCTTCTAACAACCGCCGACAACACGATAGCGCATTCCGGCCGACGAGGCCGGAATGCGGCTACGTATCATCGCGGTCAAGCGGACGGCAAAGCATTTATGACTGTACATCTCGAACTTCGGTCGATCACCAAGCGCTATCCCGGCGTCAATGCCCTGCAGGGCGTCAGCTTCATGGTCGAGCACGGTCGCACCCTCGGTCTCGTCGGCGAGAATGGTGCAGGCAAGAGCACATTGCTCGACATCATCAGCGGTGTTCAAAGCCCAGATGACGGGGATCTCCTCCTGCATGACATGCCGTGGGCGTTCCATGGTCCGGCGGCTGCTACGAGAGCCGGCATATTCCGTGTGCACCAGGAACAGGCGCTGATCCTCGTCTATCCGATCTATCAGAACCTCTTTCTGGGGCTGGAAAAACATTTCACCCGCAATGGCGTCATCGGCTTTTCCCGGATGCGGGCCCATGCGGGGCGGATTTTCGATGAGCTGGGCATTTCACTCGATCCGCGCCTCATCACCGGCACGCTGAATTTTGGCACGCGGCAGCTGGTGGAAATCGCCCGCGTCGTCGCGCAGTCCGAGATCCTCAAGATCGAGCGCCCGCTCATCCTTCTCGACGAACCGACAGCCTCCTTGTCCGGCCTGGAGCTGCAGCTTTTCTACCGTATCGTTTCGCTTCTCAAGACACGGTTCAACGCCTCGATCATCTTCATCTCTCACAGGCTCGATGAGGTGCTCCACCTCTGCGATCAGATCCTCGTGCTCAAGGATGGCCAGGTCATCGATGCCGATGTCACCGAGCCGACCGAGACTCGGCTGCACAGCTTGATGGTCGGCCGCGAACGACCTACCGATTTCTATGCCACCAACAGGCAGCGGACCGCCTTCGGGCCGCCGGTGCTCGAGGTAACGGGGCTTGGCTCAGGCGCATTTTCGGATGTTGCGCTCTCCGTGCGCGAAGGCGAGATCGTCGGTATCGGCGGCTTGGTGCAATCCGGCAAGACAGAGCTGGGCCGGGCGATACTCGGGGTCGAAGCCGGACGAGGCGACATCAGGATCCTCGGCAAGGATGTCTCGGCACTCCCGGCGTCGGGCCGGATCGACCTGGGCATCGGCTATGTCCCGCTTCACAGGCATCGCGACGGCGTGATGCTCGGCCGCTCCATTCGCGACAATATCGTCTTGCCGTCGCTGCGGCGATTTACCAGGTCCGGCTTCTTTTCCGTCTCTCAAGCCAGAGCCTTCGCGGATGAGCGCATGGCCGAACTCAAGGTCAAGGCCCCGGATAGCGATACGCTCGTCGGCTCGCTCAGCGGTGGGAACCAGCAGAAAGTGGTGCTTGCAAAATGGCTTGCGCGAAATCCGGCGCTGATGGTCATCGACAACCCCACCCGCGGCGTCGATGCCGGTGCGAAGGAGGAGATCTACCGGCTGCTGCGCGACATCACGCACACCGGATGCGCGGTGCTTCTGATCTCGGATGATCTCGTCGAGCTGATCGAGCTGTCCAACACGATCTACTTCATGGCGAATGGCAAGCTATCGGAACCAGTCGCTGCCGATCCTCACAGCAAGCCAAAGGAACAAGACGTCATCTCGATGATGTTCTGACGGGATGCAACTAAGGAAATACGATGTCTAAATTCGGTGCCGTCGGCAAATTGACGCCATTCCTGGCCGCGTTTGCGCTCATCATCTTCTTTTCGTTCATGCACGACGCGTTTCTGACGTGGCCGAACATCTGGAATATCGTCCGGCAGTCATCGGTCCTTCTGGTTGCCGCGATGGGCATCACGTTCGTCATCCTGATCGGGTCGATCGACCTTTCCGTGGGCTCCATCATGACGCTGTCGGCGATCTGTGCCGTCACACTGGTCCCGACGATGGGCGAGGCAGGCATTGTCGTCGGGCTTCTCGTCGGTGCCCTTTGCGGCGCAATCAATGGTGCCCTGAACGCCGTTCTCAAACTTCCCAGCTTTCTCGTCACCCTCGGCACGCTGTTCATATTCCAGAGCCTCGGGCTCATCATATCGGGCGGCCGCCCGTTGCCCTGGAATACACCGGTCTCCAGCATGCTGGCCGGCGGCGTGGCTTTCGGCTCGTTTCCGAAGATCGGTCTTTGGGCAGTGGGCGTGCTGGTGATCTGTACGCTGGTCGCCCGCTTTACCCGCTTCGGCCAATACATGTATGCCATCGGCGACAACGAGCGCACGACCAGGATGTCTGGGATTAACACGACCAGGATGAAGATCCTTGTCTTTGTCGTGGCGGGCCTTATTTCCGGGCTGGCCGGCATCCTCCTCGGTATCAGGACCTTCTCGGCTTCGCCCGGCATGGGCGATCCGTTCCTGCTCGATACGATCGCGGCGGTCGTCCTCGGCGGGACCCTTCTAACTGGCGGCGTCGGCGGCCCGTTGCAGACTGTTCTCGGCGTCCTGACGATCGTAATCCTTGCAAACGGCATGACCCTGCTGCAGGTCGACCCCTTCTATCAGGTCGGTATCCGCGGTGCTGTCGTCATCCTTGCGGTGCTTGTCACGACGCGACGCGGGCGGCTCGACGAAATTGTCAAATAGCGCAACTTAAAACTCTTGCACTGGTAACGCCTTCCAATTCCTTGTTGATTCATTTGATCTCGTGAACGTAACGGTGGTTCGCTGTTGTTGATCGATGGGTTGACGCCAAGACGGGCGTGGCTGACTGATCATATGCGATCTCGTCGATCATGAGGATCGGCGCGGGGAGGCTGAGCTCCAACCACTTCGCATCGTCGTCCCCCGCAAGATCGGCCGAAATCTGTTCCCGAACAGCGGAGATCCTGATGCCGTAGCGGTCCAGAAGGTGAAGATAGAAGAGCGGTGGTATCTCGTCCTTGTCATGAGTGAAGTCCGGCAGCCTTGCTTCGGCTAGCACCAACGTTTCGTGCATGACCGGTTTGCCATCGACGTTTCGGACACGATGAAACCGGATCACGTTATCATCGGGACGAATCTGCAGCTTCGCTGCGTCCTGTGCGCCAGCGGCCCCGCGCTCTAGCGACGTCACCTTCGTCACGGAGTGCTGAAGCGATCCGTCCAGCCCATGCAGGCGAAAATACTGAAAGAAGAACCGCAGGCTGTGGGCCGGCGTTCGGCCTGTGACCACGGTTCCAGTTTTACGTCGCCGGCTGAGCAAACCTTCGTTTGTCAGATCAGTCAGGGCGCGGCGGATGGTGCCGACAGCCACACCATACTGTTGCGACAAGGCGATCTCACTCGGCAGGACCATGCCCGCTTCCCACTGACCCAGCATGATCGCTTCGGTGAACTGCCGCTTCACGACCTCGTACAGCGGGACGGAGAGCTCGGACATCTTCGAGCCTGTTATAAAATTGGGCGCGTCGGCCAATGAGTTGCCTCTTCTTTGGAGTTGACACATCTCGGAGAGCTGCGCAGTATTACTATATAGTTTATATTAATGCGCAAGCCGAGGAGCTGCGCCGGAGGGTGTTGATGTCCGATCAGCAGGCTGTTCCACGGCATTCCGCGTTCAGAGCTGGCATGACAGCGATCGAGCGGGATGTCGAGGTCGCCGTGGCTGATCTCGCGCGCATGATCGAAATCGATACCTCCTTTCCTCCGGGCGGGGGTTACGACGCCTTCGCGGACCTGATGGAGGATTTGCTCACGCCGATGAGCTTCGATCTTGCCCGTGTGACCGTGCCGGAGGAGCTCTGGAAGGTCGAGGGCGGTCCGGCTTCCGGTGCGCGCACCAATCTTGTCGCCTCTCGTGAAACCGGCAAGCCGGTTCTCGGCCTCTACTATCATGTCGATACCGTGCCGGTGGCACCTGGCTGGCAGCGCGATCCGCTGAAACTCACCGTTGAGGGCGATGAGCTCTACGGCCTCGGTGCCGCCGATATGAAGGGCACGATTGCTGCGACGCTTCTGGCGCTCCGGTCCGCGCAGAAGGCCGGGATCGAACTCGCTTACGACCCGATGCTGCTCCTATGCACCGATGAAGAGGGCGGACTTTATCCTGGCATCCGGTATCTTGCCGAACAGGGCATGCTGAAGGGCCACATCCTCAATTTCAACGGCTCGGCCGCGCCGCGTGTCTGGGCCGGCTGTTTCGGCATCTTCAACCTGCAGCTGACGATCCGTGGCCATGCCGTGCACGCAGGAGAAGGCAATCGCACCGGCGCCGGCATCAACGCGATCGAAGGCGCGCTGCCGGTCATGAACGCGCTGATGGGGCTGAAACCGATTGTTGCTGCCCGCGCCTCGGCGCTTGCTCCGCCCCCGCATGCGACCGGGCCGCTGCGCCCGCAGTTGACGATCGCTGCTGTCGAGGGCGGTACGGCCGGCGGCCAGGTTCCGGCCGAGGTCAAGATTCTCGTGAGCCGCCGTTATGCGCCGGAAGAAAGCTACGACGAGGCTCGCGCCGAGATCGAGGCCGTCATCAACAAGGCCGTCGCCCAAATGCCAGGCCTTGGGCTCGGCATTGATCTCGTCGGCCATCTGATCCCGACCTCCGACCCGGATGGCCCGCACTGGCCGCGCTGGCAGAAGGCACTGTCGGAGGGCTTCGGCTACAAGCCGGAGGACTTTCGCAAATGGGGCGCTTCGAGCTGTTCCGACTTCGGTTATGTCCAAAGGGCAGGCTTTACGCGTGAGGTTCTGCTCGGTGGCCTCGGCCGTCCGGAAAGCTGCATCCACAGTCCGGAAGAACACACGACGAAACAGGACATCGTCGCGCTCGCCAAGAGCATCCTCTCTTATCTGGCAGCGGATTTCGCCGCCGACCTCGTTCCAGAAACGCGTCCATAACCTGAAGGGGAACACGCATGCTTGAAATGAAAAGACGTCTTTTTCTCGCTGGCACGGCTGCGATCCTCGCGGCTCCCGCCATCGGTCCCGTTTTCGCCGCTGCGCCCCCGGCCAGAGGCGGCACACTGCGTGTGTCGATCGATCAAGCGGCTAGCGTCATCCATCCGCTGCTGACCCGCGTCAACCCGGAGTATCTCATCAGCGAATTGCTTTATAGCAATCTGACCCGCCTCAAGGTCGATATGTCGGTCGAGCCGGATCTGGCCGAAAGCTGGAGCGCCAATGCCGATCTGACCGAATGGACCTTCAAGCTCCGTTCCGGCGTTAAATTCCACGACGGTTCAACCTTCTCGGCCGATGACGTCGTCGCGACCGTCAAGGCCATTCTTGATCCGGCGAACGCTTCGCCCGGCCGCAACAATATCGGCCCGATCGCTTCGGTTTCGGCGGTCGATCCGCAGACCGTCAGCTTCAAGCTGTCCGGTCCCTATGCCGACCTTCCGGTCGCGCTCGCCTATACCAATGCCCGCATCATCCCGGCTTCGATCGCCACCGGCGATTTCAAGAGCCTTGCAACAAAGGCTGTCGGTACCGGTCCGTTCACGCTGAAATCCTACGAGCCGGATCGCTTGATCGTCGTCGAGCGCAACCCTGCCTATTACGACCCGGCACGCCCTTATCTCGACCGGATCGAAATCCGCGTCTTTCCCGATCTTTCGGCTGAAGGCTCTTCATTGATCTCCGGCGATACCGATATCATGTCGACGGTCCAGCCGACCGAGTTCCTGCGTCTCAAGGACAGCGACGGCGTAGACGTGCTGCGCGTCCCATCCGGCCAGTTCTGCAACATCAACTTCGGCTGTGATACCGCCCCGTTCAACGACGCACGGGTTCGCCGTGCCATTGCGCTGACGGTTGATCGCCAGGCCATGGTCGATTTCGTGACGGAAGGTTTCGGCACGCCGGGCAACGATACCCCGCTCAACCCCTCCTATCAGTATTTCAAGGCAGTCACGACGCGTGAGCAGAACATCGCGGAAGCCAAGAAGCTGCTGGCTGCGGCCGGTCATCCGAACGGTCTCGAAGCAACGCTGATCGCGTCCGACCGCCCATCGGTGCGCGGCCAGTTGGCCATTGCCATCCGCGAAATGGCCAAGGAAGCCGGCATCACGATCAATGTGCAGACGATGCCGCATGCGACCTATCTCGATCAGATCTGGAAGAAGGGTTCGTTCTATGTCGGCTTCTACAACATGCAGCCGACCCCGGACGGCATCTTCAAGCTGCTCTACACGTCCGATGCCTCGTGGAACGAGACGCGCTGGAACAACAAGGCTTTCGATGCTCTCATCGCCGAGGCGCGCGGCACGACTGATAAGGACAAGCGAACCGAGCTCTACACCAAGGCTCAGGCCCTGATGAACGAGGAAGTGCCATCCATCATCCCGGTCTTCTTCGACGTACTCGCTGCCAAGCGTAGCTGGGTCCAGGGTTTTGAAGCCCATCCGCGTGCTTCGGTCTTCCGTCTTGATTACGTCTCGCTGACCGACAAGGCCCCCAAGCGCGGCTGACACCTGACTGCTGGGTGCTGTGTCTACCGTGCCCGGCTTTCTCCCAAGTCGAGGAAGACCCCTTGTCCCCGAATTACCTGCTCAAGCGATTGCTGATGATCGTCTACACGCTGTTTGTCGTGTCGCTGATCGTCTTTGCGATCACCCAAGTCCTGCCAGCCGACGCCGCCGTTATGATGCTCGGCGAACATGCCACGCCAGAAGCACTTGATGCGTTGCGCCAGACGATGGGTCTCAACGCGCCTGTCTGGGTGCAATATGGCCATTGGCTCGGGGCTCTCCTGCAGGGTGATTTCGGAACCTCGCTGCGGACCGGCCAGCCGATCGGACCTGCCATGTTCACGGCGCTAGGGCGTTCCCTCCTACTCGCGATCCTTTCAATCGGCCTGATGCTGGTGCTGGCGATCCCGCTCGGCATCATCGCCGCAATCCGCCGCGGCAAGATCGCTGATATTGTCGTCAGCCTTGTCTCCTATCTCGGTGTCGCCCTGCCGGAATTCGTTACAGCGACGGTCGCTGTCTTGCTTATCGCAGACTGGCTGAAATGGCTGCCTCCAACGGGCTACGTGCCACTGACTGAAGACTTTTTCGCCGGTATCGCCCATCTCATCCTGCCGGTCTGCGTCATCTCCGTCATTTTGATCGCCCACGTTTCGCGCATGGTGCGCTCGGAACTGGTCGATGTCCTGCACACCGACTACATCCGCGCCGCCCGGCTAAAGGGCATGTCTCGCGGCACGGTCTTGCGCCGGCACGCGCTGCGTAACGCGCTCCTGCCAACGATCACCATTGTCGCTTTGGATGTCGGTTATCTGCTCGGTGGCGTCATCGTCGTCGAGGAAATCTTCGCCATTCCGGGAATCGGCCGAGAGCTGATCGTCGCGATCCAGGCCCGCGATTTGCCGGTCATCCAGGCCGGCGTGCTGATCATGGCGGCCACCTATTCCATCGTCAATTTCATCGCTGACATGCTCTACGCGGTGCTCGACAAGAGAATCCAGTATGATTGAGTTCTTGAAACGTCTCCTGCGCACACCGCAGGGCGCCATCGGCCTTTTCGTGGTCCTGCTGGTCGTGCTGATCGTCATCTTCGGACCGATGCTCGCCCCAAACGATCCGGAAAAGATGTCCCCGCTCGCCCGCTACAAGCCGTCGAGCCTCACCTATCTGCTTGGCACCGACCAGTATGGTCGTGACATTTTCAGCCGCCTGCTGATCGGTGCCCGCGCCACCGTCGTCATGGCTGTAGCGGCGACTATCATCGGGACACTGGTCGGCGCGCTGATCGGTACGACCTCCGCCTTCCTTGGTGGCCGCGCCGACGAATTCATCATGCGCACGATCGATGCCGTCATGTCCATCCCGAGCTTGCTGTTCGCGCTGCTCGTCGTCAACCTGCTCGGTTCCAGCACCGTCAACGCCCTTGTCGCCGTGGCGATTGCCTTTGCACCGGGCATGGCCCGTATCACGCGAAGCGTGGCGCTTTCAGTGCGCAAGCAGGACTACATCAATGCCGCCATCGCGCGTGGCGAAAGCTCGGCCTTCATCATTCGCCGCGAAATGCTGCCGAATGTTGTGGCGCCAATCATCGTCGAGATGACGATCCGTATTTCCTTCGCAATCATGCTGTTCGCGACGCTCTCATTCCTGGGTCTCGGCGCTCAACCGCCGGCGGCCGAATGGGGTCTCATGGTCTCTGAAGCCCGCCGCTTCATGCACCTCTCCGCCGGCATCCTGATCTGGCCGAGTGTTGCGATCGCGATTGCCTCGATTGGTTTCAGCCTGCTCGGCGACGGGCTGCGTGATGCGCTCAACCCACGCACATGAGGCAGGCACGATGATAAACACCCCTGAAATGCCAGTCCTCGACATCAGGAACTACAGCCTCGATTACGAGACGGCGAACGGCACGTTTCATGCGCTAAAAGGGATCAACCTGTCGATCTCGCGCGGCGAATTTTTGGGCCTCGTCGGCGAATCCGGCTCGGGCAAGACCTCGCTTGCCTGGTCGATCATGCGGTATCTGTCGAAGAACGCCCACGAGACGAGTGGCGAGATTCTGCTCGGCGCCAAGAACCTTCTGACCATGTCGGATGCCGAGGTAGAGGCGATGCGCGGCCAGCGGATCAGCATGGTGTTCCAGGATCCGAGCACCTCGCTCAACCCGACGTTGTCGCTTGGGCGCCAGCTATCTGAAGTGCTGGTGCGTCATCGCGGCTTGACGCGCAAGCAGGCCTGGGCCGAAGGTGAGGCGATGCTTGCCCATGTCGGCCTCAAGACCCCGGCGGACATGATGCGGCGCATGCCCCATGAGGCATCCGGCGGTGAAAAGCAGCGCGTCGTCATCGCATCGGCTTTCGCCTGCAATCCCGAATGCATCATCTTCGACGAGCCGACGACGGCGCTGGACGTGATCACCTCGCGCCAGATTCTCGACCTTTTCGTCGAGTTACAAGCCGAAACGGGCGTTGCCTCGCTCTATATCTCGCACGATCTGGCGCTTGTTTCGCGCACAGCAAGCCGTGTGGCCGTCATCCGTCGTGGCGAGATCGTTGAGCAAGGGCCGGTACGCGAAATCTTCGCCAATCCGCGCGAAGCCTATACGCGCGAGCTTTGCGCGGCGGTTCCGAACCCGTCCCGCCGATTGGTTGCCGATGGCGTTGAAAAGACTTCAGGCGAGCCGCTGGTCAGGGTCGAGAATGTCAGCGTCCATTATGGCCGCAAGCCGCTTATCGCTTCGCTAACCGGCAAGGCCTTCACGCCCGTGAAGGGCAACAATGCCGTGACGCTCAGCGTCAACGAGGGCGAAATCCTCGGGATTGTCGGCGAATCCGGCTCGGGAAAATCGACGCTGGCCAAGGCGATGACCGGTCTCAGCCCGTTCGAAGGAAAGATCTGGTTTGACGGTCGCCCGATCACCGGTCTTTCAGACATGGATACGGCCTATCGCAAGGATGTGCAGATCATCTTTCAGCATCCGGATGCCTCGCTCAATCCGCGTCACAAGATCGGCGAGATTCTCTCGCGGCCGCTAAAGCTTTATGGCGATGGCAGCAATATCGGCCAACAGGTCGGCGACATGCTGGAAAAGGTGCGCCTGCCGCGCACCCATGCGGACCGTTATCCGCATCAACTTTCCGGTGGCGAGAAGCAACGCGTGGCGATTGCCCGCGCCTTCGCCTCCAAGCCGCGTCTCGTCATCTGCGACGAGATCACCTCGGCGCTCGACGTGTCCGTTCAGGCCTCGATCGTCGAACTGCTGCTCGATCTGCAGAAGGCCGGCAATACGGCCTATCTGTTCATCACCCACGATCTCAACCTGATCCGTCAGATCGCCCACCGCATTGCCGTCATGTATCGCGGCGATCTGATCGAGATCGCGCCGGCCACCGAGATCGATAGTCCGGAACGCGCCGACTATACCCGCCGCCTTATTGCAGCTGTGCCCTTGCCGGCCGGCTCGCAAGCGTAATGTCTGAACAAGGAGTATGACAATGGACCCGAAGTCCCTGGTGGATCGGATCGACGAAAAGGCCTGCATCGATTTCCTGTCGAAGATGGTCCAGCACAAAAGCCACTCGGAAACCGAAGGTGAGAAGGATCTTGCCCGCTGGATGGCCAAGGAGCTCGAAAAGATCGGCGTCGAAGCCGAGCTTCAGGCCTTTGACGAAGGCCGCCGCTTCAACACGATCGGTCGCCTCAAGGGGGAGGGCGGCGGTAAAAGTCTGCTGTTCAACGGCCATCTTGACACCAATCCGGTCACCGAAGGCTGGACGGTTGATCCCTATGCCGGTCTCGTCGATGACAAGTTCATCTACGGCATTGGGGTTTCCAATATGAAGGCCGGCGATGCGGCCTATTTCTGCGCCGTCAAGACGCTGCTCGATGCTGGCGTCAAACTAAAGGGTGATGTGATCCTGACCTTCGTCGTGGGCGAGTTGCAGGGCGGCGTCGGCACGCTGGCTGCCATCCGCAGCGGTGTGAAGGCCGATTATTTCATCAACAGCGAGCCGAGCGATCTCGTTGCCGTCACCATGCATGCGGCGGCGCTGAGCTATGTCATCGAGCTGACCGGAGATACCCGCCATCTGTCGAAGCGTGAGGAATCCGTCGATGCCATCGCGGCTGCCTGCGATATCATTCCGCGCATCAATGCGATGACCTTTAGAGGCGCGAGTAGCGAAGTGCACCGCTCGATCAACCGTGGCCATGTCGGCGTCGTGCGCGGCGCGCTTGGTCGTGATCTCGAAGAATGGCGCCCGCCGCAGGTGGCCGACTTCGTCCGCCTCAAGGGCTCCTGCCGTTATGCCCCGGGCCAGACGCAGGAAGGCGTGCTTGCCGATCTCGCTGCGGAATTGGTCGAGCTCGAAAAGCGCTTTCCCGGGCTGAAAGCCAAGCTGGTCCCTGAGATGATCGAAGGCCGTCCGTTGATGCCGCCTTTCGAAGTCTCGCCGGATAGCCGTATCGTCAAGTCGATCAATGCCGCCTATGAAGCCGTGCGCGGCGAAAAGCAGCCGACTGGTGCAATCACGCCGACCCGTTTCTACGGCACCGATGCCGGCCATCTCTATCATGAGCTTGGCATGGAAGGCATCGTCTGCGGTCCGGGCGGCCGGTACAACACCATGCCCGATGAACGCGTCGATATCGTCGATTTCCTCGACATGATCCGCGTCTATATGCTCACGATTCTCGACATCTGCGAAGTGGCCTGATCATGTTTGCGGGGGCGGAATACCAGCGTCGAACGGCGCTAGCGCGGGCGGCGATGGATGCCGCCTCCGTCGATCTCCTGCTGATCGACAGCGGCGAATTGCTCGCCTGGGCGACCGGTTATACAGTATCGGAAACCATGTATCGCGCCGCCTTCCTGCCACGCGAAGGCGAAGCCTGGTTCACGCTGCGGGCCCTCGATGAGGCGCCCTGCCGCGAAAAGAGCTGGATTTCCGACGTCGTCGGTTTCAAGGATACGGAAGATGCCGTGGCGGCTGTTGCAGCAAGCATCGTCGCGCACGGTTTCGCGAGGGCGCGGATTGGTCTCGATACTCGCTCCTACAGCATGAATGCCGACACGTTCATGCGCCTAACGGCGATGTTGCCGGAGGCGCATGTCGTGCCGATGCCCGGTCTCAGCGACAGTCTTCGCTGGGTGAAGTCGGAAGCCGAGATCGCTGTGCTGCGACAGGCTTCCAAGATTGCCGACAAGGCGATGCTGGCGATCGCGCAGCAGGCCAAGCCGGGCATGACGACGCGTGATGCAGCGGCAATCGCGTCGGGCATCTTCCTACGCGAAGGAGCCGATACCGGCGAGGTCGGTCCAGTCGTCAAGGCGTCCGGCAGCCACGAATTCCTGCACGGCGTCTTCAAGACGGAGGCGATCGGCGAGGGCGATATCGTGCATGTCGAGCTCATCCCGCGCGTCGGCAATTATGGCGCACGGATGATGCGGCCGGTCATGGTCGGGACGCCGTCGGCGGAGCTTTCCGTAACGGCCGCGGCGCTGGTCGCGCTGCAGGACCGGCAGATCGCCGCGATGAAACCCGGCGCTCTGGCGCGCGACGTGGACGCGATCATGCGCCAGGGCGCGCTCGATGCGGGCCTGAGGCCTGATTATGAGAATGTCACTGCCTATACGCTCGGCCTCTACACCCGCACGCCGCGCACCAGCGATTTTTCGCGCGTGTTTCTGCCGACTTCAGACTGGGCGCTGCAGGAGGGCATGGTGTTCCACGTCTATACGACGGCAGAGGGATTAGGCTTCAGCGAGACCGTTGTCGTCGAAAGAGACGGGGGAAAGCGGTTGACGAAGGCAGCTCGCAGTATCCTCGGGGCCATATCGGATTCCTGATAGCAAGGCAGCCAATGCGCGGCTACCAAATCCCTCGGCACTCATCAGCCACTGCTTCTTCGGCCTTAGAAACGGGTCTGTCCAAAAAACGTCGCGGGTCAGCGTTCCTCGTTCAGCCCGTCTCGGTCGGCAACGCGGTAGCTGTTGGAGTGGATCTGCACCGGTGCCTTGCTGGTTAGCTTTTGCAGATCGATGCTATAATAGCTGCGCTCATCGGCGCGCCCCAGTAGCCTTGAACAAAAATCGGTGAAGACACTAACCTTCGCAGCGCGATGACGTCGTGACGGGTAGATGGCATAAAGAGGAAAGGTCTCGTCGGGCCAGTCAGGAAAGATCTCGACGAGCTTTCCAGTATCTATGATGTGCTGCGACCCGAGTTCCATGATCTGCGCGATGCCGGCCCCCTCGCAACATGCGCCGATCATGGTCTCGACGTCCGAGACCATCAATCGCGACGACTGGCGGATTGGCAAGATCTCGCTTCCGCGACGGAATTCCCACTCGAATGGGCGCCCGGTGGTCGGATCCTGATAATCGATGCGGATGTGATTGATGAGGTCGCGTGGGTGCTCGGGCTTGCCATATTTTTCCAGATAGCCAGGAGACGCGACGGTCAAGATCCGAGTCTCCAGCATCTTGCGATTGGTGAAACCCGCCACGGGAGGTTCCCCGAACCGCAGCGCCATGTCGAAAGCGTCCGCAACCAGGTCACCGATATGATCGCGCATGATCAACTCAAGCCGCAGGTCTGGATGCTGTTCCAGAAAACCGGCAAGTTCGCGCGCAAGAACCAGACGGGAGAAAAAGGGATCGACGTTTACACGCAACCGTCCGCGAACTTTCTCTGTCGCACCTGCAGCATCCAAGGCGGCTTCCTCGATGCCGTCGAGATGAGGCCCCACACGCTCCCAGAATCGGCGCCCCTCATCTGTCAGCCTCAAGGTCCGCGTCGTCCTGTCGAGCAGGCGTATGCCGATCCGCGTTTCCAATCGCTGTATCGATCTCCCGACACCCGACTGAGTCATGCCCAATGCTTGGGCGGCGCGCGTCATCGTCCCGGCTTCCACCACCGCCATGAGGACGGTCAATCCCGAAAGCAGCCGACCATCATAGGTCATTGTTCCATGACTCCATGTCCGAAATCATATGACAGATATGCCCTGTAGTTCGAAGGTCAAGGACCCTATTTTGCGAGGGAAAGCAGAAGGAACACAGCATGACACAGCAATCGACAGTACTGGTGCTTGGCGCCTCGCGCGGCCTGGGCTTCGCGCTTGCCAAAGAATGGCTTGAACGTGGTTGGCGGGTGATCGCCACCGTGCGAGCGCCCTCCAGCGAACTCAAAGATCTTGGTGCTCGATTTCCAGGAAGCCTGGAGATTGAAACGGTCGACGTCGCGAATGCGGACAGCGTTAAAGCGTTGAGGGATCGTCTCGATGGGCGTCAGCTCGACGTCCTCTACATCAACGCCGGTATCGCTCGCTCCATCGAGAAAAGCCCTGCAGGTGCTGACGAGCGCGACTTCCTCGACATGATGCTTGTGAACGCGCTCTCGCCCGTTCGGGCAGCCGAGCTTCTGGGGGATTTGGTCCTCGCCGGAGGAACGATCGCCATCATGACGTCGGAGCTCGGCAGCATCCAAAACGCCAACGGATCCTGGCAACTCTATTCTTCCAGCAAGGCGGCCCTCAACATGTTGATGAAGGGCTATGCCGCGCAGCATAAGGAGGACCGCCACACGCTGCTTCTGGTTGCGCCGGGTTGGGTCCGAACCGAGATGGGCGGCTCCGATGCCTTACTATCGATTGAAGAGAGTATTCCACTCATCGTCGATATGGTCGAAGCAAACCGCGGCAAGCCCGGCCTACGCTACGTCGATCGCTTCAACAGGTCTCTTCCTTGGTAGCGCGGCTCGACTGAACGAGACGCGTGCGACGGACTTCACGCCAACGCCTTTCCGATCGAGGCACCGCCATCGACATGCAGCGTCTGCCCGGTGATGAAGGCGGCTTCGTCCGACAGCAAGAATTCAATCGCCGCAGCGATCTCTTCCGGCTTTCCGAAGCGGCGCATGGGGACGCCTGACAGATAGCGTGCCTCCCCCTCGCTGCCTGGTGCATTGTTCGCCCTGAACAGTTCCGTCTCCGTTGGGCCCGGGGACACGGCGTTCACCGTGATCCCTGTTGCGGCAAGCTCAAGGGCCCAGCTCCTTGTGAAGCTGACAAGTGCAGCTTTGGCGGCGGCATAGCTGGTGCGCTGCACGCTACCGAGCACGGTGAGGCTGGAGATGTTGACGATCCGTCCCCAGCCGCGCGAGCGCATGCCGGGAAGTGCCGTCTGGGTAGCTACCAGCGCCGGATGCAGATTGACGCGCATGACTTCCTCCAGCGTCTCGACGGCGATGTCGCCCAGCGGCTCCGCCCGGACGAGCCCAACATTATTGACGATGCCGTCGATCTCGCTCTCGCGAACGATCGCCGCAAGTTCGTCGCCGGAGCCTGGGTTGGACAGATCGAGCGAATGGAGACGGCCTGGAAAGCCATCGGTCGCGTTACGGGCGACGCCGACAACCTCGTGTCCCTGTTGGGCGAGACGGTTTGCTAGAGCAAGGCCAATACCTTTGCTGGCACCCGTGATCAGAAATGTTCTCTTCATGAAAAATCCTCGACCCCACCTCTGAAGAGGCGGGGCCCTCTGGCGTGGATTGGATCAGGCGGCAGTGCGGGTTGCTGCGCGACGTAGTGCCGGCAGCATGTCTTCCGGCTCGGGACGGCGGGTATAGTCCGGGTTCACCTCCGCATAGAGGATGACGCCATCCTGGCCGACGACGTAGCGGGCAGGCATCGGAAGCGTCCAGCTCGGATCGCCATTGAAGGCCGGAAGATCGTTCTTCAGCGACTTGTACAGGTCGACCAGATAATCCTGCATCTCGAAGCGCAGGCCGAACGAGGCTGCGACATCGTTATGCGGGTCCGACAGGATCGGGAAGGTCAGGTTGTTCTGCCGCACCGACTTGCGGCTGTTGACCGGGTTTTGTGGCGAGATGGCAACGAGCTTTGCGCCAAGTGCCTCGAACTGCGGCAGTGTCTCCTGCAGGGCCTGGAGCTCCATGTTGCAATAGGGGCACCAGACACCGCGATAGAAGCTGATGACCAGCGGACCATGTGCAAGAAGATCGGCGGACGAGACCGGGTTGCCATCGGGGTCGGAGAGCGTAAATACCGGCAGCTTGTCGCCGGCGTTCAGCGCCTTCTGTGCGGCGCCCGAGGCGATCAGCTGGGCGGTAGCGCGGTGCATCGTCTCGATCACCGAGTAGGGTACGTTGTACGGCGGCTTGCCGGCTTCGAAATCAGCCTTGAAAGCATCGAGCTTGGATTGAAGTGTCATGATGTTTGCCCTTGATTGAGGTGAGTTTGGGTTTGGCATGTCGGACTTCAGGATCCGCCCTGAAGTCCGGAGATGAAGGGGGGATTGCTCAGCCGTTGGCGGCCATGGAGCGGGCGACTTCGGCGGCACTGATGCCTTCGAGGGCGAGGCCATAGCCTGTGTCCTGATCGATGATCCGCCTCAGCTTCTGGGTCAGCGCGATGCGGGTGTAGCTGGAGGTCAGTGGCGGAAGTGCTGCAATGCCCTCGGCAATCTCATGGGCACGGGCAAGCAGCCTGTCGGCCGGGACGATCTCATTGACGACGCCCCAGTCCTTGGCCGTTGCCGCATCCAGCACCTGTCGGGTGAGGATGAAATAGCGGCCGCGGATGCTGCCGATTACTTCCGGCCAGAGCAGGTTGACGCCATCACCGGGCACGATGCCGAACTCGAAATGCGGCTTGTCCTGGAAGACTGTTTCCGGCGTCGCAAGGATGATGTCGGTCAGCAACGCATATTCGGAATGAAGCAGGACCGGACCGTTGAGCGCTGTGATCATTGGCACTTCGATGTCGAGGATGTTCATGAGTACCTTGCGGCCCTCGCGAAAGTTCTTGTCGTAGCCGCGCGGCGAGAAGAAATCGAAGCCATCAGGGCTGATCGCATCCATAAAGGCGTCGCCCGAGCCGGTCAGGATCACGACGCGGTTGTCGCCGTCGGCGCCGATCTGATGGAAGAGGTCGACGAACTGCTCGTGCGTGTGGCCGTTGAAGACAAGCTTGCCGCCATCACTATGCAACGCGACTTCGAGGACGCCGCTCGGGGAGCGGGTCAGGAGGGCATTCGGGAAGCTGTTCTTGTAGGATTCAAATTTGGACACGATGGTTCTCCTATGTGTCTAAGTAGAATTGATGGTTGGAAGGATCAGGCGGCGGGTCGCTGGGTTTCGACCAGTGCTTCGACGCGAGCGATGGCCTGCTGGACGGCGGGGCGGGCAGCCACGGCTTCGTACCAGCGCGAAAGGTTGGGACGACCATCGAGAGTCAGGCCGGGGAACTGTATCCGCCACATCCAGCCGAAGTGGGCAATGTCGGCGATCGTGAACTCGTCACCGGCAACGAAGGACTGCGAGGCGAGCTTGGCATCGAGCAGGCCGAGGATCCGTTCGGCCTCGGTAGCAAAACGGGCCTCGGCGATCGGCTGTGGCTCGGGCGGCGAGCGCTTGAAGAAACCGGCATTGCCGAAAGCAGGGCTCAAGCCGGAGGCGTGGAAGAAAAGCTGTTCGAAGACGCGGGCGCGGCGGATAGCATCTTGAGGCAGCAGCTTGCCGGTCTTTTCGGCGAGATGGACCAGAATGGCGGCGCTCTCGGTCAGGACAAAGCCGTCATCAACCAAAACCGGCACCTTGCCGTTCGGGTTGAGAGCGAGGAAAGCTTCGGTCTTCTGCTCGCCCTTGCGCACGTTCACCGGCTTCAGCGCGTATGGCAGCCCCAGCTCTTCAAGCGCGATCAGGACCTTGACGCTGTTCGGGGTGGCAAAGGCGTGGACTTCGATCATCTTTCGTCTCCATCGGATCGTGTTCCGTTGGAGGGAGTTATGACCATTCCTATGATCTTGCGGCAGGCGGCTTGAAGCGATAACGCTTATTCCGAAGGAGAATAGGCAATGGATAGATTGCAGGCGATGACCGCGTTCGTACGGGTGGTGGAGACGGGGTCGTTCTCGCAGGCTGCCCGGCAGATCGGCGTCGGCCAGCCGGCGATCTCGAAAACGATCGCGCAACTGGAGGATCGTCTGCAGGTCCGGCTTCTGATCCGATCGACCCATGGGCTTTCCCCCACCGATGCCGGCCTACGCTTCTTCGAGCGGGCAAGGAATGCGATCCAGGAAGCGGACGAGGCGGAGCTGGATGCAAAGGGCGCCGGAGCCGGCTTGTCAGGTCGCCTCCGGATCTGCGCCGCAACCACCTTTGCACGGATCATGGTCCTGCCGCATCTGCAGCACTTCATGGACACCCATCCGGATCTCGACGTTGATGTCATTCTCGACGATCGCGTTATCGACCTCGTGTCGGAGGGCATAGACGTGGCTCTTCGGATGGGCGAGCTGGCAGATTCGTCGGCGGTGGCGCGCAAGCTGGCGACCGGACGCCGCTCAGTGATCGTAACACCAGCCTATCTCGAGCGTCACGGTATCCCGGTCGTTCCGGCTGATCTCTCGGCCCATCAGGCTATCGTTTACACCCAACTCGGCAACAGCTGGACTTTCAGCCGTGAGGGAACGCAGGCTTCGGTCAGTGTTTCCGGCAAGGCGCGGTTCAGCGCGGCGGAAGGCATCCGCGCCGCCGTCCTGTCGCACATGGGCCTCGCGGTCGCGTCCGACTGGATGTTCGCGCCGGAACTGGCTGATGGCACGGTGAAGCGCGTCCTGGAGGACTGGCAACTTCCGCCGATCGATCTTTGGGCCGTCTTCCCGACCGGCAAGCTGGCAAGTGCAAAGGCGCGTGCCTTTGCGGAATTCGCGGAATTAATTGTAGCTGCGCAAAGCATGTAGCGAACAGCTGAATTCCTTCTGGAAACGCCGGGCAGGAAGTTCGATCTGGCTCAAGCTTGGAGAGCAAGCTCCGACCGATCGACCCTAAGTGTCCCAGCACGCAACAGACAGTTACTCCGCCGCATCGCGTGCCGGGGCGGCGAAGCTGCTCAACACCAGCCAGCGCTCGATCGAGGCCTTCAATGCGGCGTCGCCGGAAACATAGATTTCGCCACCTTCGAGCGCAGGCTGGATCGGCGACCAGCCCATCCACACGCTGGTCAGCGTTTTCAGCGGGCTTTCGACGAACAAGTCGACAGCAAAGCCCGGATCGCTGATGCATAAGTCGGTGTCGCAGCCCGGCCGCACAATCAGCCAATAGTGACGTTCGGCTGCCGGCTGGTCGGGAAAGATGAACTGCACGACAGAGCGCCGGTCGGGAAACTGGCTGCGGTCGATCTTGCGCCGCACGTTCCACATCAAAAGCCGGCTGTCGAGATCACGCAGGCTGACCTCGCAATCGATATTCTCGTGCGCCCATTGGCCTAGGGCATGGACGATTGGTTCCAGTTTGCGCCCCATCGCCGTCGAATGATAGCCATCGGTATCGCGACGGATCAGGCCGCCCGCCTCCATCTCTTTCAGGCGACGCGACAAAAGGGTTGGCGACATGCCCGGCACGCCGCGGTGAATATCGTTAAAGCGCGTCGAGCCCGACCACATCTCGCCGAGGATCAGCAGGGTCCAGCGCGGTTGCAACAGCTCGCAGGCTTTCGCCACGGGACAAAACTGGTTGTAATCGCCCTCGACCATGGCCGCATCTCCGTTGTGCGCGAGATGCTAACACGGATCGCCCGGCATGACTGCTACACTTTCTACAGTGGCCGCCGCACGCCCATCGCTCCATGCTTGGCCCGCGACCACAACCAAAGGAGATCGCCATATGCCCCTCGTCACCATCGACGTCATCAAGGACGTCTTCAGCCCGGCGCAAAAGGCCGAACTGATCCGCGAAGTCACTGCCGCCATGATCCGCGTCGAAGGCGAAGCCATGCGGGGTGTCACCTGGGTCAAGATCAACGAGATCGCCTCAGGCGATTGGGCGATCGGCGGCCAGCCCCTGACAACGCAGGACGTCCAAAAGCTGGCGACAACGCCCATTCCCGCCTGAATGTGCGGCACTATCAGTTCATCTGCTGGGGAGGGCGTCGCCGACGAGACGATTGATCATCAGCGACAGCGGTGGCGCCTGCGGTCGGCCTGTTTGAAACGGCGGCAGTTAAGAACGGGCCGCCTGGCGTGAGGCGAGCCATGTTCCAAATCGCGGCGACGTCGATGATATATTTGCCGTACTCATGCGGCGGACGTCAGACTGGTCAAAATCGGGTCTTCACAGTAAAGAGCGACTTGATTGCGGCCGGTTGTTTTCGCGATGTAAAGCGCCCGATCTGAGCGGGCGATTGCGTCATGGATATTTCTGTCGCCCGACGTCATCACCGCGACGCCAATACTGACAGTAACGCGTGCATCGATTCCGAGCTCGTTCCAGTCCCGCCCTCCGAACCCATCGCAGACGTTCTGCGCTCGGATGGCTGCCTGTTTCAGATCGAGGCTCGGCAAAAACGCCACGAATTCTTCACCTCCAAATCGCGCGGAAATCGCGGTTGGGCCAACCGCCTCTGCAATTTTCTTGGCAAGCCCGCTAATCACCCGATCACCAACAGCATGCCCGAAACGGTCATTGATCTGCTTGAAGTGGTCGATATCGCAGCTCATGACCACGCCGGTTCGACCATCATCCGGAATGCGAGCCACCGCTTCTTCAAAGCCACGCCTGTTTAAGAGCCCGGTAAGCGGATCAAGTTCGGCGGCGTGGCGATAGCGGGTGAATAGATCCATCAAGATGGAACCCAGTGCTGCCAGCGCGAAACAAAGGCCCAATGCGCTGGCGCTGATCTGTTCGAAGTAGGCGTATTCGGATGTACTGTAGGCCGCAAGCGCGTCAGAGGTTTTGAATATGATGTCGAAGACAACAACACGCACGACAGTGTCAACGACGACCAACGCTGCAATGATCACAAGTGCCCTATCCACCACGTTACGCGGCTTGGTCAAGACGAACACAACCGGCACCAGCAGTGTGACGGAAAGCGCCAGGTCGACAAGGAGCAGTTCGGCATTGAGGCTTTCCATGCCGAACACGACATAAACGTTGATCAGCAGACATAGGGCCGTAAACGCCGCGCGGGGGCCGATCAGTCTTGGGTTCTGAAATCGGATGAGAAGGCCTTCACCATAACCGTTGAAGGATATGAAGAACATTAGGTCAGTCGTGATCGCTGCCCATTTTGGCGACATCGGCAGAAGTTCAATTGAGAATGCCGCAGCGCCGGCGCCGAAGCCAACGCCCCAAGCCACGGCCGAAGGCATTATCGGCTTTACGCGCGCCAGCGCGAAAAACACGAAGGAGAATGTGCCCATCATAACAGGCAATAGAAAAGCAAAATTGTCTGCCATTCGCCGTCGCCAGAACATCCCGTCTTATGTGTCGCGGCGCGATGATATCGATCTACCGTTAAGAAAGGCCAAGCGAAGGAATTGAGAAGTGTCGACGGGCTGCAGGAGAGGCAGAGTTAGATGTCCACTTTCGAGAGCAATCCTCTATGTCACGAAGCCGCAACGATGGAGGGCCGACATGCATATCGACGGCGCATGCCGATGCGGAAAGATCGGTTATGAGGCCAAGGTCGATCCGCAGGACGTCGCTATCTGTCACTGCACCGACTGCCAGAGATTGACCGACGTCATCAAGGCCGTCAGCATCTTCCTACGCTGAGCAGCCGCCCGAGCGGTGTCCGTGAAAATTGACCGGAGTATTGTTGGGCTTACCAGAATTCGAACCGGAATCGGTCCGGTAACGTACGAACCTGCCTTTGTTCGGAGCATCGCAGTGCCTCGGTCCATTGCCACTACACCCAACTGAGGAAGAGGCGGACAGCTTGGTAGCCATGGTCGGCAACGAAGGCAGCATCGAGAAGCTCGTCGAGGGTCTCCTGTATCTCGAGCACGATGCCATCGCCGCATGCGACTCCTGCATCGAACGGCTCGACGACAAGACGGTGAGCGCGAGGATCGCCGAGTTCAAGCAGGACGATCTGCAGCATGTTGTCGTGCTGAACGAGATGGCCTGCGAGCTCGACCTCGACGCTCCGGCCGAAGGCGACATGCCGCAGATGCTGACAACGGGCAAAATCGCGCTTGCGGATCTCATGGGCGGCGCGACCATCCTGAGGGCGATGAAGACGAACGAGGACGATACAGTGACGCCTTATGAGCGTCCTTTCCGTCATAAAGATGCGATCCCGCAGTCGAAGACGTTCTTCATGAAGGCACACCCGGACGAGGAGCGTCATCGGGCGTGGATGAGCACGACCGCCGACTCCCCGCTTTGAAACGGCGAGCCTGCGATCGCATATAAGGTCCACCACCGAAAGTACCGGCCGATGACCACGACATAATCGTCGTAGGTGGCGGCCGTTGGGAGGGCGCCCCGTCATGACGACGTCGAGCGCCCTCTGTGTGTTCCGACTCAGAATTCCAATGGCAGAAAAGTCGCTCGTTATCTTCCTGCACGGCATAGGCGTGTCCCGGGCGCAGTTGATGCCGCTGCCGTCATCATGGCGGTCACGGCTAGCCGCAGCACGCTTCGCGGCGGCGTCGTGCGGCGCGAAGGCTTCGATGGTGCTCGAGACCGGGTTGCGTTCGTCGGCGTCTCCCAGGGGCCATCGTTGCCAATGCGGGCACCAGAGGACGTCATCTCGAATTGGTTCAAGAGCGACATAGTCGTTCATAGAGGCTGCCGTCGACGAACTTGGGAAAGCTTCGTGCTTTCGCGCTCCCAGGCGACCTGAGGGAAAATTGCCTACAAATCGATAGTCGAGAGCGACCACTCCGAGTACCGGTGGGGACGGTCAAATGTTTGCCACGAGATCCAGAAAATTGCGACGGGTCATTGCCATGCGCCGGGGCGGCACACATAGTTTGTTATCCAGACCAGTCTGCAATGCCCTAGGAGTTAGCAATGGCCCGCCTTTTGAACACAGTCGCCGTCGTCACTGGCGGCGGCAGAGGAATAGGTCGAGAGATCGCTCTACAGCAGGCTAGGGAAGGGGCGAAGGTCGCCGTGTTGGCACGAACGGCGACCGAGATTGAGGAAACAGTCTCTCTCATCAAGGGAGAGGGCGGGGAAGCGATCGCTGTTTCGACGGACCTGATTGACCTTACCGCCGTTGAGAGCGCCTTTGCGCGCGTTGCGACCGAATTGGGTCCGGTCGACATTCTCATCAACAACCATGGCTCGTTCCAGGGCTTCGGTCCTATTTGGGAGTGTGATCCCCTTGTGTGGTGGCGGGATGTTGAGATCAACCTACGTGGTACATTCAACACTTGCCGTACGGTGTCCCCTATGATGTTGGCGCGGGGCAGCGGCCGGATCGTAAATCTCGTCGGTGGCGGAACGGGCAACAGCTTTCCTCATGGCTCTGGCTACGCGTCCAGCAAAGCCGCCATCATGCGTCTCACGGAGTGTCTCAACGACACAACCATCGGCCACGGGGCGCGCGCCTTTGCCGTCGATCCTGGTCTTGTTCGGACTGCGATGACCGAGTTGCAGCTATCGTCGGAGGCAGGGAAAACGTACCTGCCAGGGATCCAGAAGCTTTTTGAGGATGGTGTCAACATCGACCCGTCACGGGCTGCACTCCTGATTGCGGACATCGCCACCGGTCGTTTCGATCCTCTGGCCGGCCGTCTCTTGCGTGGTGTCGATGATCGCGATGCGCTCGCAGAGGAGATGGATGCCATAGTCGCGGCAGATGGCAGAGCACTGCGTTTCAGCGCGGTCGAACAAGCCAAGCTATAAAGCGGTTGGAGATTCGCCTTCCACGATGCGGGCCGATGATATCGATCTTCCAAGGCACCGATCCGCCTCAAGCCGCGGTCAAATTCTGTTCGCCGGCCTGAGGCAGTGGCCTGTCCCGCGAGCCAAGAAGCCGGTCTAGCTCGAGACGATCGCTGCCGAAACTGTTGATCAGCCTTTTGGCCTCGCCAAGGCCTATCTGGTAGCGGTCATGGAGGGTAGAGGGCGTATATTCTTTATCTGCTGTGTCTGACATTTGCGTCTCCGCTCCTTTCGAGAGCAAAACGAGCACAAATCGGGGCGGGTTCCCTGAATGCTTGTCACGATCCGAAACCAGATGTGAAATCCCCCGTCATCGCCGACGCAGGCGCCATTGCCACCAATAAACAAATGCCGCCACCGCCGAAATCCACCTCCCGGCACCGGCAATTATCATGACACCGGGCATCCGCCGAGAGAAAGAGATATGTGCACCGGCGATGCCGCCTCCCATCCTGATCGCTGCGCAAGCAACAATCGGCCCCACTTCCGCGAAGCCTGCCGCAGACGGACGCATCGATGATATGTTGTTGTGGCGCTGCGCGACGGTTAGGGCATGTTTGGGAGGGCAAAGGCGACAATCTTGTCTCCGTTACGCGACTGCAGCCCACCGTGTCCACCGGCTGCGATGACCACGTACTGCCTGCCGTCCTTTCCGAGATACGTGAGCGGGGTGGCATTGCCGCCAGCCGGCAGATCAGCCTGCCATAGGGTTTTTCCGGTGCGACCGTCGAGAGCCCGAATATCTTGATCTGTCGTCGCACCAATAAAGACAAGTCCGCTTGCTGTAGTCACACTGCCACCCATGCTGAATATGCCGGTCGGCAGGCCGAACGGGATACGAACGCCAAATGGTCCCATGTTCCGTGTTGTGCCGAGAGGACGCTGCCAAACGACCTTGTGAGTTACAAGGTCGATCGCCTGCATCTGCCCCCACGGGGGACGACTGCAAGGCAGGTTCAAGATGTTGAGCCAGGCGTCGACGGTGATCGCGAAAGGCGTTCCGTGCTGCGGGTTGTTACTGAACTCCGATTGCGGATAAGGTTGTCCCCAGCCACCCCAAGGTTTGTACAGACCCTTTTGGATGCCCTTTTCGTAAGGGATCATCTGCAGACGGAATGGCATGAAGGTCGTGTTGATATACATAAGCTTGCGCACCGGATCGATCGTGGAACCGTACCAGTCCGAAGTACCGTCGAAGGCGGGCCAGCCGAGTGTCGGCTTTAATCCCGGCGGCGTGTAGAGCCCATCATCGCGCATCTGCCGATACTGGAGTCGGCAAATCAGTTGATCGATCGGTGTCGCGCCCCAGGCGTCGACTTCCTGGAACTTCGGTGCTCTCAGGGCCGGCATGCCCACCGAAAACGGCTGCGTCTTCGAGTACCGCTCGTTAGGAATATCTCCCTGTGGAACGGCGCGTTCTTCAACGGGCGCGATCGGCCTGCCGTCGCGCCGGTCGAGCAGATAGATCTCGCCTTGCTTGGTAGTTTGCACCAGAGCAGGTACTGGTCCCCCTCCATCCTGGCCGGGCAAATCAACGAGGGACGGCCCGACCGGCACATCGAAGTCCCACAGATCATGATGCACCGTCTGGAAATGCCACCGCTCCTGGCCGGTCGTAATGTCAAGTGCGACCAGTGAACTGGAATAGGCGTCATCGAACGATCGACGTTCCGCACCGTAATAATCGGGCGTGGCATTACCAAGTGGAACGAACACCAGGTTCAGCTTGGGATCGGCGGAATAGACACCCCAGCCATTGGGTGTGCCTCTCGTGTAGATATCATTTCTTCCAAGTGGCGCGTTGGCTGGGGTCCTGCCCATGTCCCACGACCATGAGAGCGCGCCGCTGGTAGCGTCGAAGGCACGGATAACGCCGGATGGTTCGCCGACGGCCTGATTGTCGTAGACCCATCCGCCGAGGATCGCGCGCCCGTTGATGACCGTTGGCGGAGACGAGATGAAATGGAAGCCCGCAGGCACGATTCCCATATGCTCGCGAAGATCAACCATACCGTGGTCGCCAAAGCTGTCGCAGAGTTTGCCGGTGTCGGCATCGATCTCGAACAACCGAGGCAGGTCCGACGCGGTCGCGACGATGCGATGTGGGCACGGAGACTCAGCCGATGCCTCGAAGTAGGAAACACCACGGCACGCCTGGTAGACATTGTGGGACATGTCGCCGCCGGGAG
The DNA here is from genome assembly GCF_030182495.1 of Rhizobium aureum. Classification (NCBI taxonomy): domain Bacteria; kingdom Pseudomonadati; phylum Pseudomonadota; class Alphaproteobacteria; order Hyphomicrobiales; family Rhizobiaceae; genus Rhizobium; species Rhizobium aureum. The sequence goes on along the minus strand of NZ_JAQJCI010000023.1, from coordinate 22,421 downwards.
AATAGCGCCATTTTTGTTTGCCGGAGGTCGCATCGAGCGCGATTACGTCGCGATGCGGCGTGCAGAAGTATATGGCGTCACCGACCTTGATCGGCGTCGCTTCGAAACTGAACTCGTGGCCGCCCTTGTTCTCGCCCGGACGGGGAAGGTCGCCGGTGGAAAACGACCAGGCTTGCTTCAGTTCTGAGACATTGGCCGCCGTGATCTGGGAAAGCGGGGAGTAGCGGTCGGCCGCCGGTGTGCGACCGTAATAGCTCCAGGCGTCGTCAGGCACTGCCGGCTCGGTTTGCACTGCCTTGCTGTCCCAGCCGGATGGCGGAGCGAAGGAAAGGTACCGGGATTCGGTAATTCGATAGCCGGCCGCAAAAACGAGGACGACGATGATCGTGGAAAAGCCGGCGTTTGCCCAACGCCATCCGCGGCGACCTTGGCCAGGACCGAGGCGGCCGGCAATCCAGGGCGACCAGATCCAGAGACCGAGAACGGCTGGTGCGATTAGCCGGGGAATGAGCGACCAGCCGTCTGCCCCGACTTCCCAGATCGCCCAAATTAATGTGCCTGCTAGCACGGTCGTGTAAACCCAGGCGCCAACTCGTTTCTGCCGTCCCATCAACACACCAGAAAGCAATAGGCCGAGGCCAGCTACAACATAATAAGGGCTACCGCCGAGGGCGACGAGCCACCCGCCCATGCCTGCTAGAGCCAAGCCAATGATGACGACCAAAACAGATGTAAGGAGGATGGAAAGGGGCGTGTTCAGTCTCATGTTCGCAGTCCGACATTTGTGACCCTTATTCAAAAGGATCTAGCGGTCTGTCTTGTTCCGCCCATCGGTCGTCATGCGACACAGTGTCCATCACGCAACTTGTGCCTTCTTCTGCTCTGGAAAATATTGTCCGCGCGTGTCGTGCTTCAAGTCGACGTCGATGTCGGGCGGATCGTTTCTTTCCTGGCTCAAAAACGATCGGAGAGGAGATCATCGTCGAGGTGACGCCGAGCATATTGTCACGACACAGTCGACGGGAGCCGTCGGCCAAAGATCATCAGCAGTACCGCTCCAAGAACGCCTGCCACGACTGAACCCATTAGGATTCCGATCTTGATGTGCCCTGCACCTCCGGATCATCGAAAGCCAAAAGGCCGATGAACAGCGACATCGTGAACCCGATGCCACACAAAAGCACGGTTCCGGCCATCTACCCCCAGCTTGCCTGGGTCGGCAAGTCTGCGTGGTCCAGCTTGACAAGGATCGCCACCGTGCCGAGGACGCCGATCAGCTTGCCGAGCACAAGCCCTGCTGCCACGCCCATGGTCAGTGGCTCAGCGAAGATCACCGGCGAGATCCCGCTGAAGGAAACACCGGCATTGGCAAACCCGAAGCTCGGAACGATCAGGAAGGCTACCGGCTTATGAAGGCCGTGCTCCAGTTTATGGAGCGGCGATTCCTCATGCGCAGCCTCCGGCTTGCCAGGGTTGCCTGCAGTGGGATGGTCAGCGCCAGCATGACGCCGGCCAGGGTCGCGTGAATACCGGACGCAAACACCAGGACCCACAGGACGGCCTCAAGCGCAACGCAAGGCCATACCATCCTCTTGAAAATCATTAGGTTTCCCAACACGATACCCGCTCCGGCCAGAGCAAGAAAGTTCAACTCCGCAGTATAGAAAACGGCAATGACGATGACAGCACCGAGATCATCGATGATTGCCAAGGCTGCCAGAAAGATCTTCAGCGAGCTGGGTACACGGCTGCCGAGCAGGGAGATGACCCCGGGTGCAAAGGCGATATCAGTGGCGGTCGGGATCGCCCATCCACGAATGGCGACTGGATCGGACCAATTCAGGAACACGTAGATCAGGGCGGAGACCGCCATGCCGCCTGCTGCGGCGGCACTCGGCAGGATCCGCCGGCTCCAGGTCGACAGCTGGCCATCCAGCATCTCGCGCTTGATCTCCAGCCCGACGAGCAGAAAGAAGATCGCCATCGGGCATCGTTGATCCAGTGCCGTAGGCTGAGAGGACCGACGTAGACATGCAGGGCATGGAAATAGCTGTCGGCCAACGAGGAGTTCGCAGTGATAATCGCCAGCAGGGCAACAGCCATGAGAACGAGAGCGCCGGACGCCTCGTTGTCGAGGAAGTGGCGCAGAGTGGATTGAATACGGCCCTTTGAGAATGTCGAAGACATAGGTTCGCGCTCCCTTGTGAGAGGTCGATCACAGTCTCCGTAGATTTCGGGAAGCACGCAGCACACGCTTTTGACAGCGAACTACCGTATTCTGTCCAAACTTCCAGTGAAGGATTGCCCCTTGCAGAATAAACCTTCTGGCGGCGCGTAAAACAAGCAGGCTCGCAATCGTCAAAGGCCGGGTCGAACGCTTTGATCAATATTTAATCGATACGGTAACTTGATCTGAAATTGTGGCTGTTAAAGAGGGCTTCCCTTTCGAGACGCCCTCTCATGATCCTAGAATTGCAGAATGCCATTCTTGAAATGATTGCCAAAGGCGAACCGCTGGCGACCACGCTTTCAGCACTATGCTCAAAGGTTGAAGCAGCGGTTCCCGGTATTGCGGCCTCCGTCGTAAAGTCTGATGGCGTCCGTCTATCGACGCTGGCGGCGCCGTCACTTCCAGCGTCATATTCAGCCGCTGTGGACGATCTTAAAGTGGGGCCTCACTCGGGTTCTTGCGGGAGCGCCGCCTTCCATGGATGGCCCGTTGTCGTCACCGACATAGAAACCGACTTTAGGTGGACCGATTACGCGGCACTCGCTCTCCCGCTTGGCCTGAAGGCTTGCTGGTCAAGTCCTATCAAGAGCGGCGACCGGGTGGTCGGCACGTTCGCGTTCTACTACCGCGAGAGCCGCGGACCAAGTGAGCTTGAGCAGACGATCGTGGATGCGTGTGTGCATCTCTGCTCGATCGCAATCGAGCGTGAAGAACGCGTGGCGGAGCGTCAGCGTCTGACATACACGGACGGCCTCACTGGGCTTCGGAATCGGGCTGCTTTCGATCTCGCTCTTCGAACCCTGGCGCCGCTTGTAAATCAGGGTTGGGGCATTATCATCGCCGATGTCGACAACCTGAAGATGGTAAACGATACGTTTGGTCACGCGGCTGGCGATGCCCTGATCCGCGTTGTTGCGGAGCGCATCGCGGCAGCCGCGGGCAGGGAAAGGAGCTATCGGCTCGGTGGTGATGAATTTGCAGTCATCGTTGTCGGCGAAGGCGAGCTCGATCTGCAGAGCGAGGCGGCTCAGATCCTGAGGAAAATCGAGCTTCCAACAGATTGCGCGGGCCACGTCATCTTTTCTGCGGCGACACTCGGCGGCGCCTTGGCGACCGACGACATCAATCCCGAGCAAGTCCGGCAAAATGCAGACATTGCGCTCTACCACGCCAAGGAACATGCCCGTGGACAATTCGTCGAGTACCATTCGGGTCTCGGGACAGCGTTGACGCGCCGCTTCAGGGCGATAAGAGACGTCAGCCTTGCACTATCCGACAACCGCATCGAGGCCTACTACCAGCCGATCGTGCGACTTGATACACGCGAGGCTGTCGGCCTTGAGGCGTTATGCCGGATGAAGACCCATTCCGGCGACGTCGTCGCAGCAGCTCATTTTCATGAGGCGACCAAAGACGCTCACGTTGCTTCAACGCTGACGGAACGAATGTTGAGCAAAGTTGCTAAGGACATGCGGACATGGCTCGACGGTGGGCTTCCTTTGCGGCATGTCGGTGTCAACCTGTCGGCTGCCGACTTCCGCAAGGGTGGACTGCGTGACAAAATCTGCCGAGTGTTCGAAGATGCTGACGTCCCCCTTGAGCACCTAATCCTCGAAGTGACGGAGTCCGTTTACCTCGGACAGCGAGACCACGTTGTGGCGGATGAGATCAAAGCGCTGCGCTTAGAGGGCCTGAAAGTCGCGCTCGATGACTTCGGGACCGGCTATGCGTCCTTGACCCATCTTCTGACGGTGCCGGTCGACATCATCAAAATAGACAAATCCTTCATCGAACAAACGAGGCTTGGTGACGCCGGGATGGTGATCGTCGAGGGCGTGCTTTCGATCGCAGGTAAGCTTGGTATCCGCGTGGTGGCGGAAGGTATCGAGGACGAAGAACAAGCCTGCCGTCTAGAAGCCTTCGGTTGCAAGCTTGGTCAAGGCTACCTTTTCGCCAGAGCGATGGACGCCATGAAAGCGGGACAGTTCTTGAGCGCGCACGGCCAACGGCTCGTGCCCAGCGGCTCCTTCTCGGAGCCACTCAAGGTGCTCCAGCTAAGATAGCTCCTTCATCACTTTCATACGCGTGGTTTTCATCAATCGATAATGCAAGAGTTTCAGGAAGATCATAAATGCTCAAACGCATCCCATTGAACCAGCTCCGGGTCGGCATGTTCATCAACGACATGGAATTCGCGACCGAGGTCGGTGCTGCGCGCTTCAAGCCTTTTCTGGTCTCAAGACGCGATGAGGTGAGAAGGCTTGCCAATGAACATGTCAGAAGCGTCGTTATCGATATCACGAAGGGCGCAGATGTCGCAGGCATGCCGCAACGCAACGGACCGGAGAGCTTCGAGGCGCAGCTGCTGAACGCATTCTCAAAGAGCGAGATCAGCCGCGCAAGACAGTCGATCCATGATGTCGCACCGCATCTTCGCCATATGCTGGAGGATGCTCGCGTGAAGGGTAGTTTCGCAGACGAGGCTGCCAGCACTGCCGTGGAGCGCATCATGTTGGAGACGCTCGACAACACCGGCGCGCTGATTGCTGTCGCCAAGCTCAAGGAGAAGGACGAGATCACGTTTCTTCACTCGCTCGCCGTCAGCGCTTTAATGATCGCATTCGGGCGGGGTCTCGGCCACAGGCAAGAAGATGTCCGTGTTCTCGGTCTAGGCGGCCTCGTCCACGATCTCGGAAAGATGGCCATTCCCGATGACATTCTGAACAAGCCAGGCAAACTGACCGCCGAGGAGATGGATCTTGTTCGCGCCCATCCGCAAAAGGGCTACGAGATGGTGAGGAAAGCAGGGTCGGCGCCGGCCGAGGTCCTTGATATCTGCCGTTTCCATCATGAGCGCTACGATGGCGGAGGTTATCCCGATCGCTTATCGGGCAGGAAGATCCCATATGTCGCGCGCGTTGCCGCCATTTGCGACGTCTACGAGGTGCTGACAACCATCCGCCCCTACAAGCCGGCATTCTCACAGCCTGAAGCCATCGATATGATGATGAATTCTCCCGGGCATTTCGATCAGAAGCTCCTGTCAGCGTTCGTCTCGAAGATGATCATCAGCGGCACGCTGCACTAGCTTTGTTATCTGGCACGGAAAGGCGCGCCGGGCCACTCCCCGTTTCACGCCTCCAGTTAAGCCTTAAGCGTGCTGATCGGGCACTCCTCGAAAGCGCCGCGTGTCACCCGCAGTTTGGTAACATCATCACCCTCCCATAATCGTACAACTTTGCCCTCGGCAAGGAACACGGCTCGATTGCAAAGGCGAGGTATGGTTTCCACGTCGTGCGTGGAGATGAGGATCGCATGTCTTCCGCTTGCGGCGAGCTCCACCAACAGCGACTTCATCTCCCAAGCGGCGAGTGGATCCAGGCCTTTCAGGGGTTCATCGAAGGTCAGCAATGGCGGCGTACCGAGCAATGTGCGGCGATTGAGATCTTCCCGCGTGTGCCCTGTGAACATTCTACGTCGCCGGCGCTCAGTCAACATGGTTCTAAACAACGTCCCGCACCCTACAGAAGCTCCGTTCGGCGGAACTTCAAGCCGATCCACAAGTTCTACTGCTACTCAACAGCTCGGAGTTCGCCATGAAGCCAGCCGTCGCCCTTGTCACTGGAGCGGGATCCGGAATCGGAAAAGCGGCTGCGTTAGGTCTGGCCAGAGAGGGATACAAAATCGGAGTGCTCGGGCGTACGCCCGGAGAGATCTCCACCACGGTGGAGGAAATCTTGGCGAACGGAGGACAAGCTATCTCCCTGCTGGCGGACATATCGGATGAGGGGCAGATGGATGCAGCTGTGGATCAGCTCGTTAAGCAGTATGGCCGCCTCGATGTTGTAGTCGCCAATGCCGGCATTAATGGCGTATGGGCGCCCATCGACGATCTGAAGCTTTCGGAATGGAACGACACGATTTCGGTCAACCTGACTGGCACCTTCCTGACGATCCGCGCGACCGTGCCCGAGCTGAAGCGATCGGGCGGAGGATCCATCATCGTTGTATCGTCCATCAACGGGACGAGAACGTTCACCACACCGGGCGCGACAGCCTATACGGCCACGAAAGCAGGGCAGGTCGCGATGGTGCAGCAGCTCGCTCTCGAACTTGCCCGTCTTCACATTCGTGTCAACGCCGTGTGTCCAGGTGAAATCGAGACGAACATCGAAGCTAACACCAAACTCCGAAGGGAAGACGAAACGTCGATACCTGTCGTCTGGCCCGAGGGGCAGGTACCCATTACCGGAGGGCGCCCGGGCCGCAGTGAAGACGTCGCCGACCTCATAGTCTTCCTCGCATCCGATAAGTCTCGGCATATCACTGGCTCGCCGATCTGGGTCGATGGCGGCCAAGGTCTACTCCGATAGTATCAGATATCCGCCGCGTCGGTTCAGGCCCTGCGAACCGAGACGAGATCTCCGCTCTGGGTGTTCCGAAGCCGGCGCACACCGCTCACCCGTTTTCCAGGATGACAACCGCGGCCGAATTCCCAGCGGTAGGGCGTGCTGTCGGGAGCGCGGCGAAAACGCTCTGACGCTCCCCGTTACGGCAAGGATCGGACGTCCGAGATGATCCTTGTAGATGGAAATCTTCCATGATGAACGGCTCCTCACAGCTCTGCATGAACCGCTTTCGATCAATGTCCACTGGACGGGGAAGCGCCCTTTGGTGGTGTGACGTTCTTCATCAGGGGAACGAGAGCGGTTGCAATGATGAAAGCGATCATGATGACCTCGAAGGCATCCGCATAGGCCATGGTCGATACTTCGCGATAAGCGAGCTTGAAGAGCTGCTTCAATGCGGCGATATGGCCGTCGTCGAGGCTGCCCGGCATCTCGCCATAGCGGCTGGCAACGCCCCCGACCAGACGTTCCATGGCGCCATTTGCAGGGGTCAGATTGGAAGCGATCGCGGTGAAATGCATGTTGGTGCGATCGTTGATGATCGCTGCGCAGACGGCAACGCCGACGGCGCCGCCGAGATTGCGCATCATGTTGAAGAGCCCGCTCGCATATTTCAGCCGCTCCGGTGCTAGGCTCCCGAGCCCTAGAGTGACGGCAGGGGCAACCGCGAAGACTTGCGGGAAGCCACGAAAGACCTGAGGCCAGAAGAGCTCGTCGCCGCCCCAGTCATTGGTGATATAGCTGAAGCCCCACATCGCAGCGCCAAAGGATGCCAGGCCAAACATCATCAACCAGCGCGTATCGAAACGCTTGGCAAGGAATATCTGGACCGGGACACCGAGCGTCGAAGCCGCACCGGTCGAGAAGACGGCAACGCCGATTTGCCATGCATCGAAGCCGCGGACATAGCCGAGGAACAGGGGCGTCAGATAGATCGTCGAGAAGATGCCGGTGCCTGTGATGAAGGACAGCACGCAACCGATTGCAAAGTTGCGATTGCCGAAGGCTCTGAGGTCGACGACAGGCCGCGAAAAGGTTAGACTGCGGATGAAGAAAAAGACGCCTGCGATGGCCACGATGGTGGTTGTGTTGCGGATCGTGCTGTCATCAAACCAGTTGGCGCGCGTACCTTCTTCGAGCACATATTCGAGCGTGCCGAGCGAGATGGCCATGAGGATGATGCCTGGATAATCGGCATCCCTCAGGAGCTTGAGATCAGGTTCATCGATCTTAACCAGCAGCGGCACCAATATTGTAATGATAAGGCCAGGGACGATATTGACATAAAAAAGCCGATGCCAGTTCCACGTATCAGTGATCCAGCCGCCGATTACAGATCCGAGCGTCGGTGCGACCGAGGCGATCGTTCCGATGATGGCGGCTGAATAGACGCGCCGCGGCCCCTGGAAATAATGGAACGACGAGGTGAATACCGTCGGTATCATCGAGGCACCGAGCAGGCCCTGTAACGGCCGAAACATGATCATGCTCTCGATATTCCAGGCGATCCCGCACAGCATGCTGCTGAGCGTGAAACCGGCAGCAGATATGGTGAACAGCCAGCGCGTGGAGAAGACACGGGTCAGCCAGCCGGAGAGTGGGATGACGCAGATTTCGGCGATCAAATAGGCGGTCTGCACCCAGCTGATCTCGTCCTGGGATGCAGAGAGACCGCCGCCGATATCCTGCGGCGACGAGGCGACGATCTGGATGTCGAGGAGCGCGATGAACATGCCGAAGCACATCACCACGAAGGGCAGGAGGCTCCTGATCCAGCTGGTCTCAGCCGGAGCGGAAGCCGATGCGGTGGCTGTTGTCACGACCGGCTCCTATCAGGGGTGGGTATCGACCGTAACGGTCGTCGACAGGCCCGGACGCAACGTCCGAGCCCACGAAGCGTCGTCATTCAAGGCGACGCGAACGGGCACGCGCTGGACGATCTTTGTAAAGTTGCCGGTTGCGTTTTCCGGCGGGATGACGCTGAAGGTTGCCCCGGTCGCCGGCGCAATGCTGCTGACGCGACCCTGTAGTGCATGCCCGGGATAGATATCGGTGACGACATCGACCGTCTGGCCGACCTTGATCACGCCCAGCTGGTCTTCCTTGAAGTTCGCATCAACCCATAGTCCCGTGGCCGGGATCACGCTGAGTAGATAGCTGCCGTCAGAGACAAAGGCGCCAACCTGCGCGACGCCGTTTCCGATTAGGGCGACTTCAGGCCCATACGATGACGATCCAAGCCCGTCGAGGCCCATTGCTGGAACCCCCTCGATCCAGCCCAGCCTCTCATCTTCATGTTCTCGATTGGCGAGGCGGCGCCCAAAAAGGACGTTGCGTAGGTCCAAATCTCTCTCCAGTTCCGCAAGATGCGATACCTCAGACCTACAAGGCTCATCAGCGTTCCACGGTTCATTGAACTGTTCGCAATGAGACAGACAAGAAATATTCTCGTCGTTCCACTGTACCCTTAGATGGCAGGTGCAGGACCGAGATTCTGGTGGCTGAAGAGTTCGAGGACCTTCGTTTCAAGCGACTGTGGAATGCAGCTGGTGAATAGCAACTCTAGTCAGGAAAGGGCCGTGGCCAATCAGGCCTTGGTGTTTGTCGATAACGTCACAACCGACAAACACCGAGCTTCTGTGCTCCTCTACATAAAGGCCGTCGCGACCATGCCGGCAACGGCCGCAAACATCGCCGCACAGGATGCCCAACCGAAGAATTTTAGGGTGCCTCGAATGGCAAACTGCTCCATCACAGCTTGATTACAGGCAATTAGCATCAAGATGACCATTACCGGTACGGCGACAATTCCATTGATAACCGCGCTCCAGAACAGAGCTTTCATTGGCGGTATAGGGGTGAAATTGAGGCCCATGCCGACGAGGGTGGCGAGCGCCACCGTGGCGTAGAAAGCTCTTGCTTCGCCAGGTTCGCGGGACAGTCCGACTTTCCAGCGGGCTGCCTCTCCAACCGCGTAGGCCGCTGAGCCGGCCAGGACCGGTACGGCAAGTAGTCCGGTACCTATAATCCCTGTCGCGAATATGATCGTTGCAAAATGTCCGACCAACGGTTCGATCGCCTTAGCGGCGTCCACAGAACTTTCGATATTGGTGGCGCCCGTATTGTTTAGCGTCGCCGCCGTCGTCGTGATGATGGCAAGGGCGACAATGTTGGATGCCGCCATACCAATGAAGGTATCGAGTGTGATACGTTCATTGGCACGCTTGGCTTCCTGGGGATGCTCGACAAGCGGTTCCTCCTTGGGCTTTTCCTTCAGATCCTCCGCTTCCTGGGATGCCTGCCAGAAAAACAGATAGGGACTGATTGTCGTCCCGAAGATCGCGACAATCATCGACCAGTAGTTGGAGTCTGGTCTCAGTGTCGGCAGCAATAATCCACTACTGAAGGCCCTCCAATCCACATGGACGACGAAAAGGGTTGCGATGTAGGAAAGTAGTGCCAAGCTCAGCCATTTCAGGATCGCGACGTAACGTTTATATTTCAGAAAGACCTGTAATAGGATGCAGATCAAGCCAAAGGCGGCCACATATACAAGTGAATAGCCGTTTACCAAAAGGCGCGTCGCGTCTCCCATCGCACCGAGGTCGGCGCCGATGTTGATGATGTTGGCTATGAGAAGGGGGCCAGTGATAAGGATTCCGACCCCGCCGGGATAGCAACGGGCAATACTTCCTGCTAGCCCCCGACCGGTCGTTCTGCCAATGCGGGCGCTGATCATCTGCACAGCTACCATCAAGGGATAGGTCAGAACTAAGGTCCAGCTTGCGGCATAGCCGAACTGGGCGCCGGCTTGAGAATAGGTCGCTATCCCGCTTGGATCGTCGTCGGAAGCACCGGTGACAAGTCCTGGCCCCAGAATTTCCAGCAGGCGTGGCTTTGAGGATTCGACCACGGTGCTTTTTGGGGCGATTTGGGTGTCCGTCATGTATGCCTCCAGCTGTGGCCGTCGCAAGAGATGGGTTGTTCGCAACGGTTCCAATTAATCGCTGACGAGGCATCTTTGTTCCAGAGGGCAGCGATCGCAGCTCCCCACTGTATCCATTTTGATTGACACGGTTTTCCGGCTCTGTTTTCTACGATCACGAAAGAGCGCGTTGGTGAGGATGGATAGATGGTTCGCATGCGTGGCTACCGCAAATTTTGGTTGTTTTCCGGTTTAGAAAGCGCGCTGAATGTGATCTTGAGATCTTGATTAATGCGGGTTCCGATCAGAATTGCCATACACAGCGCCTGCCGGACGCCATCGGCCAATAAACGCGATCATCAGACACCGAGTACGGGCACGCTCATTCGGCGCGCAACAGACGGAGGTCGCCATTGCAAGTTTGAGGCCGGTGTTTTTCAAGCAAAGACCTACATCTCCGCGCGAAGACGTTTTGTGGCCATTGCGTCGCGAATCGGCCTGTTTCTCGCCGAGCACGCCACCGAGCTTGCATCGCAACCAGCGACGATCTTGGGGTATCAGTCTGCTTCCGGTTCCTGCCTCGGTGACTATAGCCGATATCTGTTACTGGGAAATGTCAGACGGTTAGCTTTTGTAACAACCGGGTCGTCGGTCCCTATACCTTCAAGAGCGTCGAATGTGGCGATTGTTGAAGAATTCCCTATCGCTACGCCTAAGCTCAACTCGGTTAGGAAGACGTGTTTTCGGGCGATGTTCCGGCATAGCGTATGCCGATAAGCGTCATCAGGCTGGCCACCGCAAAAACGTTGATGCTCGATAGTATTGCGATCTGATCGCTGGCCCACGGAAAGACCGGCTCCTCGAGCCTCCACCAGCATATCGCAAAGCAGACAAACATGAAGCAAACAAGGCCCCGCTGCCACCATTTCTCATCGGGTTGGAACGAAACCAGTGTCAGCGCCATGCAGGGGGCAAGAAATAGGAGCGTAGCAGACGCTCTTCCAAAAAGGATGGATTCGCATACTGTGTCGACCGTGCCGATCATTGGCAGCGCCAACCGGGCACTGAACGACGATTTTCTAGCTATCAATGGGATCGCCAAAAATAAGGGAATCGCGGCGAGCGTTATAGCTGACGTTGCTACGCCATCGCCAACCAGCCACCAGACATAAAATGGATAGAAGGGTTTATTGGCTATGATAACCCAGGTGATGCTAACCGTTGCCCCAGTCCTTGGATCCAGCGCGGGCTGCCTCATCCCGCCGGCCTCAGAAGATAGTGACCTACTCCCCAGACATGACCCTTATCATGACCGAACAGGCCTGCGGTGGCCAGAAAAAATAGCCGCCAGCGGCGCTGCCAGAGCGTGCTGTCCCTGCCATAGACTTTAGCGAAGATCGGCTGGATGCGATCCATCTCGCGGTCGAAGTTGGCGAGCCAGTTGAGCGCCGTTCGTCGGTAATGCGTCCCAGACCAGCGCCATTCCAGTTCGACTGAAAACAGGTCGGCAAAGCGATGGGGCAGATCATGTGCCGGCATGATGCCGCCGGTAAAGAAATGACGGGCAATCCAGTCGGCCGGATCCTGGTGGTTGAAGCGATAGGAGCGGTCCTTGTGGGTGAAGACATGGAGGAAGAGCTTGCCGTGCGGATTGAGCCATCCGCGGACACGCTCCAGCAAGGTGCGCCAGTTGGACATATGCTCGAACATCTCGACTGAGATCACACGATCAAAGCGTTCCTCGGTCGTAAAGCCGTTCATATCTGCCGTGATGACGGTCAGATTGCCGAGACCGTGCTTGTGCGCCATGGCGAGAATGTATTCGCGTTGTGAGGCGGAGTTTGAAACCGATGTAATTCGCGAATTGGGAAATTGCTGTGCAAGATAGAGCGACAGTGAACCCCAGCCGCAACCCAGTTCCAGGATACTGTTTCCATCCTTGATTTCGGCATGCTCTACAGTTTCGGCAAGTGCATAGGCCTCGGCTTCCGCCAGCGTCGTATGGGGGTTCGTATAAAGGCAGCAAGAGTATTTTCGTTGAGGCCCGAGGGTCAGGCTGAAGAACTCCGCCGGGACTTCATAATGCTGGCGATTGGCCTCATTAGTGTGCGTCGCTATCGGAAAATTGCCCATTGCCTCGACAAACATATTTTCAGCATCTTGCGAAGTCGTCGATAGACGGTGTTTGGTGCGAGCGCACAGATAATCTATCCCAGCCAGCGTCATACTGTCTGTAAGTGGCGCGCGCTCTGCAGCGCTGATCGCAAATGCCAGCATATTCATCGGCTATTCTCCCTGGGAAACGAATTCAGATTTGCGTGGGCCTGGGAAGAAGGCGTTCACACGCTTCCGCAGCGCGCGAAATTTATCGCCGCGCGAGCGAAGCATATGCTCTTCCAACGGGGGAATTCCGGATACATGCACCAACAGCCAATACATCAACGCCGGTGCGAGCAACGATAAAAAACTCGTAGCCGAGCTTGTGACGGCGAATAGCGGAAGGCAGCACCAGAACAGCCATTCGAAAAAATAGTTGGGATGGCGGGAATAACGCCACAGCCCCGACTCGCAGACCTCACTCCTGGCTTCCGGCCTTCGACGAAATCGGGCGAGCTGTGCGTCCGAAATTGTCTCGCCGGCGAGAGCCGCGGCGGCAAGTAACACGGCAAGCCAATCCGTTACTGCTGGATAGGCCTTGTCATTGATCGCCGCGAGATAGATTGCGAATACGAGGACGAAAGCCGCAAGCGCCTGAACCTGCAGAAAGATAAAGAGGCGCGAGCCGGCACTGGCGCCCCAGTCCTTCATCAGTTTGGCATAGCGTGGATCTTCGCCACCGCCTTTGGTGCGTGCTCCAATATGCCAGGCGAGCCGCAGCGCCCAGGCTGTCACGACCAGGATTATCGTCATCCGGCGAGCGAACGGACCTTGTGCTGAGACGGCGGCGGGGATGCCGCCCAAGCCGACAGCTGCAGACCAAATGGTATCGATCCAGCCGCTCTTGCCGGTCACACGCTGCGCGATCCAGGCACCGGTCATGGCCAGCGATATGCCGCCTGCGATGATCATCAGAAGAAGCCAATCCATCCGTTGCTCGCATTGATGCGCTGCTATGAGGTTACGCCTTATTTACGGACGATCTCTGGGACCGGTTTCATAGCGCTCGAAAAAAATCTCAACTTTTACGAAACCAGCCGCCGCCGCCCTCCGTATCTGTTTCGAAAGCCAAGAGCTTATTGCGGGAGACGAGGGATTTTATGGGTCACTACGATCGAAACGGCGGCCGCCGCCTGAACATTGCGGTCATAGGCAGCGGTATTTCGGGACTTTCGGCAGCTTGGCTGCTCTCAACGCGCCATGATGTGACCGTCTTCGAAGCAAGCGATCGGCTCGGCGGCCACAGCAATACGGTAAAATTCGAAAGCGCCGCGGGTCCTGTATCCGTCGATACCGGCTTCATTGTCTACAACGAGGTTACATATCCCAATCTGACGGCTTTGTTCCGCGCGCTCGATGTGCCAACGGCTACCTCCAATATGTCCTTTGCCGTTTCGATCAACGATGGCACGTATGAATATTCCGGCGGTACAGGGCTCGGTCTCTTGGCGCAGAAATCAAACGTCGTCAGCCCTCGCTTCTGGTCAATGATGCGCGATCTGGTGCGCTTCTACCGTAATGCGCCGCGGGACTTGCCCGACATGGACGGCATTTCGCTCGATGAGTATCTCTCGCGCAACGGCTACAGCTGCGCCTTCCGCGATGACCATCTCTATCCGATGGCTGCGGCGATCTGGTCTACGCCTGCGATGCAGGTCGGTGCTTATCCGGCAGCAAATTTCGTGAAATTCTGCAGTAATCACGGGCTGTTGGAATTATGGGGCCGCCCTGTGTGGCGCACTGTAAGGGGGGGCAGCCGCGAATATGTTGCCCGCATGACCAGCAGCTTTTTCGACCGCATCCGGTTGTCGACGCCAGTAAAGTCGATAAGGCGCGGATCACATCGCGTAGAGCTTGAGGACGGCACCGGCGGCCATCACCTCTTCGACGATGTGGTGATAGCAACCCATGCTGACCAGGCGCTTCGAATGCTTGTGGACGCAAGCACCGAGGAAAGACGTATTTTGGGCGCCTTCCGCTATTCGCGGAACGAGGCGGTCCTGCATGGCGATGTGGCGTTGATGCCAAAACGGCGGGCGGCCTGGTCCAGTTGGAACTATGTGGCCGATACGCGGGATGGGCCAATTCAGCCTTCCATCACCTATTGGATGAACAAACTGCAGCCGTTGGGAGCGGCACCGTCGACCTTCGTCACGCTTAATCCGCGACGGGCGCCGAAGGAGGAAACCGTCATCTGCCGTGAGACATATGAACATCCCGTTTTCGATCTCTTGACCGATCGCGCACAGAAGGAAGTCTGGTCGCTTCAAGGTGTCCGCAATACCTGGTTCTGCGGCGCGCATTTCGGCGCGGGTTTTCACGAGGACGGCATTCAGGCGGGCCTTGCGGTTGCCGAGGATCTCGGCGGCTTGCGGCGACCCTGGCAGGTGCCGCAGGAAAGTTCCCGGATCGTGCGCAAGCCAATTGATCGCTTCGCCGAGCTGCCGTTGGACGTGGAGGTTACCGCATGAGTGCGGACCTTCAATCTGCACTCTTTTCCGGCCTGGTCACGCATGCTCGTGTAAGGCCGAAGCAGCACAAGCTGAGCTACAGGATCTATTCTCTGCTGCTCGATCTCGATGAGCTTGACCGGATCGATCGGCGGCTCCGCCTTCTTTCCATCGACCGTTTCAACCTTTTCTCCTTCTATCGCAGGGATCGAGGCGACCGGTCAGGGGACGATCTGAAGAAACAGGTCGAGAGGAGTATGCGTAGCGTCGGCATCGAGCCGGATGGCGGTCCAGTGCGGTTGCTGACCATGCCCCGACTGTTCGGTTGGGCTTTCAATCCACTCAGTGTGTTCTTCTGTTACTCGAAGGATGCGTCGCTCAAAGCCATCCTCTGGGAAGTGGACAATACGTTCGGTGAGCGGCATGGCTACATGATCCCGGTCGAGGCGAACGACGGATCGCAAATTATTCAGCAATGCGACAAGGCCTTCTACGTCTCGCCCTTTATGGACATGGATCTACGATACCAGTTTCGCGTCTTGCCCCCAACCGATGTTCTTTCCATCCGAATCGAGACTTTCGATTGTGATGGGCCGGTACTGACAGCCAGGCATCTGGCACGCCGTTGCGAGCTTACGGATCGCGCGTTGCTACGGGCATTTTTTGCGATCCCTTTCCTCACACTTCGTGTTGTCGGAGGTATCCATTGGGAAGCGCTTAAGATCTGGTTGAAAGGTATCGGCTTGCGGATACGCCCCCTTCCTCCTGAAAGCCCTGTTTCGTTCGTTCGCCCATTTCCCGCTGACGGGAAAACACGCAATTCCAAGGTTGAAGTTCATGAGCCATTTTGACGAATTCTCCGGCGCTTCGATGCGTGCGTCCGATAGCACCGAGAGGTTTGGTCTTGTCAGCCGTCTTCTCATGAGTTTGTTGTGCGACGTTCGCTACGGTCACGTGAAGATTTCGTTGCCATCAGGGCAGGTTGTCGAAAAATACGGCGCTGAACCAGGGCCGGAGGCTATCATCAACATGCGGCGTTGGCGCCTGTTGCCTCGCTTGATCCTTGCGGGAGATATCGGCTTTGCGGAGAGTTACATCAATGAGGACTGGACGACGCCCGATTTGACCGCAGTCATCCGCTTTGCTGCCAAAAACATCGAAGCGTTAGCGCCGGCTATTGAAGGCAGCGCGACGATGCGGCTCTTCAATAGGGCAAAACATTTTCTCAACGCCAATACGAAGCATGGCAGCCGTCGCAATATCGAGGCACATTACGATCTCGGCAACGATTTCTACAGCCAATGGCTCGACCCCACGATGCTGTATTCCTCGGGAATTTTTGACGATCCAACATATACTCTCGAAGCCGCCCAGCAAAAAAAGCTTGAGCAAGTTATCAAAAATCTTGCACTCCATCCTAGCCAGAGTGTTTTGGAGATCGGCTGCGGCTGGGGTGCTCTTTGCGTATTCATGGCGGCCCGTGCCAATGCCAAGGTGACCGGTATCACTTTGTCACCCTCACAGCTTGCCTGGGCAAGGCAGACGGCCGCAAATGCCGGTGTGACAGAGCTGGTGGACCTGCGCCTGCAAGATTACCGTGATCTTAATGGCCAGTTCGATCGGATCGTTTCGATCGAAATGTTCGAGGCAGTCGGCGAGGCCTATTGGCCAGACTATTTCTCGACGTTGAAACGTTGCTTGAGACCAGGTGGCAAGGCTGTGCTGCAGGTGATCTCAATTGATGAAAAGCGTTTTGATGCATATCGGCGCGGTTCCGATTTCATCCAGAAGTATGTTTTTCCCGGCGGCTTTCTGCCCTCCGATCCCGCATTGGAGGCGGCTGTTGAAAAGGCGGGCTTCAGGCTCGCCGCAAGAGAGCATTTCGGCAAATCCTATGCTCGGACGCTTCTTGAGTGGCGCACTCGTTTTCATGCGCGCTGGCCTGCCATTGCCGCCCTCGGCTTTGATGAGCGGTTCCGTCGTCTTTGGCACTACTACCTTTGTTATTGCGAAGCCGGCTTTGAGGAGGGGAGCATCGACGTCGGACTTTATACACTTGAGCACGCATGAAGGTCGGCGGTTAGAAGGAGATCCAGGCATGAGAGTGATGATTGGAGCGGTTGTTCATCTGGCCGCAGCACTTGCAACTAATGCGCAAGCTGCCGGAATCGAGGGCCTATGGGCTCGGGCAGATGGCAATGCCAAAGTGAGAGTTGCCCCCTGCGGATCGGACATTTGTGCGACCAATACTTGGATCAAGCCGGGAACGCCAAGCGAAAAAGCCGGTGACAAGCTGGTGATGACGATCAAGCCGAGTGAAGATGGCGTCTATTCCGGTGAGGCTTTCGATCCCCAACGTGATTTGAGCTACAGGATCACCGTGAAAGTGGATGGTGATCGAATGTCCACGAGGGGCTGTGTTATTGCCGGCCTGATTTGCAGGGGTGTCGATTGGACACGCATCCGCTGATCGACCGAAGGAAGGCCGCTATGGAGAATGTGGTGAAAACTTATGTCGTCGCCTATGTTGTCACATTGGTCATGTTCGTCGCTATCGATTTTATCTGGTTGAGCAGCATGATCGATCGTCTTTACCGGCCTGTAATGGCAGACATGCTTGCAGCTGACTTCCGGCTCGCGCCTGCCATTGCGTTCTACCTGATTTATGCGCTTGGACTTACGTTTCTCGCTGTTCGCCCGGGGCTGATCGGAGAATCGATCCAGACTGCGATAGTGTGCGGGGCGATGCTCGGCTTTACGGCTTATGCTACCTATGATTTGACCAATCAGGCGACACTCAAGAACTGGTCGACTGTTCTGACCCTGGCCGATCTATGTTGGGGTACGATCCTCTCAGGCATTGCCGCCGGTTGTGGGCAATCGATAACGGCGCGCCTCTTCGGATCTCTTACACATGGCTGAGGGTCAGATGTGCGGCGTTATTGGCGACAGCTTGCACATTCAGCGATTTAGCTGCCAGATTTCGAAATTGAGCGCTATCGCGAAGGCAACCCAAACAGCGAGAGGCGCAAGGCTATGAGCAGCAATTCGGTCGACAAGGCGAAACTTGAGGATTGTGAGGAGGATTAAAATCCATTGCGGAACGATGTTGATAAGCCCAAGCAGCGGGCTATGGAGCCCAAAGAACGCCCATGACCATGCGGCATTGAGCGCCAGTTGCAGATAAAAGCAAATGAGCGCCGCCGACTTTTGCGGTTGATCACCTGGAAGTATCCATATGCGCCAGACTGCAAAGGACATAGATGCATAAAGGAAGGTCCAGACCGGTCCAAAGATCCAATTCGGTGGATTGAAAGCGGGCTTGGCAAGGCCTGCATACCAACCCTCAATGTTCGGCAAGGTCGCCCACTGTCCGAGGACAAGGGTTAAGATGACCGGGATCACCGCGAGGCCGGCCTTCGCCAAAAGCTTTTGGTTCACTGTTTTTCGCGGCATCATGATCTCTCTTCTCGCCCGCTTCCTGCACGGCGTTTGCCAAACCGAAGCCTTTGTTCCTGCTCTTCAAATCTGATACGTGGATTTTTCTGGATCGGATCATGGGATCCAAGCGGCATTGCCCATCGTAGAAAGCGCATGAATGTTTCAGCACCGCCTATCGATAGCCGTGGCAAACAGAACAGCATCATCTCCTTCGAAAGGAGACGGGCGGTGACAACTTTGCACGAGCACGATCCATTGACGCGCGAAGCGGTCAATCAACTTGTTCTGGCGATAGCAACCCGTCAGGATCGTCAGGCCTTTGCCGAGCTCTTCAATTTTGCAGCGCCCAGGATCAAGGCGTTCATGATGCGCTCGGGCTCGACGGCTGAAATTGCCGAAGAAATCGCCCAGGAGGCGATGCTTATGGTCTGGCGCAAGGCCACTTATTTCGATCCGGCGCGCGCCAGTGCGATGACATGGATTTTCGCGATAGCCCGCAACTTGCGGATTGATTTTCAGCGGAAATCAAAGTCGTCAAATCAGCCGTCTGGTGACGGAACTGAGGTCATGCAGGCCGCTGAACCCACGCCTGAGGAGATTTTGTTTATCAGGGCGGATGAAGAAAAGGTTCGTGCCGCGCTTCAAGCGCTGAGTTCCGAGCAGGAAGAGATCATCAGATTGTCCTTTTTCCGTGATTGTCCTCACTCTGAAATTGCCAGGGAATTGGAACTGCCTCTCGGCACTGTGAAGTCTCGTATCAGGCGTGCGCTTGGAAAACTCAGGGATATGCTGGAAGAAACATTATGACGAACAAGCATCATCCCAGCGATCAGACACTCCTGCGTTTTGCTGCAGGCACGTTGCCGGCCGGTCCTTCACTCGTCGTTGCCGCTCATTTGAGTGGCTGCCCTTTCTGTCAGAGGCGTGTAGCGACATTCGAGGCCGTTGGCGGGGAGATGCTGATCCGGACGGAACCACAGGCGCTTTCTCCTCGGGCTCTTGAACAAACGCTTGCGCGTTTGGGTCAAGACGGGAATCCCAGACATATCGCGCCGCGTCGCTCACAGGCTTCCGTCGACGGCATCATTCTTCCGAGCCCATTAGCTGGTTGTGAAGTTGGTCCCTGGCGTCCCGTAGGGCCGGGAGTCAGGCTTAGCCGTATTCGCGTTCCTCATGCGCCAGAAGCGAAGGTGATCCTGCTGAAGGTAAAAGCGAATAAGCACATGCCGGCGCACGGGCATACGGATCTTGAGGTGACGCAGGTTCTGAAAGGATCGTTTTTGGATGGCAATAATCGTTACGAGCCGGGTGACTTCGTCGAGGGTGATGATGAGACGGATCATAGCCCAGTGATCGGCAGCGACGGTGAGTGCATATCCCTGGCCGCTATCGAAGGACATGTCCGCTTTAAGGGGTTTCTTGGAAGGTTGCTCGGGCCTTTCGCTGGCATCTGATTGTGTTTGACCGAGTGCTCAGGAGGCGTCAAATCGTTTGTTCGGAACAATAATTCGTTCCAGTCATTTCGGTTATGGAGTTCAACGGAGGGCAGCGCCGATAGTATTTGGGTCGAGACGGAATAATTCTGATCGAAAGGTCAATACAGGGACGCTTTGAAAGAATAAAGAATCGGATGTAAGCTTGGTCTTAGATAGGAGCTAAGAATTAATCTTAGAGATAGTCATATATCGAAGTGACGTATCGGAGGATTTGTTCGATCATTCGAAAGGCCAATCCTGTTAAAATTAATCGGCTATCCCCAATTTCGCTCCTCTAAGCAAGGGATCGAGTATTATGGACCGAGATCAGGATCAACAAGAGGCGAGGCAAGCGGGTGAACGGCTTGTAGCGGCCCACTCGAGCGAAGACCCTTTCGCCGCGGCATTCAAGGCAACGCGTATGCCGATGATTATTACTGACCCCAATCAACCTGACAATCCGATCATCTTTTGCAACGGAGCCTTCGAACGGTTAACGGGCTATTCGAACGACGAATTGATCGGGCGCAATTGTCGAATTTTGCAAGGTCCAGGGACGAGTCGGGAGACTGTCGCTGCCGTCCGCGATGCACTTGCCGGCGGACGCGGCGTCTCCGTCGACATTTTGAACTATAAGAAGGATGGCAGCTCGTTTTGGAATGCATTGTTCATCAGCCCCGTTTGGGACCGCCGAGGTCGGATTATTTATTTCTTCGCTTCGCAACTCGACTTTACGAACATCAAAAGCAGGGAAGCGGATCTGGCATCAGCCCGTCATCAGGCCGAAGAAGAGGTCAGGGATCGCACAAACGATTTGCGCGCAGCACTTGCGGCAAAGACCGTGTTGATTCACGAAGTTGATCATCGTGTCAGAAACAATCTTCTGACCATGGCTTCGATCGTCAAGATGCAATTAAGGTTGACGAAGGACCATGGCCAGCAAAATGCCTTGATGTCCGTGCTCAACCGAATCGAAGCAATAAGCACTGTCCAGCGTAGGCTTTTTACAACCAACGACGTCACTCGCTTTGATCTGGCTGATTTCGCGTATGAGCTCGTTTTGGATCTGCTCGGAGCTATAAAGCGTGATGATATACGACTGACGCTCGATATTTCGACGGCTTCTGTTCCAGCGGCGAAGGCGTCGCCGCTTGCACTTATCGTGAACGAGTTGGTCGGTGATGCCCTCCGCCGTGGGATCAGGGAAAGCGGAGGCGACATTCATGTTGTCGTCAAGCGTTTCAACGACCGCCTTCTTATTAGGGTGGAGGATATATCAGAACCCGTGTCTCCTGATGAGGTGAGCTCAGAATTGGGCCGGCTGATTCTTGACAGATCGGCGCTGCAAGTTGGTGCCACGATAGATCGAAAGCGCGAGGGGTGGCACACAACCGTGGACCTCACTTTACGGGTCGAAAGCTAGAAGGAAATACTGCCTTGAAAGTCATGATCGTTGAAGACGAAATGTTGCTTGCGATGGAGCTCCAATGGGAGATCGAGGCTGCCGGTCATACGGTTGTCGGACAGGCGGCAAGTGGCGCTCAAGCACTGGAACTTTTGGAAACGTCTCCACCGGAATTTGCATTTGTGGACATCCAGTTGCAGGACGGTCCGAGGGGAATCGATTTTGGGCGAGCGCTGGCTGAAAGGAGCATCCCGTACGTTTTCGTTAGCGGCAATATCAAAAAGCTGCCGCCGGACTTCGCGGGCGCAATTGGCGCTATCGAGAAGCCTTACACAATGAACGGAATTTCCAACGCTCTCGAATATCTATCCGCCGTCATTGCTGGTGATGAGGACAGATCGCCGCCAGCAAGCCTCGTGCTTGCTGAAGACACTCTCCAGATCAATCCCAGCAAGAGTGTGCAGTGAGTTGAGGTCTTGGATACTCAAATGGATGTGGAGAGTCCCCAAACGGTTTCGGCTGCCCGTCCTTGACCGTAAGCGGCAAGGAGACCCCATCTGGCGGTGCTGATGCTGTGCAGGGTATCTCGGACATGCGACTTCTCTGACTGTGAGGATCTATGTCTGGGCCTGCGGCTAGCCTTGGATTGATGCGGATGATTGAGGCTGTGCCCGATCGTCTTGACGGCGCGCCGCGACAGTTGCGGCGGTTTTGGTCTGACGAGTTCAAGGCGACTGCGGTCGAGCAAGCCTGTCAGCCGGGTGTGAACGTCTCGGCGGTCGCACGGCAAATCGGGATACTGCCGTCTCAGCTGTATCGCTGGCGCAGAGAACTGTTGGGCAGTGATGAGCCTGGGCAAGCAGCGGAGACAGAGTATCCGCAGGGCGTTGTATCCGGCCCCGACCCCATCGTGGAAATCATCATTGGGG
>NZ_JAQJCI010000022.1:0-100599 GCF_030182495.1 Rhizobium aureum | reverse complement strand
ACAAGAGCATGAATTTTGGTTGTCAGCCCGCCGCGCGAGCGACCCATGCAACCGGATCGCTCGTCTTTTTTTGACCGTTGGCAGCATGTTGGTGAACGCGGATTGACGAGCTGTCGATCATCTGGATATCGCCATCGTAAGCTTCTGATATTGCGTCGAGAATACGCCCCCAATGCCCCGCATGACGCCACCGGTTAAAGCGGTTTACGCAGGTCGTATAGGGGCCATAGCGCGCTGGAATATCCGCCCACGGCGCACCAGTTCTCAGCCGCCAGAAAATCCCATTCAAGACGCGCCGGTCATCAACGCGGGCCTTACCCCGAACCTTGGTCGGCAGAAGAGGTTCGATCACAGACCATTCGAAATCCGTCAAATCAAAGCGCGCCATCACTGCCTCCAAGCCTCAGAGACAATGAATCACAAATTCTTCAAATCCAAAACTATTTTATGGGTATGTGACCTAGAGCAATTCCAGGAAAAGTGCATAGCAGTTTTCCGTCCGGAATTGCGCAAATACAAATGGATAGAGCGTTTTCGCGATTCGAAGAAAAGCGAGAAGGCTCTAGGCTCGCACGGCCATCGATCTGATTTTGAAGAAGCGGCGCGGAAAACGCGCCGCTTCTCCTGTTTTGCGGATAAGATCCCGGCAGTATTATTCCAACGCAGTGTGCAGGCAATGATCTGGTTCGACGCAGTTCTGGAACATCCGGCGGACGATGACCTGCTGAGAGGCCGCATCGCGGCGATGCTTGATCTGCGCACGCAGAGCGTGGACATCGTCCACGACATCGGCGAAATGCGCGATGCGCCCGTCACTTGCGTGGTCGGTGGCGCATCGGAAGACGCCTATTCGCAAATCGTGACCATCTATCTTTCGGGGGATCTTCAACAGCCCGATATCATTGAAAGTGGCGCACGCCTTGCACGACTGCTCGGCAGATCGTTGCTTCTTGCGGATGACGCCACCTCGGACCCCTACTCGTTCATTCTCGTGTCCGAGACCGGGGTTCGGTCGGTCGTATCGGTCGATCCCGGCGAGCTGGACATGCACGACCGTTACGTGATCCAGGCGCGACAGGAGCGTTAGGCGACTGGAGTCTATCGGCTCGGCGCCTCTACGTTTCGCGTCTGATTTTTCCGGCGGACCGACCTTTGCGGCGATCCTCTATTGCTGTTGTCGTCACGCCTGGCCGCCTTCTCCACCAGACGGTCGAGATGCTTCAAATCCTCCTCGTCCAGGTTCTCGATGCCGATGAAGCGATTCTCCGCGGCACTGGTCAGGATGAGTTCGTTGAGCTTGGCCTGGATGGCACGCGTATCGCGCGTCTGCGCGTTCTGCAACAAAAAGACCATCAGGAAGGTGATGATCGTCGTGCCTGTGTTTATGATGAGCTGCCAAGTCTCGGAAAAGCTGAAGATCGGCCCGGTCAAGCCCCAGACGACGACCGACAGCAGCGCCAGTATGAAAACAACCGGTTTTCCCGCCCCTTCTGAAACCACCGTGGCGAAACGAGCGAAGATATGTTTAAGCCTTGCCATGAACCTCATCCTCGGCTGAACCCACCTATCTCTCGAACTATTCCAGTTCGCGGGATAGACGCAGATCAACGCTGCAAGGTCACGCTGGTTCCCGCCTAGGAGACGGGAACCAATGACAAGCCGGCGCCTAGTGAGGCTCGGCTGGCACCACAAGCTTGCGATAGAGATGCCAGGTGGCATGCCCGAGTATGGGCATGATCACGGCCAGCCCCGCAAAGATCGGAATCGTGCCGATCACCAGCAGTGCCGCCACAATCAGGCCCCAGACCGCCACCGGTATCGGATTGATCAGCGTCGCCCGGATGCTGGCGTCGATCGCGGCCACGACGCCGACATCGCGGTCCAGCAGCAGCGGGAAGGTAACGACCGTGGTCGCCAGCACGACAAGCGCAAAGATGAAGCCGAGGAGATTGCCCCAGAACATCATCGCTATGCCTTCGGGCGTGGTCAGGATAGTCGACACGAAGGATGTGAGCTTCGGCGGCGCGCCATCACCGAAATAGAAGAAGTAGAGATTCTGCGCCACGAAGAGCCAGACGATGAAAAGGCCGAACAGCAAGAGGCCGGCAACGATGATCGACGGCAAGGCTGGTGAGAAACGGACCTCGAAAGCATGGCTCCATGACGTATCCAGCCCCTTCTCCCGCCGTCGGCTGATCTCGTAGAGGCCGATTGCCGCGATGGGACCCAGCAGGGCAAAGCCTGACATCAATGGAAACAGCAGTGGCAGCAGGTTCTGGTCCGTGCTCCAGATCGCAAGCGCAATGCCTGCAATCGGATACATCAGGCACAGGAACACATAGTGCGATGGCTTTTCGCTGAAGTCGTCCAGCCCCATTTTCAGGGCATCGACGAGGTCAGCAATGCCGATCTTGCGGATGGCCGGGCGGCTGAATGTATGGTCCGCTCCTGCCATGACGTGAAAGGCCGTCATGATGCTCTCCTCCTCAACCTCGATGTGCTCGGCTGGCGGCGCAAATGGCGGCAAAATTGGTTGCCGACATCCTCATTCGCTACCGGCAGCCGCGATATTAGCAAATTTTGCCGCAATTGTCGCCTTTCTCACTTGACAGTTGAGCTCCCCTTTTCCACATCGGCGCAATCATGAAAGCCTCCGACGCAAACATTCTCATCATTCCCGGTTATACGAATTCCGGCCCCGACCACTGGCAGACGCGCTGGGAGCAGAAGCTCTCGACCGCGCGGCGCGTGGACCAGGCGGAATGGTCGAAGCCGGTGCGCGATGACTGGGTCGCCCGCATTGCCGAGGAAGTGAACGCTTCGGATAAGCCCGTTGTCCTCGTCGCGCATTCGCTCGGCGTCCCCTCGGCGATCCATGCGATCCCGCATTTCCGCAACAAGATTGCCGGCGCCTTCTTCGTGGCACCGCCCGATGTCGCCAATCCGGATATCCGGCCGAAGCATCTGATGACCTTCGGTCCCTATCCGCGCGATCCGCTGCCGTTTCCCTCTGTTACCATTGCAAGCCGCAACGATCCTTTCGGCAGTTATGAGCATGCGGATGATGTTGCCAGCAGCTGGGGTTCGCTGCTGATCGATGCCGGTGAAGCCGGTCATATCAATACCGAATCCGGGCATGGTCCCTGGCCTGAAGGCACGATGGTCTTCGCCAAATTCCTCAGCCAGCTGAAGCCTTGATTGCGGTGGAACAACGGTGGGTAGAAGCACGCCTCGCCTCACTAGCCTGTGAAGTAGCAGGCACCTTCATTCCATCGTCAGATAAAAGCCTGTAAAACAGGCTAGCAAAGGATCCCGATTCCCAGCATTGGCACCCCGTCAAGGCCGGAATTCCGAGGAAGGAGGCGCAGGCGGATTGTGAATTCGCTTCTTATCCGTTATGGGGACGCCCACATATGATCCACTTGCGCTATACCGTAAGCGCCAAAGACAGAGAACAATACCAATGAACCGTCGCCGCCGTATTTACGAGGGCAAGGCCAAGATCCTTTATGAAGGGCCTGAGCCGGGCACGCTGATCCAGTTCTTCAAGGACGATGCCACCGCCTTCAACAAGAAGAAGCACGAAGTCATCGATGGCAAGGGTGTTCTGAACAATCGCATCTGCGAATATATTTTCAGCCATCTGAACAAGATCGGCATTCCCACGCACTTCATCCGCCGCCTCAACATGCGCGAGCAGCTGATCAAGGAAGTGGAGATGATTCCGCTCGAGATCGTCGTGCGCAATGTCGCCGCCGGCTCGCTCGCCAAGCGCCTCGGCATCGAGGAAGGCGTCGTGCTGCCGCGCTCGATCATCGAGTTCTACTACAAGTCCGACGCACTCGAAGATCCGATGGTCTCCGAGGAGCACATCACGGCTTTCGGCTGGGCCAATCCGGCCGAACTCGATGACATCATGGCACTCGCCATCCGCGTCAACGATTTCATGACCGGCCTTTTCCTCGGCGTCGGCATCCAGCTCGTCGATTTCAAGATCGAATGCGGCCGCCTCTTCGAAGGCGACATGATGCGCATCATTCTGGCAGACGAGATCTCACCGGACAGCTGCCGTCTCTGGGACATCGAAACCCGGGAGAAGATGGACAAGGATCGTTTCCGCCGCGACCTCGGCGGCCTGTTGGAAGCCTATTCCGAAGTGGCGCGCCGCCTCGGCATCATCAATGAAAACGAACCCGTGCGCGGCACGGGCCCGGTTCTCGTCAAGTAAGTTCAGAAAGGACAATCGTGATCAAGGCTCGTGTAACCGTCACGCTGAAGAACGGCGTTCTCGATCCGCAGGGCAAGGCAATCGAAGGTGCGCTCGGCGCACTCGGCTTTGACGGCGTCCATCAGGTCCGCCAGGGCAAGGTCTTCGACCTCGAGCTGGAAGGTGCCGACAAGGGCAAGGCCGAGGCGGACCTCAGGGCCATGTGCGAGAAGCTTCTCGCCAACACGGTGATCGAGAACTTCAGCATTTCGATCGACTGATTGTCCTCTTTCGCGAGCCGTGCTTCCTTTGCCTGAGGCAATGGGGTATGGCTCACGAAGACCATTCCAGCGATTACTCTTCGCCTATTGCGGGACCAGCATCATGAAATCAGCAGTCGTCCAACTCCCCGGCCTCAATCGCGATCGCGACATGATTGCGGCACTGACCAAGATTTCCGGTCATGCGCCGGTGACGGTCTGGCAGACCGAAACCGAAATCCCTGATGTCGACCTGATCGTCATTCCCGGCGGTTTCTCCTATGGCGATTATCTGCGCTGCGGAGCAATTGCCGCCCGCATGCCGATCATGCAGGCGATCAAGGACAAGGCCGACAAGGGCGTCAAGGTTTTGGGCGTCTGCAACGGTTTCCAGATCCTGCTTGAAGCCGGCATGCTGCCTGGCGCGCTGATGCGCAACGCCTCGCTGAAATTCGTCTGCCGCGAAGTGAAGCTGGAAGTCGTCAATGCCGAGACGGACTTCACCGCCGCCTACGCCAAGGGCCAGGTCATCCGCAGCCCGGTCGCGCATCACGACGGCAACTATTTCGCCGATGCCGAGACGCTGAAGGCGATCGAAGACAACGGCCAGGTGGTCTTCCGCTACGCCGAAGGCACGAACCCCAACGGCTCGGTCAACGACATCGCCGGCGTGATGAACGCCAAGGGCAACGTGCTTGGCATGATGCCGCATCCGGAAAACCTGATCGAGGCCGCCCATGGCGGCAGCGACGGCCGCGGATTGTTCGCCTCCGCGCTCGGTGTGGTCGCCGCCTGACACCAGGCCGATCCTATATCGAAACCACGAAATCGGCGCCTTCGCATAAAACGGCACGGCGCCGAACCATGATCCGGCAGACCTCGGCAGAACAGCCCTAACCGCCTCACTGGAAAGAGATTGATGCGCCCTCGCCTCCTGACAGGACTTTATTCCGCCGCCGCCATCGCGACGCTTGGGCTGCTGGTAACTTCGTGCGGCCCGCGGCCGCCGGCCATCACCGCGACGGATCACAGCGCCCTGTCGACGATGGAACGTATCATGCTCAATGCCAGCGCCTGCTGGTTCAAGTCGTCGGACCCGGCCTTCGCCGGTTATCAGCTCTCTCCGGAGCTCAACTCCTTTACCGGTCGCCCGCGCATTCTTGTGGTCGACAAGAAACACCCGACCGGCCGGCCGTCGCTCGTCGTGCAAGCGGAAGGCAATCCCGCACAATTGCAGGCCTTCGGTCCGATGATGTCGGGTGCCTCTGGCGGCCGCATCACCGGCGACGTCAATCGCTGGGCTGGTGGCTCCAAGGCTTGCAGCTAGGCCAAAGGCCCGAGGCTGTTTTCCGCCTGAGCCACAATTACACCGGCGCATGACGTCCCCTCACTCTCAGGGATCATGGTCATGGACAGGTTTGTCATTCTTTCCGGCTGCTCGGGAGGTGGAAAATCCACCCTATTGGAAGCGCTCAAGCGCCGCGGGCACCAGGCTATCGAAGAGCCGGGGCGACGCATCGTCGTCGAGGAGTTGGAAAGCGGCGGCTCCGCTTTGCCATGGGTCGATGCACCGGCATTCGCGCGCCGGGCAATCGCCATGTCGCTCGCAGATCGCGAGAAAGCAATAGCGTTTCCGGGGATTGTCTTCTTCGACAGAGGCTTGATCGACGCCGCATCGTCTCGAGCATTTGACGGGCGAGCCCGTGCTGGCTGCACTCGGTCAACTGCACCGCTACAACAGGCATGTCTTCCTGACCCCGCCATGGCCGGAAATCTATGTCGGCGATCGCGAAAGAAGGCACGATTTTACGGCGGCGGTTGCGGAATACGACCGATTGACCGCCGCCTATCCCGCGCTCGGCTATGAGGTGCATGTCCTGCCGAAGATCGGCATCGAGGAACGCGCTGACTTCATATATTCCGTTCTGGACCTCGAATAGGCGGCGGACAGGCAGGGCTGCCCAGGTTTATCCGCCCGTTCAATCCCAGAAGAACGACTTCTTGGCTTCCGTCGCCGCCTCGAGCCGCGTCAGGCCGATGTCGCGCAGCTGATCATCCGTCAGGTCTCGTAGGACCCAGCGGCTCTCGCGCTTTTCCAGCCAATGCAGATAAATATTCCAAAGCCGAAGCGCCGGATGCGGCCTTGGCTGCGCCGTCCGGACTTTTACGCCTACCGAGGACGCGTCTTGCGCCTTGGTCGCGCAGATTGCATCTATTGTACTCATCTTCATTCTCACATGATGGTGACAATTTTCGCGTATCGAGCCAAACGATACAAATTGACTCATACGCTTGACTCCATAACAGAGACAATCTAGGAAATTGTCATTATGACAAATTGGCTTCCTGACATTTCCAGCGGAACTGGCCCGGTCTATATCCGCGTCGCCGATGCCATCGAACACGCGATTACCCATGGCGTTTTGCCGCCCGGCACCAAGCTGCCGCCACAGCGCAATCTTGCCTATGACATCGGCGTCACCATCGGCACCATAAGCCGGGCCTATGCGCTCGTGCATGAACGCGGCCTCGTGGCCGGCGAAGTCGGCCGCGGCACTTATGTGCTGGAACGCTCGAACGGCAAGCAGATCGAGCTCGTCGATCCGATCACTCAGGCGCTTGCCGGCACGCGCGGCCTGAATACGCCGGAAGCGAAGATACGCTTCGACACGACCGCGGCGCCCGACATTGGCCAGGGCGAAATCATCGGCAGGCTCTTTGCCGACATCAGCAGCGAGCATCAGACGGAAATTTCCTCCTATTCCCGGAATTTCCCGGCAAGCTGGTTCCAGGCGGGACAAATCTGGCTCGCCCGCAACGGCTGGCAGCCGGCAATCGAGACGATCGTGCCGACGCTCGGCGCCCACGCCGCCGCCATCGCAGTCATTTCGGCCGTCACGTCGCCGGGCGACAAGATCGTCTTCGAGAACCTGACCTATACGCAGATCAGCCGCGCCGCGCGCCTGCTCGGGCGCCGCTCGATCCTGGTGGATTCAGACGAGCACGGCATGATCCCGGAGGATTTTGAGCGCCTTTGCCAGCAGCAGCATCCGCGCCTCGCCTTCGTGATGCCGACGGCACATAATCCCACGCTGGTGACAATGCCGGAATCCAGACGCCGGGCAATCGCCGCCATCGCACGCCGGCACAGCGTCTGGCTGATCGAGGACGACCTCTATGGCGGCATGACCGGCGACCCCAATCCGCTTATGGCCGCCATCGCGCCGGAACGGACTTTCGTGGTCAGCAGCCTGTCGAAGTCGGTCACGGCGGGGGTACGCGGCGGCTGGGTCGCCTGCCCGCCGCATTTTGCCCAGCGCATCAAGGTCACCCACAAGATGACGACCGGCGGCCTGCCCTTTATTCTGGCGGAGACCTGCGCCCGGCTCGTACTTGGCGGTCACGCGCTGGAACTGCGCCGCAAATCGGTCGAGGAGATCAGGGCGCGCGAATTGATCGCGCGCGAGGCGCTGGCCGGTTTCGAGTTCAACTCGCATCCGCATCTGCCGTTCCTATGGCTGAAGCTGCCCGAGCCCTGGCTTTCGGGCACATTCAAGAACGCCGCCCTCGCCGAGGGGGTGCTGATCGATGACGAAGACGAATTCAAGGCAGCACGAATCGAACGGGTTTTCCACAGGGTCCGCATCGCCTTCTCCTCACCACCGCAACGAGAAGATGTTGCAGACGGCTTCATAATATTGCGTAGGTTGTTGGAAAACGGTTCATCGACATACGATAGTCACATTTAAGCAAGTCTTATCAATTTATCGACGGACATCTTGCGGAAATACTATTGCATCATCTCGACTCTTAGGACGCTACCATTCTATCAATAAGTCAGGATTCGCCCGCCACACCAGGGGGAGTGCATGGCTATTGCAGGCTATTTAAGCAAGCGTTTAGTTACGAGTTTTCTGGTAATCAGTTCCGCATTCATAGCAGGTCAATCCATCGCAACCGCCGCAGACACGGTTGCGGTTGCCCCTCAAGCCAAGATCTTCGATGAATTGCGATTTGGCGCGAGCGGATCGGTTCAGAGCGGATATGATCACGAAAATGGCGTCTTTCCGGACGTCCAGGTGTTGTTCAATCCGTTTGGTTACAATCCGACCGCAGATTGGAAAGACCAGCTGACCCATCCGCGTATTCATCTGGGAACTTCGATCGGCACCGGAGGGTCGGCGACCCAGGTCTATGGTGGCCTTTCCTGGACACTCACGCATAGCAACGGCATCTTCACGGAAGTCGGCTTCGGCGGCACGGTGCACACCGGCAATCTCCACGATTGGCAGGATCATGGCCCGATGCTCGGCTGCCGCCTGCTGTTCCACGAATATGCCGGCCTCGGCTATAACTTCGACAGCCATTGGAACGTGATGGCGCAGATCGCGCATGCGTCGCATGCCAATCTCTGCGATGGTCCCAATGGCGGCATGACGCGCGCAGGCGTCATGGTTGGCTATAAATTCTGACGATCTCGCGCGACCTTCAATGGCCGCGCAACCGACTTCTCCAGCATCAATGCCGGCGTGTTGTGAACGCCGGTGATTTTCCTGTCGCACGACAGGGAGAGTTGCGCTAAAGAGACCCCGATCCCTGACCGGTCTTCAAATCCTTTACAGGCAAGGACACTCGAGCGCCCATGACCATTTCCAATTCGATCCAGATCACCCCCGAACTGATTGCCGCCCACGGCCTGAAGCCGGATGAATATCAGCGCATTCTGGATCTGATCGGCCGCGAGCCCTCCTTTACCGAGCTCGGCATCTTCTCCGCCATGTGGAACGAGCACTGCTCGTACAAATCCTCCAAGAAGTGGCTACGCACGCTGCCGACCAAGGGACCGCGCGTCATCCAGGGTCCGGGCGAGAATGCCGGCGTGGTCGACATCGATGACGGCGATTGCGTCGTCTTCAAGATGGAGAGCCACAACCACCCCTCCTACATCGAGCCGTATCAGGGCGCTGCGACCGGCGTCGGCGGCATTCTGCGCGACGTCTTCACCATGGGCGCTCGCCCGATCGCTGCCATGAACGCCCTGCGTTTCGGCGAGCCGGATCATCCGAAGACCCGCCATCTCGTCTCCGGCGTCGTCGCCGGTGTGGGCGGCTACGGCAATTCCTTCGGCGTTCCCACAGTCGGCGGCGAAGTCGAATTCGATGCGCGCTACAACGGCAATATTCTGGTCAACGCCTTTGCGGCCGGCCTTGCCAAGTCCAATGCGATCTTCCTGTCGGAAGCCAAGGGCGTTGGCCTCCCGGTCGTCTATCTCGGCGCCAAGACCGGCCGTGATGGCGTCGGCGGCGCCACCATGGCGTCCGCCGAATTCGACGAATCGATCGAGGAAAAGCGCCCGACCGTTCAGGTCGGCGACCCCTTCACCGAAAAATGCCTGCTGGAAGCCTGCCTGGAACTGATGCAGACGGGTGCCGTCATCGCCATTCAGGACATGGGTGCCGCCGGCCTCACCTGCTCCGCCGTCGAAATGGGCGCCAAGGGCGACCTCGGCATCGAGCTCGATCTCGACAAGGTGCCCGTGCGCGAAGAGCGGATGACGGCCTATGAAATGATGCTGTCGGAAAGCCAGGAGCGCATGCTCATGGTGCTGCAGCCGGAAAAGGAAACCGTCGCCAAGGCGATCTTCGTCAAGTGGGGTCTGGATTTCGCCATCGTCGGCAAGACGACGGATGATCTGCGCTTCCGCGTCATCCATCAGGGCGAAGAAGTCGCCAATCTGCCGATCAAGGATCTCGGAGATCAGGCACCGGAATATGACCGCCCGTGGCGCGAGTCAGACAAGCGCGCAGCCCTGCCGGCCGATCTCGTCGCAGCCCCGGAAGACTACGGTCAGGCTCTGCTGACGCTCGTTGGCTCCGCCAACCAGTCCAGCCGCCGCTGGGTCTATGAGCAATATGACACGCTTATCCAGGGCAATTCGCTGCAGCTTCCCGGCGGTGACGCCGGCGTCGTCCGCGTCGAAGGCCATGCGACTAAGGCTCTCGCCTTCTCCTCCGACGTGACGCCGCGCTATGTCGAAGCCGATCCGTTCGAAGGCGGCAAGCAGGCCGTGGCCGAATGCTGGCGCAACATCACGGCGACCGGCGCCGAGCCGCTGGCTGCGACCGACAATCTGAACTTCGGCAATCCGGAAAAACCCGAAATCATGGGCCAGTTCGTCGGCGCCGTTAAAGGCATCGGCGAAGCCTGCCGCGCGCTGGATTTCCCGATCGTTTCGGGCAATGTCTCGCTCTACAACGAGACCAATGGCGTCGCAATCCTCCCGACCCCAACCATCGCCGGCGTTGGCCTGCTGCCAGATTGGAAGGCCATGGCCCGCATCGGCTCCGCTTCGGAAGGTGACCACGTTTTGATGATCGGTGTCGACGGCAGCCATCTCGGCTCCTCGATCTATCTGCGCGATATCGTCGGCTCGACCGATGGCCCTGCTCCGGAAGTCGATCTCTTTGCCGAGCGCCGCAATGGCGATTTCGTCCGCTCCGCCATCCGCAACGGCCAGGTCACGGCTTGCCACGACATATCGTCCGGCGGACTGGCGTTGGCACTCGCAGAAGTGGCAATGGCATCCGGCAAGGGTCTGCGTGTCGACCTCGCGGAATGCAAAACTTTGCCGCATGCAGCGCTTTTCGGTGAGGATCAGGCCCGTTACGTCATCGCCGTTCCGGCCGATGTCGCCGATTTCGTCTGCATCAATGCGGAAAGCGCCGGAGTGCCCTTCCGCCGTCTTGGAACAGTCGGCGGCGATGCGCTTGCCATCAGTGGCCTGTTAACGCTTCCGGTTGAACAGTTGCGCGAGGCGCATGAATCGTGGTTTCCTGCCTTCATGGATGGCGGCTCGCTTGCCGCTGCTGAATAAATCAAGGTACCACTCATGCCCATGAACCCCGGCGATATCGAAGACATGATCAAGGCCGGCATTCCCGGCGCCAAGGTGACGATTCGCGACCTGGCCGGGGATGGCGATCACTATGCCGCCGAAGTTGTCGCGGAAGCCTTCCGCGGCAAGAGCCGCGTGCAGCAGCACCAGATGGTCTATGATGCCCTGAAGGGCAATATGGGCGGTGTGCTGCACGCCCTTGCGCTACAGACGTCAGCGCCCGACTGAGAGCACCTTTGCCTCTTCGCCGGAGTTGAAGCTCAGCTCCGGCAATCTCTTCGATGAGAACTCAGCGAAATCCGACACCGGCAGCGGACCGGCCGTCATCAGCGTGAAATCGAAGAAGGCTTTCACATCGGGGCCGAGGACATATTGCCGGTGAACCCGCAGGAAATCGCGCTTGATCTTCCTGTAATGCTTCTGCGACAGCATCTGCTTGAAACGCACGAAGAGGATCGAAGCCTGCGCCGCATCCGTATGCCCGCAAACGGCGGCGACCTTCGCCTTATAAAAGTGAATCGCGTCGGTCAGACAATGAACATCGAGCCAGAAGATCTCCTTGCAACGTGCGATCAGCCCGACACGCGAGCGCAGCTCGGATGCCGGCCGCATAAGGGCGCATTGCAGAATGGCGCTGCCGAGCGTCATGAATACCACGCGCTTGCCCTGCAATAGTTCCGGCTCCCGCTCGAGCAGCAGGCCGATCACATGAGTGGCAACGGACGAGCCCATGCTATGTGAGGAAATAACGAATTCGTCGATATCGGGCTCATCCAGGGCCTGACGCACGCTGATCGCGCTCGCCTCCAGCCATTGCTTGGCGCCGAGCCCGTTCACTCCCGCCATGGCCACCGCCATTTCCCAGTCGGAGAAAAGATGCAGCGTATGCAACTTCTCCGCCTGCGGCAGAAATACATAGACGAAGAATGCGACGGCCAGCGCGATGCTGCCGATATGGCTCCAGGCCGGCAGGCCGAATACGAACGGCGTGAAGGCGATGGAAAGGCTGATCGACAGCCCCGCAAGCATCAACAGAAAGGGAAAGACGAAAAACAGGCCGAAGCGCCAGGCGTGACGGAAATAACCGACCATCCCGCCCGAAACGGCAACCCTTGCGGCGGCAAGATATCCCTGCATGAGCCGCGTAAAGAACGGCCTGCCGTTCAAGGCCGAGACAAGATCGTTGTGATCGACGATATGAATGCGGCTCTGCGTCTGCCAATCCGCAGCCGCTGCGGTCACATCGAAACAGGGTGCCCGGCCGAAGTTTTTCAGCTCGTCGACGGAAACCGAAAAATCCCAGACTGCGGCGCTCTGCTGCGCCGAACGCCCGTAGCGAGCCCGATGCGCTGCCGCATCCAACGGCTCGAAACCAGGGAAGTGGAGAACCACCCTCTTCTTGATATTATTCATCTGGCAGTCTGTCCCTGGGCGCACGAGCGGCATCGAAAATACTGGAAATCGCCAAAACCACGGGCTACGGGCTTTTTCATGGCGGCGCCCACAATTCATCTCAACATAAAAAGATTGAAATCAAGTGTTTAAGGTCGTGGCCGTTGGCGGGAAAGAAGAACGCTTATAGAGGTCACCCGACTCGCTGCTGTACCGCACGGTGACAAGAAGGCGACCTCAGCATTCGCGGCCAGGATAGGGAGAACTGTCTGCACAGGGGTCCGCCGGCGGCGCGATCATGATTTTTTGGACGATCGGCGGCACCGCTGGTTGCGGTGTCGGAGCAGTCGAAGCGCGGTAGCCGAAGGCAATGCTCAAAACGAGCACGATGGCACAGACGGTCACGGCACTGTTCAGAATGGAAGCCCTTGGCGTGCGCACATGCTCATAATATTCCCGCTCGCCCTCGCTTCTTTCCTCCGAACTGTAAAATTCCCGCTCTTCACCAACCTGCCCGTCGGAATAGTGATGGTGGCTCATGGTGTCCGCTCCCTCAAAAATACGAATGCAATGTCAACAAGGGACCGATACGCGCCAAATCGCATCAATCGACAAACTCTAACAAACATACCGGCCGTTTGTAAATTAAGTAGCGGCCTAATATTAATCGTCCCTTGCTTGAAATTTTCATTTGTGTTGTTCAGGCTTGGAGTTGAAGAGGCGTTTTCAAAACGCACTGTTCAGAAAAGATTGCCAATGAGCCATTTCGGCCATCTTTCTTAACAGCTGATGCTGGAAATCCATTCATGCGATGAAAAAGGAAAAGCCTGCGTTTTGCCGCTGGAAATCGCGCCTGTCGCTTGCTATTTAAGGAACAGATTTAACGCTGCGGACCTTGACTCCGCATGTGAAAGGAACTGTCCAATGAGCGGTATTCACGAATTCATCGACAACGAAGTCAAGAACAACGACGTCGTTCTTTTCATGAAGGGCACGCCCCAGTTCCCGCAATGTGGCTTCTCAGGCCAAGTGGTCCAGATTCTCGATTATATCGGCGTCGACTATAAGGGCGTCAACGTCCTTGCCGATGCCGAGATTCGTCAGGGCATCAAGGACTATTCCAACTGGCCGACCATTCCGCAGCTCTATGTAAAGGGCGAGTTCATCGGCGGCTGTGACATCGTACGCGAAATGTTCCAGGCGGGCGAGTTGCAGCAACACCTCCAGGAACACGGCATCAGCGTTCGCGGCGCCGCCTGACCGGGCACCGGGCTCCCCGTCCGGTTTCCATAGTTCAATTGGATCGAAAAGGCGCTGCCATCGGGCGGCGCCTTGACATGTTTATGGGAATAAAACCGTGACGAACACATCCCAGGCTATGTCCCATGGGCAGCTGCCCATGGGCAAACGCGAGTTCATCGCGCTCGCGGCCTTCCTGATGGCGATCAATTCGCTCGCGATCGACATCATGCTCCCCGCCTTGCAGCAGATCGGCTCCAGCCTTGGCGTGATAAACGAGAATCATCGGCAATATGTGGTGACGGCCTATCTCATCGGCTTCGGCTTGGCGCAGCTCATCTACGGTCCCCTGTCGGATCGCTTCGGCCGCCGCCTGCCCCTGCTGATCGGCCTTACCGTTTACGTCATCTCCGCTTTCGGCATTGCCCTTATCCCGTCCTTTGCAGGCCTGCTCCTCCTGCGCTTCATCCAGGGTCTCGGATCGGCGGCGACACGTGTTATCACCATTTCGATCGTTCGTGACGTCTTCGGCGGCCGTCTGATGGCGGAGGTCATGTCGCTGATCATGATGGTCTTCATGATCGTGCCCGTCATCGCGCCCGGAAGCGGCCAGATCATCTTGCTGATCAGCACCTGGCACATGATCTTCGTCTTCATCGGCACGATGGCGACACTTGTCGGTCTCTGGATGTACTTCCGGCTTCCCGAAACGCTGAAACCGGAAAACGTCCGGCCTTTGACGGTCAAATCCGTTGCCGCGGGTTTCCGCATCGTGCTGACGAACAGGGTGGCCCTCTGTTACACCCTTGCCAGCACGTTCCTGTTTGGGGCGCTGTTCGGCTTCATCAACTCGGCTCAACAGATCTACAGCGGCATTTACGGACTCGGCGTCTACACGCCCGTCGCCTTCGGCGGCGTGGCGCTGTTCATGGCCTTGTCATCCTTCATCAATTCGCAACTCGTCGGCCGTTTCGGCATGCGGCGGCTGTCGCATGCGGCGCTGCTCGGTTTCTCCGTCGTCACCTTCATCTGGATGATCGTCCAGCTTTACGGCCCGGCGCCGATGCCCTTCCCGCTCTTCATGATCTTTTTCGCGCTGGCAATGTTCCAGTTCGGCTGGATCGGCTCCAATTTCAACTCGCTCGCCATGGAGCCGCTCGGCCATGTCGCCGGAACCGCTTCCTCGGTGCTCGGCTTCATGAGCACGGTCGGCGGTGCATCGATCGGCGCCGGCATCGGCCAGTATTTCAACGGTACGGCGACGCCGATGGTCATCGGCTACTTCACAGTCTCGCTGATCGGTTTGATGTTCGTGCTGATTGCCGAAAGGGGTCGCCTCTTCCGCCCGCATAATGCGCCCCCTCCGGCCGACCAGTCTCTCGCTTTGCATTGACAGGCATATTCAAATGACAACCGCGCCTCAGTCTCACCAGCCGGAACAGTCCGGCTCCAGCCGCATCGGCCTCGGCATCGTGGAATTCATCCTGCTGATCGCCCTGATGACGGCCAGCATCTCCATGGGCATCGACAGCATGCTGCCGGCACTGCCAAACATCGGCCAATCGCTTCATGTCGCCAACTCGAATGACACTCAGCTCGTCATCGGCGTCTACTTCCTCGGCTTCGGCATCTGTCAGCTGTTTTTCGGCAGCCTGTCGGACACTTACGGCCGTCGGCGCATCCTGCTCGGCGGCCTCGCCTTCTACATGGCGACGCTGTTTGCGGCGGCCTGGAGCGGCAATCTCTTCACGCTGCTCGTCCTGCGCTTCGCCCAGGGTGTCGGCGCCGCAGCCGTGCGCATCACGACGCTTGCCATCGTGCGCGACTGCTTCGGCGGACGCGAAATGGCCCGCGTCATGTCCTATGTCATGATCGTCTTCATGATCATGCCGATGGTTGCCCCTTTCGTCGGCCAGATGATCGTTGCCTATTCAAAGTGGCAATGGATCTTCATCCTGCTCGGCATCGTCAGCGCTGGCCTGTTCCTGGTCGCCTTCTTCCGCATGAAAGAAACGCTTCCAGCCGAGGAACGCCTGCCGCTTTCGGTCGCCTCTGTCCTGTCCGGCTTCAAGACAGTGTTGACCAATCGCATCACCTGCGGCTACACGATCGGCCTGACGCTCTATACCGGCATCATCTGTGCCTACATCGTATCCGTGCAGCAGGTTTTCGGTGAAGTCTACGGCCTTGGGGACACGTTTCCGATCGCCTTTGCGGCAACGGCAGCCGGCACCGCCGTGGCACAGTTCGCCAATGGCTATTTCGTCCGCAGCTTCGGCATGCGCCGTATTTCTCATGCCGCCATGATCATTTTCACCGTTTTAGGCGCCATCGGTTACATCGTCGGCATGTTCGGCCAGCCGAGCTTCACCTTCATCTATGTACTGATCTCGGTGATGCTGATGATGTTTGCAGTGATCACCACCAATTGCATGGCGATCAGCCTCGAGCCGATGGGGCATCTTGCGGGCACGGCAGCCGCCATCACCAGCTCGATCTCCACGACGGTCGGCGTTCTCATCGGCGGCATCGTCGGTCAGATGTTTGATGGCACCGCGCAACCGCTGCTCGCCGGCTTCACTGTATTCGGTGCGCTATCGATCGTCGCGACGCTTTGGGCGGAACGTGGCAAGCTCTTCACTCATCCCGGCGATACACCGGCGCTGGAGCCGGGCATGGGGCATGTTTGAACGACGTGCCTCCCTTCCTTAGAGCGGTTCAGTTTTTCACGGAATCTCTGAACCGCTCTATCTCTTTGTTTTCACGCAATTCCGGACGGAAAACCGCTGCGCACTTTTCCTGGAATTGCTCTAGGCGCCGCTGCGCGGCCGACTGACCCAGCGCACAGCCGCAGCGATCGCAAGCCCGAAGAGCGGCCACATCGCCCATGGTGTTCCGTGCCAGGTGAAAAGGTTGATGGTAACGATCCCGATACCTGTGATGACAAGGCTCGCGATCGCCATATCGATCTGCGGGTTGCTACGGACGTAACGATACGCGTTGACCCACAAAATCGCGAGTATGGGCCATTTCGCCCAAAATTCGCCATCCCAGGTCAACCCGTTAAGAACGGCTAGGCCGATGCACACGACTAGAGCAACACCGTAGCTCCGCCGCCAGTCCTGCGGCAAGGATTCCCGCATCGCCGCTTCGGGCGCCCGCACGGGAGCCGGCTCCTGGGCCGACCGATAATCGGATGTGGTGTCGACAACCTGCACGCCGCCGATCCGCACAGCATAGCTTGGCACGCCGCCTTCGATGTTCTTGACCTCGAGCTGCCCGAGAAAATCGAAACCGACCGCCACCTTATTGCGGACTTGATCGTAGACCGTGTTGGAAATGACGATGCCACCCGGAGCAGCGCGCGATTGCAGCCGGGCGGCAATATTGACGCCGTCGCCATAAAGGTCATCGCCATCGGCGATCACATCACCGAGATTGAGGCCGATGCGAAAGAGCATCTGCTTGTCGGGATCGGTCACTGCATTGTAGCCGGCAAGCTCGTTCTGCG
Source organism: Rhizobium aureum (assembly GCF_030182495.1). NCBI lineage: Bacteria > Pseudomonadati > Pseudomonadota > Alphaproteobacteria > Hyphomicrobiales > Rhizobiaceae > Rhizobium > Rhizobium aureum. Next base: position 83,095 of record NZ_JAQJCI010000022.1, on the reverse strand, counting down.
TGTCGATCGCAGCGCGCACAGCTTCGACGACGCTCGGAAACTCGGCAAAGACGCCATCGCCCCAGGTGTTGATGACACGCCCGCCATGCGCTTCGATCAGCCGTTTCATCGCCTCGCGGTAACGACGAAGGGTCGAAAGTGTCCCCTCCTCGTCTTTGCCCATGAGGCGCGAATAATCCTGCACGTCGGCGCAGAAGATGGTGGTCAGCTTGCGGCTCGTCTCGGACATTTGTCTTCATCCTCGCGGCAAGCACCGACCAGGGCTCTTGCCTGTTACAGCAAAGATAGCCCTCCAGCCGGCACTTTCCAAGTAGGGCACCGTCGGCAATTCAACCGCGAAACCCGCTTTAGAGGGTGAAGACCTCACGCCGCAGCAATTCCCAGGTATCCTTGTCCGCCGCAATCAGCAGCCCGCCGTCGAGGTGGTGCGGCAAATAGGGAGAGCCGTCGAAACGTCGGACATAGGCGCCAGCCTCGGCAGAGATCAGCGCTCCCGCCAGATGATCCCAGGGCATCAGCTTGTTGTACATGAGATAATGCACATAGCCGCCGGCAAGCGTGCGGTATTCGTGGGCCGCGCACCGATAGCAGGTCGTGTAGCGTACTTTGGCGAGATTACCCATGATCTCGGCGCGCTTTTCCTTGGGCAAAAAGCCTGTAGCCGCCATGCCGACCAACTCTTCCAGCGCGACGGAGGGCGCAACGTTGAGACGCAGCGTCTCGCCGTCCGGCCGCCGCAGCCATGCGCCGCTGCCGCGCTCTGCCAGCACCCAGTCGTCGCCCATCGGGTCGAAGATGATGCCGGCGACCGTTTCTCCCTTGGAGACGACCGAGGCCATGACACCGAAAGCCGGAATGCCGGCAGCGAAATTGAACGTGCCGTCGACTGGATCGACGATGATGGCAAGATCGGCATCCGCCAGCTTGCCAAGCAACGACGGATCAGCGGCAACCGATTCCTCGCCGACGAACAGCGCCTCGGGCCAGAGCCGCGAAACCTCGGCCTTGATCATGCGCTCTGCACGTTCGTCGGCTTCCGTCACCAGATCCGTCGCCTCGCTCTTGGCGCGGATATCGTCGCTGCCAAGCCTGCGAAAACGCGGCAGGATCTCCGTCTGTGCCGCGCGGCGCAGCACATGAGCAAGCGTGGTAACGTCAACAAGCGATGTCATGCTTTGTCCTTTCCCGTCAGGCACCAATGATGTCGCGACGAATCATCTGCCAGCTTTCTTCATCCGGCGCAGAAATAATGCCGCCCACGGTTTCACCGGGCCTGTAGGGCGTACCATCGAATTTGGCGGTATAGCCGCCGGCTTCCTGATGCGCCAGCACGCCGGCAAGATGATCCCATGGCATAAGCTTGCAATGGCCGATGAAATGCCATTTGCCTGAAGCCACCATCCAATATTCATAAGCCGAGCAATTCAGCGAGAATGCCATGCGGGTCTTGGACAGGTTGGCGCTGATGCGGGACCGGTCAGGTTCGTCCATGTGCCCCCAGGATATGGCGCCCGTCATGGCGCTTAAGGGCGCGGGTCTGGCAACGGAAAGCCGCCTCACCTGTCCCGTTCTCCGGCGCAGGAAAGTGCCGCCGCCCTTCATGGCGGTAACGGTGTCGCCCAGTACGGAATCATGAATGATGCTGCCGATGGTCTCACCATTGGCGACAATTGCCAGTATCGTCCCGAAGACCGGCAGGCCGGCAGCGAAATTGAATGTGCCATCTACCGGGTCGATAGCGAAGGCAAGCTCCGCATGCGCCAGAGCAGGCACAACTGTTTTGTCCGCCTCATAGGCCTCTTCACCAACGATAAGGGCAGCCGGGAAGCGCGCCTTCAGCGCCGTGGTGATATGCTTTTCGGCCAGTAGATCGGCCTCGGTCACGAGGTCGATAGCCGAGGTCTTTTCCGATATGTCGCCGGCATCCAGATTGCGGAAGCGCGGCATGATCTCCTTTGACGCCGCTTCTGCAACGATCGTCATCACATAGTCGAAATCAGCATCGGAGAAGGTCATCGGAAGCCTCTGTTTTGAAAGGGCTTCCTCTTATGCCCGATTCGATGACATCGGTGTGGCAAAAGCCCTGAAATTAAGCGGAATCGCTCGAAGAGCCCTGCGTCATCAAACCCGCAAAATCGAACAGCTTCGGATCGAGCAGGTGCGACGGGTTCACATGCGCCAGGGCGCGCAGCATCGTATCCTTGCGGCCCGGCATGCGCCGCTCGATATCAGCGAGCATGTCCTTCATGGCATTGCGCTGCAGCCCATCCTGCGAGCCGCAGAGATCGCAGGGGATGATCGGAAACTGCATGGCCGCGGCAAACTTGGCAAGATCGTCCTCAGCGGCATAGGCGAGCGGACGAAGAAGCATCAAGTCGCCTTCGTCGTTGAGCAGCTTTGCGGGCATGGAAGCCAAGCGGCCGCCATGGAAGAAGTTCATGAAGAAGGTCTCGAGAATATCCTCGCGGTGATGGCCAAGCACCAGCGCATCGCAACCTTCCTCGCGGGCGATGCGATAGAGATTGCCGCGGCGCAGGCGCGAACAGAGCGAGCAATAGGTTGCCCCCTCCGGCACCTTCTCCTTCACGATGGAATAGGTGTCGCGATACTCGATGCGATGCGTGACACCGATCTTCGTGAGGTATTCGGGCAGGATATGCTTTGGGAAATTCGGCTGCCCCTGATCGAGATTGCAGGCGATCAGCTCCACCGGCAGCAAGCCTCGCCATTTCAGATCAAGGAGCAGTGCCAGCAAACCGTAGGAATCCTTGCCGCCGGAAAGGCCGACCAGCCAGCGCTTCTGGCCCTTCAGCATCTGGAAGTCTTCCATTGCCTGGCGCACTTGCCGCAACAGGCGCTTGCGAAGCTTGTTGAAGGAGACCGAACGCGGCGCATCGAAAAACATCGGATGAACGGCAGAACTGCCATCTTCAGCCTCGATATCGATGTCGTCTTTCACAGTGGTCGCGATATTCATTGCGTCATTCCTTGCATCTCGCCACGCTGATAGCAGAAAGCGGAACGAGAAGACACCGTATCAATCGCCGAACACCGACCAGCCGGTGCGCGCAGCCAGCATTTCCAACGCTACGGCGCCGAGTTGCGAATTGCCGACCTTGTTCAGCCCCGGCGACCACACGGCGATCGAGCCGATGCCCGGCGCCACCGCCAGAATGCCGCCACCGACGCCGCTCTTGCCCGGCAGGCCGACATGATAGGCGAAGTCCCCCGAGCCATCATAATGGCCGCAGGTCAGCATGAGCGCATTGATACGCCGCGCCCGCTTCGGCGAGACGACGGAGTGGCCGGTGATCGGATTGCTGCCGCGCGCAGCGAGATAGAGCCCAGCCTTGGCAAGCTGCTGGCAGCTCATGGACAGCGCGCATTGATGGAAATAGACACCGAGCACATGCTCGACCGGATGGTGGAGATTGCCGTAGGCGCGCATGAAATTGGCGAGCGCGAAATTTCTATAACCGGTTTGGGTCTCTGAACGCGCAACCTTGTCATCGATGGTGATCGTCTCGTCGTCAGCTACATAGCGCACGAAGCGCAGCAGCTCGCCGATCGCCTCGCGCGGCTCGTGCCCGGCCAGCACGACGTCGCTGATGGCGATCGCGCCCGCATTGATGAAGGGGTTGCGCGGTATCCCCTCTTCGCGCTCCAGCTGGACGATGGAGTTGAAGGCCGTGCCGGACGGCTCGCGCCCTACACGATTCCACAGGCTCTCGCCGACTTTGCCCAACGCCAGGGTCAGCATAAAGACCTTGGAAATACTCTGGATAGAGAAAGGAACGCCGGCGTCGCCGATGCTGTAGACATCGCCATCGACCGTCGCGATTGCCATCCCGAACTGCTTCGGGTCGACCTTTGCCAGCTCCGGAATGTAATCGGCGACCTTGCCCTCGCCGATGCGCGGCGAAAGCTCCGCATGAATGCCGTCGAGAATGGCCTGCAAATCCGTCATGAGGCGCTCCAAAGACAAAAAAGCCGCTCGAACCGAGCGGCTTTTCATTCATCAAGAAAGTTATACGCTTATTAACGCGAATAGAATTCGACGACCAGATGCGGTTCCATGACAACGGCGTACGGTACGTCGCCGAGAGCCGGAACGCGAGCGAAGGTCGCAACCATCTTGTTGTGATCGACTTCGATGTACTCCGGAACGTCGCGCTCAGCGAGCGAAACCGATTCGAGAACGGTTACGAGCTGCTTGGACTTTTCGCGAACTTCGATAACGTCGCCAGCCTTGCAGCGGTAGGAACCGATGTTGACGCGAACGCCGTTGACGGTGACGTGGCCATGGTTGACGAACTGACGGGCTGCGAAGACGGTCGGAACGAACTTGGCGCGGTAGACAATCGCGTCGAGGCGCGATTCGAGCAGGCCGATCAGGTTTTCCGAGGTATCGCCCTTGCGGCGGTTGGCTTCGTCGAAGATGGCGCGGAACTGCTTTTCACGCAGGTCGCCGTAGTAGCCCTTCAGCTTCTGCTTGGCGCGCAGCTGCACGCCGAAGTCCGAAAGCTTGCCCTTGCGGCGCTGGCCGTGCTGGCCCGGGCCGTATTCGCGACGGTTAACCGGGGACTTCGGACGGCCCCAGATGTTTTCGCCCATACGGCGGTCAATTTTGTACTTGGACGATTCGCGCTTGCTCATCGCATTTCCTTTCAAGTGTTATGGCGGCCCGTTGCCGAACCGCGAAGGAAACACGCCCTCCTCTGAACTCCGTTTTCGAGCTCTGACAGGCCTCTCACGTTAGCGAACGGACGAAGCCACGGGACATGTCAAATGAAACACCGGACATTTCTGCCCGGCGTTGGCGCGGTCTGTAAGGGGTCGTTATGAAAATGTCAACAGCCGCACGCGACGCTGTTGAGAATGAAGCAGCGAATGCTATATTTGATGCTTGATGCTTGATGACCGATCAAGGTGCAATGATGCGAACAACCCTTGCAATTGACGACGACGTACTTGCCGCGGCAAAGGCGATGGCAGAACAGCAGCACCGCAGTATCGGTGATGTCATTTCCGACCTGGCTCGCCGGTCGCTCAACCGTCCGCAGCCGGTAAAGGAGCGGAATGGTATTCCGTTGCTCACGCCTAAGACGGGCAATCCCCCTGTTACGCTCGATCTTGTCAACAAACTTCGTGACGAACTTCCGTGACATTTTTGTTGGACGTCAATGTTCTGATCGCTTTATTCGACCCTGGCCATGTATCGCATGATATGGCCCATGAGTGGTTTCACTCCCTAGCCGGCGATAGTTGGGCAACGTGTCCGTTAACGGAAAATGGGGTTGTGCGGATTCTTAGCCAGCCCAACTACCCTAATTCTCCTGGGCCGCCGTCAACAGCTGCGGTTCTTGTTGCCCAACTTCGCAGCTTGCCGGGTCACCAATTCTGGGCCGACGATATCAGTCTGCTGGATGATACTTTGGTGGATTCGACACGCATTCTGACTCCTGGACAAATCACCGACACCTACCTGTTGGCATTGGCGAAATTCCATGGGGGCCAACTGGCAACGTTCGACCGGCGCCTATCAACTTCGGCCGTCAAGGACGGCAAAGCCGCACTCCACATCATCGCCAGCAACGTGTAACCGGCAGCTATTCAGCCGCCGCCTGCTCACCGCCGTCGAGATCGGGCGCATTGGCATCGCCGGGCGCGGTCTGCGACCCCATATCCGGAAAGGCGACAATGCGTTTGCCCGAAAAATCCGTGTGGACGACGACGCTGCCCTGCTCTTCGAAATAGCTCAGCAGTCGCCGCGCGCGCCGGGCCGAATGAGTACCATAGGCGCGGGCGATGCGGGCGTCGGACGGGCATGGCTCGCCGCTGATAGCGGCCTTCGCCAGCATCAGGAAAACACCCTGCAGATCGTCGGTGACGCTGGCAGATAGCGAAAGCGCCGTTGCCCATTGATCCGTCGCCATGACTTCTTCGTCCGCACCGGAGCGGGCAATCGCCACGCGTCGACGGAACTCCGAAAGGCTCATGGGTGCGCCGGGAACGCGGCGCATGCGCAAGCGTACAAGAAACTCCTGATAAAGCACCGAATCCGTTCGGAAGCCCGAGGCCGGATCGTCGAGGATTTCGGAGAGCACGGCGCTCACTCTCGCCTCGCGATCCTCGCTCGATAGTTCCGGCTGGCTGACCTTCGGTTCCGAAGGTGCCGGGCTTGCCGCCGGTACGGAGCGGGAAAGCTCTGCCAGAATATCGGTCGTCGGACGCGGCGCCGGTGTGGTACGGCGGACAACGGGACGCGTGAACTCTTCCGGATCCGGCGTGAAGATCAGATCTTCGATATCCTGCGGTGCATCCGGCAGCGGCATCAGCTTCGGGCTGGAGGAACGCGCCGATGTTTCCACCGTGCCGATGGTGATCGGCAGCGGGCGACGCGAAAGTGCCGGCCCGAGGGCGACGAAATTGCCACGCTTGAGGTCGCGAAACATTTCCGCCTGCCTGCGATCCATGCCGAGCAAATCGGCCGCGCGGGCCATGTCGATATCGAGGAAGGTACGGCCCATCAGGAAGTTGGAGGCTTCTGCGGCAACGTTCTTGGCAAGCTTCGCCAGGCGCTGCGTCGCGATGACGCCGGCAAGGCCGCGCTTTCGGCCGCGGCACATCAGATTTGTCATGGCGCCTAGCGACATCTTGCGCGCATCTTCCGAAACGTCGCCGCCGACCGAGGGGGCAAACATCTGCGCTTCGTCGACCACGACCAGCACGGGATACCAGAATTCGCGGTCGGCATCGAACATGCCATTGAGGAAGGCGGCGGCAGCGCGCATCTGCTGCTCGATATCAAGCCCTTCGAGCGTCAGCACGCAGGAAACGCGATGCTGGCGAATACGGTTTGCGATGCCGGCAAGCTCTGCTTCCGTGCGCTCGCCATCCACGACCACATGCCCGAACTTGTCGGCCAGCGTGACGAAATCGCCTTCTGGATCGATGATGACCTGCTGCACCCATTGCGCCGACTGTTCGAGCAGGCGCCTCAAAAGATGCGATTTTCCGGAACCGGAATTGCCCTGTACCAGGAGACGCGTCGCCAGCAGCTCCTCGATATCGAGCTGGGCGCTGGTCCCGCCGGACGCCGTTCCCATGTCGATGCCGACCTGCAATGCACTTCCCCTATGAGCGAGAATCAAATGTCGATGCGTCCCATCTTTCTGAAAGGACGCGCCTCCGTCTAGCAAAGATTTCCAAGCTTCGCGCCCGTGGATTGAAAAAACCCACAGGCGATTGCGAGACCTACCTGAAGCGCAGGTTTGCGCGCGACAGCTGGCTGACCGATGTGCAGCCCATGAGCTTCATGTCGCGCTCCACTTCGGTACGCAGGTGCCGCAGTGCCCGTTCCACGCCCGCCTGACCGGCAGCGGCCAGCGGATAGAGATAGAAGCGGCCGAGGCCAACGGCCTTGGCACCGAGCGACAGAGCCTTCAGCACATGCGTGCCGCGCTGGACGCCGCCATCCATCATGACATCGATGCGATGGCCGACGGCGTCGACGATTTCCGCCAGCTGATCGAACGCGGAGCGAGAACCGTCGAGCTGCCGCCCGCCATGGTTCGAGAGCACGATGCCGGTGCATCCGATATCGACCGCACGCTTTGCGTCCTCGACCGACATGATGCCCTTCAGGCAAAACTGCCCGTTCCAGTGCTTCACCATCTCGGCAACGTCGTTCCAGTTCATCGACGGATCCAGCATCTCGGTGAAATACTTGCCGATCGACATCGCACCGCCGCTCATGTCGACATGCTCGTCGAGCTGCGGCAGGCGGAACTTCTCGTGGGTGACGTAGTTCAGCGCCCACGCAGGCTTGATGGCGAACTGGGTGATCCCGGCTAGATTGAGCTTGAACGGAATGGAAAACCCCGTGCGAAGATCGCGCTCGCGATTGCCGCCGGTAATGCTGTCCACCGTCAGCATCATCACGTTGACGCCGGCTTCCTTCGCCCGCTCCATCATTGCCCGATTCAGGCCACGATCCCTATGGAAATAGAACTGGTAGACCTGCGGTCCCGCATGCTTCTTGCGGATTTCCTCAAGGCTGACGGTACCGAGCGAGGAAACGCCGAACATGGTGCCGAGCGAAGAAGCTGCGGCAGCCACCGCGTTCTCACCCTGATGGTGGAAGAGACGCTGCAACGCCGTCGGCGAGCAATAAAAAGGTGTCGCGAGCTTTTGCCCCATGACGGTGACAGACATATCAATCTCGCTGACCCCGCGCAGGACGTTGGGAACGAGATCGCAACTTTCGAAGCTGGCTGTGTTCCGCCGGAGCGTCACTTCGTCGTCGGCTGCGCCGTCGATATAGTTGAAGATCGGGCCGGGAAGACGCTTTTTCGCAAGAAGGCGAAAATCATGGAAGTTGTGGCACTCACGCAGACGCATGGCTTGCCCCGACAACACTGCAATCAATCTCAAAAGACATCAAATATCGCCCTCCCAATATTCCGCCACTCAGCCCAATGCTGCATTACAACCGATGCAAGCGTGCCTCCCACTTGTAAAGCACATCCGGCTCCTTTTCCTCATTGCCTGCCCCATCCGACTCGTCAACCACGAAGAAGCCATGCTTCTCGTAAAAGCGGCGCGCAGGCTCGTTTCTCTGGAACGTCCAGAGCGACAGCGCCGGATAGGTCGACTTGGCGATATCGACAAGGCGGCTGCCGATGCCGCGCCCCTGCGCCTCAGGCAGAACATAAAGCTGGTCGATCCAATCCTCGAGAAAGGCGATGACGCCAACAAGACGACCGCCCTCTTCCGCACCCCAAATCTGGCAATCTTTGAAAACGACAGCGCTCCAGAAGCCAACATCTTCTTCGGGCGTATGAAGTCCGGCAAGCGCCGGCAGCCGCTCGTTGAAGGAAGCGCGATGGACAGCGGCAGCCGCCGGCATATCCGCGAGATCGAGTTTTCGCAGCGAAACCTTGTCTTTCATCATCAAGCCTTGAGTCCAAAACCCTGCATCAGCCGGCGCGTGGGGAAATCGGGTGCCCCGGAGGTAAACACCGCAAAGTCGAAATTGTCGGGATGCACAGCATCGGCCATCTGCGGCACCAGGCTGCGGGCGCGCCTTGCGATGGCTTCAGCCGGATCGAGCCAATCGACCGGCCAAGGCGCAAGGCGACGGAAAATATTCGCCATGAAAGGGTAATGCGTGCAGGCAAGCACCACGATATCGGTCTTGCGGCCATCCATCTCGACGAAGCACTGATCGATCTCGGTCATGACGGCCTCGTCTGTAATTGCATCGCCGCGAATATAGCTCTCCGCCAGGCGCGCCAGATTTTCCGATCCGACAAGCCGCACATGGCATTGTGTGGCAAAGGACTGGATCAGATCGCGCGTATAGGCGCGCTTGACGGTGCCCGGTGTCGCCAACACGGAGACCAACCCGGAGCGCGTGCGCTCCGCAGCTGGCTTGATCGCCGGCACGGTACCCACGAACGTCATCTGCGGAAAGGCGGCACGAAGAGCGGCGCCGGCCAGCGTGAACGCCGTGTTGCAGGCGATGATGCAGACTTCCGGATCATATTGCGCGAGCAGCTTTGCGAAGAGACCGACAATGCGCTCTTTCAAGGCTGCTTCTTCCCAACTGCCATAGGGAAATGCGGCATCGTCGGCGATATAGATGAAACCCCGCTCCGGCATCAGCACGCGTGCTTCGCGCAGCACGGTCAAACCGCCGATCCCTGAATCGAAAACAAGGACCGGTTTCAGCTCATTCGCCGCTGCTGTCATCGTTCGTGGTTTCCTTGGGTGCTTTCGAGGATCGGGGATGCGAGCCACTGCCGCGCGGGGACTTCCGCGAGAAGCGGTCGAGAGACGAGATCACCCCGCGCAAGACGCTGATTTCCTGTTCGGTGAAGGCCCGGCGCGAGAGGACGGCCCGGAGATTGTCGACCATTTTCGGCTTTTTCCCGGCGGGATGGAAATAATTGCGCGCATCCAGCGCTTCCTCGAGCTGGTCGAAAAGGCCGAAAAGCTGCTCCTTCGTCGAAGGCCGCTGCTCGATCGCCTGGAAAGGCACATCGCCGAGATCCTCCATGCCCGACTTCATCCACTCATAGGACATCAGCAGCACGGCCTGCGCGATGTTCAAAGAAGCAAAGGCGGGATTGACGGGAAATGTCACGATCTCGTCGGCCAGCGCCACTTCCTCGTTCGTCAGGCCCCAGCGCTCCCTACCGAAGAGGATGCCGGTACCCTCACCTGCTTGGAACTTGGCACGAAGGGTTTGCGCGGCAATAACAGGCGAACGCACCGGCTTGTAACCATCCCGCTCCCGCGCGGTTGTCGCATAGATGAAATTGAGATCAGCGATCGCCTGCTCCAGTGTCTCGTAGACCTTGGTCGCTTCGATGATGTGATCCGCCTTGGAAGCCGTCGCCTGTGCCCTCTCGTTCGGCCAGCCATCGCGAGGATTGACGAGCCGCAACTCGGCAAGGCCGAAATTCGCCATGGCGCGCGCCACCATGCCGATATTTTCGCCCATCTGCGGCTCGACCAGAATGATGGCCGGCCCTTCGGCCAGAAGTTGACGCTCGCTGTTCGTGCCTGCCATGATGCCTAAATCTCCGCGCGCGAAACCAATCGCGCTAATTCGAGCATGATGCCGAGAAGTGTTAGCGGTTTTCGGACGACATCATGCTCAATGTCCTGATTCCGGTGTCGCAATAGCGAGACGCCAGCCGATCGGCAAGGTTTTTGCGCTTGAACGGCAGAACGAATCCGGCCCGATTATTGTGGATTGGCGGGCTTCTGATCCGACGGTTGCTGCGTCTGGTCTGTCGGCTGTTGCTGCTGTTGTTTGACGAGATCCACCATCACGCTCTTGAGCGAGCTCGGATTGCCGTTGTCATCGTTGGTGACGATATCGTCCACCAGGGGCCTGCCGCCCTCTTCGATGACCTCGAAACGAACCGTGGTCACCTTCTGATAATCGGCATCTGATCCCATGCAGGTGGATTTCTTGAAGGTCGCCAGCACCTCGGTCACATTGTTCTTCGGCGTCTGGGCGGCAATCTTCACGTCCTCCAGCGGACACGCATCCTGCGCATTGACGATGACATCGTAGTCGAAGGGCGAGATACCATCCTCGTCGGCGGCGGGAAATTGCGCCGCCGCCTGATATTTCGCCGCGAAATCCTTGCTGTAGATATCCTTGAGCTTGCTCTCGTCGAAGATATCCTGCCAATCGCTGTCGCCGCCCGCCCAGTTCGAGACGGTCGCATCCATGATGGCCTTGACCGGCGTCGTCGCATCGGCGGCCAGTGCCATATGCGCGCCTAGGGAGAACTGAAAGAGCGTGAAGGCAAGCGCGGATGCGGCAAATTTCTGCATGACGTGATTCCGTAATAACAGGCAAAACATGCGCGACCTTAGCCCCATCGACCGCTTTGGCAATGGCCGGATCGCAAAAAGCGGATGATGTCACGAATGATCAAAAACACTATGCCCAAGGCTCTATCGGCTTTGCGTTCCGCACTTGCGGTGCTATAGCCCTCGGGACTTCATATTACTCACAGGACCATCGGGTCCCATCAGCTTAAACGAGGGAGAAGCATGAAGAAGATCAAGGTCGCAAATCCCGTTGCCGATCTCGATGGCGACGAAATGACTCGCATCATCTGGCAGCTCATCAAAGAAAAACTGATCTTCCCCTACCTCGACATCGATATCGATTATTACGACCTCTCGGTCGAAAACCGCGACGCCACCAATGACCAGGTCACCGTCGACGCCGCTAACGCCATCAAAAAATACGGCGTCGGCATCAAGTGCGCGACGATCACGCCGGACGAAGCCCGCGTCAAGGAATTCAACCTCAAGGAAATGTGGAAGAGCCCGAACGGCACGATCCGCAACATTCTCGGCGGCGTCATCTTCCGCGAGCCGATCATCTGCAAGAACGTTCCGCGCCTCGTTCCGGGCTGGACGCAGCCGATCGTCGTCGGCCGTCACGCTTTCGGCGACCAGTACCGCGCCACCGACTTCAAGTTCCCCGGCAAGGGCAAGCTCACCATCAAGTTTGTCGGCGAAGACGGCACGGTCATCGAGAAGGAAGTCTTCAACGCTCCTGGCGCCGGCGTTGCCATGGCCATGTACAACCTCGACGAGTCGATCCGCGAATTCGCCCGCGCCTCGATGATGTACGGCCTGATGCGCAAGTGGCCGGTCTACCTCTCGACCAAGAACACCATCCTCAAGGCCTATGACGGCCGCTTCAAGGACATCTTCGAAGAAGTCTACCAGAACGAGTTCAAGGCTCAGTTCGACGAAGCCGGCATCACCTACGAGCATCGCCTGATCGACGACATGGTTGCCTCGGCTCTCAAGTGGTCCGGCGGCTACGTCTGGGCCTGCAAGAACTACGACGGCGACGTCCAGTCCGATACCGTTGCCCAGGGCTTCGGCTCGCTCGGCCTAATGACCTCGGTTCTGCTCACGCCGGATGGCAAGACGGTCGAAGCCGAAGCCGCACACGGCACGGTGACCCGCCACTATCGTCAGCACCAGAAGGGTCAGGAAACCTCGACGAACTCGATCGCTTCGATCTTCGCCTGGACCCGCGGCCTCGCTCATCGCGCCAAGCTCGACGACAATGCCGAACTCGCGAAGTTCGCTTCCACGCTCGAAAAGGTTTGCGTCGACACGGTTGAAGCCGGCTACATGACCAAGGACCTGGCGCTGCTGATCGGCCCCGATCAGCCGTGGCTCTCGACCACCGCCTTCCTCGACAAGATCGACGAAAACCTCAAGAAGGCCATGGCTGCCTAAGCCTCGTCACCATCTGGACATAAGAAAACCCGGCCTCAGCGCCGGGTTTTCTTTTGCGCGGAATCTTGCCGCCGGGGCGAACCGGTGGCAAAAATGCGCGCAACAAAAGGGAGAGGCAGATGGCTGAGGAACTCGTTTTCTATACCAATCCGATGTCGCGCGGACGCATAGCCCGCTGGATGCTGGAGGAAATCGGCCAGCCCTACCGCACCGAATATCTCGACTACGGCACGACGATGAAGTCGCCGGAATATCTTGCAGTCAACCCAATGGGCAAGGTGCCGGCCATCAAGCACGGCGACACCGTCGTCACCGAAGGTGCCGCCATCTGTGCCTATCTGGCCGAAACCTTCTCGCAGGCAGGCCTTGCCCCGACAGCGGCCGAGCGCGGCCGCTATTTCCGCTGGATGTTTTTTGCGGCCGGCCCGTTCGAGATGGCGATCACCAATCGCACCCTCGGCTTCGAAGTGCCGCCGGAACGCCTGCGCATGGCCGGCTGCGGCAGCTTCGCGAATGTGCTTGATGCGATGGAGTACGCCGTCACGACCTCGCCGTTTATCGCCGGCGACCGCTTCACGGCCGCCGACGTCTATGTCGGTTCGCATATCGGCTGGGGTCTCAATTTCGGGACGATCGAAAAGCGGCCAGCTTTCATCGACTACTGGAGCCGGGTCAGCGACCGCGACGCCTACCGCCGTGGCAACGAGATTGATAATGCCGCGATGCCGAAACCGGCTAATGCCTGACAATACAAGGTATTGAAAGGAAACCCTCTATCGGGATCTTATGCCGCTACTGAAGCGGCATATAGATATCCGTCAGCAATTCCGTCGGCGGTACATCACGCGGATTGTTGATATATTCCTCGAACATGAGGGTATCGCGCAGCTGCCGTCCGGAAGCCGGAAGCCATTGCGCATAGAGCCACTGATAAGCCCTATGCATGTTCGCATAAGGCCCCTTGTGACGCAGCACGGCATATTCACCGCCCTCCAGCGAGCGCCGTTCCAGTGGGGCGGCAGTCGCAACGGCCTCGCTGGCAGTAACACAGGCATAGGAGCGCAGATTGTCCGCTTCCACGACATCGGGATCGTCGAGATAGACGCCGATCATGCGCATGTCCGGCCCTGCCAGACCGCGGGCGAAGATGGTGCCGAAGAGTGTTTCGAAAGCCTGGCCTATCTGCATGTAGGAGCCGCGATGGGCGACACCGATCAGTGACATCGGGGAAATGGTGCGAAGCGTAACGTCGAACATGATCGTGATCCTTCCTTGAGTATTGGGTTCGAAGATCCTGTGGCTTCCCTCATTCCGATATCGCGCCGGCGGCATGCCGTAGACGGATCTGAAGATGCGGTTGAACGATTGGAGGTTGGGATAGCCCGACCGCTTTGCAATGTCGCTGACGGATAGACGGGTGTTGACGAGATCGCCGGCGGCACGGTGCAGCCGCAGCCGCTTGACGGTCGCCGCCGCCGTCTCACCATAGATCGCCCGATAGATCCTGTGCCAGTGGTAGCTGGACATGCAGGCGATCTCGGCGAGCTTTTCCATATCGAGTTCTTCATCCAGATGCTCATGGATATAGGCCGAAACCCGCCGCAACCGGGTCTCGTAAAGCGTCCACGCCGTTCCACCACTCATGTCTAACCCCCTTGTAAATCGATCGGCCGACAAGAGCATAACCGGATTTGACAAATCCTGCGGAGTTGCCTGCATAAACAAAAATGGCGGACACCGAAGCATCCGCCATCCTGGATTATCTATCGGAAATCAGCGACTTAGCCAGCAAGTGCTGCAGCAATTGCCTCGATCGCTTCATCAGCCTTGGCGCCATCCGGGCCCCCGGCTTGGGCCATGTCGGGACGGCCGCCGCCGCCCTTGCCGCCGAGCGCAGCCGAAGCAACGCGCACGAGATCGACGGCGCTGAAGCGGCTCGTCAGGTCCTCCGTGACGGCGACGACGGCGCTGGCCTTGCCATCATCCGAGACGCCGATCAGCGTCACGACGCCGGAGCCGAGGCTTGCCTTAGCCTCATCCGCCAGACCCTTGAGATCCTTGGGATCGACGCCGGAAACCGGCTTGCCGAGGAATTTGACGCCATTGACTTCGCGGACAGCATCGGCCGAACCGCCCTGACCGCCGCCCATGGCAAGCTTGCGCTTGGCATCCGCCAGTTCGCGTTCCAGCTTGCGGCGCTCGTCCATGAGCGCTTCAACGCGCGTGACGACATCGGCCGGCTGTACCTTCAGCGCCGAGGCGAGGCTCTTCACGCGATCGTCCTGCTCGGCGAGATAGTCGCGCGCGGATTCGCCGGTCACGGCTTCGATGCGGCGCACGCCGGCACCGACGGCACTTTCGCCGAGAATGCGGACGAGGCCGATCTGGCCAGTGGCGGAGACATGCGTACCGCCGCAAAGCTCGACGGAATAGGGCTTGCCGGCCTTGGCACCCCGCACGCCCTGCCCCATCGATACGACGCGGACTTCGTCGCCATATTTCTCGCCGAACAGTGCCATCGCACCTTCCGCGATGGCATCGTCGACGCTCATCAGGCGGGTCGTCACCGGCGAGTTCTGCAGGATGATCTCGTTGGCCATCTCTTCGACGACCTTGAGCTCCTCGGCCGACATTGGCTTCGGATGCGAAACGTCGAAACGCAGCCGCTCGGGGGCAACCAGCGAGCCCTTCTGCGCCACATGCGTGCCGAGTACTTCGCGAAGTGCCTCGTGCAGCAGATGGGTGGCGGAATGGTTGGCGCGCAGGCGCGAACGCCTGTTGTGATCGACGGTCAGGACGACGGCGTCGCCGACCTTGATCTTGCCTTCCGAAACTTCGGAGCTGTGAACGAAGAGGCCCTCGCCCTTCTTCTGCGTATCGCTGACAGCGAGCTTGCCGTGATCGCTGGAGATCACGCCCGTGTCGCCCATCTGGCCACCGGATTCACCGTAGAACGGCGTCTGGTTGACGACGATCTGCACCTTGTCGCCGGCAGAGGCGCTGTCGACCGCGACACCGTCCTTGACGATTGCCTGGATGACGCCTTCGGCGGTTTCCGTGTCATAGCCCAGGAATTCGGTCGCACCGTTCTTTTCCTTGAGCTCGAACCAGATGGTTTCGGTTGCCTTGTCGCCGGAGCCGGTCCAATGCGAGCGCGCCTCGGCCTTCTGGCGCTCCATGGCATCGGTAAAGCTGGAAATATCGACACCGATGCCGCGGGCGCGCAGCGCATCCTGCGTCAGGTCGAGCGGGAAGCCGTAGGTGTCATAGAGCTTGAAGGCGGTCTCGCCGTCCAGACTGTCGCCCTTATGCAGATCCGAAGTGGCATCGTTGAGCAGCGAAAGGCCGCGTTCCAGCGTTTTGCGGAAACGGGTTTCTTCGAGCTTCAGCGTCTCGGAGGTCAGCGCCTCGGCGCGCACCAGCTCCGGATAGGCGCGGCCCATCTGCTGGATCAGCGCCGGCAGCAGCTTCCACATCAGCGGCTCTTTGGCGCCGAGTAGCTGCGCGTGGCGCATGGCGCGGCGCATGATGCGGCGAAGCACGTAGCCGCGGCCTTCATTTGACGGCAGCACGCCATCGGCGATCAGGAAGGCAGACGAACGCAGATGGTCAGCAATGACGCGATGGCTGGCACGATGCTCGCCCTCGGCCTTCACGCCGGTCGCCTCTTCCGAAGCTTCGATCAGCGCGCGGAAGAGATCGATATCGTAGTTGTCATGCTTGCCCTGCAGCACGGCGGCAACGCGCTCGAGGCCCATGCCGGTGTCGATCGACGGACGCGGCAGGTCGACGCGCTGCTCCTTGGTGATCTGCTCAAACTGCATGAAGACGAGATTCCAGATCTCGATGAAGCGGTCGCCATCTTCTTCCGGAGAGCCGGGAGGGCCGCCCCAGATATG
Source organism: Rhizobium aureum (assembly GCF_030182495.1). Classification (NCBI taxonomy): domain Bacteria; kingdom Pseudomonadati; phylum Pseudomonadota; class Alphaproteobacteria; order Hyphomicrobiales; family Rhizobiaceae; genus Rhizobium; species Rhizobium aureum. The sequence goes on along the minus strand of NZ_JAQJCI010000022.1, from coordinate 66,401 downwards.
ATCGCCGTGATCGTAGAAGATTTCGGAGCAGGGGCCACACGGACCGGTATCACCCATCGCCCAGAAATTGTCGCTGGTGGCGATGCGGATGATCTTGTCATCGGAAAGACCGGCAATCTTCTTCCAGAGATTATAGGCGTCGTCATCGGTGTGATAGACCGTGACCAGCAGGCGCTTGGCATCGAGACCGAATTCCTTGGTGATCAGGTTCCAGGCAAGCTCGATGGCGCGCTCCTTGAAATAGTCGCCAAAGGAGAAGTTGCCGAGCATCTCGAAGAAGGTGTGATGGCGCGCGGTGTAGCCGACATTGTCGAGGTCGTTGTGCTTGCCGCCGGCGCGCACGCATTTCTGCGCCGTCGACGCCGTCGTATAGGGACGCTGCTCTAGGCCGGTGAACACGTTCTTGAACTGCACCATGCCGGCATTGGTGAACATCAATGTCGGATCGTTGCGCGGCACCAGCGGGCTCGACGGCACGATCTCGTGGCCGTTTTTCTTAAAATAGTCGAGGAAGGTCGACCGGATTTCATTCACACCGCTCATATGGGGCCCTTCAGTCCTGCGCTCAGCAACTTGCATCAAAGTCAGTGGCTTTTATCGTCCGCTCCCGGCGCTGTCCAGCCGCACGAACAAAACCGGCCGCACATCCCTTGGACAATACGGCCGGTTTCGAATTTTAGTCTCGGTCTTGGATGGGAAATTGCTCCCGAAAATCCTTATTCGGCGGAGGCGTCGCCATCATCGGCATCGGGACCGCCATTCTGCAGGAAGCGATCGGCGATCAGGCCGGCATTCTGGCGTAGCGACAATTCAATCTCACGGGCGAGATCCGGATTGTCACGCAGGAAGAGCTTCGCGTTTTCGCGGCCTTGGCCGAGACGCTGGCTGTTATAGGAGAACCAGGCACCGGACTTTTCGACGATACCGGCCTTGACGCCGAGATCGACCAGTTCGCCAGTCTTGGAGACGCCTTCGCCATACATGATGTCGAACTCGACCTGCTTGAAGGGCGGCGCCATCTTGTTCTTGACGACCTTGACGCGGGTCTGGTTGCCGATCACTTCTTCGCGCTCCTTGACGGCGCCGATGCGGCGGATGTCGAGGCGAACCGAGGCGTAGAACTTCAGCGCGTTACCGCCCGTCGTCGTTTCCGGCGAGCCGAACATGACGCCGATCTTCATACGGATCTGGTTGATGAAGATCACCATGCAGTTGGACTTGGAGATCGAAGCCGTGAGCTTGCGCAGCGCCTGGCTCATCAGACGGGCCTGCAGACCCGGCAGGCTGTCGCCCATCTCGCCTTCGATTTCGGCACGCGGCGTCAATGCCGCAACGGAGTCGACGACGAGAACGTCGATCGCGCCGGAGCGCACCAGCGTATCGGTGATTTCGAGCGCCTGTTCGCCGGTATCGGGCTGCGAAATCAGCAGGTTTTGCAAGTCGACGCCGAGCTTGCGGGCATAGACCGGATCGAGCGCATGTTCCGCGTCCACAAAGGCGCAGATGCCGCCCTTCTTCTGGGCCTCTGCAATGGTCTGCAGCGCCAGCGTCGTCTTACCCGAGCTTTCCGGCCCGTAGATTTCGATGATGCGCCCCTTCGGCAAGCCGCCAATGCCGAGAGCGATATCGAGGCTCAGAGAGCCAGTGGAAACCGTTTCGATTTCGACCACGTTCTCGTTAGAGCCGAGCTTCATGATCGAGCCCTTGCCGAACGACCGCTCAATTTGAGAGAGTGCCGCTTCAAGTGCCTTGCTTTTATCCACCGATTTGTCCTCTACAAGCCGCAAAGAATTCTGAGACATCCGATCCACCTTTAGGTTATTGAAGCCGCTCTAGCAATGTCGCCGCCGATGAGAATTGTGTACTCGATTTGTTCTCATGTCGCAAGGCCACAACAAGCAATTGAAAGAAAAAGGTAAAATGAATTCCGTTCTATTTTTGTTTTCTTCTTTCTTCCCAGGCACTTGCATGACCGAGGCGGTGAATTGCCAGATGTTACCGACCCGTCCGATTCGTCCTTTCGACCGCTGAGGAAAACCATATGGCGAAGAAGATTCTCGTTCTCGGCGGCGCCCATATCGACCGGCGCGGCCGTATCTTCGGCGAGACCGCACCCGGCGCCAGCAACCCCGGCGCCTGGTTCGAGGAACCCGGCGGCGGCGGTTTCAATGCGGCCCGGAATCTCGCCCGCCTGGGCTTCGACGTAAAGCTGATCTCGCCGCGCGGCGGCGACCCTTCGGGCGAAATGGTGGCGGAAGCGGCAAGCCATGCCGGCATCGACGACAAGCCCTTCGTCTTCCTCGATCGCAAGACGCCGAGCTATACGGCGATCCTCGAACGCGACGGCAATCTGGTCATCGCGCTTGCCGACATGGAACTCTACAAGCTGTTCGTCCCGAGGCGTCTGGCTATTCGCGCCGTGCGCGACGCTTTCGAAGAAACCGACCTCGTTCTCTGCGACGCCAATCTGCCGGCAGAGACCCTGGCCGCGATCGCAGCAAGAGCCGCCGCCTGCGGCAAGTCCGTCGCGGCAATCGCGATCTCTCCGGCGAAAGTCGTGCGGCTGAAGCAGAGCCTTGCCGGCATCGACCATCTCTTCCTTAATGAAGCCGAGGCCGCCGCGCTGACCGAAAGCCGGCCTGAAGATCCACTCGAATGGGTGAGCGGATTGCGCGCCCTTGGCTTGCGCAATGGCGTCATCACCCGCGGCAGGCGGCCGCTGATCGCATTTTCCCGGGATGCCGTCGTCAGCCTGCAGCCACCCGTCGTCGACGATGTCGCCGATGTCACCGGGGCGGGAGATTCGCTCGCTTCCGGCGTGCTGTCGGCCCTGCTTGACGGACATGATCTCGCAGAGGCTGTCCGCCACGGTGCTGCAGCCGCAGCGATCACCGTGCAATCGCCCTTCGCCACCGCCGAAAATCTGTCTCCCGAGCTTTTGGAGACGATGTTGGCCCTTGTTCCCAAGGCCGAAATTCTGTCATGAAGCCTGCTCAGAACGCGTATATTGTTTCAGTGAATTGGAAACGACAATGACCCAGCCTATCTCGCCACTGCTTCCGATCTCCTATTCGAAGGAAGTCGCCGCCGCCAAGCTGCGCGGCGCCCCGCTCGTGGCACTGGAATCGACCATCATCACCCACGGCATGCCTTATCCCGGCAATATCGAGATGGCTCGCAGCGTCGAGGCGATCATCCGGCAGGAAGGCGCAGTGCCAGCGACTATCGCCGTCATCCATGGCGCGCTGCACATCGGTCTTGAGCCGGAAGAGCTGGAAGCATTGGCGAAGACGGAAGGGGCGATGAAGGTTTCACGCGCCGACATCGCCTTTGCGATCGCCGAGCGGCGAACCGGCGCGACCACCGTCGCCGCCACGATGATTGCCGCCGCCCGCGCCGGCATCAAGGTTTTCGCCACCGGCGGCATCGGCGGCGTCCATCGTGGTGCCGAAGAGAGCTTCGACATCTCTGCCGATCTTGAAGAGCTTGCGCGCACGGGCGTCATTGTCGTCTGCGCCGGCGCCAAGGCGATCCTCGATATTCCGAAGACGTTGGAAGTGCTGGAAACCCGCGGCGTTCCGGTCGTAACCTACGACAGCGCCGAATTTCCGGCCTTCTGGTCGCGTTCTTCCGGCCTGGCAAGCCCGCTGACGCTGAACAGCCCGGCTGCCATCGCCAATTTCCAATCCACGCGCGAGCAGCTCGGCATCGATGGCGGCATGCTGATCGCCAATCCGGTGCCGGAAGCCGACGAAATCCCGCGCGAGGAAATGGAAATCTATATCGAGCGCGCCCTCGACAGTGCCGAGCGCGACGAGATCACCGGCAAGGCCGTAACGCCCTATCTGCTCGGCACCATCTTCGACATCACCGAAGGCCGCAGCCTCAAGACGAACATCGCGCTTGTCGAAAACAATGCGCGCCTGGCCGCCGAAATCGCGGTCGCTCTGGCAGAATAATTAGATAAGCAGTTACGAAAACGGCCGGGCGCTTCAAAAGATCGTCCGGCCTTTTTCGTTTCAGATCAGGGAGAACAGACCCAAGGCGTCGCGTAATTCCGCAAGCGTTGCCTCCGTCCGTTCCCTCGCCTTTCTCGTCCCCTCACGCACGACTTCCATCACATAGTCCGGCTCGGCAGCATAGTGTGCTCGGCGCGCGCGGATCGGAGCGAGCAGCGCCTGCAGGATATCATCAAGACGTCTCTTTAAGGTGATATCACCAAGTCCACCTCGGCGATAATGCGCCTTCATGTCATCAACCAACTGCCGGTCCTCGCAGAAGGCATCCAGATAGGTGAAGACGACGTTTCCCTCGACCCTGCCGGGATCGCCGACGCGCAGATGATCGGGATCGGTATACATCCGCCGTACCGCATCGCTTATTTCATCCGGCGAGGAGGAAAGCGGGATGGCGTTGCCCTGGGATTTGCTCATCTTCGCCTTGCCGTCGACGCCTGGCAGGCGCCCCACGCTCGGCACCATCGCCGTTGCTTCCACAAGAACATCGCGCCCAATCTGCCGATTGAGACGGCGAACGATCTCGTTCGTCTGCTCGATCAATGGTGCCTGATCCTCGCCGACGGGAACGATCGTCGCCTTGAAGGCGGTGATATCGGCAGCCTGTGAAACCGGGTAGCAGAGAAAGCCGGCAGGCACGTCACGTTCGAATCCGCGCAGCTGGATCTCCGTCTTGATCGTCGGATTACGCTCCAGGCGACTGACCGTGACGAAATTCAGATAAAGCAGCGTCAGCTCCGCCAGCGCCGGCAAAGCGGATTGGACGCAGATCGTCGTCAGCGCCGGATCGACGCCGACTGCAAGATAATCGATAGCGACCTCAAGAACGTTGCGACGGACCTTCTCGGGATCATGGGCATTGTCGGTCAGCGCCTGGATATCCGCCAGCAGCAGGAATTGCCGATGGCTATGCTGAAGCGCAACGCGGCTCTTCAGCGACCCGACATAATGGCCGAGATGAAGCGGACCGGTGGTCCGGTCGCCCGTCAGGATGACGGGGCGAGTGTCGGTAGGAGAATGCATTTGGTTGCTCCGCAAAAGGAGCCGCCGCAATCGGGAAGGGAAAACGGAAAATGGACCATGCCTGCCGGATCACGGCGGCAGGGTCGATTTCAAGACATGACGACTGCCGCTCCTAGAAGGAGCGCCACCACAAACGGCAAATGGGTTCGGGGAGGTCGATCATGAGGCTGTCGATAGCATCCTTTCGCCGCCATCGGCAACAGCTGCTTCTCGCTTAGTTCTTGTCCAGCGTCTCGCGCACGACGACGGCAAGCTGCTTCAGCGAGAACGGCTTCGGCAGGAAACCGAACTGCGCATCCGCTGGCAGATTGCGGGCAAAGGCATCCTCGGCGTAGCCCGAAACGAAGATGAATTTCAGGTCCGGATATTTCTTGCGCAGTTCCCGCAGCAGCGACGGGCCGTCCATCTCAGGCATGACGACGTCGGACACGACGACATCGACCTGGCCGTCGAGCTCGTCCATGATGTCAAGCGCCTCGACGCCGGAGCCGGCCTCGTAAACGGTATAGCCCCGCGTCTCAAGCATGCGCTTGCCGCCGCGCCGCACCGCCTCCTCATCCTCGACCAGCAGCACGACTGCGGATTTGCCGGTAAGATCGGCCGGCTCTTCCGGCGGAGCGACTATGCCGACACTCTGATCCATGGCCGCGACATCCCGGCTCTCCGGCGCCTTGACATCGGTTACGGCCGGCATTTCGACGACATGGCGCGGCAGGAAGATGCGGAAAGTCGTCCCCTTGCCCACTTCCGATTCCGGCTGGATATAGCCGCCGGACTGCTTGATGATGCCATAGACCATCGCGAGGCCCAGACCCGTGCCCTTGCCGACTTCCTTGGTCGTGAAGAAGGGCTCGAAGATCTTATCCATGATTTCGGGCGCAATGCCGGTGCCGGTATCGCTGACCTCGACAAGCACCATGTCTTCATGCGGCAGGAAGGGATAGTTGAAGGCGCTGACATCAGCCGCAAGCAGATTGCGGGTGCGCAGCGTCAGCTGACCGCCGCCGGGCATGGCATCGCGGGCGTTGACACAGAGATTGATCAGCACCTGCTCGAACTGCGAGAGATCGGTTTTGACAGGCCAGAGATCGCGGCCGTAATCGACGTCCAGCTTGACATGCGTGCCGGACAGAAGCCGGTCCACCAGCATGCGCAAGTCGCCGATCACGTCAGTGAGATTCAGGACTGTCGGCCGCATGGTCTGCTTGCGCGAGAAGGCGAGCAACTGCCGCACCAGCACGGCCGCACGATTGGCATTGCGCTTGATTTCCATCAGATCCGCGAAGCTGGCGTCGGAAGGCCGCGCCTGTAGCAGCAGATGGTCGGAAGACAGGAGGATCGCGGTCAGCACATTGTTGAAGTCGTGCGCGATGCCGCCTGCAAGCGTACCGACGGCATTGAGCTTCTGCGTCTGCGCCATCTGCGTCTCGAGCGCCTTCTGCTCGGTCACCTCGACGGCATAGACGATGGCGGCTTCTTCCGGCGCCTCGTCGGTCTGGTCGATCACCGCATTGATGTAGAAGCGGAAATGCCGTGCCTCATCCTTCGGATTGCGGGAGTCGATCGGCGGAATGTCGCCCTGCCGGTCCTTTGCGGCCGCCAGCGCCTGCTGCAGCCGCGGCCGGTCGCTTTCATTGACGACGCTCTCCAAGGCCGCGCCACGCTCGATATCGTCGCGCGAGACGAGATCCGAGAAAAGCTTCAGGAACGGCGCATTCGTCCGCAGGATGCGGCCGTTGCCATCGACGGAAGCGATCGCCATCGGCGTATTGTTGAAGAAGCGGCTGAAGCGCATCGCCGCCGCTGAAGCAGATTGCTCGGTATCCGCGCCGTTCTGCCGGGTGAGGACGATAGTGCGGCTCTCGCCGGGAGCGCCGTCGCGCATCGAGGTGACGCTGTGGACGATCTGCACCGGCAGGCTCTGGCCGTTGGCGCGACGCAGATCGAGATCGAGCGTCACCGTTTTCTTCAAGCCCGGTTCCGCCTGAACGGACTGGATCAGCGCCAATCCCTCGCCGGCCACCAGATCGCCGATTGTCATCGAGCCTGGCACGAACTTCGTCAGATCTAGGCCCAGCCACTCGGCCAGCGTCGCGTTGAGATAGAAGATTTCGCCCTTGCGGCCGGCGGAGAAGAAGCCGGCGGGCGCATGATCGAGATAGTCGATCGCGTTCTGTAACTCCTTGAAGAAGCGCTCCTGGTCGTCGCGTTCGGAGGTGATGTCGGTGATCTGCCAGATATGCAGCACCTTGCTGCTGCCCTGCTCCGGCGGCAGCACACGGGCCTTCAGCCGATACCAGTGCGCCCCGTTGCCGCTTCCATCCGCAGGGCCGAGCGGCTTCAGCAGGCGAAACTCTTCCGATCCCTCCTTGCCGTCGCGCAGACCATTGGCGAGACGGTACAAGGCCTCGTTGGATTCGCGGTTTCGCGACAGCAGCATTTCCAGCGACTGCACTTCCGTCGCCTTGGTAGCGCCGGTCAGCCAGCCATAGGCGGCGTTGGCATAGACGATGCGCCCCTTCTCGTCGGTGATCAGCGTCCCGTCCGGATGGCTGTTGAGAAATGAACGCGCCAGGCTATCGGATTGCGGCTGCGGCATAACCTCGACGAAGCCGATGATCGAGGAAACGAGGAAGAAGATGCCGACCATGGCAAGAATGCCGAGGCCCCCGAGAACCGCTTCATTGTCGAGCTGGCTTTTGAAGACGACGAAGGCGGCGGCGGCGGCCACGAGAACGAGCGCCAGCAGAATGATGCGCAGCACCGTTCCCGAACGAACTCCCCGATCCACCAGCGGCACGCTATACTCGTCGGATGGACGCTGCTTCGTCATAAACCCCTCGTCTCCGCCGTTCTCCTCGCGACATGTCATACACGTTAAGGATCGCCGGAGTCGGACCTTTCGAATCTTCTTTACCAATTTGCGTCATCGGCAAAAAGCTTTGCCGAGCCAGAAAGGCTTGAATTCACAGGCAATAGAGCACAAGACGTATCAATCGCATCTTGTCTCAGCCGCGATCCTGCTCATATGATCGCCGCATAGGAAGGCCAAGTTCAAGGCATCTACCCGCCGGAGCTGCATAATAGGCCGCGACGTCGGGGACAAATACGGGAGCATCTCGACATGTTGGACGACATCGCCGGAGCCTATGGCAGCCGTTTCCTCCTCGCAGCCGGTGGGGTTGGCATCGCCCTGATCGTGTTGATCGCCATTCTGTGGGTCCTGCGCAATCGAGCGCCTTCTCCCTTCGTGCGCGGCGGCAAGAACCGCCAGCCGCGTCTGCAGGTGCTGGATGCCGCCGCCGTCGATGCCCGCCGCCGTCTCGTGCTCGTCAGGCGCGACGGCATCGAACACTTGATCATGATCGGCGGCCCGACTGATATCGTCATCGAGTCCGGCATCTCCGATCCCGCGCGCGCGGCCGTCGCAGCGACGCCCGTCGATCCTCCCGTAGCCGCGACGCCTGTCGATGTTCCCCTGGCCTATGAAAGCAGGCAGCAACAGCCGGAAAAAGCTTCCGAACCCGATGCCACTCCCGCGCCACTTCCACAGGGTCGGCAATCCACCGAAGACAGGATCGAAGCCTATCTGCGCTCCGAAACGCCTACTGCTGCCCCTCGGGCTCCGGAGCCAGCACCGCGCGCGGCTGCCGAACGTCCGCAACCAGCTGCCGTCAGTCCGCCGCAGCCAGCTCCCCAAACCGCTCCGACCATCAGCGAAGCCGAAGCCGCCGACATACTGGACGCCGCCCGCCATGTCGTCCTGCCGCAGCAACAGCCGGCTCCCGCTCGCCCAGTGCCCGTCGAGCCTGCCATTGCATCTCCGCGCGCCCCCGAGCCTGGCAACGATTTCCAGCGCATATTAGAAGCCGAAATGTCGAAGAATCTGACTGCCGAACGGATTATTCCCAACACGCCGACGCCGCGGCAGGTGCAACAGCAGCCCGTTCCATCACCGGCACCAAGCCCGGCACAGAGGGTCGAACCCGAGCTTGCGCCGCTGACCGGGGCCGACAGCGCCCTCCAGCAGGAAGTGGCGCGCATCTTTGGTGAAATGAGCGTCAGTCGCGACAAATAATGCGCGGCGCGAAATGCCGGAAATGAAAAAGCACGAAGAATGAATTCCTCGTGCTTTTATTTGTATCCAGTCGAGCCGACAACTCGATTATTCGTCGCGATAAACCTTTTCCCGGCGCTCGTGGCGTTCCTGCGCCTCGATCGACAGGGTCGCGATCGGACGAGCATCCAGGCGCTTCAGGCCGATCGGCTCGCCGGTCTCTTCACAATAGCCGTAAGTACCGTCTTCAATACGCTGCAATGCGGCATCGATTTTCGAGATGAGTTTACGCTGGCGGTCGCGAGCCCGAAGCTCGATGGCCCGGTCTGTTTCCGAAGAGGCCCGATCGGCCAGATCGGGATGATTTGCGCTTTCTTCCGCCAGATGATCGAGGGTCTCGCGCGCTTCTCTAAGGATATCGTTTTTCCATGCTATCAGTTTCGCTCGAAAATAAGCTCGCTGATTCAGATTCATGAACTCCTCGTCTTCCGAGGGAACATAATTGCTAAGATCGATCTTCTCACTCAACGCGATTCTCCTGAAGAACATCTCATATGGCTGGGCTGTATATCCCAACCAATAGTGCCGGTTCAAGCCAAATAGATGCTGTCAACTGATTTTTAAATTTGTCATAAAATTCGGCTAAGCGTCTATTTTTTCATCATTTCTTCTCATTGAGCCGGAATCACGTCTCTCGTAACCTTCGCGTGAAGGTAGGACATTTCGCCTTCTGGCGGATCGCGCCGCAGTTGACTGAGCATGCAAACAGACGTTACCTCATTAGGGAAATCGAGCTCCGGAATTTCGCCATGGTCAGCATTTCGCCGCCGCCCTCCAGGATCTATCTCCTGCGTCATGCCGAGGCCCAGCAGGCCGCTCCCGGCCAGAAGGATTTCGACCGTCCTCTGAGCGACAACGGCTATGCTGCGGCCGAGATCGTTGCGGACGAGGCCGCCGACAAGGGCTACAAGCCGGACCTCGTCATTTCATCGACGGCCACGCGCTGTCGCCAGACTGCCGACGCCATGCGCCGTGCCGTCACGCCCTCGACAGAGTTCCGCTTTGTCGATGCGCTCTACAACGGCACGCCGGACATCTACCTGTCGCTCATATCAGCGCAGACTGATCAGGACTCGGTCATGCTGGTTGCGCACAACCCGGTCATCGAGCTGACGCTCGCAGCCTTGATCGGGCGCGAGGCCATGGCCGGCGCGCTCCCGCGCGGCTTTCCGACGGCCGGTCTTGCCGTCGTCGATTCGACACCGTCAGGCTGGGTGCTGACCGACTTCATCACTGAATAGGGATATTCGCCGAGCCGCTTGTCTCGCTCGCCCGAAAACGTACCCTGCCCCTGATTGCAGACGTTTGCGTCTTCATCTTTTCGGGGCAAGTTTCGATCCCTATATTCACGGTCACGCTGTCATCCAGGGATCCCGCCTTGCCCCCAAGCCTGACCTCTTTTACTGACGACGCCCTCATTGCCTTTGACAATCTTGCCGATCGCGCAGCAGGCCTCGTCAATCCCACAATTCGTCTGGGCGTCACGGGCCTCTCCCGTTCGGGCAAGACCGTCTTTATCTCCTCGCTGGTGCATAATCTTCTGAACGGTGGGCGTCTGCCGCTGCTCGAACCGGTGCAGTCCGGCCGCGTGTCCGCCGTTCGCCTCGAGCCGCAGCCGGACGATGCCGTGCCGCGTTTTCAATATGAGGATCATATTCGCGCGCTCGTCAAAGACCGCATCTGGCCGGATTCGACGCGTGCCATCTCCGAACTGCGTATCACGCTGGATTATCAAAGCGCCAGCGGCTGGAACCGCCTGTTCTCGCCAGGCCGCCTCTCCATCGATATCGTCGATTACCCGGGCGAATGGCTGCTGGACCTGCCGCTGCTTGCCAAGGATTTCCGCATCTTCAGCGAGGAAACGCTGGCTCTGGCCAAATCCGGCATTCGCGCCGAACTGTCACGTCACTGGCTGGGGATAACGGAACAGGCCGATATCGTGGCACCTGCGGATGAAATGAAGGCACGCGACCTTGCGACCGCCTTCGCCGATTATCTGAAGGCCTGTAAATCCGACGAACGCTCGCTTTCCACACTGCCGCCCGGCCGTTTCCTCCTGCCCGGCGATCTCGACGGCTCGCCTGCCCTCACCTTTGCGCCGCTGAAACTGCCGGCCGAAGGCAGCGCTCCGAAAGGTTCACTCTGGACGATGATGGAGCGCCGCTATGAGGCCTATAAGTCCGTCGTCGTCAAACCCTTCTTTCGCGAGCATTTCGCTCGTCTCGACCGGCAGATCGTCCTCGTCGATGCCCTGCAGGCCATCAATCGTGGCCCCGAAGCCGTGCAGGATCTGGAACGGGCGCTGACGGACGTTTTGGCATGCTTCCGTCCTGGCACGAACTCGCTCCTTTCCTCGCTGCTCGGCCGGCGCATCGACCGCGTGCTGGTCGCCGCCACCAAAGCCGACCACCTCCATCATGAAAGCCATGACCGGCTGGAGGCCTTGACGCGCCGCCTCGTCGAAAGGGCCATAGAGCGCATCGGCATGGCCGGAGCCGGTATCGAGGTCATGGCGATCGCCTCCGTACGCGCGACGCGGGAGGCAACCGTGACCCGCGACGGCCAGACGCTCCCTGTCATCGTCGGCACGCCGATGGATAAGGAAACCATCGCCGGCGAGCTGTTCGACGGCAATCGGAAGACCGCGATCTTTCCCGGCGACCTGCCGGAAAATCCGCGCTGGCTGTTCGAAGCCCTTGAATCGGATGGGTCCAAGGTCCATCTGCCCGAGGTGAACGTCGTGCGGTTCCGCCCGCCGGAACTGGATGAAACCGGCGGCGGCATCAAGCTGTCAGTGCCGCATATCCGCCTTGACCGCGCCATGCAGTTCCTGTTCGGAGACCGTCTCGCATGACGAAGCCGACCGAAAACGAGCCGAACGGTAATCGCCGACCCGCCGCCTTCACACTGGAACCGGACGTCTCCGGAAAAGATGCCGATCTCAGACCCATCCCGTCGACAGTGCGCAAGCCGCAAAGCTTCAATACCGATGTCGTCCTGACTCCGGACGAAGAAGATCCATTCATCAATCCGACCCTTGGCGCCGAGGCGGACGGAACCGCCATTGCCAGGCCTCGCCGCACAGGTTTCTCCTTCGGCAGGGTGGCGCTCGGCGCGCTCGGAATTCTCGTCTCGCTCGCCTTCGGTCTCTGGACCGATCAGCTCATCCGCGACTTGTTCAGCCGAGCTGACTGGCTCGGCTATACCGCGCTGGCGACTGTCGGGATCGGCATTCTCGCCGTGCTTGCCATCGTCATCCGCGAAACAGCCGGCATGATGCGGCTCGCCGCCGTGCAGACCATCAAGGCAGAAGCGGAGGCCGCTATCGGGGAGACCCGACCGATCCGCGCCAAAGCGCTGGTGAAGCGTCTTTGCACGCTGCTGGAAGCCAACCCGGATACGGCCAGGGGCCGTGCGACGTTAAAGGCGGCAGAGGATGACATCATCGATGCGCCACAGCTGATCGACCTTGCGGAGCGCGAACTGCTCGGACCGCTCGACCGACGTGCCCGTGCGCTGATTCTTGGTGCCTCGAAGCGGGTGTCGGTCGTGACGGCCGTCAGCCCCCGTGCCCTCGTCGACATTCTCTACGTCCTCTATGAGGCGGCAAAACTGGTCCGCGCCATGGCGGAACTCTATGGCGGCAGGCCGGGCACGCTCGGCATGATCAGGCTGATGCGCGACGTGATCGCCCATCTCGCCGTCACCGGCTCCATCGCCGTCGGCGACAGCATCATCCAGCAGCTGATCGGCCACGGGCTCGCATCGAAGCTTTCAGCGCGTCTTGGCGAAGGTGTCGTCAACGGCATGATGACGGCAAGGATCGGTATAGCGGCGATGGATCTTTGCCGCCCGCTTGCCTTCAAGGCGCTCAAGAGGCCCGGCATCGCCGATTTTGCCGGCGACCTCACGCCGACTATCACCGGCCGCAACACGACGTGACGACCTGAAAATCAGGTGCTTTAGCATCACGGAAACCAAGCATTAACCATTCTGCGGCAAAAGTGGGAACCAGTTTTACGGTTCCGCCTCGCTAGGAAATATCCATGTTTTCGCGTCGATTTCTTCTTGTAAGCAGCTTTGCCGCCGCAGCCCTGTCTACGGGCGCTGGGGTGCAATCAGCCGACGCGGCGCCCCGCGACAAGGCCTTCTTCCAGTCGATCTCAGGCACCTGGAGCGGCCCCGGCGAAATCGTGGCCGGCAAGTACAAGGGCACAAAGTTCACCTGCAATCTCACGGGCAAGCCCTCCGACGGCGGCAATGCCGGCGTCAAGCTCGACGGCACCTGCCGCGTCGGGGTCTTCCAGCAGCCGATGTCGGCCGAGATCACGCAAAACGGCGGCTCCTACAGCGGAAAATTCCTTGACGGCGCGGCCGGCAAGGGTCTCGACGTCACCTCGGGCACGGTCAATGACAATACCGTCGTGCTCGGACTGATCCGTCAGAAGCTGAACGGCGCCATGATCGCTCGCGTTTCGGACAACAAGTCGATGAACGTCACCATCTCGGTGAAGGTCGGCGAACAGATGGTGCCTGTCATCGGCGTCACCTTGAAGCGGGCCGATGTCGACCAGATGGCAGTCGGATCGATCCAGTAAGCTTTGAATATCAATGCCCAAAAGCAAAAGGCCGGCAAACTCGCCGGCCTTTTGCTTTTTTCATATTGCGATTCAGACGGTTCGCCACCAGTCACGGTTTTCATCAGCGACCTCGATGCCCTCGACGTCGACCTCCCGCAACCAGTCGCTGATCTTGCGGCCGTTGACGACGAGATCCGCTGCAAAATCGGCAAGCGGCATCAGCACGAAGCCACGTTCGACCATCCGCGGATGGGGTATGGTCAAGAGCGGCTCAGCCCGCTGCAGATCGCCATAAGTCAGCACATCGATATCGATCGTCCTTGGCCCCCAGCGTTCGATCCGCACCCGCTTCATCTGCCGCTCTATATCGAGGCATACGTCGAGCAGTGCTTCCGGCGCCAGGGTGGTATCGATGGCCGCGCAGGAATTATAGAAAAAGGACTGGTCCGTCTTGCCCCAGGGCGGTGTGCGATAAAGCCGCGACACCGAAACCACATGGCAATCGGCGCGCTGATCCAGTGTGCGAAGGGCGAGCGCCATGGCGCGGACAGGATTGTCCAGATTACCGCCAAGACCGAGCGTCGTCCGCACCGCCAGGTTTTCAGGCAAAATGCTCAATGCTCACCTGCACATAATCGAGGACGCCCGGAACAGGGGCATTGGGTTTGCGCACCGTGATCTTGGCGCGGCGGATACTGGGAAAGCGCCGACACAGCTCCTTCGCCACATCGAGCGCCAGCGCTTCGATCAGGTAGCGGCGGCGTCCGGTCACGATCTCCTCGATGACGGCGAATGCGACTCCATAATTGACGGTATCGTCGATCGAATCGCGCTCCAGCGCATCGCCCGCTTCGACGTCCAGCTCGGCATCGACGAAGAAGCGCTGACCAAGGAATTCCTCCTCGTCATGCACGCCGTGGCGGGCAAAGAAAGCGCAATTCTGCAGAGTAATGGTGTATGTCACGGCGCTCATGGCGTCCCTCCGTTTCGAACAGGCACGACGGCGTCCGAAAAACGCTCCCTACCTTCAAGGATCATGTTTAAGTTTCGCGCGCGTCCTGAGAATAGCATCCGCGACCGCCAGCGCGTCCCTGTTGATTGCGACATTGTGTACGCGGAATAGCGCAGCTCCCTGCAGGCGCAGGATCGCGCTGGTCGCAGCCGTTCCGACATCCCGATCGGACGCATCACGGCCCGTGACGGTGCCGACAAACCGCTTGCGCGAGGTGCCGACCAACAGCGGCAGCTCGAAGCGGAGCAGCGCATTGAACCGCACCATCAATTCCAGATTCTCCTCCGCACTCTCCTTGGCAAAACCAAAACCGGGATCGAGCACGATATTCTGCTTGTTGACGCCCGCCGCCGCGGCGATATCGAGCGATCGGCTGAGGAACAGCATCTGGTCGTCGATCACGTCGGGCAGCTTCGTTCTGTCACGACCGGTATGCATGATGCAAAGCCCGGCACCCGTTTGCGCTGCCACCGCGGCAATATCCGGCTCGCGCTGCAGGCCGAAGACGTCGTTGACGATGTGCGCACCGGCACCGACCGCCAGCCGCGCCGTATCGGCACGATAAGTATCGACCGAGATCAGGGCGTCAGTCCTGCCCCGCAAGGCTTCGATGACGGGCAGCACCCGCCCCTGCTCCTCGCTGGCGCTGACGGCGGCAGCACCGGGCTTCGTCGATTCGCCGCCGATGTCGATGATGTCGGCCCCCTCCTGGACACAAGCCAAGGCATGCCCAACCGCCGCGTCGACGGCCTCGTAATGTCCGCCGTCGGAAAAGGAATCCGGCGTCACATTGACGATCGCCATGATGACACTCTCTTTGCCGAGCTCGAGGCTGCGGCCATGGGCGACATGCCAGGTTTGGCTGCGAAGCTCCGTCACGAACCGTCCCATCCCATTGAAAATGAAAAAACCTTGCGCTTGATATTGCGCTCACAGTGGCTATGCCGCAAGGTTCGCCGAAGTTCAACATGGTAGCGACACGAATGCCGCTTGCGTTCCATAAGATAAGTATTTCGTGTGCTCTGTTGCTCGCGTTCTGCATACCCAGCGTGGCCGATGCGGAAGTCGTCGCCCGCAAATCCATTTCCTATTTCGACATCAAGGGCAGCACGGCCGACGAGCTCGATGCGGCCCTGAACCAACGCGGACCGCTTGCGATGGGTTCCAGCAGCCATCATCCCGGCGCGACGAGAATTCGCTTCGGCGGCAACGCGACCTACAGCGAGGCAAATGGGCGCTGCTATATCTCCAGCGTCAAGGTCACGGTCGATACCGAAATCATCCTGCCGCGCTGGCGCGACCGGCGGCATGCCAGCAAGCAGCTTTCGACGATATGGGACACGTTGGCCGCCGATATCCGGCGCCATGAGGACCGGCACGTCGAGATCGCCCGAGAGCACGCACGAAGAATGGAACGGCAAATCCTGTCCCTGCCGTCGGCGAGCAATTGCGATGCGCTTCAGGAAAAAGCAAATGACGTGACGACGCGGGAAACCGAGCGGCACGACGCCGACCAGGCCCGCTTCGACCGGATCGAGGCGATCAATTTCCAGAACCGGATACAGCGGTTGCTGTACTATCGCAGTCGTCACGGCGGCCAGCGATAGATCACGTCTCCCGCTATTTCAGGGAAATCGCCCACGCACGAGCGCCGACTGTGGGAAAACAGCCACTATTTCTGTGAATCGTCCGGCCGCGCTGCTCTTTGAACTTTACGAGAATCTGAAATAGGTTTTTGCTATCAATTACAGAGATAAACGCACCGGATGATTCGAAAAATACTGGGCGGGATCTCGAAAAAGATCGATTGAGAGTGCCTGCGGCGGCGGGTTTGTTTGCTCTTCGGCGCAGTCGGGTTTGTTTTTCAAAGCATTTGGTAAGTGTTCTCCTGGCGCGTCCTTAAGCCGCAGGTGTTTCCTCCCTTGCCTGTCGGTGATGCGCCCGCCTCGCCTCGCTCGCTAATCAGCTGAGCGAGGCATCTTTTTGGTATAGGACCCCGAAATAAATTGTCCGGTGAGTATCAAGAACTTCGGCGCAGGAAGCGCGCCGGGGAAAGCGTCAGGCCTGACGTTCCGGCACATGCACGACGAGTCCGTCGAGAGCGCTCGTCATCTTGATCTGACAGGAGAGACGCGAATTCGGCCGGACGTCGAAAGCGAAGTCCAGCATGTCCTCTTCCATCGCCTCGGGGCTGCCGACCTTTGCGGTCCAGTCCTCGTCGACATAGACATGACAGGTGGCGCAGGCGCACGCACCGCCGCATTCTGCTTCGATGCCGGGAACGGAGTTTCGTACGGCATTTTCCATCACGGTGGATCCCTCGTCGACATTGAGGTCAAAGCGCGTGCCGTCGAAGGCGACGATGGTCAATTTGGTCATGTGGGTGAATTCCGATATTCGTGAATGAAGGATGATCGGAATTTTACTTCCAACAAATCGCTGGGGCAGTCAACATTTGCGCCGCCGAAACGGTCTACCCGTCTGGCGGCGCTGGCATCAAGTTCAGTTGACCTTCAGGCGGCTCGGTTCAGCGCGAGAGCTTCAGAATGAAATTCTCGGCCTCGACGACACAGGTCGTTACCGCCGCCATGCGCGCGGCATCGCCGGCATCGCTTTCGAGCGCGCCAGCTGCATCGGCCACGCGGAAGGCGCCGACGGCGCCGGCCGCCCCCTTCAGCTTATGCGATGCCGCCTCGATGCGCTTGGGGTCACCGCTGCCGATCTCCTGCAGGCAGGAACGGGCCTGCCTCGCAAACATCTGCAACACCTCGACCTCCAGCGCCTTGTCGCCCATCGTTTGCTTGCCGAGATGGACGAGATCGATCGCCCGCTCCCGCGACGGGGCAGCGCCCCTCGAATTATCGGGAGATTCAAACGCGATATTCAAAGCTGCCATGTGCCAATGCTCCCGTCATTTATCTGTGACTGTTTTAGGGACATGCCGCATAGTTGCGGCCCGGGCATGGCCATCCAGTTAAATTTTGGCACATTGAGGGCCGAAAACTCCAGACATGGTTAACGTCCGTTAAACATGCTCAAAATCTTGAGTTTTCATGGCGTTGAACAGGCAAACAGGGTTAATGCGCCCTTAACGATCCACTGCCTTTAAGGTGGAATTAATTGTCATGACTGGGGGAATGTGTCACTACGATACTAGTAAATTGGGCTTATGGCACATGTCTTTGCCCAGGAAGTGGATGATGGTAATGTTTTCATAACATCCGTTTGAAAAACCAGTTATCCACTCTGAAATGTAACGGGAAATCCAACCTCGATATTGATCGACAGCGGAGGACCCAACGGGAGGCAGGGGTCGTCTTTTCCGGAGCGGCGGAATTACCGGAAAAGACACGGCAAGCCCGAGTGAGTTGTAACGAGGCGTAACCGCATGGCGAACAAAAAGTACATCGAGTCGGTCGAGGACAAGGCCTTCCAGGCATTGGACGAAGCTCTGCAGATCGATTTCAGTGACGAGAGCTTGGAGTCTCGCAGTGCCCCTACACCCGATGTCCCGGAGCAAAAAGTGTCTGAGCCGCCGAAACAGCCGATAAAGCAGAGCAGGGATGATGCAGCCCGCAATACCGGCGGCATGCGCAGCACTGCAGCCCCCGCCGCAACACCTCGCTCCGCCGAGGCGCCGAGAAATCCCAACCTTGCGGCTGCCAATGATGGCAATCGGGCAAGTTCCGCCAGCATCCTGAAGGCGCTGGACAGCGGCTCTCAGAGCCGGGCGGTGCGCAATGCCACGATCTTCTCGCTGTTCTGGATCATCGGCGGCGCCGGTCTCGCCTTCCTCCTCTACGGCACCCAGATCCGAAATATCCATTCCTTCGCCGATCTGGCCGCCCTGCCCGGCGTTATCGCCTGCATCGTCGGCATCATCGTTCCGGTCCTTCTTTTCTATGCTTTCGGCATGATGATCTCGCGCGCGCATGACATGCGCAACGCGGCCCGCTCCATGGCGGAAGTCGCTTTGCGCCTGGTCGAGCCGGAAACGGTCGCCTCCGAGCGCATCATGACGGTCGGCCAGGCGGTACGGCGTGAAGTCTCGGCGATGAATGAGGGTATCGAGCGCACCATTGCGCGCGCCACCGAGCTGGAAACCCTCGTCCATTCCGAAGTCAACGCCCTGGAGCGCAGCTACGCCGACAACGAACTGCGCGTACGCGGCCTCGTCCACGAGCTCGGCACCGAACGCGACGCGATCATCAATCACGCCGAGCGAATCCGCTCGTCGATCGTCGGTGTACACGATCAGATCAAGGAAGATCTGTCGCTGGCGACCGAAGAGATCGCGGTACGCCTTTCCACCTCGGGCGAAGCCTTCGCGTCGATGATCGACACGCGCGCGGCCGTCTTGATGGAAAAGTCGGATTCTGCAGTCGAGGCGCTCGGCACGCTGCTTGCCGCCAAGACCGACAGCCTGTTGCAGAACCTCAATGCCTCCGGTCTGGCGCTGAGCCACGAATTCGATACCCGCCTGGAATCCCTGTCGTCGACCCTTTCCGAACGCGGCAAGGAACTGCTCGGCCACTTCGAAACACGCGCCTCAACCCTTGACGCGAACACCGAAAAGCTGAACTCCGCGCTCAATGAACGTGCCCGCCAGCTCAATGAAACGCTGGTCGCGCGCACGAAGGAAATCAGCGAAAGCCTCACCGGCGGCGAGCGGTCCATCACCGGGACGCTGGACAATGTGCTGTCCCGCCTCAACACTGCGCTCGATGAAAAGGGCGCGAGCTTCCGTCAGAGCCTGCAGTCGACGGCCGATGACGCCATCATGGATATAGACCTGCGCTCCGGCTTTTTCGACGAGCGCTTCCAGTCGACCATCGCGCAGCTTTCGACCGCCTTCGACGAACGCGTATCGGAATTCACCTCCGCCTTCGACAAGCGCGCCGGCTCGCTGGACAGCAAGCTGTCTGAAAGCCTGGCCCGCATCAATCAGAGCCTCGGCAGCAATTCGGATGCATTGGAAGGCATTCTGACCTCCAGCATCGAACGTCTGGGCTCGCATCTCACCGATCAGTCTCTCGCGCTCGCGACCACTCTTGCGACCGGCCAGGAAGTGCTGGAAAGCGCAATCGGTTCCAGGGCCGGAGAGATCACCTCCGCGCTTCAGAATGCCACCAGCGGAATTTCCTCCGCCCTGGCATCGGGCACGAGCGAACTGAACACCACCCTCGCCTCGCATGCCGACGCCTTCACCTCGGCGGTACAAGGGGTCACGCGGGATGTCTCGACCGCGCTGCAAAGCGGCACGGAAGAACTCACCACGGCCTTTGCCGGCCGCGCCAGCGAGATCAACAACACGCTCTCTTCCCGCACGAGCGAAATCACCCAGGCGCTTGGCTCCGCGCATGAACGCATCGATGCCGTTATGGCCGCACGCAGCAGCGCGCTTTTCGGCGCGCTGACCGACAACCAGTCGCGGTTTGAACAAACGCTTGCCGAGCGTTCGCAGGCAATCACCGATGCCGTCAGCGGCTCTCACGAGCACCTGACCGCCGCCCTCGACGAACGCACATCGATGCTGGCGATTTCGCTGGCGGAAAACCAGCTCCGCCTCGAAAATACGCTGGCAAGCCGCGCCGACGCCATCACCGGCGCCGTTACCGATATGCATGGCAAGCTTGCCGACACGCTCGACGACAAGACGATGGCGCTTGCCATCGCCCTTTCCGAAGGTAAGTCCCGCTTGGAAGACGCTGTGTCCGGCCACGCGGATCATGTCGCCGGCACCATGGACGCAAAGACCAAGGAGTTCGCACGCGCGCTTGCCGAAGGTCAGGCGCGTCTCGAAAGCACCGTTTCCGGCCACGCCGAAAGCGTCACGAACGCTCTGGACGACAGAACCATGGCGCTCGCCATCGCGCTTTCCGAAAGCCAGGCAAGGCTGGAGGAAACCGTTTCCGGCCATGCCGAACGTGTCGCCGACACGCTGGACGGCAAGACCGGCGCGCTTGCCGCCGCCCTGACCAGCGGGCAAAGCCGCCTCGAAGAAACGCTCGCCAATCGCGCCGAGGAGATCATCAAGGCGTTTGCCGGCAATCATGCTTCCCTGGTCGACGCTCTCGATGACAGGGCAATGGCGCTCGCCATTGCGCTTTCGGAAAGCCAGGCTCGTCTTGAGGGCGCAATCTCGGGTCACGCCGACCAGGTCACCACCACGCTCGACGACAAGACGATGGCTCTGGCTATCGCCCTTTCGGAGGGTCAGGCACGACTGGAAGACACTGTCGCCGGCCACGCCGAACGGGTTGCCGATACGATGGACAGCAGGACGAAGGCACTGTCCGACGCGCTGACGTCAGGCCACTCCCGCCTCGAGGCCACGCTTGCCAACCGCGCCGAAGCGATCACCAGCGCCTTCACCGGCAATCATGCTGCTCTGGCGGATGCTTTGGACGAAAAGGCGATGGCTCTCGCCATTTCCCTCTCCGATACGCAGTCTCGGCTTGAGGATGCCGTATCAAGCCGGCTGGACGCACTGTCCGAAACGGTTGCCGGAACGCACGACAAGATCGTCAACAGCCTTGACGACAAGACAATGTCCCTGGCGATCGCCCTTTCGGAAAACCACGCGAAACTCGAGGAAACCCTGGAGAACAGCGCCAAGGCCATTGCCCACACCGTCGCCAGCGGCCACGAGGCATTGACCAATACGCTCGATGACAAGAGCATGGCCTTTGCAATCTCGCTCGCCGAAAACCAGAACCGTTTCGAAAGCACTCTGGAAGAGCGCGCCAATGCCCTGCTCGATAGCGTCTCCGGCGCTGAAGCACGGGTTGCCGGCGCCTTCGGCGACAAGGCGGACGCAATCCGTGCCGCCTACAGCGAAAATCAGGATCGTCTCGATCGCTCGCTCGCAGTTCATACAGAAGCCCTGTCCGGCTTGCTCGGGAGCAGCAGCGATCGTATCGAAACCGTTCTCGGCTCCACGACGCGCCAGCTCGAAAATACGCTTGGTGTCGGTCTGTCTCAGATGGACGAGAACCTTGCTTCCGCCTACGAGCGCATGCGCTCGACACTGGAAGATCGCAGCAACGCGATCAGCCTGACTCTGCGGGACGCCCATGAGCAGATCGACAACACGCTTATGGAGCAGACGACAGCCATCGGCACCTCCATCGCCACAAGCGCCAGCATGCTCGAAATGTCGCTGGAGGACCGCGAGGCATCGCTGCGTCGGACCATCGATGCAAGCGCAAGGACATTGGAAGAACGCCTTAACAGCGGCGCGGGCGACGTTGCCGGCCGCATCCAGCAGGCCGCCGGCGACATCCAGCGTTCGGCCGAGACCTTCTCGTCCAACCTCAACCAGACGATCGAGGGCATGACCGGCCGCTTCGCCGAGACCGGCTCCCGCGTCGAGGCGAGCCTGTCGGCTCTTGAGAACCGGATCCACGAAGGCGTCACGGGCGTCACGGCCCAGGTCGACGCGGCCGGCAACCGTCTCTCCGAAACGCTGGCGAGCGGCGCCGCCCAGATCGACAATAGCGGCAGCCAGGCCGCGGCCCGCATCGAAGAGCGCCTGTCGACCATGGATCGCGCCCTCAATGTCGGCCTTGAAGCCGTCAACCGCACGATCGAGGGCAAGGCCGCCAATCTCGCGACAACGCTGCGCACGGCCGTTGCCGATGCAGCCCAGGGCATGGATACGGAGGCAACGCGTACGGCCGAGCTGCTTGCCAATACCGGCCAGCAGTTCGCGGACAACCTCGGCAATCACAGCGACGCGTTCGCACGCGCCATGACCGAGCGCTCCAACGATCTCGTCAATCGCGTCTCGGAAACACAGAACCGCTTGGCGAGCCAGGCCGCGGCTGTCGCCCAGACTTTCTCGGAAGCGGGCAACGCAATCGTCAACAAGGTTGCCGAAGCCGAAGGCCTCGTCAGCAACCAGGTCAACACGATCTCGCAAGCCCTGTCTTCGGCAGAACAGTCGCTGGAAGCGCGTGGCGCGGCCATCCGCAATACGCTGACCGGCGGCAGCGAGCAGATTGCCGCCACGATGGCACAGGTCGAGCGCGCGCTCGACGAGCGCAGCACGGCCATCCGCACCTCCCTGGAAGAGCGTGCCCGCGAGATCGACGCAACCCTTACCGGCGTCGACAACGCGCTGGAAGCCCGCGGCGCATCCATCCGCACATCGCTCGACGAGCGCACCCGCGAGCTCAATTCGATGCTGGCTGGACGCTCCACGGAGCTCTCCCGCCTCATCGACGAAAAAGCCCGTCCGATCGTCGATCGCTACGCGGCAACAGGCCAGGAAGCGGCAGCCCTGATCTCGGCAGCCGCCCAGGAAAGCACGGAACGCCTGCGCGCCGAAAATGCCGCCTTGATCAACGCGATCGCATCGCGCACGGAACATGCGGTCAATACGGTCAGTGCGCTCGAGAACAACCTGCTTGCAAGCGTCAACGGCATCATCGCCCGCCTCGCCGAGAACAATTCCGCGATCGCTGGACTGCTGACCAATGCCGCGACCGAGTTCGCGACCGTTGACGATCGTCTCACCGCGACGTCGACGCGCTTCGCCGAATCCGCGGCGAAAGCCGGCGAGATGGTTTCAGCCTCCAGCCGCCTTCTCGAAGGCAAGGTCGACAAGCTGTCCGAAATCACCGGCCAGACGCTGTCGCAGGTCGGCAGTATCGTCGGCCGCTTCGACGATCACTCCAAGGTTCTGACGCAGGCTTCCCAGCTTCTCGGTGCGGCACAGTCGAACCTCGTCTCGACGCTGGAAGAGCGTGAGACAGCATTGCAGAACCTTGCCGTCGGCCTCGTTCAGCGATCGGAAGAGATCGAGAACACCATGCGCGCCCTCGGCACCATGGTGGAAACCGCCTTCGACCGTGCCGAGCAGCGCTCCAATCAGGTCACCGGCAATCTGCGCCAGAGTGTCCAATCCTCCTTCGCAGACATCGGTCGTGTCCTCTCCGAGACGGAGAAGCGCGCCGAAGATGCCGCGGAGAACATGCGCGCCGCATTGCACAAGGCCGGCGAGGACGCGAGCCAGGCTGTCGAAAGCACCTTCGCCAATACCGAACGCCGCTCCAGCGAACTGACAAACCGTCTGCGCGGCGGCCTCACGGCGTCGCTCTCCGAGGTCGAGCAGATGCTCGCCGATGCCGGCAAGACTTCCGATACGGCCGCACAGCAGCTGCGCGAGACGCTGCGTGTCGCCGTCGATGACGCTATCGGCCGCTTCGCCGGTGCGACGGACGAGATCCGTCGCTCGGCCGGCGATATTCGCCGCGAACTCGACCTTACCCGCAGCGAATTGAAGCGCGGTGCCTTCGACCTTCCGGAAGAAGCGAAGGAAAGCGCTGCTGCCATGCGCCGCGCCGTCGCCGAACAGATCAAGGCGCTGCAGGATATCTCTCAGATCGTTGGCCGCTCGACGCAGCAGCTGGAGATTTCCGAGCCGTCGGCCCGCGCTCTGGCGGATGCACAGCCGGCCCAGCGCCCGCAGCCGGCGGCTCCCGCCCCGGCTCCGGCTGCCGCCGCTCCCCGACCGCAGCAGCCTGCCCCCCAGCAGCCGGTGCCGCAGCAGCCTTCGATTGAGTCCCTGGGTCTGCGCGGCTCCATCCCCGCAGAGCGTCCGGCGGCTCAGCCGCAACGTCCCGTCGAAACGCCGGCCCCTGCCCGCCAGGAAGCAGCCGGCGGCGGCTGGATCAGCGACCTGCTGCGTGGCGCCTCGCGTGACGAAAACGCCGGTCTGCAGCCGGCGCGCCAGGCAACATCGAAAGCACCGGCGGAACCGGCACCCGCCGCACGCAATCCGCGCCATGTCGTGGAATCGCTGAACTCGCTCTCGGTCGATATCGCCCGCGCCATCGATCACGACGCGTCGGTCGACCTGTGGCGCCGCTACCAGCGTGGCGAACGCGATGTGTTCACCCGCCGCCTCTACACGCTCAAGGGCCAGCAGACCTTTGACGAAATCAAGCGCAAGTATGACCGCGAGCCCGAATTCCGCACGGCAGTCGATCGCTACATCGCCGATTTCGAAAAACTGCTCGCCGATGTCCAGCGTACGGACCGCGATCGCACCGTCACGCAATCCTATCTCACGTCGGATACCGGCAAGGTCTACACGATGCTGGCCCACGCAGCCGGCCGCCTGAACTGAGGCAAAGATAAGAAACGAATACTCAATCCCCGGCTCGAGAGCCGGGGTTTTGATTCAATGCCTTCTTCCCATTTGACGGCATGAAAAAGGGCGGTCCCGAAGGCCGCCCCTGCTTCGCCTGCCAATGATTGCGCCCGATTTACCGGGCCTCATGCACCTTCGAAATCAGCCCGCTGGTAATGCCGACAAGCAGGAAGCTGTTCTTGAGGCGAACCCAGTGATAGCCGCGCGGAGGCGTGGACAGCCGGTAGGCGCGGTAGTCGATTTCCGTTGCGCGGCGGCGGTCGGAGGCCGACAGGCGGCGCCCCTTGACCCAACCGCCCTTGCGGATAACGACCTTCTTCTTCACCGCCTCTTTCTGAACGACGGCCTGCTTGCCGGCAGGAGCCGGCTTGACCTGCGCTGTCGCAGCCAGCGGCATCGCCAGAACGGAAGCCGCAAGAAGGGCGGTGAAGATTTTTCTCATTGGTTGTTTCCTCATTTCAGAATCTGCACGCGAACTTACCGTGACAGACATGAAACGAGTCTGACAGTCGAATTACAATTCCGTAATAGAGGCGACGGCAGGCAGGTTTTCCATTGCATTGCCGGAAGTCATCGCCCTCACAGTTCATCGTAGTTGAACCAGTCGAAATCCGCTGTCTTTACCCGGCCGGATGTGTCGAAGGCAAACATGCCGACGAAAGCACCGGTGAAGGAACCGTGCTCGCCGCGCCCGCCCTCATCCGAGATGACGCCGGCATCGAGGACCGGCCCGATAGCCTGCCATGCGCCCATCCCTTCCGCCTGCCAGAAGAACTGTAGGTCGTTGTCGCGCACCTCCATGGCAAGCTGGATCCTTCCATCGGGCACGGCAACCCCGCCCTCGATCGGAAAACTCAGGCGGCCGTTCGGATAATCGCCCGGGCAAGTCATGATGGTGACGCAGCGGCCGAGCTTCTCGTGCAGGGTCACGGCAATGGCATGCAGCTTGAAGCGATTGTAGTAATGCGTCAGGCCAGCGACCTGCTGATAGGTGTCGGGCTCGAAATCTACGACGGTTTCGGCCCGGAAGCTGTGATGCTCCTGCCGGCGGGCGACAAGCGCTTGCTCGAACCAGGAACCGATGCTCTCGCGGGCGATAAGCCGCAAATGGCCAGGACGTTCCGCTACGCTGAAGATGCGTTCAGGCTGCGGTGTGCGCAGCCATTGGAAATCCATCGGCAGTCTGGCCTCATCGAAATTGTAACCGTTGCGGCGCGGCTTTTGGACCGGCACGGCACCGTTCAAGCCTGCGACCTCGACATCTGGAACGCTGGTGCCATTTTCGAGATAGAGCCAGCCATCCTCCTTCCACACGCATTTCTGCAAAGCCGTCTCGCGGCCGAGCGTGCAGCGACGATGCGGCGGCAGAGGCCGCCCGCAAAGATGCGTATGGTAGAATTGCCCGTCATGCGTCTCGACATACTGGCCATGGCCCGCACGTTGCAGCGCCGCCTCCGGATGATCCTTCGAGATAATCAGGTGCTTGTTCGGATGCAGTTCGTACGGCCCGGCAATATCGCTGGATCGGGCCATGGTCACGGCATGATCATAGCCGGTGCCGCCCTCCGCCGTGGTCAGATAGTACCAGCCGTTGCGCTTGAAGAGATGCGGCCCCTCGACCAGCCCCAGTTCCGTACCGGCAAAGATATTCCTGATCGGCCCCTTCAACGATTTCGTCGCCGGGTCCCATTCCTGCAGCAGGATGCCGTCGAAGGCCGGTGTCTTCGGCGAGCCACCATAGCTCTCGGTACGATGGTTCCATTGCATGTTGACGAACCACTTGCGGCCGTCATCGTCATGGAACAGAGACGGGTCGAAACCGGAGGAGTTGACATAGGCCGGTTCGGACCATTCGCCTTCGATGGTCGGCGAGGTCACGATGTAGTTATGGGCGTCCTTGAAGTTTCCGTCATAGCGCTTGACGTCGGTATAGACGAGCCAGAACAGCCCATCCGCGTAAGAGAGGCAGGGCGCCCAGATGCCGCAGCTATCGGGTTCGCCGCGCATGTCGAGTTGCGAAGCGCGCTCCAGCGGCCGCCTCACGAGCGTCCAGTTCACCAGATCGCGGGAGTGATGGATTTGGACGCCCGGATACCATTCGAATGTCGAGGTGGCGATATAGTAGTCCTCGCCGACGCGGCAAATGGACGGGTCGGGATTGAAGCCCGGCA
This sequence comes from Rhizobium aureum, assembly GCF_030182495.1. Classification (NCBI taxonomy): domain Bacteria; kingdom Pseudomonadati; phylum Pseudomonadota; class Alphaproteobacteria; order Hyphomicrobiales; family Rhizobiaceae; genus Rhizobium; species Rhizobium aureum. Next base: position 39,323 of record NZ_JAQJCI010000022.1, on the reverse strand, counting down.
GGATCGGATTGCGGATCATGAAATTCTCTCCTCCGGAGACCGTAACAAGCGGCAATTAAGGTAAAACGCCCGGAAACCGGTTCCGGGCGCCTTGGGATGATCAATCGCGTTCGGCGGATTTGGCCCAGAGATTGATGTCGGCCTCCTTGGCATAGACATCGATCTGCTTCAGCTCTTCGGCCGTGAAGTCGAGATTATCGAGCGCCTTGACACAATCGACGATCTGCGACGAACGGCTGGCGCCGATCAGAGCCGATGTGATGCGGCCGCCCCGCAGAACCCAGGCGATCGCCATCTGCGCCAGCGTCTGGTTGCGCTTCTCTGCGATCTCGTTGAGCTTTCTGATGTTGTCGATAATCGACGGGCGGATGAAGTCGCGCTTCAGGAAGTGGTTCTGCGCCGCGCGGCTGTCGTCCGGAATACCGCCGAGATACTTGGTCGAGAGCATGCCCTGAGCCAGCGGCGAGAAGACGATCGAACCGATACCGAGATCTTCGAGCGTGTCGACCAGACCGTCATCCTCGACCCAGCGATTGAGCATGGAATAGCTCGGCTGATGGATCAGGCATGGCGTGCCGAGGTCCTTGAGGATGGCGGCAGCCTCGCGCGTGCGCTGCGAATTATACGAGGAAATGCCGACATAGAGCGCCCTGCCCGAGCGAACGATATGGTCGAGCGCGCCGCAGGTCTCCTCCAGCGGCGTATCCGGATCGAAACGGTGCGAATAGAAGATATCGACATAGTCGAGGCCCATGCGCTTCAGGCTCTGGTCGCAGGAGGCAATCAGATACTTGCGGCTGCCCCACTCGCCATAGGGACCCGGCCACATGTCATAGCCCGCCTTGGAGGAGATGATCAACTCATCGCGCAAGCCCGCGAAATCGGTGCGAAGAATCTCGCCGAACGCCGTCTCGGCGCTGCCGGGAGGCGGTCCGTAATTGTTGGCGAGGTCGAAATGGGTAATGCCGAGATCGAAGGCCGTGCGGCACATATCGACCTTGCGGTCATGCGGCGTATCGCCGCCGAAATTGTGCCAGAGCCCCAGCGAGACCGCCGGCAGCTTGAGACCGGAACGGCCGGTCCTGTTGTACTTCATTTTTGAATAGCGATCGGATGCCGGTTGCCAGGCCATGATGGAATTCCTTCGAGATGAAAAAGCGCGCGGGGTTGGTCACCCGCGCGCAAACTAGCTCTTCCAGCGCCTACTTCAAGAGCGCCTGAGCCTCTTCGATGCCAAGCGCTGCCGGCTGCGTGCAGGTCGTGCTGAGATCGATGAAACGGCCCTCTTCGCCCGACTTCAGGATCGATGTCATGACATCGACGCCATGCAGCGTGCGATCGAGCGAGCAACGGGCATCACGTCCGTCGATCAGCGAGGCAGCAAGATCGGCGAGGCCGGCCGTGCGATAGTTGGCGCGCGGACCGCTCGGGCTTTCCTGATTGGCGATACCGAAAGGATGCGCCCAATTTTCCAGCGGCTTGATGTCCTTGTCTCGGCCGCTCGCCTCGACGGTGCCGCCGAAGAAGTTCGGATCGGGCACGTAGAGCGAGCCCTCGGTGCCGTAGAGCTCCATATTGGCATGGCGGTGCGACCACACATCCCAGCTCGCCGTCAGCGTGATCCGGGCGCCACTGACGAATTCCAGCAGCGCCTGGATCGTCGTTGGGGTCTTAACCGGAATGATCTCGCCATGACGCGGCTGGCTGGTAATGGTGCGGGTCGGCGATGCCATGGAGGTCATCGCACCAACGCGCTTCACCGGGCCGATCAAGTTGATCAGATTGGCGATATAGTAAGGGCCGAGATCGAGGATCGGGCCGCCGCCGGGCAGGAAGAAGAAGTCCGGGTTCGGATGCCACATTTCCATGCCTGGGCTCATGACATAGCATGCGCCCGAAGTGACACGGCCGATGCCGCCGTCGTCGATGAATTTGCGGGCGAGCTGATGCGCACCGCCGAGGAAGGTATCGGGAGCGCAGCCGACTGCCAGCCCCTTCTCTTTGGCGATGCGGCGCAGCTCCTCGCCCTGCTCCAGCGTCAGCACGAGCGGCTTTTCGGAATAGACATGCTTGCCGGCTTCGAGGATGCGCTTGGAAACGGGGAAATGCGCATCCGGGATGGTCAGGTTGACGATGACGTCGAGCTCGTCATTGGCGAGCAGTTCGTCGATGGTCTGGGCCTTGACCTTGTATTCCTCGGCGCGCAAACGCGCCGCATCCATGTTGATATCCGCGCAGGCCAGCACCTTCAGGCCCTTGAAGAGCGGCGAGAGCGAGAAATAGGTCGTTGAGATGTTGCCGCATCCGATGATGCCGACGCCAAGTTCCTTAGCCATGTGGAAATGCCTCAAAAGCTCTTGAAGGATGCGATGGAGCGCGTGATCAGGCGATCGACATCGCTCGGATTGTCATGTTCGACGACGAAGTGCTTGGCCCTGGTGCCGGCGAGCGCCTTGAGCAGCCTTGCCCATGGAACAGTGCCGTGTCCGACATCGGCCCAGCCGTCTTCATTCTTGTTCTCGCCCGCCGGCGCAATGTCCTTGACGTGAACGGCGGTGATGCGCGGACCGAGCTTTTCGATCCAGGCGAAGGGATCGCCGCCGCCACGGATGACCCAAGCAATATCGGCTTCCCAGGAAATATCCGGAGCGCCTTCGAAGATCTGTTCGATCGGCAGCGAACCGTCGGCCTGCTTGACGAATTCGAAGTCGTGGTTGTGCCAGCCGAATTCGAAGCCCGCATCCTTGTAGGGCTTGCTCATTTCATGCAGGCGCTTGCCGAAGGCGCGCCAGCCGGCGGCATCCTTCGGGCGCTGATCAGCAGCGATATGCGGCGCATAGATCGAATCCATGCCGAGCGTCTTGGCAATGGTCAGCGACTTCTGCACTTCGCCGCCAAGGAAATCCGGGCTGAAATGGCCGCTTGCCATCCGCAGGCCGTTCTTGTCGAGTTCGGCGCGCAGGTTCTTGAGGCCCGCCTCATCGAGATCGGCATAGATGCCGCCGAAGCCTTCAACTTCGGCGTAGCCGGCCTTGCCGAGCTTGACGAAGATCTCCGAATAGGGCTGGAAATTGCGGGCGCTGTAAATCTGAAATCCAAGTTTCGTCATCAATAGTCCTCCAATGGCCTTCGGGCCGTCTATCTTGGGGCTTGGGGCCCCGAAAGCGCCGCCACTGCGACGCGATGGCTCAATCCACCGACTGGCTGGATTGCAAATCGTAGATGCGGAATTCGGGCACGCCGCTTGCGAGCGGCTTGGCTGGCGTGAACACGACGCGGCGGCTTTCGCCGGCGGCAAGATCGAAGGCGTTGTCGGAATAACGCCCTTCCGCCTCGCTCTCGATCATCACGAACAGCGCAAGTCCCTTGGCGGTGACAGTGAGTTCCACTGTCCCGTTTTCCTCTTTCTCCTCCCGCAGCACCGTCAGCCCGGCAGGCTGAAGCTCGAGCGCCTTATAGGTGCCGTGGACATAGTGCCCCTCGCCGCCCATGCCGTTCGATGCGGTGAAGCGCCACGCCAGCAGGCAATCCGCCGGCACTTGATCCGCGTCGATCGATAATGCCGTGACGGCAGCATCCGGCGTGCAGACGGCATGCGCCGTCGTCAGCGGCACACGCTCGCCGTCGAGCTTCAGCAGCGATACCGAAATATCGGCCATGATGTCGGCATTGGTATCGTTGACCAGAGAAAAGCGGATCGTCTTGTTGTCTTCGGAGGGAATTGCCGCGACGGATACGTGCTGGAAGAAGCGCCGCACCAGATAGTGCATCACCTTCCATCGGCCGCCGTAATCCAAGCTGGACCACGAAGCGACAGGCCAGGTGTCGTTGAGCTGCCAGTAGATCGTACCCATGCAATGCGGCTTCAGCGACCGCCAATATTCCACCGCCGTCTTGATGGCGAGGCCCTGCTGGACCTGGCTCAGATAGACGAAATTCGGGAAATCCTTCGGGAAGCGAAAATAGCGGAACATCGTGCCGGCAATCCGCTCGTTGCCGCCGGCGTTCTTCTGGTGCAGCTCCATGACCGGAGAGGCGATATTCATATCCTTCGCCTCGGCATAGGTCTTGATGACGGGCAGTGAGGTGTAGGACTGGAAGCCGAATTCCGAGCAGAATCGCGGCCGCACGGAGCGATAATTGTCGAAGGATTTGTTCTCGTGCCAGACCGACCAATAATGCATGTCGCCGGAGCCATCGGCATGCCAGGCGTCGCCGAAATTGAGATAACCCGAAGCCGGGCTCGACGGCCACCAGATCGCATCCGGCAGGGCCTTCTTCATTGCCGTCTCGATCGTCCTGTTCAGGCGATCGTAGGAGACGAGATAGCGATCCCGATCTTTGCGGGACTCCTCGAACCAGGTGAGCGCGCCCACCAACTCATTATCACCACACCAGAGAACGATGGAGGGATGCGTCGCAAGCCGGCGAACCTGATAGCCAACCTCCTCCTCGACATTCTCAAGGAAATCACCCGTCGACGGGTAGAGATTGCAGGCGAACATGAAATCCTGCCACACCATCAACCCCAGTCGGTCGCAAGTATCATAGAACCAGTCATGCTCGTAGAAGCCGCCGCCCCAGACGCGGATCGCATTCATATTGGCATCGACGGCGGATTGCAGCAGATCCTCGGTCGCGGCCGGGTTGGAGCGGGAAAACAGTGCGTCAGCCGGAATCCAGTTTGCCCCACGGGCAAAGATCTCGCGGCCATTGACCTTCAAGGCAAAACGGCTGCCCGCTTCATCCTCCGTAGTGATCAACTCCACCGTGCGCAGGCCGATCTGGCGGGTGACGGTTTCGAAATTGGTTTCCACCGAAAGCGTATAGAGCGCCTGTTCGCCATTGCCGGCCGGCCACCAGAGCCTCGGCTTGTCGACATGGAAGAAGTGGGTGATTGAGGTTTCGCCGGCATTGACGCCGACGTCGAGGCGCACGCGCTCGTCGCCGAGCGAGAAATAGAGTTGCGCAATCCCCGTTCCCTTGGCAAATAGCGCCACCGTCACCTTGAGATCGACGGAGCCGTCGTCATTATGGATCTGTTGCGTGACGACATTCTCGATACGGGCGATCTCGAGCTTTTTCAGTGCAATGGTGCCGTAAAGGCCGAGCGGCGCAATCGCGATGTTCCAGTCCCAGCCGAAATGGCACTGCGGCTTGCGCAGCATGTTGCCGTTCGGGATCGGCGAATTACCGGTGCTGTAGGGAATGTAGAAGGGCTGCTTCGCCTGCAGGGCGGCTCCGGCAGCGATACTCGAATGCAGGACGATGCGAATGGTGTTCTCACCCGCCCTCAGCGCCTTCGAGACATCGGGACGATAACGCTGGAAGCAATTATCGGCCTCCAGCACCAGCGTATCGTTGACATAGACGCTGGCGACGGTGTCGAGATAATCGATATCGAGATACCAGTCGCCGCCCGCGTCATCCAGCGTGAAGCTGCGTGTCAGCTCCCAATCCTGCTGGGCGACCCACTGCACGACCTCTTCGTTGCGGCCGAAATAGGGATCGGGAATAAGCCCTTCCGCATGTAGGGCCGTGTGGACGTCACCGGGCAGCGACATGGCAAGCGAATGATCGCTGTCGGGAGAGGTCAATCTCCAGGATCCGGCCAGATCGACGGTGAAGTTATCATTGAGCGAAGACGACATCGGACCTCCTCGGACCGCTGTAAGACGGAGGCGGCAAGGCCACCTCCTTGCATGTGATCAGATTCTGAGCTCCGTCTGCGCATCAAAGAGCGATGCGAGAGACATGTCAAAGCCGAGCTTTACGGCCGAACCGGGGCCAAAGCGCCTGGCGCCGTTCACGCGAACCGACATCGTATGGCCGGCATGCTTCAGCCACAGAAGGTTGTCGGCACCCATCGGCTCCTCGATATCGACGGTGGCATCGTGGATCTCGGCGCCGGCCGCGGCCTCTTCATTGACCTTGATGTGCTCGGGACGGACGCCCAGCACGACCTTGCGGCCAGTCTGCAACGCCTCGCCAGCCTTATAGCCATCGAGAGAAAACAGCACGTCATTGGTCGCGAACACAACCTTGCCTTCGCGATTGACCAGCTCGCCCTTGAGGAAGTTCATCGATGGCGATCCGATGAAACCGGCCACGAAGAGATTGCGCGGTTCATTATAGATCGTCGTGGGATCATCGAGCTGCATGATGACGCCGTTCTTCATGATCGCGATGCGGTCGGCGAGCGTCAGCGCCTCGATCTGGTCATGGGTGACATAGATCATCGTGTTCTTCAGCGACTGATGCAGCCGCTTGATTTCGACGCGCAGCTCCGAACGCAGCTTGGCATCGAGGTTCGACAGCGGCTCGTCGAAAAGGAAGACGTCGACATCGCGCACCAGGGCCCGGCCGATCGCGACGCGCTGACGCTGGCCGCCCGAAAGCTCGGCCGGCTTGCGCTTCAATAGCGGCTGGATCTGAAGGATCTCGGCGGCACGCGCGATGCGCTTGTTGATCTCATCCTGCGGCACCTTGGCAACGCGCAGGCCGAAGGACAGGTTCTTTTCGACCGTCATCTGCGGATAGAGGGCATAGGACTGGAACACCATGCCGATGCCACGATCCTTCGGCTCTTCCCAGGTGACGTTCTTGTTCTTGATGAATATCTGCCCCTCGGTGATGTCGAGCAGGCCGGCGATGCAATTGAGCAAGGTCGACTTGCCACAGCCCGACGACCCCAGGAGCACCAGGAATTCGCCGTCATTGATCTCGAGATTGAGGTTCTTCAGAACGGTGACCGAGCCGAAATCGAGCGACAGGTCTTTGATGGAAACGCTGCTGTTCATGGATCACCCCTTCACTGCGCCGGCGGCGATGCCCCGAACGAAAAGCCGTCCGGAGACGAAATAGACGATAAGCGGAACCAGACCCGTCAGGATCGTTGCCGCCATGTTGACGTTGTATTCCTTCACGCCCTGGACGGAATTGACGATATTGTTGAGCTGGACGGTCATCGGATAATATTCCGGCCTGGTGAAGACGACGCCGAACAGGAAGTCGTTCCAGATGCCCGTAATCTGCAGGATCATGGCGACGACAAAGATCGGCAGCGACATGGGCAGCATGATGCGCAGGAAAATCTGCCAGAAGCCGGCGCCATCGATGCGCGCAGCCTTGAAGAGCTCCGCAGGAAGCGACGCGAAATAGTTGCGGAACAGCAAGGTCAAGATCGGCATGCCGAAGATGCTGTGCACCAGGATAAGACCGCTGAGCGTCCCGTAGATCCCGATTTCGCGCAGCACGATGACGATCGGATAGATCATCACCTGATAGGGGATGAACGCGCCGATGATGAGGATCGAGAAGAAGAAATCCGCGCCCTTGAACCGCCAGTTGGCGAGCGCATAACCGTTGACCGAAGCAATCGCGATCGAAAGGATGGTGGACGGCACTGTGATGCGTACGGAATTCCAGAAGCCGCGGGAAAGACCGTCGCAATTGAGACCGGTGCAAGCCGTTGCCCAGGCTTTCACCCATGGTTCGAATGTGATCTCGAGCGGCGGCGAGAATATGTTGCCAAGCCGGATTTCCGGCATTCCCTTCAGGGAGGTGACGATCATCACATACAGCGGCAACAGGTAATAGGTCGCGGCAACGAAGAGCGTGCCGTAGAGCATGATGTTACGGCCGGAAATCACCCGGCGCGGCTTGCGGCCGCTCGGTCCGGAGAGCGTCTTGTCCGTCAAGGCAGCACCGCCGTTCGCATTCTTGAGAGTAATGGTATCAGACACGTTTGCGCCCTCCGCCGAATTCCAGGTAAGCCCAGGGGATGACGACGATCGCCACAGTGACCAGCATCATGGTGGAAGCTGCAAATCCCTGACCGAGGTTCTGCGCCTGGAACATGTAATCGTAGACGTATTTTGCCGGGACTTCCGAAGCGATGCCGGGCCCGCCGCTCGTTTGCGCGACGACGAGGTCATAGACCTTGACGATACCGCTGGCGATGATGACCAGAGTTGTGATGAAAACGGGGCGCATCATCGGAATGATAACGAACAGATAGGTCTTCCACATGGGTATCCCATCCACACGCGCTGCTTTCCAGATGTCCTCGTCGATGCCGCGAAGGCCGGCGAGCATCAGGCACATCACCAGGCCCGTTCCCTGCCAGAGTGCAGCGATCAGCACGCCATAGATGACGATGCTTGGCGTATAGAGCGGATCGAAAGTAAAGGTCGTCCAACCGAGCGAACGCACCACGGACTGAATGCCGAATTCGGGGTTGAGCAGCCACTGCCATACGAGGCCGGTGACGATGAAAGAGAGGGCGAAAGGATAGAGGAAAATCGTACGGAACGTGTTTTCGAACCGGATCTTCTGGTCCATCAGCGCGGCCAGCACGAAGCCGATGACGAGACTGAATATCATGGAAAGAATGCCGTAAACGGCAAGGTTTTCGATGGACACGACCCAGCGCGGCGCTGCCCACAAACGATGGTATTGGTCCAGCCCGACGAAGCTGAGACGTGGCAGCAGCTTTGAATTAGTGAAGGAATATACCACGGTCCAGATTGTGCCGCCCAGGAAGATGACGACGGCCGTCAGGATCATTGGAATGGATGCAATCTTCGAATTGAGATTGCGCAGTAGTTGATTTGGCCGGCCGGCTTTCGCATGACCCGTCATTGTAGCTCCTTCTAAAGCGCTATTGCTTCGACGATCAGGAACTCTGGGATCATGGCCCGGCTCCTGTCGCTCTCTCCTCATTCACGGCCAACGTCACATCTCTATGGGCCGGTCGCCTGAGGCGCCGTAGCCGGCCGGGTCACAGAACGTGTCCCGGCCATGATACCGACCCGCAGCGCGAGGCCGGTATCCTACAGCGAGAAGATAGAGATCAATCAGCAGCGGTGATGATCTCGACGAAGCGCTTCTGGGCGGCTTCCGGCGTCATCGAAGGATTGGCGAAGAACTCGGAGAACAGATCCTCTTTCTGCTTCTGGCTGTCGGCAGAGAGAAGCTGGTCCGTACCCTGGATCACATTACCCTTCTTCAGGATCTCCAGGCCCTTCTTCATGCAGTCGTTGGCTGCTGTGAGGTCCACGTCGCCGCGCACCGGCAGCGAACCCTTCTTCAGGTTGAAGGCAACCTGGGTCTTCGGATCGAGAAGCGTCTTGGCGAGAGCTTCCTGAGCCTTCGACTTGGCCTCATCCTTCAGCAGCGGGAAGTAGAATGCGTCGCCGCCTGTGGAGATGACTTCATTGACACCGAGACCCGGAAGGCAGGTATAGTCCGTGCCTGCCTTCTGGCCTGCCAAGGCGAACTCACCCTGCGCCCAGTCCCCCATGATCTGGCCGCCGGCCTTGCCGGTGATGACCAAATTCGTGGCCTGGTTCCAATCCTGAACGTTGGAGCCCTTCGACATCTTGCGGGCGTCGTCTGCAGCCTTGAAGACCTTGGCGATCTCCGGCCCAGCAGCTACTTTCGCATCCTTGTCCTTGAACACTTTCTCGAAGGTATCCTTGCCGGCGATGGCGACCATCAGGACGTCGAAGGCGCCTGCCGCCTGCCATGGCTGACCGCCGACAGCGAGCGGAACGATGCCTGCCTTTTCCAGCGCAGGAGCGGCGGCAACGAACTCGTCCCAGTTCTTTGGAACCGCGACGCCGGCCTTCTTGAAGGCTGCATTCGAAAGCCAGAGCCACTGCCAGGAATGAATATTGACCGGTGCGCAATAGATCTTGCCGTCGATCGTGCAGGAATCGAGCAAGCTGGATGGACGAACGATATCCTTCCAGTGTTCCTGCGTCGCGACATCGGTCAGGTCGCGCATGAGGCCCGCCTGCACCAGTTCCTCGGCCTGACGTCCGTGGTTGAATTGAGTGGCGCCCATCGGATCACCGCCGGTGATACGGCTGATCATGATCGGACGCGCAGTACCGCCGGAGCCGGCGATCGCGCCATCGACCCAATGATTGCCAGTTGCGTCGAAAGCCTTTGCCAACTCGGCCACGGCGGCTGCTTCACCGCCCGAAGTCCACCAATGGGTTACCTCCAGGTCGGTCGCCTTGGCCGCACCAAGTGGCAATACGACGGAAGCAGCCAGCGCAGCAGCTATCAAACGAATATTCATGAGTTCTCCTCCCTCACTGAAACGTTGCCGGAAAAACGTAGTCGAATCATTTTCGCTGCGCAACCGCCAACTCGAGATTTTTTCGATAATGGACGATTATACAACCTGTGGCTAAATTTTCGTCTACAAAATTAGGCCGAACGCATTGACTTTTCAACAGGCAGACTCAAGGGCCTTTCCACGTAACTATCTGATTATAAAACAATATAATTGTAGGAATCTGTAACCGCCCCCTCGTCCTATGCTACGAATGAAACCCGATCCGTTCGCAGGTTCGAATACAACCGCTGGAAATATTATCGAAGGACGCATCCAAAATAGTGCTCGACATTCGTACTGTATCGTTACAGTTTCTATTCAGAGCGAGGAGGCGCCGCGTTTCGCCCGTGCTTGCGATGCAGGCCTGGGCAATATAAGCGGATTGGCCGCGGGAGGCGGCCGGGAGGCGGGCTTGAACGGAATGGACAATAAGAGAACTTCAGGCGGCGGCACGCAGTCTGGGCCGGAGCGGCCAACACTGAAAACGATCGCCTTCATGACGGGGCTTGGAATTACCACTGTTTCACGCGCGCTGAAGGATGCTCCCGATATCGGTGCCGAGACCAAGGAACGCGTGCGTATGGTCGCCCGCCAACTGGGTTATCAGCCGAACCGGGCCGGCGTGCGCCTCAGAACGGGCAAGACCAATGTCATCGCGCTGGTGCTGAGCATCGACGAAGAAATCATGGGCTTTACCAGCCACATGGTCTTCGGCATTTCCGAGGTCCTTGCCGGCACGCAATATCACCTGGTCATCACGCCGCACTCGCATAGCAAGGATCCGCTGGTGCCGGTGCGCTACATCCTCGACACCGGCTCCGCCGATGGTGTCATCATATCGCGTACAGAGCCGGACGATCCGCGCGTCGAGCTGATGCATGATCGCAACATGCCTTTCGCCACGCACGGGCGGACGGATATGGGCATCATCCATCCCTTCCACGACTTCGACAACGAGGCCTTCGCGCACGAGGCCGTCCGTGCACTGGCTGCAAGAGGGCGGCGTCGCCTGGCCCTGCTGCAGCCATCGAGCAAGCTCACCTACTATTCGCATACCCGCATCGGCTTCCAGACCGGCCTGCATCAATATGGTGCCGAGGAGATTCCGCTCAGGATATCCACCGACAATGCGCTTGCCGATATCAAGGACGCGACCGAAGCACTGATGCGCTCTCCGCATGCGCCCGATGGGATCATCTGTTCCAGCAGCGGCGGTGCTATCGCCGTCAATGCCGGCATCGAGGCGGCAGGCTTCCGTCTCGGCCGCGACATCGACATGGTCTCCAAGCAATCGGCCGATGTCCTGAGCTGGATCAGGCCCGAGATCATCACAGTGTCGGAAGATTTCCGCCATGCCGGCCGGGAACTCGCCAAAGCCGTCATCGCCCGTATCGACGGCGTGGAGCCGGAACTGCTGCAGAGCATCAGCCCACCCGTCTGGCCGAAGAGCTGACAACGAAAGGCCCGCCGGATGTCTCGAGCGGGCCTCTTTGTTTCAGATCCTGGGATTTCTTTTAGCCGTTGGCGCCGCTGCCCCACGGGCCGTGATGAATATCCTTCCCATCGACTCGGTCGAAACCATGCGCGCCGAAAAAGTCGCGCTGCGCCTGGATCAGGTTGGCGGTGCCGCGAGCCTGGCGATAGGCGTCGAAATAGGTCAGCGCCGATGCAAGGGCTGGAACCGGAAGGCCGGCAGCGGTCGCAGCCGAAACGATGCGGCGCAGCGACGGGATCGATTCCTTGACCATCTCGGCAAAGGCCGGCGTGACGATCAGGTTCGCCGCATCCGGGGTCTTGGTGAAGGCGCTGGTGATTTCGTCGAGGAACTGCGAACGGATGATGCAGCCGGCGCGCCAGATCTTGGCGATCACAGGCATTGGCAGCGACCAGTTGAATTCCTTCGAGGCCTCCGCCATGACGGCAAAGCCCTGTGCATAGGCGCCGATCTTGGCTGCAAACAGCGCAAGCTCGAGGTCCTTCAGCAGGTCCGGACCAAAGCTGATCGGGAATTTGTAATCCGGCGTGCCGAAGATCTTCTCGGCAGCTTCACGCTGGCTCTTGATCGCGGACAGGCTGCGGGCCGCAACGGCCGCCTCGATCGCGGTCGCGGGAATGCCCATGTTCTGCGCTTCGATGGCAGACCACTTGCCTGTGCCCTTCTGGCCGGCTTTGTCGAGAATGACATCTGGCATGGCACTGCCGGTCGCCGGGTCCTTGGCGGCCAGAACCTTCTCGGTGATCTCGATCAGGTAGGAATTCAGGCGGCCCTTGTTCCAGTCGCCGAAGATCGAGCTGATTTCAGCGGCGTTCTTACCGAGGCCGTCACGCAGAGTGCCGTAGATTTCGGCGATCATCTGCATGTCGGCATATTCGATGCCATTGTGGATGGTCTTGACGAAATGTCCGGCGCCGTCATTGCCAAGCCATGCAACGCATGGATCGTCATTGTATTTGGCGGCAATCGACGTCAGCACCTTTTCGACGCGCTTGTAGGAATCTTCCGTGCCGCCGACCATGATGGAGGGGCCATGACGCGCACCTTCCTCGCCGCCGGATACACCCATGCCGATGAAGGTCAGGCCAGTATCCTTCAGGCGATCGAAACGGGCGATCGTATCGCGGAAATTGGCATTGCCGGCGTCGATCATGATATCGCCCCTGTCGAGATAGGGCTGCAGCGCCGCCATCTGCTGGTCGACCGGCTCGCCCGCCTTGATCATGATGATGATCGGCCGCGGCGGACGGATTGCCTCGACGAATTCCTCGATCGTCTTGCAGGGAATGATCTTGTCCTTGAGCGCGCCCGCATTCGCGTAGAATTCATCCGTTACCTGCGGCGTGCGGTTGAACACGGCGATTTTATTGCCTTTTTCGGCAATGTTGAGCGCCAGATTCGATCCCATTACCGCGAGACCGATCAGCCCGATTTCTGCCTTTTCCACGACAATCCTCCAATGAGTCTTTGACTGCGCCCGGCCCTATCCTGAAGACGCATCAACATCCGATATGACGCAATGCCCTCGACGTGACCTGCGACGGCCCTACGTTCGGCGTTGTTGTTGCACTCCGGACGGAAAACGGCAAGCCTTCGCAAGCCATGAATCGTCCCCTTTGCAGGACTGTGCAAGAATGTTGCTGGATTCGTGATTTATCCATTTCCCGAAGCTGCAATGACCGATCGTCAGCCCATGAGGGATATAGAGGAGGAAGACACCATGTCGACCATGAGTGCGAAGATCGTGCATATCTCCATCGATCGCAACTGGAAGGAAGTCTACGGCTATGCCAGCCGTCCGGAAAACATGCCTTTCTGGGCCTCGGGCCTGGCATCTGGATTGACGCAGGATGGAGACGATTGGATCGCGGAAGGGACGCTCGGTACTGTCCGCGTGCACTTCTCGCCCCGCAACGATTTCGGCGTCATCGACCATCGGGTGACGCTCGAATCCGGCCTGCAGGTGCACAATTCCCTGCGCGTCGTACCGAATGGCGATGGCTGCGAGGTCATGTTCACCCTGCTCCGGCTGCCCGGCATGACCGAAGACCAGTTTGCAGCCGATGCCGCGCACATAATGAGGGATCTGAAGACGTTGAAAGAGCTTATGGAGCGCTGAAGCAATTCCAGGAAAAGTGCGCAGCGGTTTTCCGTCCGGAATTGCGTAAAGCCCTGGACTTGCAAAAACGGAAGGATAGAGCAGCTCGGATATCCCGCGAAGAACTGAACTGCTCCGGGCGCCCTTACAGCGAACGCAACGTCCAATCGACGAGCTCGCCGGCCACGCCTGCAAACGCTGCATCGAGCGCGCGGACGAAATCCGGATTGCTGCCACCGCTGACCGGCACGACCTTGCGGAAGACATTCTGTGCCTTCACCGTACCGGTGCGGTCGTTCAGGATCTTTTCCGAGATTTCGACCGTCGCCGTCTTATGGCCGCCGGAGGCGTTGATCTCGAAGGAGCGGATGTCGGTGACGATCTGATAGTCGATCGCAAGGCCCTGCCCCGGCACGCCGACGCCGCCGAGCTTTCCGGTATTCTCGAAGGCCTCCACCAGCTTCGACTGCACCATCTTGCTCAGCTTGTCGCTCCATTGCGACTTTCCGAGATACTGGATTTCCGAAGGCGAGACGCGGATGACGATCTGGTTGCTGTCCAGTGCCTGCAGCGCCGTCGGCGGCGGGATGAGGATCTGGCGGTTCTTGACCGAGGGCCCGTTTGCCTTCACCGACGCGGAAAGATCGTAGGTGTCATTATTCGAGGCTGTTCCACAGCCTCCGAGCAGGGCTGCGAGCACCGGCAATACGATCACAGCTTTCCACACCTGATGACGCTCACTCGACACGCAACCGACCATATTCCGCTTATCCCCTGGAAATCAGATATCGCTATTCATCAATGCCGCGCGCGGCCATCATATGTCTTGACCGTATCGCCGCCGAAGATCAGTCGCTGCGGATTGCGGTCGAAATTTGTGATTGTAGTATTCAGATTGTCAACCGTGCCCCGCATGTCGTTGATCAGGGTCTGTGCGTCGCGCAGGCCACCGCTTGAGAACTTCTGCAGGTTGTCGGCGATCGGCCCGATGCGGGAGTTGAGATTGTCAGCCGTCTTCTTGAAGGATTCGAGCGTCTCCCTGGCCTGGACAAACAGCGACTGGGTGCTGTCGTTACCGAGCAGGGAATCGACCTTCGTCAGAATGCCGTCGACCTTGCCGGATGCCGTATTGAGCTTGGTGGAGATATCGCGGGCATTGGCAATCGTCTGATCGATATCCCGCTGGTGGGAAGCAACGGAGCTGGCGACATCGCGGATAGAGGCGATGGCTGCGCGCGCCTGCTTCGTCACCTCGGCAACGTCATCGACCGATCCCTTGACCTTTGCCGGATCGATCGATGCAATGATCTGGTCGACGCGCTCAAGCGTCTTCTGCGCCTTCTGGCCGAAAGCATTGTAGGTGTCGGCCGTCTCCTTGAAACTGGCAACGGTCGCCTTCAGATCGGTTGTGGCATCCGCCACGTTCGCCGTGATCTTGTCGGCATTGGCAATGACGTCGTTAACCTTCTGGGCATCGACTGCACGCACCAGCTTCTCGATCGCATCCAGTGTCGAGTCGACGCGGACCGAGACAGTCCTGAAGGTATCGGACAATTGTCCGACGCTTGCCAGGAACTTATCGATATTGTCGGAATTGTCGGCAATGGCCTTGGAGAATTTCTGCGCGTTGCGCACCGTGTCGGTCAAAGGTCCGCGCGAATCCGAAACGAAGCCCTGGATGTCGCCGATCGTGTCGTTGGCACGGTTGAGGATCTTGTCGGCCGTCGTCAGCAGGTTCGTCACGCTCGACTGATCGGCGAGCAGCACCGCGCGCTTGCCGGTATCGACCGAACGCTTCAGGATGTTCTCGTCGCCGTTGCGCCCGCCGGAGAGCTCGATATAGGCAGCACCCGTCAGACCCTGAATTTCCAGGATAGCCTTGGTCGAGGTATAGACCGGCGCATCGGCGCGTACCTGGGTGAAGGCCAGAGAATAATTGGGATCGTCGGCGTCAATCGACAGCCCCTGCACCGAGCCGACCTGAATGCCGTTGAAGCGGACCGGCGAACCGACGCTCAAGCCGTTTGCCGAGCCGGGAATGCGCACCACGAGCTCGACCATCGGGCCGCCGCGGCCGTACTCGGCCATCCAGTAGACGAAACCGAAGGCAGCCGCGATAACCAGCAGCGTGAAGAATCCGACGATCGTATAATTCGCTTTGGTTTCCATTGTCTCCAGTCACTTCTCGCGGCCGTTGGCGACTGCGCCCTTGTCGTCGTTGTGCCCCCTGATGTCTTCCCGCGGCACGATCGAACGTGCGCGCTTGCCCCTGAAGTATGATTGCACCCAGGGGTCATCACAGGCGAGCATGTCCTCAACCGTACCTTCCACCAATACCCGCTTCTGTCCCAGGACAGCAATACGGTCGCAGACGGAAAACAGGCTGTCGAGGTCGTGAGTCACCATATAAACGGTCAGGCCGAGCGTGTCGCGCAGCCTGGCAATCAGCTCGTCGAATTCGCTGGCACCGATCGGATCGAGGCCGGATGTCGGCTCATCGAGGAAAACGAGGTCGGGATCGAGCGCCAGCGCTCTCGCCAGTGCTGCGCGCTTGATCATGCCGCCGGAAAGCTCGGAAGGATATTTGTCGGCAGCATCGGCGGCAAGACCCACCATCCGGATCTTCATCAGCGCCAGTTCGTCCATCATCTCCTGCGGCAGGTCCAGATATTCCCGCATCGGCACCTGAATGTTTTCCTTTACCGTCAGGGACGAAAACAGCGCACCCTGCTGGAAAAGGACGCCGAGCCGCATGTCCAGCTGGTTTCGCTCCGGCTCGGAGAGCGTGTCATAGTCCTCACCGAGGATCTCGATCTTGCCCGAGCGCCGCGGCAACAGCCGCAGCACCGTGCGCAGCAGCACCGACTTGCCCGCGCCTGAAGCCCCGACGAAACCAAGGATCTCACCGCGATAGATATTCAGGTTCAATTTATCCAGTACGACTTTCGATCCGAAAGCGACGGTGACATCCCGCGCCGACAGCACGATATCGCGGCCATGCTCATCTTTCTGCAGCGGAATGTCCGAGTGAAGCGCGCTCATCCCTGCCATTCCTCAGAAGTCGATTGCTGCGTAGAACATGGCAAAGAGCCCGTCCATCAGGATGACGACGAAGATCGACTTCACCACGGACGAGGTCACATGCTGGCCAAGCGATTCGGCGCTGCCTCCGACCTTCAATCCCTCCACCGCCGCGACGATGCCGATGACAAGCGCCATGAACGGCGCCTTGATCATGCCCGAAATGACCGTCGACAGGCTGATGGCCTCGTGCAGGCGCGAGATGAAGGTCGCAAAGGTGATGCCGGAATAGGCCCAGGCGACCATCGCGGCGCCAAAAAGCGAAGCGAAGTTGGCAATGACCGTCAGCAAGGGCAAGGCCACGGTCAGCGCCACCAGCCGCGGGAAAATCAGCACGCCGATAGGGTTCAAACCCATGACCTTCAGCGCGTCGACTTCCTCCCGCATCTTCATCGAGCCGATTTCCGCGGTGATCGCGCTGCCGGAACGGCCGGCGATCATGATCGCGGTCAAAAGCACGCCGATTTCGCGCAATTGCAGGATGCCGACCAGATCGACGACGAAGACTTCGGCGCCGAAATAGCGCAGCTGGAAAGCGCCCTGCTGCGCGATGATGGCGCCGATCAAAGATGACATCAGCAGAATGATCGGAACAGCGCGCACCGCCATGTGATCGATCTGATTGACGATCGAGGCCGGCGAAACGCCGCTGCCGCGCCCGAATTTGAGCTGCGCGCCGCGCACGGCCGAACCCAATATATACATGGCGGCGATAAGATTGCCCCAGATCTCATAGACGCTCTTGCCGATGGGCGCGAGAATCCGCTCCGCCAAGGATGTCTTCGGTTTCGGCTCTCCGGTTTCCGCGTCGGGATCTTCATCGAATGCCGTCAACAATTCGTCGATATGCGGATTGGAGCCTTCGATGGTGACGTGGGCTTTATGTGCTTCCTGGCTTTCCTTGAGCCGGCGGATCAGCAGCGCACCCGCCGTATCGACATCCGAAAGACCGGAAACGTCGATCACGACCTCGCCGCCGGAACTGCGCTTCGACAGCTGCTCGATCTGCCGCAGTACGCCATGCACATTGGCGCTGCGCCAATTGCCTTCCAGCCGATAGCGATGACCCGCACCCTCGGGCGCATCATCGATTCTCGGTGCATCGGACTTTTGTTCGGCCGCTTTCAAATTCACGCGTCTTTCAAATCTGGCACAACATGCGCCGACTCAGAGAGCCTGCATGGTCGATGTTTAATACACCGACTAGGCAGGGAATTTCCATCTCGCGCCGGCGCCAACATATGTCACGGCTTTTTGATATCCAAATGAATTTGTTGCACCGCGTTAGGACACGCCGTGAGCGCCTCCGCCTATCGCCGTCTTTCGGGTCTGCAGCCCATAGGCGAAAATGACCATGCCCAGGCCGAAAGCGGCAATGCCGGCCATGACATAATAGCTTTCAATGTCCAGCCACGCATAGAGATAGCCGGACGCCAGCGTCATCAGGCCGAGGAACATACCGTTATAGAAATAATAAGCGCCCTGAGCCGATGATTCCTGCGTTTCATGGACCGAGGCGACGATGCGTCGCTGGATGCCGGTATGAACGCAGGCATAGGTGCAGGAATGGAAGCACTGCAGCACGAAATAGCCCAGGAAACCGAAATTCATCGGAAACAGAATCCAGCGCAGGATGCACATGGTCGAGCCAAAAAAGATCAGCGTCCACGCGCTGAACCGCCGGCTCAGCTTTTTCGAAAGGAAGAAGACCATCACCTCCGCCGCAACGCCGATACTCCAGAGAACGGCGATCTCCGCACCGGAAAAGCCCAGCTTGCGCCAATAGATCGACGCGAAGGTGTAAAGCATCGCATGGCTCGACTGCTGTATCGATACCCCGATCATGGTGACAAGCAAATGTGGGGAACGCAGGTTTCCGATTGGCGGTTGCAGATTGATCGGCTGGTTGCGGCGGCGCGTCGGCCCGATGCGCGGAGCAAACAGGCCCATCAGAGTCGTCAGGATGAAACCTGCCACCATGACAGGCAATACGGTCGCTCCGCCCCACATGCCGATCAGTTGACCGCCGAGAAGAGTCGACACGATGAATGTGATCGAGCCCCACACGCGCATGGAGCCGTAATCGAAGCCCCAGCGGCGCACCCCCGACATGGCGATCGATTCCACCACCGGCACGTATGGCGCATAGGTTGCGCCCTGGATGCCATAGACCAGGAGCACCGGCCAGAAGTCGCTGGTCCAGTAGAGCGCGATCGCCGTCAGAAGCGACAGGGCGCCGGACCACAGCAACACATCGGCACGTTCCGTCATATGATCGGCAAGCACGGCGATGACAGGCGTCACCAGCACGCGCACGACCATGGGGATCGCGATCACGAGACCGATCTCGTGGTCGCTGAAATTCAGCCCCGCCAGCCAGACGGGAAAGAACGGCAGGGCGATTCCGTTCACGAATAATGGCGCGCAATAGGACAAGGCGGTGCGCAGGCGGAAATATGGGGGCGCACCCTCGCCCTGGAAGGATTTGATCGCGGGAATCATGACAGACCTGAAGGGGAACTGATTTGTCCCTATCATGCTATCGAGAGTACGACTACGGCGAGAAATGGCCAAAATCGTAACGTTTCGGATAAATCCGAAGCTTTGGCGGTTCCGCGACGATCAATAATTATGACAGGCCATTATCAAGCCCGTGAAAAGATGTGGATCAGGCCGCCTGGGCACCGAGCGACTGTGGCATTTCCTCGACTGGCGAACCGACCGGCTGCGTATCGAGAATGCTTCGCCAGGTGATGAGTTCGAACGTGCCGTCCTCATGCTCCGCGATCGCCGTGCAGCTTTCCACCCAGTCGCCGGTATTGATATAGCGCACGCCGTCGAGATCCTCGATGACGGCATGGTGGATATGACCGCAGATGACGCCATCGGCATCGTTGCGCTTGGCTTCCTCGGCGACGACACGCTGGAACTCGCCGATGAAGTTGACGGCATGCTTGACCTGCAGCTTCGCCCAGGCCGAGAACGACCAGTAAGGCATGTTCAGGCGACGGCGGACCGCGGCAAGACCGACATTGATCAGGATGGCCATGTCATAGGCCCAGTCGCCGAGATAGGCGAGCAGGCGGGCATTGCGCACGACGACGTCGAATTCGTCGCCATGCAGGATGAGATACTTCTTGCCATCGGCCGTTTCATGCATGGCGCGCTGCGCCACCTCGATGCCGCCGAAATGCATGCCCGGGAAATCACGCAGGAATTCGTCGTGATTGCCGGGAATGTAGACGATCCGCGTGCCCTTGCGCGCCTTGCGCAGGAGCTTTTGCACGACATCGTTACAATCCTGCGGCCAGTACCAGTTGCGCTTGAGGCGCCAGCCGTCGACGATGTCGCCGACCAGGAAGATGGTATCGGCCTCGTGGTGACGGAGGAAGTCGAGCAGGTAGTCCGCCTTGGCGGCCTTCGAGCCCAGGTGCACGTCAGAAATGAACAGCGTTCGGAATCGCCGGGTGTCCATGTTTTCATTCACGAACTTTAACGTCCGTGCCCTATCTACCTTGGCTATTCCAAAACCAGACTCGTGTTTCAGGAAGATGACAAACCCTGTGTCTGCCGCCTAATCGAGACGGATCAGCCGCGTCTGGCCGTGATTGCAAGGTCTGGACGGTCGCTTGTAAAGCTGGCGACACCAAGGCGAAACATGGCGCGCGCCGCCTCCTCGGTATGTGCGGCCCATCCATGTACCTTCATGCCGCCCTTGCGGAAAAACTCCACGATCTCTGCATCCAGCGCATCGGCGCGGATTGCGATCTCCCGCACTCCAGAGCTGCGCAGAGCCGCCATGATCCCATTCCAGCCCAGCTGTGCGGCAGCCTGGGGCGAACAGAGGAAGATGAAGCCGAGCAGTTCGCCGACATTCCAGCCGCGTTCATCAAGCGCCACGGCAAAGGCCTCCAGGCGCGGCAAAGCGAAACTCGTCACCATGGTGCGCGTCAGCATGCCCGTCACTCGCAGCTCATCGACAATTCGGGCTTCCATGCCCTCATAGGGCGAACCATCCGCCTTGGTCTTGATCTCCAGCCGGAGGTCGACGGCGGACGGTCCGAAGATCTCCATGGTTTCCATCAGCGTCGGGATGGTTTCGCCGCCACTTCCGATCACGATATGGCGCATCAGCTTCGCATAGCTGAAATCGGCAATCGCACCCTTACCGTCCGTCATCCGGTCGATCAGCGCGTCGTGGTGAACGACGAGCTTGCCGTCCCGGGTCTGATGGACGTCGAATTCGACGAGATCGATGTCGAGCTTGGCGGTCTCCGAAAAGGCGAGCCTGGTGTTTTCGGGCCACAGATGGGCACCACCGCGATGGGAAGCAATCAAAGTCATGAGAAAATCTCCGCGTGAGAACGTCATAGGCCGCGGTAGTGAACTCCTGATGACGCGGCTGCCGTGGCGCGACCTGCGGCAATCCGTGCTTTGCCACGACAAAAACGCGCGGGAGCATCAATTGCATACTGTGAAGGCGAAGCGATTGATGTATGGAGGGGGCTCTAGCGCAGGCAGGAAATGGAGACGCGAGTTGGATACGAACGACACTTCGAAAGCAGCCAAGAACATGCCGAGCGGCAATTTCGACGATCAGGCGCTTTATTTCCATCGCTATCCCCGCCCCGGCAAGCTTGAAATTCAAGCCACAAAGCCGCTGGGTAATCAGCGCGATCTGGCGCTTGCCTATTCTCCTGGGGTCGCCGCCCCCTGCATCGCCATCCGCGACAATCCCGAGATGGCTGCCGACTATACGTCCCGCGCCAATCTCGTGGCCGTGGTCTCGAACGGCTCCGCAGTGCTCGGTCTCGGCAATATCGGCCCGCTCGCGTCCAAGCCGGTCATGGAAGGCAAGGCCGTCCTCTTCAAGAAATTCGCCGGCATCGACGTCTTCGACATCGAAATCGCAGCGCCGACGGTCGATGAGATGGTCAATACCGTTTCGGCGCTCGAGCCGACCTTCGGCGGCATCAATCTCGAAGACATCAAGGCGCCTGAATGCTTCGACGTCGAGCGCCGTTTGCGCGAGAAGATGGAAATCCCGGTTTTCCACGACGATCAGCACGGCACGGCCATCATCGTCGCCGCCGCCATCCTCAACGGACTGGAACTGGCCGGCAAGAAGATCGAAGAGGTCAAGATCGTCGCCTCAGGCGCAGGTGCCGCTGCCCTCGCCTGCCTCAACCTGCTCGTCATTCTCGGCGCCAAACGCGAAAACATCTGGGTCCACGACATCGAGGGCCTGGTCTACAAGGACCGCAACGTCCTGATGGACGAGTGGAAGTCCGTTTACGCCCAGGACAGCGACAAGCGTGTGCTGGCCGAATCCATCCCAGGCGCCGACGTCTTCCTCGGCCTGTCGGCAGCCGGCGTGCTGAAGCCTGAACTCCTGGCGCAGATGGCCGAAAAGCCGCTGATCATGGCGCTAGCCAACCCGACGCCGGAAATCATGCCGGATCTCGCCCGCGCCGCCCGACCCGACGCGATGATCTGCACCGGCCGCTCGGATTTCCCGAACCAGGTCAACAACGTCCTCTGCTTCCCCTATATCTTCCGCGGCGCGCTCGATTGCGGGGCCAAGACGATCAACGAAGAGATGAAGATGGCGGCCGTGCGCGCCATCGCCGCACTTGCCCGCGAAGAGCCTTCCGATGTTGCCGCGCGCGCTTATTCCGGCGAAACGCCGGTCTTCGGACCCAACTACCTGATCCCCTCGCCCTTCGATCCACGCCTGATCCTGCGCATCGCGCCGGCCGTGGCGAAGGCCGCCGCCGACAGTGGCGTGGCACTGCGTCCGATCACCGATTTCGACGCCTATATGGACGAACTCAACCGCTTCGTCTTCCGCTCAGGCTTCGTCATGAAGCCGATCTTCGCCGCTGCGAAGGTTGCCGAGCGCAAGCGCGTCGTATTCTCCGAAGGTGAAGACGAGCGGGTGCTGCGCGCAGCCCAGGTCCTACTCGAGGAAGGCACTGCCGTCCCGATCCTCATTGGCCGCCCGTCGGTCATCGAAACCCGACTGAAGCGCTACGGCCTGAAGATCCGTCCACATACCGATTTTGCCGTCATCAATCCGGAAGACGATCCGCGCTTCCGCGAATATGTCGATCTCTATTTCTCGCTCGTCGGCCGCGCCGGCGTCATCCCCGAGGCTGCACGCACGATCGTTCGCACCAACGCAACGGTGATCGGCGCGCTTGCCCTGAAGCGCGGCGAAGCCGACGCGCTGATCTGCGGCCTGGAAGGCCGTTATGAGCGCCATCTGCGCATCGTCCGGCAGATCATCGGCAAGCGGCCGGACGTTCGGGATTTTTCGGCACTGAGCCTGCTCATCTCGCAGCGCGGCGCCACCTTCTACACCGATACCTATGTGACGTTTAATCCGACCGCCGAGGAAATCGCGGAATCGGCCATCCTGGCAGCGGAAGAAATCAAGCGTTTCGGCATAGAGCCGCGTGCCGCTCTCGTTTCGCATTCCAACTTCGGCTCGCGGGAATCGGAAAGCGCCACCAAGATGCGCGATGCGCTGGCGCTCGTTCGCGCGGCCGCGCCGGAACTGGAAGTCGACGGCGAAATGCATGGCGACAGCGCCATCTCCGAAAGCCTGCGCCGCCACGTCATGCCGGACAGCACGCTTTCCGGCGAGGCCAACCTGCTCGTTTTCCCGAACCTCGATGCCGCCAATATCACGCTCGGCGTGGTCAAGACCATGACCGACGGCCTGCATGTCGGCCCGATCCTGCTCGGCACCGCGCTTCCGGCCCATATTCTCTCGCCGTCGGTCACCTCCCGCGGCGTGGTCAACATGGCGGCTCTGGCCGTGGTCGAGGCATCCCAGCTCGTCTAACGCCAGATGCTCCAGGTAAGAATTCTCGCAGCCGTCATCGGGCGGCTGCGAGCTATAATTTCATGAAAATCCTCTCGAAATCCATGCGTTTTCATGGATACGTTGTTAAGCTACACCATGTAATCTTCAGCGACTTCAAACCGCTTTCGAGAGCAGAACCGTGAATCGCGGCACCCATCTAGTTTCCTTTGCCCTGCTATCCCTGCTGACGGCCACGCCGAGCCTCGCACAAGTGAATTTCTGCGATGAATTGCGCGGCCGCTATACAGACATCGATGACGTGATCGGCGCGAGCCAGGAAACACGCCAGCTCTCGCGCGCCATCGTGCAGCAGAACCTATTGATCCGCCGGACGATGAGCGATTTGCGTAGGCAAGGCTGCGTCGAGGATGATGACGCGCCATTCGGCGAGGAAAACAATCAGGGCGCCTGCGACGACATGCGAATGTCCTTGAATCAGATGCGGGATGATCTTGCGACGCTGATGGATCGACGCGAGGAAAGCGTCGGCCGCGTCGATGCCGTCGCCATGCAGCGCCGGCAGTTGTTGGATGCGATGCAGCGGAATGGCTGCAGCCTGCCGGCTTCGGCAACGCCGGATATCGTCATCGATACCCACACGAAGCTGAATGCCTACGCACCAAATCAGCAGTCCCTGGCGCAGCCCGACAGCTCCATCACCGTCATCGAAACGCCAAGGCTTCAGAAGGACTCCAGCCTGGAGCACAAGCAGGCCCCCGCAGCAAAAGCGCCGGTGGTGACACAAGCCGCGCCGCAGCAGTTTCCGCCGGACCGGCCCTACGATCCCTCCGAAAAAAAGGTCCGTCAGGTCGGGCCGCAATTTCTCGCGACCGACCAAGGCAGCATCGACCTGAAGCATCCGAAGGCAGCCGGCCCTCAGCCGGCGCAATAAGCAGGCGGGCGTTTTGCATGGCCACCCGCTTCATCTATTTATTGTCTGCCAATTCCGCGCTGACGTAACAGCGAGATAATGACGTCGTCTCCTTCTTCCTCCGCGAGATCACGATAGGACCGTCCGGATGCGTCCCTGACCGACCGATCCGCACCATGCTCCAACAGGAGGCGCACGGCATCGGCGCGCCCGTTAACGATGGCAAAGCCGAGAGGCGTCATCCAATCGCGGTCGAAAGGTTGGCCGCGAGGGTGGAGATCACCAAAGCGGAGATCTCTCACTTCGGGATGTTTGGCGAGATGTTCGGCAAGCTGATCGAGTTGCCCGAAGGCAGCGGCCGCGAAGATATCGAGCGGATAGGTCTTCAGAAACTCGACCATGTCCAGCTTGCCATTGTAGTTCGCCCAGCCGATCGCCGGTGCGTAAAAGTGGGGATCGCGAATGGTGGTATCGGCGCCATGCTCGATCAGCAGTTTCGCCATCTCAATATGGCCATGTAGCGCCGCTTCATGCAGCGGCGTGCGGCTGGTCATCGCGTTGACGTCGAGACCTAAAGCCAGCATCCGGCGGACAGCTTCAAGGTTGTTTTCGCCAGCAGCATCGTGCAGCATGGCGGGGTGAGCCCTGTGCATTGCAGCTGCTATATCGAGATTGCGCCCGCCAGGCATTTGCTGGAAAATTTTCTTGATCTGCTCGGCGTCGATATCCTCGGCCTTTACTTGAATGTAGGCCCAATCCTCAGGCTTCAGGCGAACTGCCACAGCCCCCTTGCGCACTAGATACATCGCCAACTCACGGTCACCGCCAAGGCGAGCCCACTCGAAGGGTGTTCTACCATTCACGACCTTGGCGACATCGGCACCATTTTCCACCAGCAGGCGCACCCGGTTACTCATGCGATGTTCCAGCGCCCATGCGAGCTGATAATCGAAAACGGTCTGCGAGTTCGCAACAAATCTGCCGTCCTCGCGCACCAGCCAATTGTTGGTATCCGTCGCCGACAAGCCGTATTCCAGCAGCAGCTTCAGGCACGTGTCATCGGGCTCGAACATGCGGTTGTAGAGCGCCTGGCTGTCATTGGCTTCGGCGCCTGCATCAAGCAAAAGCCGTGCGAAAGCCTCACAATCCGGATGCGGAGGCTGGCGATCCTTTCCCGCCTCGCCCTCGCCGAAGACGCCTGTCAACACAGTGAATCGGTACTGTCCGCCATCGAGGAAGAAAGCATTGACGTCAGCCCCGCGCCTGACCAGTTCGCGGGCTGCCGGCAAGCTGGAACGACCCGGCACGCGGGCATAGGCGGCGCACATCAGCGGCGTTAGATCATGCGGCCCGCCCTTGCGATCGAGAAGCTGCGGCTGCCGATCGAGCCAGCGAGCTATGCCGTCGGCATCGCCAAGCGCGGCAGCGACATGGATACTGTCTCCGGCAATCCCAGGATTCGCTTCCAGGAGCTCCAGCGCCTCATCGAAGCGTGCAGGATCGGCCGGTATATCGGCAAAATAGGAAACTGTTGCCAGCGACAGGAAGCGGTTGGCGAGCTGATCGGGCGAAACACGCTTTCGATCGCCATTCTCCAGATGCACCTTGAGTTTGGTCCAGCTCGAAAAGCCGAATTCGCGGGCAAGGACCATCTGAATGTCCTGGAGCCCGACGCTGGCTATGTCGGCAAAATAGGGTGCAACGCGGCCGCGTGCCGCAACATCGCCGGCCTGTACGGCCTTGAGGAAAGACTTGGCCTGCTTTTTCAGGGAATCGAGAGTGGCTGTGCTCGCCAAAGAGCGCGTGGTCACGATAGACCTCCTTCCATTTACGTCCGGTATCCGCGCCCACAGACTGAAAAGAGGTGTGGCAGTCTCATTTTACATGCATCAGGTGGGCTCTGCCCTTCCCGCGGATCGGATGCGCCCTGCGAACGCATCCAGATCTATAGCGCCGGTTGCAATCTGTCCAGAGCTCAGGCCGGCTCGTATCGCACATAGGCGAAGGAATCACCATCCGGTGACCAGTTCGGCACGTTGATCGATCCCTGCCCGCCGAAGAGCTCGAACAGCGTCGTGATATTGCCGCCATCCATGTCCATCAGCCGCATGCGGACATTCAGATCGCGCGGATGATCGAATACATCGGGATCGTAGGAGATCAGCACGACCTTGTCGTTCTTAGGCGATGGATGCGCGAACCAGTTGCCGTAATTGTCGTGGGTCACCTGCTGCAGGCCGGTGCCGTCTGGATGGATGCGCCAGATCTGCATCAGGCCGGTACGGCTCGAATTGAAATAGATCCATTGCCCGTCGGCGGAGAAATCCGGCCCGTCATTGCGGCCCTCGCCATGCGTCAGGCGCGTCTCTTCGCCGCCATCGATCGAGATCGTATAGATATCGAAGACGTCGTTGCGGATGCCGCAATAGGAAAAACGCTGTCCATCCGGCGACCATCCGTGCCAGTAGGACGGCAGATTGGTCGTGACCTGCCTCGGCGCGCCGCCCTCGGCCGGCAGAACATAGATGCAGGACTTGCCATGTTCGGTCTTGTCGGAAATGGCAATCAACGAGCCGTCAGGCGAAATCCCGTGGTCGTTGTTGCACCGCGTCGCAAAGCCGGTATCGACGCGGACAACGTCACCGCTGCCATCCAGCGGCAATCGATAAAGCAATCCGTCGCCGTTCAGCAGCAGATAGCGTCCGTCGGGCGCATAGTTGGGCGCCTCGACAAGCTCGTCCGTCTGCCAGACGACGCGATTTTCACCCCTGCGGATGTTGTAGATCTCGACCGAGCTGCGCATTCATCCTCTTCCTGTGCCAGCGTGCGATCAGCGATCGCGGAACCGGTTGGTGATCGGATAGCGGCGATCGCGACCGAAATTCTTCTTGGTGATCTTCACGCCCGGCGCCGACTGGCGGCGCTTGTATTCCGCGAGATAGAGCAGGTGTTCGACGCGATGCACGGTCGCGACATCATGGCCGCGCGCCACGATCTCCTCGACCGACATTTCCTTTTCCACGAGGCATTCGAGGATATCGTCAAGCACCGGATAGGGCGGAAGCGAATCCTGGTCGGTCTGGTTCGGCCTCAGCTCGGCGGAAGGCGCCTTGTCGATGATGTTGTAAGGGATAACCTCACCTGACGGACCGAGCGCACCCGGCGGCACATGCAGGTTGCGCCAGCGCGACAGCGCATAGACCTGCATCTTGTAAAGATCCTTGATCGGGTTGAAGCCGCCGTTCATGTCGCCATAGAGCGTGGCGTAGCCAACGGACATTTCCGACTTGTTGCCTGTCGTCACCACCATCGAACCGAACTTGTTGGAGATCGCCATCAGAATGGTGCCGCGGGCGCGGCTCTGCAGGTTTTCCTCCGTAATGCCGCTTTCTGTGCCTTCGAAGAGATCGGACAGAGCCGAGGTGAAGCCGGTGACGGGATCCTCGATCGGCACGATATCGTAACGGCAGCCAAGCGCCCTGGCGCAATCGGCCGCATCCTTCAAGGAATCCTGCGAGGTATAGCGATAGGGCAGCATGACGGTGCGCACGCGCTCCTCGCCCAATGCATCGACGGCAATCGCGGCACAGATCGCCGAGTCGATGCCACCGGAGAGGCCGAGCACGACCGACTTGAAGCCGTTCTTGTTCACATAGTCGCGGAAACCCAGCAGGCAGGCGCGATAATCGGCCTCCTCGCCTTCCGGGATATGCGCCATCGGACCTTCGGCGCAATGCCAGCCATCGCCATTCTTCTTCCAGGTGGTGACCGCCAGGGCAGTTTCGAACTGACTCATCTGGAAAGCCAGAGTCTTGTCTGCGTTGAAACCGAAGCTTGCGCCATCGAAAACCAGCTCATCCTGGCCGCCGAGCTGAGCGGCATAGATCATCGGCAGGCCCGTCTCGATAACCTGCTTCAGCACCACCTGATGACGCACATCGACCTTGCCGCGATAATAGGGCGAACCGTTCGGCGACAGAAGGATTTCCGCACCGCTCTCAGCCAGTGTCTCGCAGACGCCGAGCTCGCCCCATATATCCTCGCAGATCGGGATACCCAGCCGCACGCCGCGGAAATTGACCGGCCCTGGCATGGCACCTTGGTCGAAGACACGCTTTTCATCGAACTCGCCATAATTGGGCAGGTCTACCTTGTCACGGACCGCGATTACCTTCCCGCCGTCGAGCACGGCAATCGAATTGTAGCGGCCGGTTTCGTCCTGCCGGGGAAAGCCGATGATCACGCCCGGTCCGCCGTCGGCGGTATCTGCAGCGAGAGCTTCCACTGCTTTCCAGCAGGCGCGGATGAAGGCCGGCTTCAGCACGAGATCTTCCGGCGGATAGCCGGAAATGAACAACTCTGTCAGCAGGACGATCTGCGCGCCTTCGCGCGCCGCTTCGGCGCGTGCCTCGCGCGCCTTGGCGAGATTGCCGAAGACGTCACCGACCGTCGGATTGAGCTGCGCGACGGCGATGCGGATGGTGTGGGTGATCGGGCTTTGCTCTGTCATGCCATACATTTAGCGATGGCATCCTCCTTCCGCAACCGACTTCCGCCGCCCGCAGGCATCAAAGATCGCGAAACGCGCATAGGCCGTGTT
Source organism: Rhizobium aureum (assembly GCF_030182495.1). Taxonomy (NCBI): domain Bacteria; kingdom Pseudomonadati; phylum Pseudomonadota; class Alphaproteobacteria; order Hyphomicrobiales; family Rhizobiaceae; genus Rhizobium; species Rhizobium aureum. Next base: position 10,178 of record NZ_JAQJCI010000022.1, on the reverse strand, counting down.
CCTACACGGAAAAATACTAAGCCTGCCTTGCAGTTCATCCGTCGTTCATGACAGAAGCATGACAATTATATGAAGAGCTTTTAGCATTTGGAGACGGCATTGGTCGCACTGGTCATTGAGTCCGCCCTCGCGGGCAGGCTTGCCCTTTTCCAGAAGATCGGCGCAGCGAGACAAAAGTCCGCAGCTCTGCGCCTGCTTCTGAGCCTCCTGCTGACCCTGCTTTTCTCCTTATCCCTCGTCGTGGCAGTCGAATGGATCGCACGCGGCGAGCTTACGCCGGTCTGGCTTTATCTCATGTCGCCGTCCCGCCCCGGCCTCGCCACGATCGGCCTCGTCATGCTGGCGATGCTGATCCTCGATGCTCTTGCCGGGCGCGCGCATTTGTCGGCCCTGGTTGTCACACCTCTGCTGCTCGTTCCCGCCTTCATCTCCAGCCAGAAGCAGCACTTTCTATCCGATCCGCTCTATCCGTCCGATTTCCTGTTTGCCCGGCAGATTGTGGAGCTTATGCCCGTCATGGTGCGTGATCGTCCCTGGGCCGCCGTGGGGCTTGGCATCGGCATCGTCGTCGGCCTGGCTGCCACAGCCCTGCTCGGGCGCTATGTCTGGAAGCACGCGGCCGCACTTTCCCGTCGAGAGCGCATGGGGCGGCTTTCGGTCTGCCTGCCATTTGCGGCGCTGTTTGTCTCGCAGATGGATCCGACGCAATATTCCTTCATCCGGGAAAAACTGGGTATCATTCCGATCGTCTGGGATCAGACCGAAAACTATAATCACAATGGCTTCGTCATCGCCTTCGCGCTCAACCTGCCGATGGCCGACGTCAAGTCACCGGTCGGTTACGGACCCAATGCGATCGATGCGATACCGGCGCGGAACTACGGCTATCTTTCCGGCCCGCGCGAAAAGCCCGACGTCATCATGCTGATGAGCGAGTCCCTTTGGGATCCGACCCGACTTTCCAACGTCACCTTCACGCCCGATCCGATACCGACCATCCGCGCCAGACAATCGGGCAATGTCTTCTCGCCGGAATTTGGCGGCATGACCGCCAATGTCGAGTTCGAAGCGCTGACGGGCTTTTCCAACGCCTTCCTCCCCTATGGCAGCATTCCCTATCAGCAATATGTGCGCCGGCCGCTGCCGTCGCTTGCCAACTTCTTCCGCGGCGAAGGCTATACGGCACGCGCGCTTCATCCCTTCAGCGGCTGGTTCTGGAACCGCAATGAGGTCTATCGCGCCTTCGGCTTCGAGGAGTTCCACACCGAGGAAACCCTGCCGACCATGGACAAGCGCGGCATGTTCGCCGCCGACGATTCCCTTATGAAGGAGATCATGCGCGAGGGAGACGCGGCCGAACGCCCATTCTTCTTTTTCGCAGTCACCTTGCAGGGACATGGGCCTTACGAAGCCAACCGCTATGCTGAGAATACCGTTCATATCGACGGCAATCTGAGCGAAGACGACCGCGAAACGCTCGCCACCTATGCACAGGGCGTGCGTGAAGCCGATGGCAGCCTGAGAATGCTGATGGACTGGGCCGAAAGACGCGACCGCGAAACGATCATCGTTCTCTGGGGCGATCATCTGCCGCCGCTCGGCATTGTCTATCCGAACACAGGCTACATGCCGCAGCAGGTGGCAGCCCGGAAAGCTCCGCTCGATGTCATGAGGAAGGAACACGAGACGCCGCTGGTCATCTGGTCGAGCAAGAAGGGCCTCCGTGCGGACATCGGCACCATCAGTCCGTCGCAGCTCCCCTACCAGCTGTTGAAAACGGCGGGTTACGAGCATCCTTTCTACACGGGCTTCCTCGGCCGCGTTCAGAAGAAATACAGCATCGTCGACCGCTACCAACTGGCTACACGCGACAATCAGGCTTTCCCCGATTGGGCGCGCAAGGAGCAGGATATCGATCCGATCATACGCGAGTACCGCTATCTGCAATTCGACATGATGTTCGGCCGGCAGCAGGGTTTGGAACGCTTCTTCCCGTCACATGCGCAACTGATCGGCCAAGAGAACAGCTAGACCTATTGTTGATTAAAGCTCTTCCGTCGTTGCATTTTTGCATGTTGGTCGAATAGTTGCGTTCAACGCCATTCAGGATGCCGGAGCTTGCCATGCACAGCCTGCCTAATTTCATTCATCTGCATTTCGACAAAACGGCCGACGAGCTCGGTGACATCGAAAAACGCGTTCTCAAGAAGGCGCATGAACGAAAAATCATATCCACCGATATCAACGCGGCCCTCTCGGCGGAAGCGTCCACGGGGCAGCGCCTGGCGGACGGCATTGCCCGTGTCGGCGGCTCCTGGTCCTTTATCATCGCCTTTCTGGTGTTCCTGGCGTTCTGGTGCATCGTCAACACCATTGTTCTCGCCACGCGGGCCTTCGACCCCTACCCCTTCATCTTCCTGAACCTCGTCCTCTCCATGCTCGCCGCCATCCAGGCGCCGATCATCATGATGTCGCAGAACCGCCAGGCCGAACGCGACCGCTTCGAAGCCGCCAAGGACTATGAAGTCAATCTCAAGGCGGAACTGGAAGTGCTATCCTTGCATCAGAAGATCGATATGCATGTGCTGACGGAGCTTGCGGTCGTGCGCGAAGACATCGCCAAGCTGAGCAAGCTGGTTGCCGAGAAAAGCGGAATCTGAGGTCAGTCGGACGGGCCGGCCGTCAGCAATCCGGGCCGTCCCTGCCGATACTGCGGCAGTCCATCGCCGATCTCATAATAGTCGCCCTTGTCGGCGCAGTAGATGTGATAGGCCAGCTTCAGATCGCTCGGCTGATCGAACAGCCCTGCCATGATCGATATTTCGTCGACGTCATCCGCCGCCCAAAACAGGGCCGAGCCGCAGGTCTTGCAGAAGCCGCGGCGGGCGAATGTGCTGGCGCGATACCAGGTGATCGCGTCTTCCCCTTCGATCGTAAGGTTGGCGATCGGCACGTTGGTCGCGGCATAATAAAGCCCGGTCTGCTTGCGGCACTGCGAACAATGGCAGGCCACCACCTCACGCAATTCGCCGCGTGTTTTGAAACGCACGCCGCCGCAAAGACAGGCTCCGCTGTGTTCGTCTGTCATGGTCGCTCCTCTTTTTCGAGAAGCCTTCCCGAGAACGATCTTCGGGTCAATCTCAAAGAAATGAAGCGTCATTCAACCGAATTGATCCGCCGGCCACAAAAGCAGACGGGCCGGCGATAGGCCGGCCCGTCTGATGAATATCGGCCCTGCGTTCGCTCAGCCGTGCGCGCGCATGCGCTTTTCGTCACGGCCGCCCTTCATCCGCTCGGCGAGCAGGAAGGCAAGCTCGAGCGCCTGGTCGGCATTGAGGCGCGGGTCGCAATGCGTATGGTAGCGATCCTGCAGGTCTTCGGCGCCGACAGCGCGGGCGCCACCCGTGCATTCGGTCACGTCCTTGCCGGTCATCTCGATATGGATGCCGCCCGGATGCGTGCCCTCGGCGCGATGGATCTGGAAGAAGCTTTCCACTTCCGACAGGATGCGTTCGAACGGACGCGTCTTGTAATTGTTGAGCGTGATCGTGTTGCCGTGCATCGGATCGCAGGACCAGACGACCTTGCGGCCTTCCTTCTCGACAGCGCGAATGAGGCGCGGCAGGTTGTCGGCAACCTTGTCGTGGCCAAAGCGGCAGATCAGCGTCAGGCGACCGGCTTCGTTCTGCGGGTTCAGAATGTCGATCAGATTAAGCAGATCGTCCGCCTGCAGCGAAGGACCGCATTTCAGACCGATCGGGTTCTTGATGCCGCGGAAATACTCGACATGGGCATGGTCGGCCTGGCGCGTACGATCGCCGATCCAGAGCATGTGGCCCGAGGTGGCGTACCAGTCGCCGGTCGTGGAATCGACACGCGTGAACGCTTCTTCATAGCCGAGCAGCAGCGCTTCGTGGCTGGTGAAGAAATCGGTTTCGCGCAGGCTCGCATTGCTCTCGGCGGTGATGCCGATCGCGCGCATGAAATCCATGGTCTCGCCGATGCGATCGGCGAGCTTGCGGTAACGCTCGCCCTGCGGGCTGTCCTTGACGAAGCCGAGCATCCATTTCTGCACGTTTTCCAGGTTGGCATAACCGCCCATGGCGAAAGCGCGCAGCAGGTTCAGCGTCGCGGCAGACTGGCGGTAAGCCATCAACTGACGTTCCGGATTGGGAATGCGCGCTTCTTCGGTGAAGTCGATGCCGTTGATGATGTCGCCGCGATAGCTCGGCAGCGAAACGCCGTTCTGCGTTTCGATGTTCGAAGACCGCGGCTTGGCGAACTGGCCGGCGATGCGGCCGACCTTGACGACCGGCAGCTGCGCGCCGAACGTCAGCACGACAGCCATCTGCAGGAAGGCGCGGAAGAAGTCGCGGATCGTATCGGCGCCGTGTTCCGCGAAGCTTTCGGCACAATCGCCGCCCTGCAGCAGAAAACCGTTGCCCTCCGCGACATTGGCAAGATGTGCCTTCAAACGACGAGCTTCACCGGCAAAAACGAGCGGAGGATAGCTTGCAAGCTGCGCTTCCGTATCTGCAAGCGCTGCCTTGTCCGGAAAATCCGGCACCTGCTGGATCGGTTTCTGCCGCCAACTGTTCGGTGTCCAATTCTGTGCCATCTCACTCACCTGCTTGTGCGCCCGGTCTCCGCCGGGCGTGCCGTCGTCGTAAATAACGCGCGCTTATAAACCTTTGCCGCCCCCTTGCATAGGCAGGCAAACTACTGTGCTGATCTTTTGTGGTGCAGCCGATATTTGCGTGAAAACGGGCGCGTTACACGCGCTCGCCGTTGCGAATGCGATAGCTCGGCGAATACATCGTCACCAATTCTTCCGCCGCCGTCGGATGCACGGCCATGGTGCGGTCGAAATCATCCTTGGTGCAGCCGGCCTTTATGGGAATGCCAAGAAGCTGCGCCATCTCGCCGGCATCGTGGCCGAGAATGTGCGCGCCAATCACCTTGCGGTCGGCGGCATTGACGATCAGTTTCATGATCATCTTCTCGCTGCGGCCCGAAAGCGTCGCCTTCATCGGCCGGAACTGCGCGCGGTAGACTTCCAGTTCCGGATAACGCTTTGCGGCGTCTTCCTCTGTCAGGCCGACCGTGCCGATCTCCGGCTGCGAAAAGACCGCCGTCGGGATCAGCTCGTGATCCGGGCGGGTGGGATTGTTCTTGTAGACGGTCTCGATGAAGCACATGGCCTCGTGGATCGCCACGGGTGTCAGCTGTACCCGGTCGGTGACGTCGCCGAGCGCATAGATATTCGCAACGGAAGTACGCGAATATTCGTCGACGATAACGGCGCCCTGCTCGTTAATCGCGACGCCAGCAGCCTTAAGCCCGAGATTTTCGGTATTCGGCGTACGGCCGAGCGCCAGCATGACAGTATCGACCGTCAGGAGCTTATCGTTCTTCGTCCGAACGCTGAGCCTGCCCTCTGCCTTCTCGACGTTCTCGATGATGTCATGGCAGAGAATGCGGATGCCCTTTTCCTCCATCGCCTCGTGAAGACCCTTGCGCAGGTCCTGATCGAAGCGCGAAAGGATCTCGGCACCGCGATAGATCAATGTCGTGTCGACGCCGAGACCATGGAAGATATTGGCGAACTCGACGGCGATATAGCCGCCGCCGGCAATCAGGATCGACTTCGGCAATTCTTTGAGATGGAAAGCCTCGTTGGAGGAGATGCAAAGCTCATGCCCCGGCAGGGCGGTATGCAGGTTCGGCCGGCCGCCCGTGGCGATGACGATGGTTTCCGCAGTGACGGTCTGGCCGGTCTTCAAAAGCTTGATCGTATGAGTGTCCACCAGCTCGGCGCGGGTATCGAAGATTTCGGCCTTGGCGTTGTCGAGCCCCTTGCGATAAAGCCCCTCAAGCCGGGCGATCTCCTTGTCCTTCGCCTCGATCAGCTTTTTCCAGTCGAATGTGCTTTCGCCGACCGTCCAGCCGAAACCGGCTGCATCCTCGAAATGCTCGCTATATTGCGAGGCGTAGACGAACAGCTTTTTCGGCACGCAGCCGCGAATGACGCAGGTGCCGCCGTAGCGGTATTCCTCGGCAATACCGACCTTCTTGCCCAATGAGGCCGCGACCCGCGCGCTGCGCACGCCGCCGGAGCCGCCGCCAATCACGAAAAGGTCGAAATCAAACGAAGGCATCGGTGGCTCCAGTCGAAATGAACATGCGCAAAAGCATCATTGAGGGTTCGCACTCATATAGGGAGCCGCGATACAAAAAGAAAAGCCCGGATCTCGCCCGGGCTTCGAATTTGCAATTGCCAACCGATCATTCCGACAACGCAAGACGTCGCGCCGAAAATGGCCGGGCAAGAATTTCTGCTTACTGCTTCGGCGCGGGCTGCGCTGCGGCGGCACCGGCGTCCGGGGCTGCAACGGGCTGCTTGACGACCTTTTGCAGAGCGTCGTTGCTCTGCTTTGCGAGATCGCGCGAAATGCCCTGGCTCCAGATGTCGGCCGCCTTGTAAAGCTCGCGGGTGGCGAGCGGACCATCCTTGAGAAGCTTCTTGCCGGCCGGCGAATTGTAGAAATCGGCAATCGCCTTGAGCTCGTCGGCAGAGAAGGCCTTGGCATAGGTGACGGCCGCTTCGCGCTCGAGATCGGCACGACGCGGAGCAAGCGCCAGAGCGGTCGCGTCGACGGTCGAGTTGATCGCATCACCGAAATTCGGGTTTGCCTGGATCATCGTGCTCTTCAGCTGCTCGGCGAGATTAGGCAGAATATTGTCGAACTGGTTGGTGATGCCGAGAGCGTTGATCGCAGCGCGCGCAGCCTTGATCTGATCTTCGGAGACTTCCTGAGCGTTCACGGAACCGAAGGCAATGCCCGAAAGAAGGATGGTTGCAGCGGCAAGACGGCCAAGACCCGCAAGTTTGATCATGAGATGAGTGCTCCTATGTATTGTTCGCCTGCAACGTACGCGCACCGGCAGGGCCGGCAATGATCGCTAATGTCGCCATATGGATAAAGAGCCCGTGTTCGACAACGCCGGGAATCGAATAGAGCTCGCTCGACAGCGCCTCTGCATCAGGAATGCGGCCGAAAGATGCATCGACGATGTAATGCCCCCCATCGGTGATAAAGAGGCTGTCGCCCGAGCGGCGCATGTTGAGAGCGCCGGAGAGCCCAAGACGCGAGGCCGCCTTCTCGATGAGGATGCGAGTGGAAACGAGACCGAAAGGATTGATCTCGATCGGCAACGGAAAGGCCCCGAGCGTCTCGACGACCTTGCTTTGATCCGCGATGACGATCATGCGGGCCGAGGAAGCAGCAACGATCTTCTCTCGCAGCAGCGCGCCGCCGCCGCCCTTGATCAGCGTCAGCGCGCCATCCAGCTCATCGGCCCCATCGATGGTCAGATCAAGTTCCGGAAGCTCGTCCAGCGATTTTAGCGGCACACCGAGCTCGTTGCAGAGCTTGGCAGTCCTTTCAGACGTCGGAACGCCCTCAATCGAGAGGCCAGCCGCGACCTTTTCCGCGAGCAGGCGAACGAATTCCTCCGCCGTGGTGCCGGTGCCGATCCCGAGCCGCATGCCACTTTCGACATGAGCGAGTGCAGCTCTCGCAGCCTCGATTTTCATCTGGCGGGCGTCCATGCGCCACCTGCTCCCATTGTTACGTTGGTCTGCTGTTTACACGGCTCTCCAGCCAAACGAAAGCCAAAATAACGGCATGATATAGAAATCCCCGCCCCCTCTTCACCGGGGCTTCCGGGGTGCTTCGGTTGCAATTGCCCGCGCGATCTTTTAACTCCGAAAGACGCACTCTTTTCTCTGCAAAGGCCGATTCCTCGTGAAATCCCCCCTTGTCGTATTCGATCTCGACGGCACGCTGCTGGACACGCATGCGGACCTTATCGTCAGCCTGAACCATACGATTGCCGCGCTCGAGCTTCCGCCGGTCAGCTACGACGACGTGACGCATCTTGTCGGCAATGGTGCGCAGGTGATGATCGAGCGGGCCTGCAAGCTGCACGGCTATGCGCTGACGTCCGAAGAATTGCCGGCTCTGCTGCAGCGCTTCATAACCCATTATTCCGAGACGATGCCCGGCGTCACCCAGCCCTATCCCGGGCTTCTGGCCGCGCTTACGACGCTGCGGAACAAAGGCTACAAGCTGGCCGTCTGCACCAACAAGATGGAATCGCTGGCGCGCACGCTTCTCGACCGGCTCGAACTCACCCAATACTTCGAGGCTATCACCGGCGGGGACACCTTCACCGTGCGCAAACCGCATGCCGAACATCTGATCGGCACCGTAGAGCGCGCCGGCGGCGATATCGGCCGAACGGTCATGATCGGCGACAGCATCAACGATATCCTCGTTGCCCGCAACGCCGGCGTACCTTCGGTCGCCGTCCCCTTCGGCTATTCCGACGTGGGCGTAGAAACGCTCGGCCCGAACCGCATCATCTATCACTATGACGAGCTAACGCCGGAACTGGTCGAGGGATTGCTGGCGGCCTGAAAATACCAAAATCCCTGTTGGTTCGGATGGCGTGGTTGTAATGGGCCTTGCACGATTCCCGCGCTTGCGCCACAACCTATCGACGTTCTGCGATCAGCATCGCGGCCGCGCGAGGAAAACGCTCCCTGCGCGATGTTGTCGAGGCGGGACGATCACTCGATAGCGGAGCGCTCCCCCTTGCTCGTAGCAGATCCCGAAGACCGTAATGCCGGTAGATTGCCAAGCCGCAGAGGGTGGTTTGCTCCTATTGTCCGAACGCTGATCATCTGCGCTGCACTATGCGCAGGTATTTGGTTCTACATCTACGGCGACCGTATTATCGGGTACGTCGAGACGGAAACCGGAGCTGGCGCCAAACCCGATCCTGCTCTGACCGCGGTCTATGAGCATTTCGACATCCCGCCTTTGCCGAACATTGTTGCAGGCAGGCCTGCGATGGCAGCCGATCTCGATATGTTGCGGCGAGAGCATTGTGATTGGAATGCGGTCTACAAATTCGCAGACGAACTGGCAAAGCAGGGCTATCGCCGCGAAGCGGCCAAGGTCTTCATTGCCTTTTCCAGCAAATGCAAACCGTCGAATATCGCCTTGAGCTCAGCCGCCCAAATTCTGGACGATCTCAGCGACTTCGACGAAGCGCTGAAAGTCTCGAACCAGGTGATAGCAATGTCACCGGGAATGCCCGATTTCTATTTCCAGCGTGCGCGAATTCGCCAAAATGCCAAGAAATATCGCGACGCCATTGATGACTACTATTCGGTTATCGGCCTTACCGACAATATCGCGATACTGAACAGCGCCGTATTCGAGGGAATCTCCGCCAGCTACCGCGAGCTTGGTGAATATTGCGAGGCGATCGGACCGCTGCAGCTTTGGGTTTCCACCAATCCCGACCGTAACGACACAGCGGTCGTACGTGGGATCATTAAGCTCTATGAAACCATGGGCAAATGCGCCTCGACTTACGCCACCGGCAGCGATCGATTTCCGACGCAGGGCAAGAACGTCATTCTTGCCAAGGTCTTGGTCAACGGTACGGAGGGCATGTTCATCGTCGACACCGGCGCAAGCTTCGTGGCGGTGAGCAAAACCTTTGCCGCACGAGCCAAGCTGCCGGTCGACGGCAACAATGGAATATCTCTTCAAACGGCAAACGGCGTTTCTCAAGCCACGCGCACAACGGCGACTACCGTGAAGGTCGGGCATGTCCAGGCTAGCGATATCACGGCCGTGGTTCTCGACGACAACGCAGCGCTCGGCACGGAAGTCGACGGGCTGCTCGGTCGTTCCTTCCTCTCGCGCTTCGACGTCACCTTCGGCAGCCGGGAGTGGCGGATCGAGGCAAAGAATTGAACTGAATTATCCGCTGACGCCGCGTGACATTCTCATATGACGGGCAAGTCATGACCTCCACCAGAGGTGGAGGTTTGAAACGCTGCGCTTGAACCGCTAGAAGCGGTATTGTTAGCGCTTAGTAGCTACGATTGAAGAGGTCGGCAAAGTCGGAAGCTTTGTCGGCCTTTTCCTGATTACGGATATATTGTCTGACGACCTGCTCGTTATAGCCCGTCGTCGATACGAAATACCCGCGTGCCCAAAAGTGATACCCTTTGTAGCGGCGCTTGCGCGCATATTTGTTCGCTACGTAAAGGGCCGTCTTGCCCTTCAAGAAGCCGACAATATGCGAAACCGAGT
>NZ_JAQJCI010000021.1:0-100981 GCF_030182495.1 Rhizobium aureum | reverse complement strand
CGCGCACCAGCTGCCGCTCGGAGCGAATGCCGTAGAGGTAGCCGATGAACAGCGCCTTGAACATCAGCGTCGGATCAAGCGGCGGGCGGCCATTGTCGGCGCAGTACAAGCCGGCAACGCGATCGTGGATGAACGAGAAGTCGATCACCGCGTCTATTCGGCGCAGAAGGTGATCCTTCGGCACAAGACTGTCGAGCGTCACCATCTCGAGAGCCGTCTGTTCGGGAGCAGGTTTCTTCAGCATGTCCCATTGAATCAAAAACCTCCGGCTGACGCCAGAGGTTTGTCAGCAGTCTGAGCCGGGGCGTAAACCCCGGCTTTTTCTTCATTCCATGCCGTCAAGTGATTAGAACTTGACACCGATACCGACCTTGACGCTCTGCTCGTCGTAACCACGAGAGAACCGACCGGAGTCGAGGTCGAAGTTCTTCTTGCCGTAGTCCGTGTAACGGTACTCGAGGCGAGCGGTGATGTTGTTGGTGATGAAGGTTTCAGCACCTGCACCGACCGTGTAGCCAACAGCCGTCTTGCTGTCGGACGAGGTCGCGTCTTCCAGCTTGTTCTGGCCAAGGGCCAGACCGGCCGTGCCGTAGAGCATGAACGGGTTGAAGTCGTAACCGATACGACCGCGAACCGAGCCGTTGACACCGTTCTTGGCGGTCAGGCCGTTGCGGGTGCTGTCGGCACCGGAGTAGCCGAGGTCAGCTTCAACACCGTATACGATCTGGCCCTGCTGCCAGTTGTAGCCGGTGAAGGCCTGGCCGCCCCAGGCGTAGGCGTCGCCGTTGCGGGTGAAGTGACCGGCGTTCCAGTCGCCGGCACCACCGATGTAGAAGCCGGACCAGTTGTTGACGGCCGGAGCTGCTTCCTGAGCGACGGGCGGCTGCGGAATCTGCTCGACAGCGTCAGCGGCGTGAGCTGCGGTGTAGCCGCCGAGAGCGAAAGCGGAGACCATGAGGGTCTTGATAAGAGTACGCATACTTTTCTCCTTTCAGTCCCGTGGGCCCCGCTTACTGTCCTTGACTTCGAAGCGCCACGAGCAATTAAAAATATCCCTCCCGGATCGAGGTTGAAATTGGAATGCAAATGAGGAATTGGAAGAGCCAAAATATGATATCATTGTGGCACAGACATGGCTGAATTTCGATGTTGCTTCATCGCAACAGAGGAATTGTTAACCATAACCAATGGTTAAAGCGTGTATACTTATTTTAATCTAAATATATCCCAAGCTTTACATAAGAAATCTCAAAGAGCGTCATTTGCTCTGCATCTTTTCATATGGTGTATCGACGCCCTATATGAGCGTCGATTGGATAACGACGAGCAAAAGGCAATCTCTTGAGCCAGGAAAAACTACGCACGGCGTTGATAACCGGCGCTTCCAAAAGAATAGGCAGGGCAATTGCCGAGGATTTGTCGGCTAACGGCTTTGCGGTGGCACTGCACGCCAACCAATCCCTTGCCGAGGCAACGGAGATTGTGGCGAAATTGCAGCAAATGGGCCGAAAGGCGATTGCGATCAAGGCCGATCTGCTAGATTTGGCCGAGACGTCAACCCTTGTCAAAAGGGCCACGGATGCTCTTGGCCCGCTCGATCTCCTGGTCAACAATGCCTCAGCTTTCCTCGGCGATTCCGCCGATCGTTTCGACGCGGAAGCCTTCGACGCACATTTCGCTGTGCATGTTCGCGCACCTTCTATCCTGGCTGCCGATTTCGTGCGGCAGCTTCCCGAGCCGCATCCAGGCCTGATCGTCAATATGGTCGACCAGCGGGTCTGGGCGCTGAACCCGCGCTTCTATTCCTATACGCTGTCGAAGGCAGCGCTTTGGACGGCGACACAGACGATGGCGCAGAGTTTCGCCCCCCGCATCCGCGTCAACGCCATCGGTCCCGGCCCGACAGTGCGCAGCGTGCGGCAGAGCGAGGAGGACTTTCAAGCGCAGATCGACGGCCTCATATTAAAGGCGGCGCCGGGGCTCGAAGAATTCGGCCGGACCATCCGCTTTCTTTTTGACACGCCCTCGATCACGGGCCAAATGATAGCGCTCGATGGCGGCCAGCATCTTGCCTGGGAAACGCCAGACGTGTCGGAGAGTGCGGAATGAATGGAAGAAAGCTGCCCGACGGCGGCGTTCTCTATGACGAATCAGAGGATATCGAGGACGACATCGAGGTGGAGGGCGATGCCGCCGCCTCCCCCGTTGCGCCCGTCGATTGGAACGAAGGCGGAAAGAACGAAAGCGGGCTTCGCGGCGCCGAATTGATCGCCGAATTCGTCAAACGGCTGCCGAACAACCCCGGTGTTTACCGCATGTTCAACGAGGCTGGTGACGTGCTCTACGTGGGCAAGGCCCGCAGCCTGAAGAAGCGCGTCTCCAACTATGCCTTGGGCAAGGTGCATTCCAACCGCATCGCCCGCATGGTGCGCGAAACCGCCAATATGGAATTCGTCACCACGCGGACGGAGACGGAAGCGCTGCTGCTGGAAGCGAATCTGATCAAGCGCTTGCGCCCGCGCTTTAACGTCCTGCTGCGCGACGACAAATCCTTTCCCTATATTCTGATCACGGGGGATCATCGCGCACCGGCGATCTTCAAGCATCGCGGTGCCCGCGCCCGCAAGGGCGACTATTTCGGCCCTTTCGCTTCGGCTGGGGCGGTCGGGCGCACCATCAATTCGCTGCAGCGGGCCTTTCTGATCCGCACCTGCACTGACAGCGTCTTCGAGACGCGCACGCGGCCCTGTCTGCTCTATCAGATCAAGCGCTGTTCCGGCCCCTGCACGCATGAGATCAGCGATGCGGGGTACGGCGAACTGGTACAGGAGGCGAAGGACTTCCTTTCCGGCAAGAGCCAGAACGTCAAGGCGCACATGGCGGAGGCGATGAATGCTGCCGCCGAGGATCTGGATTTCGAACGTGCCGCCATTTTCCGCGACCGTCTGGCGGCGCTCTCGCATGTACAGAGCCATCAGGGCATCAATCCGGCCGGCGTCGAGGAAGCCGATGTCTTCGCCATCCATCACGAGGGCGGCATCTCCTGCATCCAGGTCTTCTTCTTCCGCACCGGCCAGAACTGGGGCAACCGCGCCTATTTCCCGAAGGCTGATCCGTCGCTCTCCGGCGCCGAAGTGCTGAACGCCTTCCTCGCGCAATTCTATGACGACAAGCCGGTGCCGCGGCAGATCCTGCTGTCGGAGACGGTCGAGGAAATCGAGCTGCTGGCGGCTGCCCTCAGCGAGAAGGCCGGTCACAAGGTCACGATCCTCGTGCCGCAGCGCGGCGAAAAGCGCGATCTGGTCGAGCATGTCATCGCCAACGCCCGCGAGGCGCATGGCCGCAAGCTGGCGGAAACCGCCTCGCAATCGCGGCTGCTCGAAGGCTTCAGGGAAACGTTCAAGCTTCCCTACACACCGCAACGCATCGAGATCTACGACAACTCCCACATCATGGGCACGAATGCGGTCGGCGGCATGGTCGTCGCAGGGCCGGAAGGCTTCGTAAAAAACCAGTACCGCAAGTTCAACATCAAATCGACCGACATCACGCCGGGCGACGACTTCGGCATGATGCGCGAGGTCATGACTCGCCGTTTCTCCCGGCTGCTGAAGGAAGAAGGCAAGCCTGATCGGGCCGCTGCCGTGGAGGCTGCCGGCACCGATGCAGTCGACCAGCCTTTTCCCGCGTGGCCCGATGTCATCCTTATCGACGGCGGCCAGGGGCAGATGACCGCGGTACGTGCTATCCTCGAGGAACTTGGGATTACCGACAGCGTCATTGCCATCGGCGTCGCAAAGGGTGTCGACCGCGAGGCCGGACGCGAACGCTTCTTCGCCCCTTCGGGCGAAAATTTCACGCTGCCGCCGCGCGATCCCGTGCTCTATTTCATCCAGCGCCTGCGCGACGAGGCGCACCGCTTCGCCATCGGCTCGCATAGGGCGCGGCGCAAGAAGGAGATGGTGAAGAATCCGCTGGACGAGATCGGCGGCATCGGCCCTTCGCGCAAGCGCGCGCTGCTGCAGCATTTCGGCACCGCCAAGGCGGTATCGCGCGCCGCGCTCTCGGATCTCATGGCGGTGGAAGGCATTTCCGAAGCCGTCGCACGGCAGGTCTACAATCATTTTCACGAGGACGCCGCGAAATAGAAAAAGCTGGTCGCAAATTCCACGCAATGGCGGTGAAAAAACAGAAACAATATTGACGATAAGGTTGCCAAACCATCATCTAGGATTTGATCCCAAAAAGTGCGAAGCGGTTTTTGGAGAAGATCGAAACAATCAAATTCCCGGAGCAAGATGAGACCCGAAACCGAGCCTCATCGTGCTCCGTCGAGATAACCGAAACGAAACGATTTCCATGGCTTCGCGCGCTTACAGCATCCCCAATCTGCTCACCTACGGCCGCATTCTCTGCGTACCCCTGATCGTTCTGTGCTTTTTCGTCGAAGGTAAGCTGGAGGGCTCCGATTTCGCGCGCTGGGTCGCGCTGTGGATCTTCGTCATCGCCTCGATCACCGATTTCCTCGATGGCTATCTCGCGCGGATCTGGAACCAGACCTCCAATATCGGCCGCATGCTCGATCCGATTGCCGACAAGCTGCTGGTTTCCGCCATCCTGTTGCTGGTCGCGGCTGACGGCACGATTGCCGGCTGGTCGCTCTGGGCCGCCATCATCATTCTTTGCCGCGAAATCCTGGTCTCCGGCCTGCGCGAATATCTGGCGGCGCTGAAGGTCAGCGTTCCCGTGACGCGGATCGCGAAATGGAAGACGACGGCCCAGCTCGTCGCCATCGCCTTCCTTCTGGCTGGGCCGGCGGGCGACAAGGTGCTACCCTATACGACGGAGATGGGCATCGTCCTGCTCTGGGTCGCAGCGCTTTTGACCATCTATACCGGCTATGATTATTTCCGGGCCGGACTGAAGCATGTCGTGGATGAAGAATGATGACGAAACTCGTCTATTTCGCCTGGGTGCGCGAGCGGATCGGTAAAGCCGAGGAAGAGATTTCCCTTCCCGCCGATGTCGTCACAGTCGGCGATCTACTGAGTCATTTGAAGGGCTTGGGCGAGGAATACGAGGCGGCACTTCAATTTCCCCAGGCGATCCGCGTCGCGATCAACATGGAGCATGCGGAACACGATGAGCCGATCGCCGGAGCGCGGGAGATCGGGCTCTTCCCGCCGATGACCGGGGGGTGAGGAGCGGTCGGGCGAAGCCCGAGCAATCGATCCAGTGAATCGATTGCAGCGACGAACGCCCTGAGCCTTGGCGAAGGGTCAGGAGGCTGCTCAGCATGTTTGCGAAGCCGATCAAGGAAATTGCGATGATTTCACCATTGGTCAAAGTCCAGCGCGAGGATTTCGATCTCCAGGCGGAGATCGACCAACTAACCTCCAGGCGCCACGATATCGGCGCAGTCGTGACCTTCTCGGGCCTCTGCCGCGACGAAGGCGGCACTTTGGGTGCGCTGGAACTCGAACATTATCCAGGCATGGCGGAGGCGGAGATCAACCGCATCGCCAAGCTTGCCATCGAGCGTTTCGAGCTGCTTGGTCTCACCGCCATCCATCGCTACGGCAAGATCGCGCCCGGCGAGAATATCGTGCTCGTCATTGCCGCCGCACCGCATCGGCAGGCCGCCTTCGACGGCGCCAATTTCGTCATGGATTTTCTGAAAACCTCCGCGCCCTTCTGGAAAAAGGAGCATGGCAAGGGCGGAGAAGAAGGCGGCTGGGTTTCGGCCAGGGATGCCGACGATGCCGCGCGAGCCAAGTGGGCCGGCAACAAATAGGCTTCAGGGCACCACTCTTTCACGACGGCTGAGGACCAGCAGCAGCACGAGCAGCGAGAAGATGACGAAATCGCGCCACAGGAACGGGCCGTAAGCACCCCACATCGTCTCCGTCAGCCCAAGAAGTGCCGCTCCGCCCGCCGACTTCAACGGATCGGAATAGCCGCCAACCGCCGCAATCATCAGCACCTTCAGCCCGAACATCAGCCCCGCCCCGAAATCCATCGTTCCGTAATAGGAGGTGGCAAGTAGCCCGCAGATGGTCGCGACGAGTGCGGAGGCGACATAGGCGAGCAGGAAAACGCGATTGGCGCTGGCGCCGCAGAGCTCGGCGGCGAGAGCGTCGTCGGTCACCGCCCGCCAGATGCGCCCCCAACCCGTGCATTTCAGGACATAGGCGCCTGCCAGAATGACAAGGATCATCAGCGCCGTGTTGAGCAGCTGGATCTCTGTCAGCGTCACGCGGAAATCGCCGCTATCCCAGAAGACGATCGGGCCATTCAGGAAGGGCGGCAGCCAGATGCCACGCGTATTGGAGGCCAGCCGGGCGGTTTCCATCAGGATGATCATCATGCCGAGTGCCGCGACGATGACGGTATTCGGGGACTTTCGCGACAGCGGCAGCATGATCGCGCTGCCGACGAAAAGACCGGCGCCGAGCGTATAGCCAGCCGCGATCACGGCACCGAAGGCAAAGGCAGCCGGTAGGATCAGATACATTCTCGTGTAGCCGATATCGGTAAAAAGCACGAGCATCTGGCCGGCAAACGCAAACAGTGCGCCATAGGTGATATCGGCCCGCTTCATGACCCCGAACGCAATGGAATAGCCGAAGGCCAGCGCCGCATAGAGTGCAGCGAGCGGAACGGCATTCGCCAGTTGCTGCAGAAGATAGGCCATTCACTCCCTCCGAGGAACAGGTAAATAGTAACTGGCAAAATGAATTTTACCAGTTATAATTTTCCCTATGAGCTTTTCCTGGACCCCGCATCGTTTTTCCGGTGGCGCGCTCGCGCTCGATGTCGCCAACAGCGTCATCCTGCGCCATGACGACGAGCGCCGAATCGACCGTTTCGAAGCGCATGGACAGATGGAAAGCTTTCCGAAGGCAGCCACCAATTTCTGCGCGGAGCGGGCGCTCTTCGGCGATATCCTGCCGGTGAGACAGGAGAACAGAACCGATTTCATTGCCCTCCGCGAGTTGATCGACCGCTATTTCCGGGCACGCGTTCTTGGAGATGCTGCGGATCTGCTGCTTTCGGACCTGCTTGCGGCCTTGGCTCGCGTCCTGAAGCGCGCCTCACCCGATGGGCTCGATGCCGCGACGGTACATTCGACGCTGCGCCTCATCGCCATGCCCGATCCCGAGCGAATGAAGATCTGCCGCAACTGCGGCTGGCTCTTTATCGACCGCAGCAAGAACAAAAGCCGCGCCTGGTGCGACATGGCGGTTTGCGGCAACCGCGCCAAGGCAAGCCGGCACTACCGGCGCAAGAAGGAGGAGACTGCGCCATGACGATAAGAAGGATTATGCTGACAACGATAAGTGCCGGGATCATCGCCGGTCTGGCGCTGGCCGGCTGCCAGCGGAAGGACGATGAAGGCCCGACGCAGCTCACCGGCCGCCTTTTCGTCTTCAACTATCGCGTGGCGAGCGCAAGCTACATGATTACGCTGAAGAAGATCGCCCCAATCCCTGAGGGAACGACGGCCGTTGCTGAATTCGAAAATCCCGCCGGCGGTGATCCGCTTGTCGTCAACCAGAAGATCTATTCCTTCTGGGACAAGATCACGCTGGAAAGCCCGGACCTTCATTGCGTGCGCAAGGATCGCCCCTATTCCGTCTCGATCAAGCTGGTGGATGCCAGCGACAAGACGATCCAGACGATCAAGACCGAGGTCAAATCCGATCTGGACCAGACCGTGCTGCCGACGAAGCCGCTGGTCGTCGGCCCGGTCTATACCGCCAATCCAGATGTCTTCAAGGGCGATGGCAGTGCCGATTACGGGCATGATGCCGCCTGCCCGGCATGAAAAAAGCCGGGATGCGAAATCCCGGCTTTCATGAGTCATTTCAAATCGTTCAGCGCAGAAGCTGAAAGGCTGATTCAGCCGACGATTTCGGTTTCGGAGAACCAGTAGGCGATTTCGACGGCAGCCGTTTCCGGAGCGTCCGAGCCGTGAACGGAGTTTTCGCCGATCGACAGGGCGAAGGTCTTGCGGATCGTGCCCTCATCAGCGTTGGCCGGGTTGGTCGCGCCCATGATCTCGCGATTCTTCAGGATGGCGTTTTCGCCTTCCAGAACCTGAACGACGGTCGGGCCGGAGGTCATGCCTTCAACGAGTTCGCCGAAGAACGGACGTTCCTTGTGAACGGCGTAGAAGCCTTCAGCTTCGCGCTTGCTCATCCAGACGCGCTTGGAGGCGATGACGCGCAGGCCATTGTCTTCAAAAACCTTGGTGATGGCGCCGGTCAGGTTGCGCTTCGTCGCGTCCGGCTTGATCATCGAGAAAGTACGTTCAATCGCCATGGGTCCATTCCTTGTAATCAGAGAAAAGTGGGCGGTCTTTACCTGCCCCAAGGCCCGAAAACAAGGGGGATCGGCCAATTTCACGCCGCTGTCACAGTTGACGCAATCGATTCGCAATCGGCCGCTGGCACTGCGACGGTTTATTTGCAAACTTGGCGGCGACATCGCCGCACCATTGAGGAGAGGTCATATGCTCAAACATTTCAGGATGCTGGCCGACTACAATCGGTGGGCCAATGTGCAGGTCTATAATGCCGCAGCAGACCTCAGTGATCCCGAATTCCATGAAGACCGCGGTGCCTTCTTCGGCTCGCTCCACGGAACGCTCAATCATCTGCTGATAGCGGACCGGCTGTGGATGCACCGTTTTAACGGCACTGGCGGAGTGCCGGCGTCACTCGATACCGTCCTGCACGACACGCTTGAAGGACTTTACAGCTTACGGGAGGCGGAAGATCGAAATATCATGACCTGGCTGGAAACGCTCGATGCCGATGCACTTGCCGTCGACATTACCTATACCTCGATCCTGCGCCCGGGCGCCATCATCGTTCCCCTCCATGCGGCGGTATCCCATATGTTCAACCATCACACCCATCACCGCGGCCAGTGCCACACTATCCTCACATCTTTGGGGAAACCGTCTCTGGTGCTAGACCTCCTGCATTTCCTGCGCAGCGAAGGACAGCACTGGATGTAGCCAAGGGGAGAACCGTCGTTTCCCGTCTTCGCCCAGACGTTGATCACATGCCTCATTTTGTTGCGCTGTGGCGAGGATCGGCCGTTTTGTTCATGTTCCCTTAACCTGCGAACCTGCAGATTGACGAGATATATCAGCTCACGGTCAAAGGCAGGCATGAAGAACTCGCAGACAAGCGTTTCGGCATATTCCATCGATGACGATGAAACGGAAACCGAGCTTGAGGTTATCGGCCGCTTCATGACGCGGCTGAAGGTGAAAAACCTGCCGCGCAACTATCAGCTCTTCTATGAAGCGCTCTATGGCCAGGACCGCTGTCTTGCCGAAGAGATCGAGGCGCTTGGCCCCCTTCCCTCGCAAAGCGGGCTCGACGAGATCGGCCTGAAGCATCGCCTGGTCAGCCATTGCGGGCTGGTGGCGCGCAAATCGGAAAGCGATGCGGCCGAGATGCTGCGCGAAGTCGCCGATCAGCTCGCCAAGGGGCTGATGAAAAAGCAGCATTTTGCTCGCGAGATCGACACGACTCCACATGCCAATGCTGCACTCGACAGCCTCAATGCCTCGCTCAGCAATCTCATGCTCTACGAAACGGAGCTGACCGAGCGGCTGCGTAACTGCGCCAACCTCTCGAAATCCTCGCAAAAGGCCAGCGTCTAAGCGACTTCGCACTCTTGCCTTCGGCGCCGAGTTCGGCCAAAACCGCGCCATGATTTCGATTTCAGATCTTTCCGCCCGCATTGCCGGCCGCCTGCTCATCGACCATGCCAGCGTGACGCTTCCGCCGGGCACGAAGGCGGGCCTCGTCGGCAAGAACGGTGCCGGCAAGTCCACGCTGTTCAGGATCATCACCGGCGATCTCGCCGCCGAAAGCGGCTCGGTCTCGATCCCCCGCAATGCCCGCATCGGCCAGGTGGCGCAGGAGGCCCCCGGCACCGAGGAGCCTTTGATCGATATCGTCCTGGCAGCGGACAAGGAGCGCTCCGCACTGCTGGCGGAAGCCGAGACCGCGACCGATCCGCACCGCATCGCCGATATCCAGACGCGGCTTGCCGATATCGATGCGCATTCGGCCGAAGCGCGCGCCGCCAGCATCCTGGCCGGCCTCGGCTTCGACCACGAAGCGCAGAAGCGCCCGGCCTCCTCCTTCTCAGGCGGCTGGCGCATGCGCGTCGCCCTTGCGGCCGTCTTGTTTTCCGAGCCGGATCTCCTGCTGCTCGACGAACCGACGAACTATCTCGACCTTGAAGGCACGCTCTGGCTGGAGGATTACATCCGCCGCTACCCGCACACGGTCATCATCATCTCGCACGACCGCGATCTGCTGAACACGGCGGTCAATTCCATCGTGCATCTCGACCAGAAGAAGCTTACCTTCTATCGCGGCTCCTACGACCAGTTCGAACGGCAGAAGGCCGAGGCGGACGAGCTGCAGATGAAGGCAAAGGCGAAGAACGACGCGGCCCGCAAGCATTTGCAGAGCTTCATCGACCGCTTCAAGGCCAAGGCCTCGAAGGCGCGGCAGGCGCAATCGCGCATCAAGGCACTGGAGCGCATGGGCACCGTCGCCGCCGTCATCGAAGACCATGTGATGGGCTTCAGCTTTCCGGAACCCGAAAAGCAGCCTGCCTCGCCGATCATCGCGATCAGCGGCGGCGCTGTCGGCTACGAGCCCGGCAAGCCGATCCTGAAGCGCCTGAACCTGCGCATCGATGCCGACGACCGCATCGCCCTGCTCGGCTCGAACGGCAACGGCAAATCGACCTTCGCGAAGTTCATTTCCGGTCGGCTCGGCGCAGAGAGCGGCGATATCAGGCTGGCGCCGAACCTGAAGATCGGCTTCTTCGCCCAGCATCAGCTCGATGACCTCATCCCCAACCAGACGGCCGTCGAGCATGTACGCCGCCGCATGCCCGAAACGCCGGAGGCGAAGGTGCGCGCCCGCGTCGCCCAGATGGGGCTTGCGACGGAGAAGATGGACACGCAGGTCAAGGATCTCTCCGGCGGCGAGAAGGCGCGGCTGCTGATGGGCCTTGCCGCCTTCGATGCACCGAACCTTCTGATCCTCGACGAACCGACGAACCATCTGGACATCGACAGCCGCAATGCGCTGATCCAGGCGCTGAACGATTATTCCGGCGCCGTCATACTGATCTCGCACGACCGCCATCTGATCGAAGCCACCGTCGACCGGCTCTGGCTGGTGCGCGACGGCACCGTCTCGACCTTCGATGGCGATCTTGAAGAATACCGCAGCCTCGTCGTCGCCAGCCCGAAGTCGAAGGACGAGAAAGTCAAGACGAACGGCATCGACGAGTACGTTTCCAAGGCGGATCAGCGCAAGCTCAATGCCGATCGGCGCGCGTCGCTTGCGCCGCTCAAGAAGAAGATCAATGAAATCGAATCCTTGACCGGCAAGCTTGAGAAACTGATTCAGGCCCTTGATGCAGAGCTTGCGGATCCGGCCCTTTACGAAAAGGCGCCGGCAAAGGCTGCAGAAAAGGCAAAACAGCGCTCTGATGCCGCTGAAAAACTCGCCGCAGCCGAGGAGCAATGGCTGGAACTTTCATCGGAATACGAAAGCGGCATGGCCGGCTGAAGCACATCGCGATCTTAACCGTTTCGCAGCCGATCCTAACCGATCATTAACCATAACTGCGGAAAATGCGCTCAACTTTCATGGACATATTGTTGAGCGATTCTGATGAACTACCGTGTGTTGCTGGCTGGCCTCGCCATGTCCCTGGCTCTCGGAGGCTGTGCCACGAAGCCGGCCAACGAAGCGTCGCTCAAGAGCAGCTATGCCGCCGAAGAGCCGCATCACAAGCCGCTGAAAGCCAATGACCCCATCGAGATGGAGCCGAAGAAATGGCTCGTCGCCGATCTCGAAACCCGCGCGGCGGTGGACGCCGGCGCACCACACGATCTTGCCGGCCGCACACTGGAAGTCTCCTCGCTCAAGGACATCAGGCTCGCCGATAAGGAGGTCATCCTGACCTTCGACGACGGCCCCGCACCCGGCAAGACGGATCGCATTCTCGCCACGCTCGACAGGTTTGGCGTCAAGGCCGCCTTCATGATGGTCGGGGAAATGGCGCAGGCGCATCCGGCGACCGCGCGCGAGGTTCTCGCCCATGGTGACGCGATCGGCAGCCACACGTTCCGCCATCCCGATCTCGACAAGATGACCTTCGACGCGGCGATGACCGAGATCGCCCGCGGCAAGGACGCCGTCACCAAGGCGATCGGTACGGATGTCCCCTTCTTCCGTTTCCCCTATCTTGCCGATTCCAAACGCCTGCGCACGGCCATTGCCGCTAGGGACATGATCGTCATGGACGTGGATATCGACAGCAAGGACTATTTCACCTCGACACCGCTTTCGGTGGTGGATCGCACCATGAAGCAGCTCTATCAGCGCGGCCGCGGCATCGTCCTGATGCACGATATCCATCAGCGCACGGTCAGGATGCTGCCGGTTCTTCTGAGCCGCCTCGAGAAAGAGGGCTTCAAGGTCGTCACGCTGAAATACAAGCACGCTCCGGCCCCGGCGACCAATCTGGTGGCCCAGGCCGGCACCAAAATGGTGCGCTGAGGTAGACTTGCAAACGAACGCCGCCGCAGACAACTAGATCAATGGTTGCGCGGCGTTCAGATACGCTTGAAACACGCCGAACAGCATGATTAGTTGCGGCGTGATCACGAAGAGCGGGCCAGCCCGCCCGCTCGTATCCGGGGGGAGTAACATATGGATCGTCGTTCATTTCTGAGGAAAGCCGGCGTCGCCGGCGCCGGCTCGGTTGCAGCTGCTGCAACACTTGCTGCTCCGGCCATTGCCCAGAGCAATCCGAAGATCAATTGGCGCCTGACGTCATCGTTTCCGAAGTCGCTGGATACGATCTATGGCGGCGGCGAAGTGCTGTCGAAATATGTGTCTGAAGCCACCGACGGCAATTTCAACATCCAGGTGTTTGCGGCGGGCGAAATCGTGCCGGGCCTGCAGGCAGCCGATGCGACTTCGGCCGGAACCGTCGAAGCCTGCCATTCGGTCGCCTATTATTATTGGGGCAAGGATCCGGTCTGGGCCCTGGGAGCTGCCGTTCCCTTTGCACTCAACGCACGCGGCATGAACGCCTGGCAATATCACGGCGGCGGCATCGACCTGTTCAACGAATTCCTGGCAACGCAGGGGCTGATCGGCTTCCCGGCGGGCAATACGGGCGTGCAGATGGGCGGCTGGTTCCGTAAGGAAATCAATACCGTCGCCGATCTGAAAGGCTTGAAGATGCGTATCGGCGGCTTTGCCGGCAAGGTGGTCGAACGCCTCGGCGTCGTGCCGCAGCAGATCGCCGGCGGCGACATCTATCCGGCACTGGAAAAAGGCACGATCGATGCTGCCGAATGGGTCGGCCCTTATGACGACGAAAAGCTCGGCTTCTACAAGGTGGCACCCTATTACTACTATCCCGGCTGGTGGGAAGGCGGCCCGACCGTGCATGTCATGTTCAACAAGGCGGCTTATGAAGGCCTGCCGAAGGCCTATCAGTCGCTGCTGCGCACGGCCGCGCAGGCGACCGACGCCAACATGCTGCAGAAATACGATTACCTGAACCCAGCCGCCATCAAGCGCGTCGTCGCCGAAGGAGCGAAGCTCAGGCCCTTCAGCACCGAGATCATGAATGCCTGCTTCGACAAGGCCAATGAAGTCTATGCCGAGATGGAAGCCAACAACCCGACCTTCAAGAAGATCTGGGAATCGATCAAGGGCTTCCGCGGCCAGCACTATCTCTATGCCCAGGTCGCCGAATACAGCTACGACGTCTACATGATGACGCTGCAGCGCGCCGGGAAGATCTGACCAGCTCGCGGTTTTAAGACAACAACCCCGGAGCGGCGCTCCGGGGTTTTTCGTTGCGCTCCAATCAGGACAAAACGAGGCGTACCGTGCTCAATTGAAAGACGGCGGCTGACTGAGGTCGTTGGCGGGTGCGTTCTGCTGCCCGCCACCCTGATCCGCCGGCTTCCCGTCAAACGGATTGCCGCCCGGAAGCTGCAACCCCGGCAAGCCGTTGCCATTGTTCTGGCCGGGCACGCCGAAACCGGGAACCTCGATCTTGATCGAATTCGGATCGACCGCAGCACCCGCGCCCTTGTAGTGCATGACCATCTGCGGGAACATGATGGTCAATGCCACCATCAGGATCTGGATACCCACGAACGGCACGGATCCCCAATAGATCTGCCCTGTTGTGACGGGCGCGATCTGCTTGCCCGTCACCCTGTCGAGATAGGGCACGCGCGCCGCCACCGAGCGGAGATAGAACAGCGCGAAGCCGAAGGGCGGATGCATGAAGCTCGTCTGCATGTTGACGCCGAGCAGCACGCCAAACCAGATGAGATCGATGCCGAGCTTTTCGGCAGCAGGTGCCAACAACGGCACGATGATGAAGGCAAGCTCGAAGAAGTCGAGGAAGAAGGCTAAAACGAAGACGAGGATGTTGACGGCGATCAGGAAGCCGACCTTGCCGCCGGGCAGCGACACCAGCAGATGCTCGACCCAGAGATGGCCGTTGACGCCATAGAAGGTCAGCGAAAAGACGCGCGAGCCGATCAGGATGAACAGCACGAAGGCCGAAAGCCGGGTCGTGGATGTCAGTGCCGAGCGGATGACCTCCATGTTCAGCCGGCCTTTGGCAGCCGCCATTATGAGAGCGCCCACGGCCCCCATGGCGCCGCCTTCCGTCGGCGTCGCGATGCCGAGGAAGATCGTGCCGAGCACGAGGAAGATCAGCGCCAGCGGTGGAATGAGGACGATGATGACCTGCTGGGCCAGCCGCGACATCACGTTGAGCTTCATCCCCTTATCGAGCACGGCGATCGCATAGATGAAGGCAACGCCAACCGTTGCGCCGAGAATATCGGCGTTTTCGCCATAGGCGGGTGTCAGGTAAACATGTGCGGCATAGGCCACGCCGGCGCATATCAATAGAGCAACGAGCAAGGACGTGACGCCGGAGCCAAGCGAGCGAGCCTCCTTGGGCAAGGCGGGCATGGAGTTCGGCTTCACGATCGACATGATCAATACATAGAGCATGTAGAGACCGGTCAGCACCAAACCGGGAATCAGGGCGCCGGCATACATGTCACCGACCGAACGGCCGAGCTGATCGGCAAGCACAATCAGGACGAGCGATGGCGGAATGATCTGCGCCAGCGTGCCGGAAGCGGCGATGACGCCGGAGGCCACACGCCTGTCATAGCCATAGCGCAGCATGATCGGCAGCGAGATCAGTCCCATGGCGATAACGGAGGCCGCAACGACGCCGGTGGTGGCGGCGAGCAGCGCGCCGACGAAAATCACCGCATAGGCGAGACCGCCGCGAACGGGTCCAAACAGCTGGCCGACCGTATCGAGCAGGTCTTCGGCCATGCCGGATCGCTCCAGCACGATGCCCATGAAGGTGAAGAACGGGATCGCCAGCAGCGTGTCGTTCGACATCACCCCCCAGAAGCGATCCGGAAGGGCATTAAGGAGCGGCCATGAGAGATGGATGGTGCCGCCCGAAAAGGGTGCAAGCTCGACGCCGATCCAGAAGAACAGCAGCCCGTTCGCAGCAAGCGCGAAGGCGACTGGATAGCCCAGGAGCAGGAAAATGATGAGCGAGGCGAACATGATCGGCGCCATGTTCACGGCAATGAATTCGAGCATCAGCGCGCCTCCCCGGCAGGGGTTTCGACATCGAGCGGCGCATGCGTCGGCACGTAGGGGGTCGGATCATCCATATCGCCGCGCATGACCGCGATCTTCTTGATGATCTCGGAGACACCCTGCAATGCCAGCAGGAAGAAGCCGGCCAGCAGCAACGCCTTGCCCGGCCAGATGATCAGGCCGCCGGCGCTGGAGGAAACCTCCCCCGACAGGAAGGAGGTGCGGACATAGGGCACGAGGTCATAGACCATCAGGAGTGCGAAGGGCATGAGGAACAGACAATGGCCCAGCAGGTCGATCCAGTGTTGCACCCGGCGCGGCAAGGAGCCGTAGACGATATCGATGCGAATATGTTCGTTCTGGCGGAGCGTGTAGGCGGCCGCGAGCATGAAGGCGGCGCCGAACAGATACCATTGCGCTTCCAGCCATGCGTTGGACGAGGTATTGAAGACCTTGCGTACGACCGCATTTCCGGCGCTGACCAGGACAGCGACCAGGATGAGCCACGAGACAGATTTTCCAATGATCTCAGTCGCATAGTCAACGAATCGGCTGAAGCCGAGCAATGCTTTCATGAATTTTCCCCCCGCAGCGATTCTTTCCGAAGCTCTTCTTGCTGCACGAAGCTAGAGTGCCGATTTCAAACGGTGAATCAAGAGCCTGCGCGGGTTTTCCAAACGTGATGACGGCCGGATACAATGTTCGTGCATTGGATCCAGTTGTCGCATTTGCGATTTGCCGCCCTTGCCCACATGCGGCATTCTGATAAAGATCGCATCAATAATCATACTAATCGAGAGACACCCATGTCCCCCATCAACCTCGCTATCGTCGGTGTCGGCAAGATCGTCCGCGACCAGCATCTTCCGTCCATCGCGAACAACGCGGATTTCAAACTGATCGCCACGGCGAGCCGCCACGGTACCGTAGAAGGCATTCCGTCCTTCACGACCATCGACGCCATGCTCGATGCCGTACCGGCGGTCAATGCGGTGTCGCTCTGCATGCCGCCGCAATATCGCTATGAAGCCGCTTACAAGGCGCTTTCAGCCGGCAAGCACGTTTTTCTTGAAAAGCCGCCGGGTGCGACGCTGAGCGAAGTTGCCGATCTCGAAAACCTCGCAAAAGCCAAGGGCGTTTCGCTCTTTGCAAGCTGGCATTCGCGCTACGCCCCGGCGGTGGAGGCAGCAAAGACCTTCCTCGCAGGCACCACCATCCGCAGCGCTCACGTGATCTGGAAGGAAGACGTGCGCCATTGGCACCCGAACCAGGAATGGATCTGGCAGGCCGGCGGCCTCGGCGTCTTCGACCCGGGCATCAATGCCCTGTCGATCGTGACCCACATCCTGCCGCCGCTCTTCCTGACCGGCGCGACGCTCGAATTTCCGGAGAACCGGGATTCGCCGATTGCCGCCGATCTGCACTTCAAGAGCGGTCAGGGCCTTCCGGTTCATGCTGAATTCGACTGGCGCCAGACCGGCAAGCAGAGCTGGGATATCGTTGCCGAAACCGATGCCGGCCAGATGGTTCTCGCCGAAGGCGGCTCCAAGCTTTCGGTCAATGGCGAGCTGAAATTCTCCGCGCCAGAAGCCGAATATCCTTCGCTCTATCGCCGTTTTGCCGAGATCGTCAAAGCCGGCACCTGCGATGTCGATGTTTCGCCACTGCGCCACGTCGCCGATGCCTTCATGCTCGGCAAGCGCAAATTCGTCGAAGCATTTTACGATTGATGGGCTTTACCCGATGGAGACAACGCGCCCCGCAACATGCTAGCGTGGCGCATTATCTTCATCGGGGAGTTGCCGATGGCAACGGAAAATGTGCAATCTTTCGGGCTCGGCGTCGGCAATAAATCGGTCAAGCTTGCCGAGCCAAACCAGAGCTGGCGCGAGGCCTATCTGCTGGAGGAAGCTGCCATCCGCAGCGCCCTTGGAGACCTCGCCGTCGATGTGCAGCATTTCGGCAGCACCTCCATTCCCGAAATCAAGGCCAAGCCTATCATCGACATAGCCGTCGGTGTTCGGCGCTTCGAGGATGGCCTTGCCTGTATCGAACCGATGGCATCGATCGGCTATGTCTATGCCGGTAGCAATATCGTAGCGGACGATCATATTTTCGGTCGCGATATCGAAGGGGATACTCGCACGCATCTGGTCCATGTGGTCGAGCATGGCGGCCTGAATTGGCGCCAGTTCATCCTCTTCCGGGATCGGATGCGCAAGCGCCCGGACCTCGCACATGCCTATGAGGCGCTGAAGGTCGAACTTGCGACAAAATATGCCAATGACCGCGCAGCCTATACTGCCGCCAAGAAGGACTTCATTCAAAAGATCCTGGCGGAGGACGATTAGAGCGACCCAAGTTTTCACGGGATCTCAGAAAATCGCCGCGCAGTTTTCCTAAGCCTTCTTTTCCCAACGGCCATCCTGCGTCTGCTGCCAGTAGGTGAGATTATGCCCCTCGCCTTTCAGGCGCTTCCATTGCGCGCGCGCGCTTTCCAGCTGTTCCTGATCGTAGCCATCGAACATCAGCACGACGCGCTGATACGTTCCGACATCCGTAGCCTCGGCGCCATCGATAAAAAAGCGCACGGTCGCATTGTTGACGTTGTCGGAAGAGATGGTCAGAAGCACAGGCTGCTTGTCCGCCATCTCGCCTTCATCCGTGCCGTGCGGCAGGAAACTGTCTTCGCGATAGGTCCAGAGATGGCTATCGAGGAGATCGCGGCGCGCCGGCTCGCGCATCTGCACGGCGACCTGCCAGCCACGCTCGACACTCTTGTCGATCAACGGCGGCAGGGCGTCTTCGAGCTTCGATTCCGTCAGGTGATAGAAGAGAACGTCGGTCATGCCGTCTCTTCTAGAGCAATTCTAGGAAAAGTGCGAAGCGGTTTTCCGTCCGGAATTGCATCACACCAAAAGGATAGAGCCTTTTCGCTTTTCTTCGAATCGCGAAAAGGCTCCATCTCACAAAATTCGGCTGGTCACGATTCGTAGTTGGCGCGGACCAGCTGATCGAGCAGGCGCACGCCAAAACCGGAACCCCAGGACTGGTTGATCTCGTCCTGGACCGAGCCCATCGCCGTGCCGGCGATATCGAGATGCGCCCACGGCGTTTCCCCGACGAAGCGCTTGAGGAACTGGGCGGCGGTGATCGAGCCGGCATGGCGGCCACCAGTGTTCTTCATGTCGGCGAACTTGCTGTCGATCATCTTGTCGTATTCCTTGCCGAGCGGCATGCGCCACAGGCGCTCGTCGGTTACGAGGCCGGCTGCCGTCAACTCGCCCGCCAGCTTGTCGTCGTTGCAGAACAGGCCGGCCTGCAGGTTGCCGAGCGCGACGAGGATGGCGCCGGTCAGGGTCGCCAGGTTGATCATGAACTGCGGCTTGAAACGGTCGTTCGTGTACCAGAGCGCATCGCAGAGAACGAGCCGCCCCTCGGCATCCGTGTTGATGATCTCGATCGTCTGGCCGGACATCGAGGTGACGATATCGCCGGGACGCTGCGCATTGCCGTCCGGCATGTTCTCCACTAGACCAATGACGCCGATGGCATTGACCTTAGCTTCTCGCGCGGCCAGCGTATGCATGAGACCGGTGACGGCTGCCGCACCGCCCATGTCGCCCTTCATTTCTTCCATGCCGGCGGCGGGCTTGATGGAAATGCCGCCGGTATCGAAGACGACCCCCTTGCCGATAAAGGCGACCGGCTTCTCCTTCGCCTTGCCGCCCTTCCATTGCATGACAACCAGGCGCGGCGGCCGGGCAGAACCTTGCGCGACGCCGAGCAGCGCGGCCATGCCGAGCCGGCGCATCTCGCGCTCCGTCAGAATCTCGATCTCGACGCCAAGCTTTTCCAACTCCTTGGCCTTGGCGGCGAATTCCACGGGGCCGAGGACATTCGGCGGCTCGTTGACGAGATCGCGTGCAAGGAGGACACCGCCTGCGACGGCTTCGGACGTTGCATAGAGTTTCTTGGCGGCTGCGGCCTCCTGGGTGACGATCGTCACCTTCACCGCCTTGCGGGAGCCGTTCTTTTCGTCATCGTCGCCCTTCTTCGTCTTATATGTATCGAAGCTATAGGCGCGCAGGAGCATACCCAGGGCAAAATCGGCGGCCTCCCTGCCACCGACCTCGACTGCCGGCGCGTCCAGGAAGATGGTGACTTTCTCGACGTTGCGGATCTTTGCCGCAGCCGTGCCGCCGAGCCTCAGCCAGTCATGCGCAGCCAGGTCCCTGGCCTTGCCGGTACCGAGGACAATGATCCGATCGACGGGCGAGGCCTCGGGAGCGATGATATCCAAAGCGCTCAACGCCTTGCTCTTGAAGCCGGCCACGGGCGCGGCCCTGGCGAAAACATTGGCCGGATCGGCGCTCTCAGCGCCCGCCGGCAACTCACTGTCCGTGCCTTTCAGGAGAATGGCCAGACCGCCGCTGAGGCGGGCCGACTTGGCGAAGGAAATCTCGAATTTCACAGACATTTCTGCTCCGATAAACATGCGTCGTAATAGAAGAACTTTGCACAACCATCATTCTAGGTTTGACTAGCGAACACAAGCACTCGGCAAAGCATTCGCCAAAGAAGCCCGTTCCACGGCTTCAAATCCCTGTCATTTAAAGCGGTTAGCCTACACGCAATGGTGTTTTATCCGCCCTTCGGGGCGACCCGATCCTTTGCCGGAAAGCCGTCTTGATCATAGATTTCAACAGTTTCGATCGCGAAGACCGGTTCCCCGAGGTTCTGCGGCCGCGTACCGCGGGTGATGCCTTCATCGGCCTCTTCTGTCTCTGGTGGGTACTGCTTGGCCTCTTCTCGGTTTTCCCACGAATCGATCTCGCCGTCGCGAACATGTTTTTCCTGCCGCAGCAATGTCTTGCGAGCACGCGCCCGGGTCAGATATGCGGCATCTTCCCCTATAATGCAGACACGCATCTGCGGCTGCTGCGGGAGATATTCTTCCAGCTCCCCTATATCGTGGCCGCCGTCCTCGCCTGGATGCTGTTCCAATGCTGGCAGCATCACGGAGCGACCTTCAACAGGCTGCGGGCGTGCAATCTGAAGATTGCGCTCGGTTCGCTGCTGATCGGCCCGGTACTGATCGTCAATCTCTGGCTGAAGGCCTTTTCGGGGCGCCCGCGCCCGAGACAGACCGACCTCTTTGGCGGCACGCTCGATTTCGTCCATGCCGGATCCTTCGCGGGAAAATGCGTCAGTAACTGTTCGTTCATCTCGGGCGAAGCGGCGGCCGCCGGCTGGCTGTTCTGCCTGATCTTCATCATCCCGCAGCCATACCGATCCGCTGCCGCCCCGCCGATCGCAGCCGTTTCGATCCTCATTCCCGCGCTTCGGGTGGCTTTTGGCGGGCATTACCTCTCCGATGCCGTGCTCGGCTGGCTTTCATCGCTTGTCATATTCGCAGCGCTGCTCGCATTATCCCAAACGACACACGACAGAAGAATCTCGGAAAATTAACGATTTTTTTTCGAGTTGGTTGTCGCCAAAAAAACTTAAACAGCGTAGATGAGGGTGAATCTCTGCCGGCTCGCACGGCAGCTGTTGCGTTTAAGGGCCGGCATGAAGTTATTCGAGACATATATCGTACGGCGTGTCGGTATGATGTTCCTGGTAGCGCTGCTGCCAGTGCTCGCCATCATCTGGACGACCCAGGTGCTGCAGCGCATCAATCTGGTGACGGATAGCGGCCAGTCGATGGGCTCGTTCGCCAAGCTTGCGACGCTCATCCTGCCGACGATTATTCCGATCGTCCTGCCCTTCGCACTGGTCATCGGCATCACGCAGACCCTGACGGCGATGAATAGCGATTCGGAGCTGACCGTCATGGAGGCGGCAGGCGCGAAACGCAGCATCATCATCCGCCCGATCATGATTCTCGCCATGGCCATCAGCGTGTTTTCCTTCTTCGTCGACAACGCCGTCGAGCCGAGAGCCCGCGTCGCCGCCCGCCAGATGGTGGCCGAAGCCTATGCCGACCTTCTTTCCACCGTGATCGAAGAGAAGAATTTCCGGCGCATCGAAGACGGGCTCTATGTACAGATTTCGCAGCGCATGTCGGGGCGCATCCTCAAAGGGCTGTTCGTGGTCGATTCCCGCGATCCCGCCTTCGATCTCATCTATTATGCGAAGGAAGGCGCCGTCGATCCGAGCGGTACGTCGCTGCTGATGAAAGATGGCGAGGTGCATCGCAAGACGGCCGACGGCAACGTCTCGGTCATCAAGTTCGATTCCTATTCCTTCGACCTCTCCGATATGACCCAGAGCCGCGGTCAGGCGAATTTGCGCGCCAGCGATCGCAACCTCGGCTTCCTGCTCAATCCGGATCCGAACGATCCGGATTACAAGACAAGACCAGGCAGCTATCAGGCCGAGTTGCATCGGCGCCTCAACGAATGGGCCCTGCCCGCGATATTCGCGCTTATATCGCTGGTGATTGCTGGCGATGCCCGCTCCCATCGCGAGGCGCGGCTGCACCCGATGGTGTCGGCCTTGACGATAGCCTTCGCGCTGCGCTGGGCCGATTTTTATGCGGCCAACCAGATCGATAATTCGCCTCGCTTCGTCGGCATTCTCTACGCCATCAACATCATTGCCGCCGCTATCGCGATCGCGCTGCTGACGCGTAACCGGAAGATGTCGATGCCGGTATCGATCCGAAATCGCATGAGCAACTGGCGGCAACGCATTCAGGATCGCATGCCGGCGGCGCCGGGCGGCGGCTCCAATGGGAGCGGCGCATGATCTTCGGCACGCTCGGGCGTTATTTCTTCACGCGTTACATCGTGACGACGTTCTGGTTCTTCCTGGGCGTCATCTCGATCGTCTATCTCGTCGACTTCAGTGAAACCGCCGGCCGGCTGGCCGGGCTGCCCGGCTATACGGTCCCGCTCGGTCTGGTCATGACGGCAGTGCGATTGCCGTTCATTCTGCAGCAGACAGTGCCGTTCATCGCTCTCTTCGTCGGTATGACGGTGTTGATCGCACTCAATCGTCGCCGCGAGCTGGTTATTGCACGCGCGGCCGGCATCTCCGTCTGGCAGTTCATGACGCCGTTCATCGTGGGCGCCTTTTTCGTGGGATTGCTGACCATGCTTGCCCTCAATCCGGTCGCCGCATGGGGGCAGCGCCAGGCGGAAACGATGGAAGCCGACCTGCGCGGCGACCCTTCCTATCACAACAGGCTTTCGATCCCGTGGCTGCGTCAATCGAATGGCAAGGACGATACGATCATCGGCGCCAAGGCCATTCTGGACAATGGAACGACGCTGATGGGCGTCGTCTTTATCCACTTCGATTCACAGGGAAATATCGTCCTGCGGCAGGACGCGCAGTCGGCAAAATTGGAAGATGGTTACTGGCTTCTTAACAATGTCGTCGAACGGCGGCCGGGCGAAATACCCGATCATAAGAGTTCGGTACAGGTTCGTACGAATCTGAAACAGGATTTCGTTTCGCAGCGTCTGGCACAGCCGGAAACCATTGCTTTTTATGATCTTTCTAATCGAATAAAGATCGCACACTCCTTCGGCATATCGACCAACGCACTTGAGACACAGTTTCATTCGCTGCTATCGCAACCATTCCTTCTCATAGCAATGACGCTAATCGCAGCAACCGTGTCGCTAAAATTCAGTAGATTCAATCAATCGCGCTCCGTGATTCTGGGTGGAATCCTCTCCGGCTTCGTGCTTTATGTTGTCACCGTGCTTGTAAAAGCATTCGGGAGCAGCGGAGTGGTTCCTCCCTACGTGGCGGCATGGATACCCGTGATCGTCGCATTGGCATTCGGAGCAACGATCCTGCTTCATCAGGAGGACGGCTAAGTGGCGGCAGGCAACCGCGAGAGTATTAAAAAGATTGTGGCTGCCCTCGTTACGGGCACGGCTGCATGTGCATATATTATGAGCCCGGTCGCTGTTTACGCCCAGGCCAACGACAATAATAACGGCGGTGCCGGCACTGTTACTTCCCCTATCAAGGTGAAGGTGCCGGAAGGCGCAAAGCTGGTCCTTTCGTCCAACGAATTGGTCTATAACAAGGATACGCAGATCGTCACCGCAAGCGGTGCGGTCCAGATCAACTATGGCAGCTACAAAATGGTTGCCCAGAAGGTCGAGTATAATCAGAAATCCGGGCGAATGACGGCTCTCGGCAATGTCGAGCTGATCACTCCGGACGGCAATCGCATGTACGGTGACAAAATGGACGTCACCGACAGCTTTTCCGACGGCTTCGTCAACGCCCTGCGCATCGAAATGCCCGACAACACCCGCATGGTCGCCGAAAAGGGCGAGCGGGTCGGCGGCAACCAGCTGATTCTGACGAAGGGTGTTTACACCGCCTGCATGGCCTGCTCCGAGCAAGGCCGGGCTCCGCTATGGCAGGTCAAGGCCCAGCGCGTCGTCCAGAACGGCGTCACGCATACCGTGCGCCTGGAACATGCCCGCTTCGAACTGTTCGGCCAGCCGATCGCCTATGTTCCGTGGATCGAGGTTCCGGACAATACGGTCAAGCGGAAATCCGGCTTCCTGTTTCCGTCCGTGAGCGTCTCGGAGCGCCTCGGCGTCGGAGTACGGGTTCCTTACTACTACGTCATCTCGCCGAGCATGGATGCGACGGTCACCGCCACGGGCTTTAGCAATCAGGGGTTGCTGCTCGAGGGTGAGTTCCGCCAGCGTTTCGAGAATGGCACGCATATCCTGCGCGTTGCCGGCATCAATCAGATGAATCCGGACGCCTTCGCTGCCGGTACGACTGATGCCGAGAACAAAACTCGCGGCATGATCAACTCCAAGGCCGACTTCAGGATCAATCCTCGCTGGACTTTCGGCTGGGATGTCATGGTGCAGAGCGACAACAACTTCTCGCGCACCTATGGATTGGACGGGCTGAACCAGAGCACCCATACGAACCAAGCCTATCTGACAGGTATCGGAAAGCGCAATTTCTTCGATATGCGCGCCTTCTATTATAATGTGCAGGACACGGATAATAACGCCACGGCACAAAAGCAGCAGGCATACGTCTATCCGAGCATCGACTATCACTATGTCGATCCGAAATCGGTCTATGGCGGCGAGCTGTCGGCAACGATGAACTTCACGCACCTGTCGCGTGAGAAGACATCCGCACTCGACAACGTATTCAATCTTGGCGATGCCAACTTGAACGACCGCTTCCTCGGTCTCTCCGGCGACTATACGCGCTTCAGCACTGAACTGCAGTGGCAGCGTACCTTTACGACCGATGAAGGCCTTGTGTTGACGCCATTGGCGGCGGCGCGCGGTGACGTCTATGGTCTGGATATGAATTCGCCGAACTCCTTCGGCGGACCGTTCAGCTATCCCGGAAATTACGACACCAGCGACTATGCCGCCCGTGGCATGGTCACGGCGGGGCTCGAAGCCAAGTACCCATTCCTGATCACGACAAGCAACAGCACGCATGTCTTCGAACCGATCGCACAGATCTATGTGCGGCCGGATGAGCAGCTTGCCGGCCGCTTGCCGAATGAGGATGCACAGAGCTTCGTCTTCGACGCGACCAACCTGTTCGATCGCGACAAGTTCTCGGGCTTCGACCGCATCGAGGGTGGCACCCGTGCCAACATCGGATGGCGCTATACCGCCAGCTTCGACAGTGGCTACAAGCTGCAGCACATCTTCGGGCAATCCTACCAGCTCGCGGGACGCAATTCCTTTGCGCAAACGGATCTGGCGGGTGTCGGTTCGGAATCCGGACTTGAAACGACTCGCTCCGACTATGTCACCATGTTCGGCCTGACGACGCCGCAGGGCATCTCGCTGTCGACGTCCTATCGCTTCGACGAAAAGGACTTCGCCTTCCGCCGCGGCGATACAGCCGTCGGCTTCTCGAATGATGTCTTCCAGACGTCCTTGATCTACACGCATATTTCCGCGCAGCCGCAATATGGTTTCACCAGCAATCAGGATGAAATCCAGTCGCGTGCGCAGATCAGATTCAAGGAATACTGGTCGGTCTTCGGCACGGTCAGCTACGATCTCAACAGCAATGAGATCACCCGCCAGGGCGTCGGTCTTTCCTACGAGGACGAATGCACGATCTTTACCGTGTCATTTCTCGACAAGAAGGATACGACAGCCAGCTCGGCCAGCAATTGGTCGATTGGCGCTCGTTTGACCTTCCGTACGTTGGGCGACGTCAATCTCGGCAGCGTCCAGGACGCAACGTTCTGATATAGACCGAAGTTGCAAGGAGCCGGCTTAATCGCCGGCTCTTTTGCGTTGAAACGGCCCGCTATTCGCGGCGTCATTGTTTCGCCGCAAGGATTTTGCAATTCATCGCGCTTGATGTAGACATGTGGCGCAAAGTTGCCGTATTGCGCCAAGGCGCAGCGATATGGCGCAAGGCCGGCAGGAAAGACCTTTGGGAAGGGGTAGTTGATGTTTTCTGGAAAGACACCGATGCGTGCTCTATTGTTCGGAGCAGCGGCTTTGGTTATGGCGAGCTTCACCGTGCCGAGCAGCGATGTCGCTTTCGCGGCCAGCGAGGTAAAAGTCCTCGTTAACAGTCAGGTGATCACATCCGGCGACATCGCCAAGCGCGTCGCTTTCCTCAAGCTGCAGCGCCAGAAGGGCGACCTCAACAATCTCGCCAAGGAACAGCTTGTCGACGAAACGCTGAAGCGTGCGGAAATCTCCCGCCTGCGCATGTCCGTTTCGACCACCGATGTCGATGCCGCCTTTGGACGTTTCGCGTCCAGCAACAAGATGTCGCCGGCTCAGCTCAGTCAGATTCTTGACAAGGCGGGCGTCGGTGTCGACCACTTCAAGTCCTACATCGCCGTTTCCATGAGCTGGCCTCGCGTCGTCAACGCCCGCTTTGGCGCGAGAAGCCGCATGTCGAATGACGATCTCGTAACGCGCATGACCGAGAACAAGACGAAGCCGGTCACGACGGAATATTTCCTGAAGCAGATCGTTTTCGTCGTGCCCACCGCAAAGCGCAATGCCATCCTGAACAAGCGTAAAGCCGAGGCTGAGGCATCGCGCTCCAAATTCCCCGGTTGCGATCAGGCAAAGGTCTTCGCCGCAACCATGCACGATGTTTCCGTCCAGGATCTCGGCCGGGTGCTCGCACCGGAAGTTCCGGAAATGTGGAAGCCGCTGCTGGAGAAGGCTTCCGGCAACACGACCGCTCCCATCATAACCGACCGAGGCGTCGAATATGTCGCCATCTGCTCCCAGCGTCAGGTGAACGATGACGTCGCCGCCGCCGCCGTATTCCGCGCCGAGGATATTGG
This sequence comes from Rhizobium aureum, assembly GCF_030182495.1. Classification (NCBI taxonomy): domain Bacteria; kingdom Pseudomonadati; phylum Pseudomonadota; class Alphaproteobacteria; order Hyphomicrobiales; family Rhizobiaceae; genus Rhizobium; species Rhizobium aureum. The sequence goes on along the minus strand of NZ_JAQJCI010000021.1, from coordinate 73,951 downwards.
CAAGGACAAGGCCGGAGGAGTCAGCGCCAACGACAAGAAATACGTGGATGAACTGCGCTCCAAGGCGCAGATCGTCTATCGCTGATTGACGATGCCGCCGCGCTCCTCCCTCCCCCTTGCGCTCACGCAGGGGGATCCGGCTGGCATAGGCCCCGACATTACGCTCGCCGCCTGGCTGCGCCGCGGCGAGCTTGATCTGCCTCCCTTCCTGTTTCTCGGCGACGCCGGCATTCTTGCCGCGCGTGCTTCGCAGCTCGGCTTGACGGTGCCCCTGAAGGTGGCAGATCCGGCGACCGCCTGCGACATCTTCCGGAATGCGCTGCCCGTCCTGCCGATCGAGGCCGGAATGGACATCATCGCCGGCGAACCGCATGTCGCCACCGCCAAGGGCACGATCGCAGCCATAGAAATGGCCGTGTCGCTGAGCATGAGCGGCCAGACCTCCGCTGTCGTCACCAATCCGATTGCCAAATCGGTGCTCTATGACGCCGGCTTCGGCTTTCCAGGCCATACGGAATTCCTTGCGGATCTCGCGACGCGCGCGACCGGAAAACCGGTCATGCCTGTCATGCTGCTTGCCGGTCCCAAGCTTCGAGCCATTCCCGTCACCATCCATATTCCCCTGAAGGATGTGCCGCAGGCACTGACCTGCGAGCTGATCGTCGAGACCTGCCGGATCACCGACCATGACCTGCGCCACCGCTTCGGTATTTCCAAGCCACGCCTTGCGGTTGCCGGTCTCAATCCGCATGCCGGCGAAAATGGCGCGCTCGGCAAGGAAGACGATGAGATCGTCCGTCCCGCGATCGATATCCTTCGCGGCGAGGACATCGATGCCTTCGGCCCCCTGCCTGCCGACACGATGTTCCACGACGAGGCCCGGCGGCGCTATGATGTTGCTGTCTGCATGTATCACGATCAAGCACTGATCCCGGCCAAGGCGCTCGGCTTCGACGATTCCGTCAATGTCACGCTTGGCCTGCCCCTCGTCCGCACGTCCCCCGACCACGGCACGGCATTCGGTATCGCCGGCAAGGGCATTGCCAAGGAAGACAGCCTCGTCGCAGCCCTCAGATTGGCGAGCGAAATCAGTGGCAAGACCGGAAACGTTCGCTGATGGCCGCACTGGATGGTTTGCCGCCCCTTCGCGATGTGATCCAACGTCATGGCCTCGACGCGCGCAAGGCGCTCGGCCAGAATTTTCTTCTCGATCTCAATCTGACGCAGAAGGTCGCCAGAACGGCGGGCTCGCTGGAAGGCGTAACCGTCTTCGAAGTCGGTCCCGGACCGGGCGGCTTGACGCGCGCCATCCTGGCGCTCGGCGCTGCCAAGGTCATCGCCGTCGAGCGCGATGCGCGCTGCCTGCCGGCACTGGCGGAAATCTCAGATCACTATCCCGGCCGGCTCGAGGTCATCGAGGGCGATGCGCTGAAGACCGATTTTGCGGCTCTTGCACCGGAAGGACCGGTCAGGATCATTGCCAACCTGCCTTATAACGTCGGTACCCAGCTTCTGGTCAATTGGCTTCTGCCGGCGCAATGGCCGCCCTTCTGGCAATCCCTGACCTTGATGTTTCAGAAGGAAGTCGGCCAACGGATCGTTGCGCGGGAAGATGACGACCACTATGGCCGGCTTGGCGTGCTCTGCGGCTGGCGGACGGAGGCTCGCATGGCCTTCGACGTGCCTCCACAGGCCTTCACGCCGCCGCCGAAGGTAACCTCCACTGTGGTGCATCTCACGCCGAGGGAGAACCCGATCCCATGCGATGTCGGCAAACTTGAAAAGATAACGCAGGCGGCCTTCGGCCAGCGCCGGAAGATGCTGCGCCAGAGCCTGAAGCCGATCGGCGGCGAGGCGCTTCTGCTGAAGGCGGAGATTGATCCGCAGCGCCGTGCCGAAACGCTTTCAGTCGAAGAATTCTGCCGATTGGCGAATTGCCTTTGATCGGATCAGAGCTTCTGATCGGGATCAGAGCTTCGGCGTTTCTTCCAGCAAGTCCCGAACGAAATCGAACATGCCATGCCGGCGGTCGCGGCGCAGGCGTTCGGCCTTGACGATCGACTGCACCGCGTCGAAGGCGACGTTCAGATCATCATTGACGATGACATAGTCATATTCGCGCCAGTGAGCGATCTCGGCGCGCGAATTGGCAAGACGCATGGCGATCACCTCTTCGGAATCTTCGGCGCGGCGATGCAGGCGCGACTGCAGTTCGGTCATCGTCGGCGGCAGCACGAAGATGGAGACGACATCGGCGGGCATTTTTTCCTGAAGCTGCTGGGCGCCTTGCCAATCGATATCGAAAAGCATGTCGCGGCCTTCGGCCATCGCCGTTTCCACCGGTTCACGCGGCGTACCATAGAAATTGCCGTGCACTTCGGCCCATTCCAGCAGCGAGTCGGAATCGCGAAGGCGCTCGAACTCACGCTGCGAGACGAAATGATAATGCACGCCTTCGATCTCGCTCGGCCGGCGCTGCCGCGTCGTGACGCTCACGGACAGACTGACCTGCTTATCCTTGTCGAGCAAGGTTCGCGCGATCGTCGACTTGCCCGCGCCGGATGGCGAGGAGATGGCAAGCATCAGCCCCCGACGGGCGATCGGAATGGATGTGGATGTCGCCGGCTTCATGGCCTACTCCAAATTCTGGACCTGTTCGCGGAACTGGTCGATAACCACCTTCAGCTCGATGCCGGCGGCAGTAACCGCCGCTGCATTCGACTTCGAACAGATAGTATTCGATTCCCGGTTAAATTCCTGTGCAAGAAAATCGAGCTTGCGGCCGACGGGACCGCCCTTGGAAATCAGATCGCGCGCGGCGGCCACATGCGCCTTCAGGCGATCGATTTCCTCGCGCAGGTCCGCCTTGGTCGCCAGAAGGGCGGCTTCGGCATGCAGCCTGTCGCGGTCGAGACCCGACGAGCCTTCCAATAGCATCGAAACCTGTGTCGCCAGTCTCGCGGCAATCTCCTGCGGCGATCGGGACGGATCGCGCTCGACGGTCGATGTCAGCGCCTCGATGGTAGTGACCTGGCCAAGCAGGACCTTGCCAAGCGCCTCACCTTCCCGCCGACGCATCTCACGCAGATCGCCAAGCGCGGCTTCAAGGCCCGCCATGATATCGGCATCGCGCGCGGCAAGCGCCTCTTCGTCTTCCACGGCCTCCTTGAACTCCACGAGACCGCGCACGGTCATCAGGCTCTCCAGCCGCAGCGGCGCGGGATCGACGATGCCGGCAAGCTGATCGCGCAGCGCCAGAACCGCAGTCAACGCTTCCTGGTTTACCACGACCTCGACGCGGCTCTCCTCGACCGACAGTGACAGGCTGACCTGCAGGTTGCCGCGGGAAAGCCGGTCGGCGATCGACTTGCGGATATCGGCCTCCAGACGCTCGAGGCCTGGCGGCAGGCGCAGACGGATATCCAGCCCCTTGCCGTTCACGGAGCGCAGCTCCCATGCCCAGCGGCCACGGCCACTGGTTCCTTCACGCCGGGCAAAGCCGGTCATGGACTGCAATTCCATGCAAGCCTCCGATAGTTCCTATCCCCAATCACCGAAGATCTTCGTATTGTGGGTCGATGTAAAATGAATCCGCACCATGCTTCTTATGGAGGCTGGGGCGCGGCAAAGATCAATTGGTCTTTTTCTTCTGCTGGGCACCCGAGCCGGGCGCGACCGCAGCGTCGTCCGGCTGACCGTCCACGGCAATGGTGCTCGGGTCTTCGCCCTTTTCGGCAACGAGCTTGCGCCAGCGCCGGACATTGGCATTGTGCTCATCCAGCGTGGCGGCGAAGACATGGCCGCCGGAGCCATCGGCCACGAAATAGAGATCCTGCGACTTCCAAGGGTTGGCGACGGCTTCCAGAGCATCCTTGCCCGGATTTGCGATCGGCGTCGGCGGCAGGCCCTTGATGAGGTAGGTGTTGTAAGGTGTGTCCTTCTTCAGATCGGACTGATAGATGGGACGATCGGACGGCTTTCCTTCACCACCGAAAAGACCGTAGATGACGGTCGGATCCGACTGCAGGCGCATCCCCTTGCCGAGGCGGTTCAGGAAGACGGAGGCGACATGGGCGCGCTCATCCGCAAGGCCGGTCTCCTTCTCCACGATAGAGGCGAGCGTTACGAAATCCTGCTTGCTTGCCAGCTGCACGCTTGCGTCGCGCTTTTCCCAGACCTGGTCGACCAGCTTCACCTGCGCTGCCGCCATCTGCTGGATGATTTCCGCGCGCTTCGTGCCGCGCGTGAACTTATAGGTATCCGGCCTCAGGCTGCCTTCCGGCGGCAGGGCCGACGGCAGATCGCCCTCCAGCACGACATCGGCCTGCAGCTTGTTAAACATCTGCCGCACGGTCAATCCCTCCGGCAAAGTCACCGAATAGAGGATCGACTTGCCCGACTTCAGCAGCTCCATGATGTCCTTCATGGAGGCGCCGGCCTTGATCTCGTATTCGCCGGCGCGAAGGGTCTCGCCATCATGCAGATACGTGGCCGTCAGCCAACGGAAGATGCGCTCGTTGGTAATGATGTTGTTGGATTCCAGGCGATTGGCGATCTCGCTGAGACCGGCACCATTGCGCACGATGAAATTCGTATTGGTCGTCAGCGGACCGGGACTTTGATAGGCCGAAAACGCATAATAGGCACCTCCAACCGCGGCAACAGCGACGAAAACCGCCAGCGTCATCAGGAAATTCAGGAAGATGACCATCTGGCTGCGAGCCTTGCGCGAGCGCTTCGGCGGATCCGGAACACGCTCCGGACGCAGGGCTTCATTCGCCGATTTCGGGATAATCGGCCCTTTCTGCCCGTTCGCAGTTCCGTTGCTCTGGTTCGTATCGCTCACCGGCAATCCCTTCCTTTTTGTGATTGCCTGCTCTTTGGCCAAGCAATGCGGCAAAAAACAGGTTCAGAAGATAAGACGAAACCCGCCGGGTTCCGACTTCGACCGATCAGACATCGCCACGAGGCATCCGCGGTTTGCGGACACGGCAATATTCAAAGCGGGGCGCAGGCTTGCCGAAGATGCTCCCGCTTTGAATTTACGCGCCGTTATTATGCTTCATATCGGCGCAAGACAAGCGACGCATTCGTGCCGCCGAAACCAAAGGAGTTCGACAGCGCGACATTGATCTCGCGCTTGCGGGCCTTGTGCGGCACGAGATCGATAGCGGTCTCGCGTTCCGGATTATCCAGATTGAGCGTCGGCGGGGCAATATTGTCGCGAATGGCGAGCGTGGCGAAGATTGCTTCGATCGCGCCGGCTGCCCCGAGGAGATGGCCGGTCGCCGATTTGGTCGACGACATCGAGATCTTCGACGCGGCATTGCCGACCAGCCGTTCGACCGCGCCGAGTTCAATCGTATCGGCCATGGTCGACGTGCCGTGGGCATTGATGTAGTCGACATCGGCAGGGGTCAGACCGGCGCGCTTCAGAGCCGAAGTCATGCAGCGGAATGCGCCCTCGCCATCCTCGGACGGTGCGGTAATGTGATGGGCGTCACCGGAAAGACCGTAACCGACGACTTCGGCATAGATCTTGGCGCCGCGTGCCTTGGCGTGTTCCAATTCCTCGAGAACGACGATGCCGGCGCCCTCGCCCATGACGAAGCCGTCACGATCGCGATCATACGGGCGCGAGGCCTTCTGCGGCGTATCGTTGTACTCCGTCGACAGCGCCTTGCAGGCGGCAAAGCCTGCAAGCGAGATGCGGCAGACCGGAGCCTCGGCGCCGCCAGCGACCATCACGTCGGCATCGCCGAGCATGATCAGGCGAGCCGCATCGCCAATGGCGTGCGCACCGGTGGAGCATGCGGTGACGACGGCATGGTTCGGGCCGCGCAGCTTGTGGCGGATCGAGACCTGGCCGGAAACAAGATTGATGAGACGGCCGGGAATGAAGAACGGCGAGATGCGGCGCGGACCCTTGTCGCGCAGCGTATAGCCGGCTTCGACAATGCCTTCCAGGCCGCCGATCCCGGAGCCGATCATGACGCCCGTGGCGATCTGATCCTCATCCGTTGCCGGATGCCAATCGGCATCGGCCAGCGCCATATCAGCGGCTGCCATGCCATAGATGATGAAGGGATCGACCTTGCGCTGTTCCTTCGGCTCCATCCAATCGTCAGCGTTGAACGTGCCGTCGGTACCGTCGCCGACAGGAATGCGGCATGCGATCTTGGCCGCGAGGTCTTCGACCTCGAATTCAGTTACGAGGCGCGCCCCGTTATGTCCGGCGATCAAGCGCGACCAGGACACCTCCGTGCCACAGCCCAAAGGTGATACCATGCCGGTACCCGTGATAACGACACGTCTCATCTCCCGCAGACCCCCGTCTTTTTATGATGATATGCGTATAAGCCTGTTCCGACCGGCATAGCCGGACGAAATAGGGCGGACTCTTCAGCCCGCCCCTTCAAAAAGCGCGAAAGATTAGGCCTGGGCCTTCTCAATGAACTTTACCGCGTCACCGACCGTGAGGATCGAGTCAGCAGCGTCGTCGGGGATTTCAACGCCGAATTCTTCTTCGAAGGCCATGACCAGTTCGACGGTGTCGAGCGAGTCCGCACCCAGATCGTCGATGAAGCTTGCGCTTTCAACAACCTTGTCGGCGTCAACGCCAAGATGATCAACAACAATTTTCTTTACGCGTTCTGCGATATCGCTCATGTCGGTTTCCTCGACCTTATGTCCTGATGAGAATGCCTTGTGACATCCCTACCCTAATTCAAACCTGCAGCATCAGTCCTGACGCCGCTGGCAAACCCGTTCAACCCGGCATTGAGATCCGGTCCGGCGCCTTCAAAACGGCCCAGTCCGTCTGCATTTTCCGGACGACTGTTCACAGTCATGGCCCGCTTAACACGGTTTAAGTCCGTCGCAAAGCCAGAAAATAGCCGGCTCCGGGTTGCTCAACATGCTATTGGAGGGAAAGTTCCCTCCAATGAGCAATTCCTTTTAGATCATTGCCATGCCGCCGTTGACGTGGATCGTCTGGCCCGTGACGTAGCTGGCTTCAGAGGAGGCAAGATAGGCGACGGCCGAGGCGACTTCCTCACCGGTGCCCATGCGCCTCATGGGAATGGCGCCCATGATCGCTTCCTTCTGCTTGTCGTTCAGCTTGCCCGTCATCGCGCTTTCGATGAAGCCGGGGGCAACGCAGTTGACCGTGACGTTGCGGCTCGCGATTTCCTGCGCCAGTGACTTGGTGAAGCCGATCATGCCGGCCTTGGAGGCGCAGTAGTTCGCCTGTCCGGGATTACCGGTGACGCCGACGACGGAGGTGATGTTGATGATGCGGCCATAGCGGCGGCGCATCATCGGATGGGTCAGCTCGCGGGTCAGGCGGAAGACGGCGGTAAGATTGACTTCCAGCACGCTGTCCCAATCCTCGTCGCTCATGCGCACGAACAGACCGTCCTTGGTGATGCCGGCATTGTTGACGAGGATATCGACGCCGCTGAGCTCCTCTTCCGCCTTGACGCCGAGCGCCTTCACTTCGTCGCGATCCGAGAGGTTCGCCGGGAAGATCTTGACGCGATCACCGAGTTCGGAGGCCAGCGCCTCCAGCTTTTCGACGCGCGTTCCGTGCAGGCCGACGATTGCGCCCTGCTTGTGCAGGAGCCGGGCAATTTCTTCACCGATGCCGCCGGATGCGCCGGTTACCAGGGCCTTGCGGCCGGTCAAATCAAGCATGTGTGTCCCTCGTTTCCTAATCTATCAGCCGAGCAATGCGGCAAGCGCCGTGTCGATATCAGCGGCATTGTTGACGGCAATGCCGTTGACCGATTTATCTATACGACGAGCGAGGCCCGTCAGCACCTTGCCGGCGCCGATTTCATACAATGTCGTCACATTGTTGGCGGCGAACCATTCCACCGTCTCGCGCCAGCGCACCTGACCGGTGACTTGCTCAACAAGCAATTTGGCGATCTCGTCCGCATCAGTGACTGGAGCGGCCCGGACGTTGGCGATGACGGGCACCACCGGATTGGCCTTGGCGACGCCGGCAAGCGCCTCACGCATCGCTTCGGCGGCCGGGGCCATCAAGGCGGAATGGAAGGGCGCGGAGACCGGCAGGAGGATCGCGCGCTTGGCACCCTTGCCAGTCGCAAGCTCGGCGGCCTTCTCGACCGGTGCTTTCTCGCCGGAAATGACGATCTGGCCGCCGCCATTGTCGTTGGCGATCTGGCAGGCGCCGAGCGCGGAGGCTTCGGCACAGACGGCGACGACATCGGCATGTTCAAGCCCGATGATCGCGGCCATGGCACCGACGCCGACAGGAACTGCCGCCTGCATGGCGTTGCCGCGGATGCGCAGCAGACGCGCGGTATCGGCAAGCGAGAAGGTGCCTGCGGCACAGAGCGCGGAATATTCGCCGAGCGAATGGCCAGCGACATAGGCGACCTTGCTCTTCAGATCGAAGCCGCGGGCCTGCAGCACCCGGATGACGGCAAGCGACACCGCCATCAGTGCCGGCTGCGCATTGGCCGTCAGGGTCAGCTTGTCTTCCGGGCCGTTGAAGATGACGTCGGAGAGCTTTTCACCGAGCGCTTCATCGACTTCCTCGAAGACGGCGCGCGCCTCGGCGAAATTGTCGGCAAGGTCCTTGCCCATGCCGACGGCTTGGCTGCCCTGGCCGGGAAATGTGAAAGCAACAGTCATTATAAAGCGTCCTTTTGGGGGTCGTTTTGCTTCCCAATGACATTGTTTGCGCCGGAGTCAATAGTGCAAGCCCTTTCGCCAACGGCTTTTGCGCCTGCGAAACGCAATGATTTTTTCCTTGCGCTCGCTCAGATCGAGCCTAAATTTGCGCGACCTCATTCATTTTGACCTTCTTCCATCCCCAAGGTTTTCCCATGAAATATAAGAGATTAGGCCGCACCGATATTTCCGTTTCGCAGATTTGCCTGGGCACGATGACCTGGGGCACGCAGAACAGCGAAGCCGAAGCCCATGAGCAGATGGACTATGCCGTCGATAAGGGCATCAATTTCTTCGATACCGCCGAAATGTATCCGACGACACCGGTCGGGCCGGAAACCCAGGGGCGCACGGAAGAGTATATCGGCAGCTGGTTCGAGAAGACCGGCAAGCGTAGGGATATCGTGCTCGCCACAAAAGTCGCCGGCCCTGGCCGTGAGTATCTGCGCGGCGGACAGGGCGCCGACGCCGTCAATATCCGCGCGGCGATCGACGCCAGCCTGAAGCGGCTGAGGACTGATTATATCGACCTCTATCAGGTTCACTGGCCGAACCGCGGCCATTTCCATTTCCGCCAGAACTGGCGCTACAACCCCTTCAACCAGGATCGCGAGAAAGTCATCGCCGAGATCACCGAGATCCTGGAGACGATGGGCGAGCTCGTAAAGGCCGGCAAGGTCCGTGCCGTCGGTCTCTCGAACGAGACCACCTGGGGGATCCAGAAATATCTGACGATTGCCGAGCAGAAGGGCCTGCCGCGCGTCGCCACCACGCAGAACGAATACAACCTCCTCTACCGCCATTTCGACCTCGATCTGGCTGAACTGTCGCATCACGAAGATGTCGGCCTGCTCGCCTATTCGCCGCTCGCCGGAGGTATCCTCACCGGCAAATATGTCGGCGGTGCCCGCCCGGCCGGCTCGCGCGGCTCGATTAATCTCGATATCGGCGGCCGCCTGCAGCCGCTGCAGGAACCGCCGGTTAAGGCGTATCTTGAAATCGCCGCCAAATACGGTATCGACCCGTCGAAGCTGGCGCTGGCCTACTGCCTCACCAAGCCCTTCATGGCTTCCGTCATCATCGGCGCGACGACGATGGCGCAGCTCGAAACCGATATTGCTTCAGCTTATGTGACGCTGCCGGAAGAGGCATTGGCCGAGATCGAGCAGGTGCACCGGAAATATCCGATGCCGATGTGAGGAGCGTGCTGGTCGGATTCAAAATGGGTAAGCGGGCAAGTTTGCCCGTTTATTCGGCCGTCGTGGTGGAAGCTCTGCAGCAGATTTCGCGAACGTAGTTGTTACCATAAGTAACGAAGGCGGTCGGAGGGATGGTTTTGGTATTAACCAAAGGCTGAAATACAAGGGAATTAACAGCTCCCTCGTACGTCCCAACAATCGTGACGGCATAACTCCCCTGTACGGTTAAGTGAACTGCCATTGGAATAAATGACTGCTTGGCCAAAACCATTGCGGGCTCTAAAGATTTTTCAGTGGTTATTTCAATGTATTGCCTCCCAAGCTGTTTTTCTTCAAATTCACGCACCCATACCGACGTTTGGGGCATATAGCCGGTTTTTTTGCCGATCAACACGCGATACCAGTCGCCGGTGCTCTTGATAATCTGTAACTCGCTTCCATTCGCAAAAGCCGCAATCGTCTTGGAGCGGATATCCCGCCCGGCTTTTAATAGAGCCGAACCACTATCATCTTGAACAATGCCGTTTCTTGGGACAGGAACTTGCAGAAGCGGTGGCTTTTTGCTCAGCGTCTTTGACGTTATGCGTCCATCAGCAATCGGTGCCTGAGCTTTACCAGACGACGATTCGACCTCAGATTCATGAACTTCTTGAAACGAGACCGTCGTAACTCGAAACCGTGTCATTTCGCTCGATGACAGATAACGAATATCATTGCTGTCGTATTTTAGGGCAAGTTGCAGCAAACTAGGATCGACGCCCATTTCGTTCATATAGGAAATCACATCGGCGGTTTGCTGTTGAACGGCCGCAACGGCATCTTCGACATTCATTCCACTCGTATCGCTGAACGAGGATTTATGAACACCAATCGCACCCGGCTCGGCATAACGGGTAACCCCGCCAAGAAATGACAAGGAACAAGCCGAGGCGCATTCCGAGCCCCGGGCAGCCACGGTTTGAAGGCCTAAAGACCGGATCAGACGGCCAAACTCCATGGCCTTGTATACGTTTCCGCCGCCACTGAAGAAACTAACGGAAAACGCATGGCTGGAAAGAACTTCATTGCGAAATAAGGCCAAGTCATCGTCAGCTTCGAACTGACCGCTCACCATGATAAACTTGGAACCATCTTTCAAGCTATGCGCTTCGTAGCTTAATCTCGCTGCTGCATCTTGAGCGAGAAGGATGAGGCCCAAAGCAAGACCTGCCAAAGCAAAGTTTTTTCGCATTACTTTCACAACTCAGCCCCCAAATATCAGCCAGGTCATGAATTCCACAGGTCCCATCATTTCACAAGTCATGATTGCAGCGCATGTTTCAAGAGTTGCCCGGTTCCAAGGCCGACATGGAACGGGCCCCAATATCGCTAGGAATGTCCTGCCGACTGCCGCAAGCAACTATTGCTTCGTCTTCGGCGCAATCGCCAATTCGGAACCATAAGCCTCCTTCAATTCTTCCTGCCCTTTCACACGGTCCACAGACTTATGAAGCAGGATCGAGCGATAGCCTTCCGAACTCCGCCCTTCGATCAAGGTGACATCGGCGTTTCCTGGATTGTCCGAGCGCTCGAACCAATCGACCGGATAATGCAGGAAGTTCATCTCGAAGGCCCGGTTGGTGACGCCGTGGCCGACGATGATGACATTGTTCCTGCCGTTTTCGGCATCATGCATGACGGTCTGCAGAAACAAGCGAACGCGCTGGGCGACATCGGCACGGCTCTCGCCATCCGGCGGACGCGCATAGAACTTGCCGTTGTTATTGCGCAGTCTTGCCCATTTCTCGAACTCGTCGGGAAATTTCCGCCTCTGTTCGGCATGGTCGTAGATTTCGGTGAAGAGCCCGAAATCCTGCTCGCGCAGGAGATAATCCTCTCTGGTATCCCCGATGAGTTCGGCAGGCAGAACCTCAAGCAGGGCATCCTTGCTCTGCCGCGTCCTCAGGAAGGGAGAATACCAGACGTTCAGCCTGCGCAAATTCGGCTGGTGGCAGCCCTTTCAGATAGGCTGATATCGCCTGGCCTGCCTGCAGCACCTGCCGATGCCCCCACTCGGTCAGCGGAACATTGTGATCGCCGAACTGCCGATAGGCCCGGTCATCGATATTGCCGAGGGATTCGCCGTGCCGAACGAGAAAAATGCGCATGAACCGTCCCCGTTGCTGCAATTGGCATCCTATCATATGGGAGAGTGCGGCGGGTGCAACGCTGCGGCGACGGGAGCTCGCGATTTGTCCCGAGCATCGACGCCGCTTACAGGCAAAACGGCATAATTTCGCCCCTACCCTTGCCTTTCGAAGAAAAATCCGTATAAGCCGCCCTGTTCGCAACCCGGTCTTCTGGCTGGTGGCTGAACGGAGGGCCGGTTTCCGATAAGGGAATCGTTCGGAACGGAAGCGTTCCAGCCTCCCGTGTCTCCGCTCTCGACCGTCTCGGAAACGCTTTTCTTGCTTGGGTTTACCCTCTCAGGAGCAGTCGTTGAGGCTTAGCCGCCGAATATCGGGTTCAGACCAACGCAAGAAAGGCAAAGCTATCCATGGCGCTTTACGAACATGTATTCCTTGCCCGGCAGGATATTTCCGCTCAGCAGGTCGACGCCCTCGTAGAACAGTACAAGGGTGTCATCGAAGCTCACGGCGGTAAAGTCGGGCGTATCGAGAACTGGGGCCTCAAGTCCCTCACCTACCGCATCAAGAAGAACCGCAAGGCTCACTACGCCCTGATGGACATCGATGCTCCGGCCGCTGCGATCCAGGAAATGGAACGCCAGATGCGCATCAGCGAAGACGTTCTGCGTTACATGACGATCGCTGTCGAGAAGCACGAAGACGGCCCGTCGGCCATGATGCAGAAGCGCGACCGTGACGATCGTCCGCGCCGCGATGGCGACCGCCCGGAGCGCAGCTTCGGCGATCGTGGTCCGCGCCCGGATCGTGGTGACCGCGAAGACCGTCCGCGCCGTCCGCGCGAAGACCGCGTATAAGGAGATTTGAGAATGTCTGAAGTTTCCTCCGCACCCGTCCGCCGTCCGTTCCATCGCCGCCGCAAGACCTGCCCGTTCTCGGGCGCCAATGCGCCGCGCATCGACTACAAGGACGTTCGTCTCCTGCAGCGCTACATTTCCGAGCGCGGCAAGATCGTTCCGTCCCGCATCACGGCCGTTTCCCAGAAGAAGCAGCGCGAACTCGCCCAGGCGATCAAGCGCGCCCGTTTCCTCGGCCTGCTGCCCTACGTCGTCGCTTAATAGCGCCTGACGCAGAATGAATTTGAGGGAAGGCAGCGATGCCTTCCCTTCTCCCTTTCGCGATGGGCGCGGATCGGAACCTTGAAACCCCATGTTGGGGATAAGCTTTCAGGCCCGCGTGGCGAAGGCATCCTCTAACTGCTCGATACGAAGCAGGACAGCGACGTGAAAAAGTTGAACGCAAAAGAGCTTGGCATCGGCGCGCTCGCCGGTCTGACCGCCGCCCTACTCGTGTATGGCGCGACGGTGCAGCCATTGCTGTTCATCCTGTTCGGCGCACTTTCCGCTCTTCCGATCCTGATCGTCGGCCTTGGCTGGGGCAACATGGCCGTCATCGCTGCCGTCGTCGTTGCCGGGCTTGTCGGCACGATCGCGCAGTCGGTCTATTTCGGACTGTTCGTCGTCCTGTTGACGCTGATCCCCGCTTGGCTCAGCCATCTCGCCAATCTGGCGCGTCCCGCCTCCGAACTTGGAGGACCGGATAATCTGATGGCCTGGTATCCGCTCTCCGACATCATGCTGCACCTGTGCGGCCTCGCCGCCGTCGTCATCATCGTCGCCGGCGCGGTCATGGGCTACAACGCCGATCTCGTCGGCCAGGTCGTCGATCTCTACGTCAGGGCCGTGAACGAACAGCAGCCGGCGTTGCCGCTCGATCCCATAGCGATCCAGAAGACCAAGAGTCTCATGCTCTACGCGATCCCCGTCGCCTGGGGCATGATCTGGGTCATGATGCTGCTCGCCGCCTATTATGTCGCGACCCGCATCGTCGCGGCCTCCAGCCGCAATCTGCGCCCGCGCGAGGATATTCCCTCGGCGCTGCGCATGAACCGCAATGCGATCTTCGTCTTTCTCGTGGCGATCGTCGCCATCTTCTTCGGCGGCGTCCTGGCCCTCATCGCCGCCGCCGTTCTCGGTGCCTTCGGCGCGGGCTTCATCGTTTCCGGCTTTGCATCGTTGCATTACCGGACGCGCGGCAAGGACTGGCGCATACCCGTGCTGGTCATCTGCTACCTGATGTCCTTCCTGCTGACGCTGCCGCTCTTCATCGTTCTCGTTCTCGGCCTTTACGATATCCGCAAGGCGATATCGCTGACCCCGAACAAGAATGCCGATATATCCAAACAAGACACGAAAATCTGACATCGAAAGGAACAAGAAAATGGAAGTCATTCTTCTCGAACGCATCTCCAAGCTCGGCCAGATGGGCGAAACCGTCAAGGTTCGCGATGGCTTTGCCCGTAACTATCTGCTGCCGCTCGGCAAGGCGCTGCGCGCCAACGCCGCCAACAAGGCTCGTTTCGAAGCCGAGCGCGCCACGCTCGAAGCCCGTAACCTCGAGCGCAAGAGCGAAGCTCAGAAGGTTGCCGACGTTCTCGCCGGCAAGTCCTTCATCGTCGTTCGCTCGGCTGGCGAAACCGGCCAGCTCTACGGTTCGGTCGCTGCCCGTGACGTCGTCGAAATCCTCGCTGCAGAAGGCTTCAACATCGGCCGCAGCCAGGTTCACATGAACACGCCGATCAAGGCCATCGGCCTGCACAATGTCACGATCGGACTTCACGCCGAAGTCGAAATCACGATCGAGCTCAACGTTGCCCGCTCCGCCGAAGAAGCAGAGCGTCAGGCCAAGGGCGAAACCCTCACCTCCGCCGACGCCATCTACGGCGTTGACGAAGACGCGCTGCGTCCGGAAGACTTCTTCGATCCGGAAGCTGACCGCGACGGCGAAGACGAAGCTTGATCTTCAAGCCTTCGCAGGATTGCGTATGAAGAAGCCTGGGTCTTGCGGCCCAGGCTGTTTTGTTGGTCGAAACGTATGGGCCATCCTCGCCCTTCGAGACTTCGCGCCTCAAGGTGAGGATGGAGCGCGCTACAGTATAAGGCTCAGCGCAATATGCCGCCCTGCACAGGACAAAGCGTGATATTCAGTCACCGTTCCTGGGCTCCGGCAACGGAGCGGAATCCTTGTCGATCGAAACGACGACGGACATGCCGGGCGCCAGCTGATCCGCCAGAGGCTGTCCATCCTCGATCTTGACCCTGACGCCGATACGCTGGGCGACCTTGGTGAAATTGCCCGTCGCGTTGTCTGGCTTGATGACGGCAAATTCGGAGCCCGCTGCCGGAGAGAAGCGCTGGATGCGGCCTTTGATCTCGCGATGCCCGAGCGCATCCACGGAGATCGTGGCGGGCTGATCGAGCTTCATGCCGTCAAGCTGCGTTTCCTTGAAATTTGCGATAACCCAGACGTCCTTCGGCACGAGGTTCATCAGCTGCGTGCCAGGCGTCACATACTGGCCGAGGCGGACGCCGACTTCGCCGACGCGGCCATCCTGCGGCGCCCTGATCGTCGTATTGTCCAGATCGATACCGGCAAGCTGCACGGCAGCCTCCGCACCGCTGACACCGGCTTCGAGCGACGCACGGTTGACAATGATCGTCGTCAGGTTCTGCTGGGAGACGTCGAGGCCTGCTTTCGCCTGGTTGAGCGAAGCCTGGGCCTGCTGCAATGTGGCCTGTGCCTGCTCGGAATCGCTTGTCGTCGAGACACCTCTGGAAACCAATGTCGTGACGCGATCGAAGGCAAGCTGGGCGCGCTTCAGGGCTGCGTTGGCGCTGTCGATCTGCGCCTGGCTTGAAACGATGCCGGCCTTGGCGGCCTGCTCCTGCTGCTGCGAATTGGCGAGTGCCGCCTTCTGTCCGTCCAGCGTTGCGCGCGCCTGCGCCACCTTCTGCTTGTAGATGCGGTCGTCGATCTGGGCGAGCACATCGCCCTCCTTGACGAGCTTGTAGTCCTTGATCGGCACGTCGGTGATATAGCCGCTGACCTGCGGGCTGATGGTGGTGACATAGCCTTTGACATAGGCGTCGTCCGTGGTCTCGACCGCGGTTTTGAACGGCGGCAGATGCCAGGCATAAAGCACCAGCATGACGCCGCCGATGCCGGCGAGAACCGCGATGACTTCGATGGGGGAGCGAACGAGCCTCGACATGGAGCTATTTCATATCCTCATGGGTTGGATGTCACGGCCTCAGCCCGATCGTCGGCCAGGCGAGCCCTGATGAAGCGGAAAAAGACATGGATTGAGAGGCCGGCAAGCGACAGGAAGGCGATTACGGCGGCAGTGAAGAAGGCGTCTCCATAGGCGAGCATGTTGGCCTCGCGGCTGACCTGTGCGCCGAGCAGCGCTACCCCCTCTCCCTTCAGAAGCATGCTGTCACCAATGACTTTGCCATAGGAGGATGAAAGCTGGCTGACGCGTGCAGCCACATGCGGATCGGTCAGCAGCACGCGCTCGGTCAACACCGCGGAATGGAACTTCTCGCGAATGATGATCAGCGTGCCGTAGAAGGCCGAGCCGATGAGGCCGCCGATGCTCTGCGTGAAGGTGAAGACGACGAAGAAGGTCACCAGATAGGGCGGTCCCTTGGATATAGCCTCCTTGAAGCCTTGCGACATGGAGGGCGGCAGGAACAGGGCCGCGCCGCCCGCGACCAGCGCCTGACTGAAATACATCTGCTCGGGCCGCGTGAGGTTCGTCACCTGCGAATCCATCAGAGAACCCACGCCCATCAGAATGAGGGCGACGAACTGGATCTGCCAGCTGAAGCCATAGCTCATGAACACGGTGCAGATGAGGCCGCCGATGATCGAGAAGGCGAGGATGATCCAGTACAGAATGGAGAGCTGATCGTAGAGCAGCCCGACGGCATTCTGATAGAAGGTCATGATGACCGAGGTCTGCTCGGCGGCAATGATGCGGAAGACCAGAAGGATCGCCGTCAGATGGAGAATTTCCGGCCGCAGCAGCCAGCGAACGTCGATCAAAGGCGTCGACCGCCTCAGTTCGACGACGATGGCGACGGTCAGTGACGTGATGGCAATCGCCAAGACGACCCCGAGCCATGGCACCTCCAGCCACCAATAGAGGCGCCCGACCGACAGGGCGACGGCAAGACAGCCGAAACCGATCGCCACGAGAAGATAGCTGAAGATATCGCCCAGCACGATGACCTTGACGCGCGGCGGCGGTGTCAGCGGCAGCAGATAAATGATCGGCATGACAAGCAGCGCCAGCGCCATCTCAAGCGTATAGAGGCCGCGCCATTCGCCATAATCCAGCAGCGAGGGCGACACGAGGCGGGTGATGGGAGCGGCAAGCAGCGTGTTCATCATCGCCAGGCTGACTCCGATCGTCATCTTCTTGGCCGGCTCGAAGGCCTCCAGCATATAAAGGAAGCCGAGCGTCGAGAGCGGCGCGCCGGCAATCCCGCTCAGGAAGCGGACGACGATCGCCGAATGCAGGTCGGAGACGAAGAGATTGAGCAGCGAGGCGAGCACGAAGCCGAGAATGCTGACCTCGGCGAAATTGCGCACGCCATACTGAAGGCGGATCTTTACGAGCGCGATGGCGAGGCTGACATTCGGCGCCATATAGGCAGCAGAAAGCCATGCGGATTCGGTGGTGGTCGCCGCGATGGTTCCCTGGATCTGCGTAAGGTTGGCAAAGGCGAGATTGAGACCCAGGCCCTGGGTCAGAAAGAACATGACGGATGCCGCAATGTAGAGCGGCACTTTCCAGCCCGGCATAGGCGGCGGAGCGGGCGGGACGGCGTTGGCTTCCGCTTTGGCGACCAGGCCCGGATCCCCGCTCATGCATTACCTCATGATTTACCGATATTCTGAAGATTGGCAGTCATGGCACGGATAACCTTGAGCGCCATGCCGACATCGTCGTCCGAAATCCCCTCCAAGATATCCGCGCGCACACTGGTGGCAAGAGCCTCGACCTCGGCGGCAACGACTTTTCCGGATTCCGTCATGAAGATCTGCTTGGCGCGGCGATCGGATACCGCGGCACGGCGCTCGATGAAGTTCTGCGCCTCCATGGCATCGAGGATGCGCACGAGCGTCGGCGTTTCAAGCTCCAGCTCGTCGGCAAGTTCCCGTTGGTTGATGCCGTCCCGGCGGGAGAGTTTGCGAAAAACCCTGGCGCGGGAAAGAGTCATGCCGCGCTCGCGAACGAGCGCGTCAAAGGCCGCCCTCAGCTTGCGATTGAACGCAAAAAGGTCGTCGAAAAGCTCTTGTCTTGATGGCGCACCGGACATTATTGCAACTTTATACTATTAGCATCCTACCCTAATTAATAGGGAATAACCGGATTTCCATAGCTTTTCAAGCATGATAGCCGCAACGATTGATGTACACGGCGAAAGACCCAGCTAAAATATCCCCACTGATGGTTTGCTTACGTGATTCGTGTGTCGATCATTGCGTTGCAAAATGGCGACAAAGGATTTTTTACGTGGCGGAAACTTGTCCCTGTGGACGAGTGGAACAACGTTGATAGGTCGAACCTATTTATCTCCCTTGGCGCGCCGGCAAGCTTTGCTTGGTTGACCATGACACCGGATCGTCGCAAACCAGTCGACACCCTAAAGTACGAAGAGATGGAAAATGAACGAAGCTGCGCGCAAGCTCGCCGCCATTGCTCCCGCCGACCAGCACTATCGCGAAGCGCCCAACAACATAGAGGCGGAACAGGCTCTTCTCGGCGCCATCCTCGTCAATAACGATGCCTATTACCGCGTCTCCGACTTTCTGAAGCCCATCCATCTTTACGAGCCGCTGCACCGGAAGATCTTCGAGGTCGCCGGCGACATCATCCGCATGGGCAAGACAGCCAACCCTGTCACCATCAAGAACTTCCTGCCGGCGGAGGAAAAGGTTGGCGACATGACGGTCGCGCAATATCTCGCGCGTCTCGCCGTCGAAGCCGTGTCGATCATCAATGCGGAAGACTATGGCCGCGCCATCTACGACCTGGCACTGCGCCGGGCGCTGATCACCATCGGCGAAGACATGGTCAATATCGCCTATGACGCGCCGCTCGACATGCCGCCGCAGACGCAGATTGAGGATACCGAGCGCCGATTGTTCGAGCTCGCAGAAAACGGCCGCTACGACGGCGGCTTCCAGTCGTTCAATGATGCTGTGGCACTGGCGATCGACATGGCGGCCGTTGCCAAGGAGCGTGACGGCGGCCTCTCCGGCATCTCCACGGGCATCCACTCGCTCGACAGCAAGATGGGCGGCCTCCAGCGCTCCGACTTGATCATCCTTGCAGGCCGCCCTGGCATGGGTAAGACCTCGCTTGCCACCAACATCGCCTATAATATTGCCGCCGCCTACGAGGGCGAGGTGCAGCCTGATGGCTCGATGAAGGCGAAGAACGGCGGTGTCGTCGGCTTCTACTCGCTGGAAATGTCATCGGAACAGCTTGCCACGCGTATCATCTCCGAGCAGACGGAAGTCTCCTCATCGAAGATCCGCCGCGGCGACATCAACGATGCCGATTTCGAAAAGCTGGTGGCCTGCTCGATGATGATGCAGAAGGTGCCGCTCTATATCGACCAGACGGGTGGTATCTCCATCGCCCAGCTTGCGGCCCGCGCGCGTCGCCTGAAACGCCAGCGCGGCCTTGACGTTCTGGTCGTCGACTACGTACAGCTTATGACCGGTTCGAAGAAGTCGGGCGAGAACCGCGTTCAGGAAATCACCGAAATCACCACGGGCCTGAAGGCGCTCGGCAAGGAGCTCAACGTTCCGATCGTGGCACTCTCCCAGCTCTCGCGTGCGGTCGAAAGCCGCGATGACAAGCGGCCGCAGCTTTCGGACCTTCGCGAATCCGGCTCAATCGAGCAGGACGCCGACGTGGTGCTCTTCGTGTTCCGCGAGGAATATTACGTGAAAAACCAGGAGCCCCGCGATCCGAACGATCCGAAATATGCGGAATGGGAAGCGCTGTTCGACCGCGTGAAGGGCACGGCCGATGTCATCATCGCCAAGCAGCGTCACGGACCGACGGGCACGGTGAAGCTCGCCTTCCAGTCGGAATTCACCCGATTTGCCGACCTCGCCGACCCGTCCTTCACGCAGTATGAAGAACATTGACGCTCGCCGCGTCAATGTTCCGCCAGGATGAGGACCGCTTCGCACTTTTGCCGGAAAGGCTTCAGAGTCCCGCAGCCCGCAGCAAAGCCACCGTCGCAACGCCGACAACAACGCTTGCCAGCATCGGCAAGCGGCGGGAGACGATGGCGGTGGCGGCGCAGGCCAGCGCCTCCGCCCAGCCGGTAGCAAAAGCTGTCGGGGCAATGACAGCCATCAGCACGGCCGGTGGAATGGCTTCGATTGTGGTTCGCCTGCGCTCGTCAATCCTAACGTAGCGAATCAAGACGAGACCGCCAACACGGGTGAAGATCGTTGCAGCAGCCATGGCGAGGATGGCAAGCAGCGTGTTGAGATCGAGCGTCATGCCGTCTGCTCCCGCGTCTTGCTTTTCCAGAAAGCCACTGCCAGTCCCGCCAGCGCGCCGGCAGCAATATGCCAGACACCAGGCACGAACTGGTGGACTGCAACGGCTGCAATTCCGCTTGCGGCAAGCACAGCGCCGGTTTCCGGTCCTTTCCAGAAGCCCATGACCAGCACGATGAAGACGGCCGGAAAGGCGAAGTCGAGACCGATGACGGCGGGATCGCCGAGAAAGGCGCCAAGCAAGGCACCCGCAAGCGACGAGCCGATCCATGCCAAGTAGAAGGGCGTGACGATGCCCGCATACCAGGCGGGCGTGAGCCGCATCGTGCCCGCGCGGAATTCCGCCATGGCCCAAATCTCATCGGCGAGAAACAGCATGGCGAGATAGCGCTTGATGCCGGAGAAAGACTGCATCTTCGTGCCGATCGAAGCGCTCATCAGCAGATGCCTGACATTGACGAGCAGGGCCGCAAAGCCGACGCCGATCCAGCTTGCGGGATGTGTCCAGATATCCATCGCCACGAATTGCGAGCCGCCAGCGAAGACCAGCGCGCTCATCAGCATGGCCTCCAACGGCGAAAGCCCCTTGGTCGCCGAAATCGCGCCGAACACGAGGCCGATCGGCAGGACGGCGACGATCAGCGGAAAAATGGCACGCATCCCGGCTTTGAATTCGCCGGCCGGCCGGCTCTGCTGCAACATTGGCAACCTCCACTTCAACAATGATGGAGAGGTAGCCGACGGCAGCGGGCGCTGTATTGAACGAAAGTGATCAGAGTTCCATCCGGAATCCGCAATGTGTTTTCAATATCCGCAGAGAAGCGAAAATGCGCTATGTTCCTATTTCCCAGCGCATTCCGGACGGAAAACCGCTGCGCACTTTTCCTGGAAATGCGCTAGCCGACGCGGAACTGGCCCGGAGTGACGCCGGTGCGCGATTTGAAGTGGCGCGTGAAATGCGCCTGATCGGCGAAACCGCATTCCATGGCGACATCGGCCGGCATGCGGCCTTCCCTGAGCAATCGGCGGGCAACGATTATGCGCCGGTCGGTCAGAAAGGCATGCGGCGTAATATGATACTCCCTGCGGAAAGCGCGGATCAAATGTGCGCGGCTTAGCCCCGCAACCTTGGCCAACTCCTCCAATCCGACATCGCCGTCGAAATTCTCAGTGAGATAATCGCGGGCACGCGCGACGGCGCTACGCTCCTTGGTATCGACGGGAAGGACGATCGTGCTGCCGTAGCGCGCAAAGAGCGCCGCCAGCACCGAGAACATGCCTTCATCGGATTCCAGCGCGCCGGCGCCACTCTCGAGTGTGCGATGCGCCTTGTGGAAGGCGCTGGCAAGCTGCGGATCGCGCAACAACGAACTGGCGAAAGAGGGCGTCGCATTGAAGGCTTTGCCCGTGACGTCTTCCAGAATATCGACGAAAAGGTTCGTGTCCGGGTAGATCATACGGTAGCGATAGCCTTCGCCGCCCGGAACGCCGTCATGCACTACTCCAGGATTGATCATATAGAGATCGCCCGGTCCAGCTTCTTCCCGACTGCCGAGCAGCGTGGTGATCTGGCTGCCTCTTTCAATCGTCCCGATGCTGAAGGTGTCGTGCGCATGCGGCGCATATTCATGCGTCACGAAGCTTGCGCTCAGGCATTCCATGTCGTGAAAGCGACCGTCTCGCCAGAAGCGAGTCGATTCCACCTTGGCAAGCGGCATGGCGTCAGCCGCCTCTTTCTGTGAAACGTTCTGCATCCCCGAAGATTAGCGCGCCGGCTCCCGCGCGTCTTGAACAAAAGTGATCGCATGTGGGAAAGGCTGGTATCTGCCCGTGCGCGCTTTCTCTTTGCCACGATGCTCTCTAAAGTGCCCTGAACAACTTCCCTTTCAGCGCGGCGATTCATGACAGATTTTTCCCTCCCCTTCGAAGACGACGATGCTTTCGCTTCCGCCGGCCTGCGTCTGACGGTCGATCTCGGCGCCCTCGTCGAAAACTGGCGCGAACTGGCTCGCCGTTCGGGGAAAGCCCGCACGTCAGCCGTCGTCAAGGCAGATGCTTACGGGCTCGGGATCGAGGATGTCGGTGAAACGCTTTATGGTGCTGGGGCGCGCGATTTCTTCGTTGCCACCGCCGACGAAGGCGCGACACTGCGGCTCTATGCGCCTGAGGCGCGCATCTTCGTTCTGAGCGGCATCTGGCCGGGCATGGAGCGTCGGTTTTTCGAGAATGACCTGGTACCCGTCATCGCGTCGGAGGAGCAACTGACCTTCTGGATGGCGGTTCTGTCAGACTATGGCGATTATCCCTGCGCGCTGCAGGTCGACACCGGCTTCAACCGGCTCGGCCTGCCGATGAACGATGCGATCGCGCTTGCCGATGACGTTTCCCGTCCGGCAAGCTTCGCGCCAGTGCTTGTCATGAGCCACCTCGCCTGCGGCGACGATCCGTCCAATGCGATGAACAGGCAGCAGCTCGAGGCCTTCCGCAAGGTCAGTGTCGCCTTCGAAGGGATCGAGGCGAGCCTTGCCAATTCGGCAGGCATCTTCCTTGGGACCGACTATCATTTCGATCTCACCCGTCCCGGCATCGCCACCTATGGCGGCGAGGCGGTTCCCGACATGGCCAATCCGATGCGTCCGGTAGCGACGGCGGAGGCGCGGATCATCCAGACCCGCTCGGTCAGGTCGGGCGAAACCGTAGGCTACGGCCGCGCACTGCAATTGACCCGCGACAGCCGGCTGGCGATCGTCTCGGCAGGCTACGCCGACGGCTACATGCGCAGCCAGTCGAGCGCGGGCGTGCCGCTGCGCCAGACCGGCATCCCAGGCGGTCATGGCTTCATCGCCGGCCATAAGGTGCCCGTTGCCGGCCGCATCACCATGGACCTGACCATCTTCGATGTCACCGACCTGCCGGGAAACCTGGTCAGAGCCGGTGACTATGTCGAGCTTTTCGGCAGCAACATCTCGGTCGATGAGGCCGCCAAGGCTGCGGGCACCATCGGCTACGAGATGCTGACCAGCATGGGGCTGCGGCACGAGCGCCGGTATATCTCGGAAGAGGCCGAGGAATAGCCCTGCTACTCCTCAGAATATTTAGAGCGTGATGCCGAAAAGTGTATGCGGTTTTCGGACGGCATCACGCTCTACTTCCTTGATTCTAGAGCGGATTCAGATTTTAGGTCGACTCGACCTAAATCCGGCTCTAGCGGGCGCTGATCGCCAACCGGACACCGAGGGCGACGAAGAGCGTGCCGAGACCGCGATCGAGCCACAGGCCGAGGCTCCGATTGCGTCGAAGCGCCTCGCTAAGACGACCGCCGAGCAGGATCAGCGGCGGCTCGATGAAAGCGGCGACGACGATGATCAAGCTGCCATGCAGCAAAAGCTGCGCCCAGACCGGGCCGGCGCCTTCGACGACGAATTGCGGCAGGAAGGCCAGGAAGAAGATCGCTACCTTCGGGTTGAGCAGCGAGACCATGATGCCCTGCCGATAGATGCGACTGAAGGGCAAGGTCTTGCCGCCCTCCTTGATCCATGCCGCCTCGCCCTTCGAGCGCAGCGCCTGGATACCGAGCCAGATCAGGTAGGCAGCACCGACCCATTTGACCGTCGAGAAGGCCAGCGCGGAGGCAGCAAGAATCGCCGAAAGACCGGCGGCCGCCATCAGCACATGCAGGCACGCGCCGCTCCAGATGCCGAACAGCGCCGCAAAGCCCGAGCGCATGCCGCTTCTGATCGTATGGCCGAGAATGAAAGCGATATCCGGCCCCGGCGACAGATTGAGGAGGGTTGCAGCGGTCAGAAAGCCCATCCAGTGCGCAAGCGAATAGTCAAACATCGATCATCATCCATAAAACCCGGCATAAAAGCTGACACGATCGCCGTTGATACGGAAATCATTAGTTTTGATGGGCCGAGAAAGACATTATCTGTCAGCCGAGCGCGATTCGTCGCGGAAAGCAACGCATTCGAAGTTTGAGAACCGCATCCGATGGCCAAAGCCCGCACACAATTCATCTGCCAGAACTGCGGCACGGTCCATAATCGCTGGGCCGGCAAGTGCGACAACTGTGGCGCATGGAACACCATCGTCGAGGAAGATCCGCTGGGCGGGATCGGCGGCGGCCCGGCCAAGACGCCGCGGAAGGGCAAGCCGGTCACGCTGACCACGCTTTCCGGCGAGATCGAGGAAGCGCCGCGCATCCATACCGGCATATCCGAGCTCGACCGCGCGACAGGCGGTGGCTTCGTTCGCGGCTCGGCCGTTCTCGTCGGCGGCGATCCCGGCATCGGCAAGTCGACGCTACTAATGCAGGCGGCTGCCGCCCTCGCCCGGCAAGGACACAAGATCGTCTATGTCTCCGGCGAAGAGGCCGTGGCGCAAGTTCGTCTGCGCGCTCAGCGGCTGAAGGCTGCCGATACGGAAGTGTTGCTCGCCGCCGAAACCAATGTCGAGGATATTCTGGCGACGCTCGCGGAAGGCAAGCGGCCGGATCTCGTCATCATCGACTCCATTCAGACGCTGTGGAGCGAGCTTGCCGAATCCGCACCCGGCACGGTGACACAGGTGCGCACCGGCGTGCAGGCGATGATCCGCTTCGCCAAGCAGACAGGAACTGCGATGGTGCTGGTCGGCCACGTCACGAAAGACGGCCAGATCGCCGGACCGCGCGTCGTCGAGCATATGGTCGATGCCGTCCTCTATTTCGAAGGCGACCGCGGCCATCATTACCGCATCCTGCGCACGGTGAAGAACCGCTTCGGCCCGACCGACGAAATCGGCGTGTTCGAAATGTCCGACGCCGGCCTGCGCGACGTGCCCAATCCATCCGAGCTCTTTCTCGGCGAGCGCAATGAAAAATCGCCGGGTGCGGCCGTCTTTGCCGGCATCGAAGGCACGCGCCCGGTGCTGGTCGAGGTGCAGGCGCTGGTCGCGCCGACATCGCTCGGCACGCCGCGCCGCGCCATCGTCGGTTGGGATTCGGCGCGTCTTTCGATGATTCTCGCCGTTCTGGAAGCGCATTGCGGCGTCAGGCTCGGCCAGCACGATGTTTATCTCAATATTGCTGGCGGCTACCGCATTTCCGAGCCGGCTGCGGACCTTGCCGTCGCTTCTGCACTGGTTTCCTCCTTGGCCGGTCTTGCCCTGCCCGCCGATTGCGTCTATTTCGGCGAAGTCAGCCTGTCGGGCGCCGTCCGGCCGGTTGCGCACACCGCCCAGCGCCTCAAGGAAGCCGAGAAGCTGGGATTTTCCGGGGCTGTCCTGCCTGCCGCTTCCGCCGATCTACCGAAGGTCAACGGCGGACGCTGGAGCGAGATCGACAGCCTGCCGGATCTGGTGGCGCGCATTGCCGGATCGAAAGGTGCGCTCAAGCGCGCGGAAGACGAAGACTGAGCCTTACTTCAGCCGTTCTTGGCGAAGAAGAGGCTCATGAATTGAGGCCGATGCCGACCATGAGGTTCGGCAAGTCTTGAAGTGGATTATAAATGCCCATTACGATTTTCGACGGTATTGTTATCGGCGTTCTTCTCTTCTCCGCCGTTCTGGCCATGGTTCGCGGTTTTTCGCGCGAAATACTATCGATCGTCAGCTGGGGTGGGTCGGCGGTCGCCGCCTACTATCTTTATCCGCTGCTCGTTCCCTATGCCCTGCAATACAAGGCCGATACCAAGATCGCAACGATCGCGTCTGCCGCCGTCATCTTCCTGCTGGCGCTGATCATCATCTCCTTCATCACCATCCGGATCGCCGATTTCATCATCGACAGCCGCATCGGTGCGCTCGACCGGACGCTCGGCTTCCTCTTCGGCGCGGCCCGCGGTCTGCTCCTGATGGTGGTCGTCGTCGCCTTCTGGAACTGGCTGGTGGCCCCAGCCGCCCGTCCGGACTGGGTCAACAACGCCAAGTCCAAACCTTTCCTGGATTCGATGGTCGAAAAGCTGAAGTCGGCGCTTCCTGAAAATGTCCAGGCCATGCTGCCGCCCGAGATCATCAACAAGATTGCGCCGAACCAGCAGCAACAGCAGCAGCAGCAGGGAGGTGGCGACAACGCCGCGCCGAACGATACCGCGCCGTCGGATGATGCGCCCGCGCCGCAGACAAACAATTGACAGTGCGTTTACAGGCTTGACCTGCCGCCCGAGAATCGCCATTTGAGCGGCGTGACGATAGAAGATCCGGCCCGATATTTTTTCCGGCCGGATTTTAAGTTATTTTAATGGTCACTTGTGACGCCGCCCCGATCCGTCCACGTTGAGAGCAAAGGCCCGCAGCCATGAACCATTCCGTTTCCATCGAGGACGATATCGACGGCGATACGCTGCATGAAGAATGCGGTGTCTTCGGCATTCTGGGACATCCGGATGCGGCGACGCTGACGGCGCTCGGCCTGCACGCCCTGCAGCATCGCGGCCAGGAAGCGGCCGGCATCGTCTCCTTCGATGGCCAGCGCTTCCATTCGGAACGGCGGATGGGTCTGGTCGGCGACCACTATACCGACCCTGCCACGCTCGCGCGGCTACCCGGCGACCGCTCGATCGGCCATGTACGCTATTCGACCACCGGCGAAACGATCCTGCGCAATGTCCAGCCGCTGTTTGCCGAGCTGGAAGTCGGCGGCATCGCGATTGCCCACAACGGCAATTTCACCAACGGCCTGACTATGCGCCGGCAGCTGATCGCCGATGGCGCCATCTGTCAGTCGACTTCGGATACCGAAGTCGTGCTGCATCTCATCGCCCGCTCCAAGCAAGCCTCCTCCTCCGACCGCTTCATCGATGCCATCAGGCAGATGGAAGGCGGCTATTCGATGCTCGCCATGACGCGCACGAAGCTGATCGCCGCCCGAGACCCCATCGGCATCCGGCCGCTGGTCATGGGCGAACTCGACGGCAAGCCGATCTTCTGCTCGGAAACCTGTGCGCTCGACATCATCGGCGCGAAATACGTCCGCGACGTCGAAAACGGCGAAGTCATCATCTGCGAGATTCAGCCTGATGGTTCGATCACCATCGACGCCCGCAAGCCGGAAGTTTCCCGCCCCGAGCGTCTTTGCCTGTTCGAATACGTCTATTTCGCCCGTCCCGATTCCGTTGTCGGCGGCCGTAACGTCTATGTCGCCCGCAAGAACATGGGCATCAATCTCGCCAGGGAAGCGCCTGTCGCGGCCGATGTGGTCGTGCCGGTTCCGGACGGCGGCACGCCCGCCGCCATCGGCTATGCGCAGGCAAGCGGCATTCCCTTCGAGCTCGGCATCATCCGCAACCATTATGTCGGCCGCACCTTCATCGAGCCCACGCAGCAGATTCGTGCCTTCGGCGTCAAGCTCAAGCATTCCGCCAACCGCGCCATCATCGAGGGCAAGCGCGTCGTGCTGATCGACGATTCCATCGTGCGCGGGACGACGTCCGTGAAGATCGTGCAGATGATCCGCGATGCTGGCGCCAGCGAGGTGCATATCCGCGTCGCCAGTCCGATGATCTTCCATCCGGATTTCTACGGTATCGACACGCCCGATGCCGACAAGCTGTTGGCAAACCAGTACACGAGCCTGAAGGCCATGTGCGAGTATATCGGCGCGGATTCGCTGGAGTTCCTGTCCATCGACGGCCTTTACCAGGCTGTCGGCGGCGAGCCCCGCAACAATGCGCAGCCGCAGTTCACCGACCATTATTTCACAGGCGATTATCCGACCCGCCTGCTCGACAAGGAAAGCACCAGCAACGTGCGCAAGCTTTCCGTTCTCGCCAGCAACGGCTGAGCCAAGGATTGACAGGGGCATTTTGCCCCTTTTCTCTTCCATGCATTCGGATCAGGACAGAATGAGCGTCAATCTCAAGGACAAGATCGCGGTCGTGACAGGCGCATCGCGCGGCATCGGCTATTTCACCGCATTGGAGCTGGCCAAGGCCGGCGCGCATGTGATCGCCTGCGCCCGCACGGTCGGGGGCCTTGAGGAGCTCGACGACGCCATCAAGGCTGCCGGCGGCTCGGCAACTCTCGTTCCTTTCGACCTTGCAGACATGAATGCCATCGACGCGCTCGGCGCTTCGATCTACGAGCGCTGGGGCAAACTCGATATTCTCGTCGCCAATGCTGGCGTCCTCGGCGTGATCTCGCCGATCGGCCATGTCGAAGCCAAGGTATTCGAGAAGGTGATGACCATCAACGTCACCGCCACCTGGCGGCTGATCCGCTCGGTCGAGCCGCTGCTGATGCGTTCCGATGCCGGACGCGCGGTCATCCTGTCATCGGCTGCCGCCCATCGCTGCCGGCCTTTCTGGGGCCCTTATTCCGCATCAAAGGCTGCCGTCGAGGCTCTGGCGCGAACCTGGGCAGGTGAAACGCAGAGCACGCCGCTACGCATCACCAGTGTCGATCCGGGCGCCACCCGCACCGCCATGCGCGCTCAGGCCATGCCAGGCGAAGATCCGGATACGCTGCCGCATCCCCGCGACGTCGCCCAGGCGATCCTGCCGCTCACCGGCCCCGACGTCACCGAGACCGGCAAGCTCTTCATCGTGCGCGAGAACAAGCTCGTCGACTACCGGATGCCGGAATAAAAACACCGCCCTCCGATACCGGAGAGGAAGTGTTCCCACTTGACCAAATTCTTCCGGCGCGCGATAAAGTCGCCCATGAAAACGGTTATCTGCATTATCTGCCGGAAGATTATTCGCTAGCGCTTCGCTGGCCTGGCCGTTTTCGTCTCCCAAAATCCAAGATGACAAACGTCCGGCCTGCCGGTGACGGTATTTTTTCGGATTTATGCCTTGGGAGAGTGATATGGCCGCCGAGCCGCAATTGAAGTTCTACAACACGCTGACGCGCGAAAAGGTCGATTTCCAGCCGATCGATCGCGGCAATGTTCGCATGTATGTCTGCGGCCCCACGGTCTATGATTTCGCCCATATCGGCAATGCCCGCCCGGCGATCGTGTTCGATGTGCTGTTCCGGCTGCTGCGGCACGTCTACGGCGAGAGCCACGTCACCTATGTCCGCAACATTACCGACGTCGACGACAAGATCAACGCGCGTGCGCTACGCGATCATCCCGGCCTGCCGCTGAACGAGGCGATCCGCCTTGTCACGGAGAAGACCGAGCGGCAGTATCGCGAGGATACGAAGGCACTCGGCTGCATGGAGCCGACCGCGCAGCCGCGTGCGACCGACAATATCGCTGAGATGATTACGATCATCGAGACCCTGATCGCCAAGGGGCATGCATATCGGGCAGCCGGTGAAGTGCTGTTCGATACCAAGTCGATGGCCGATTACGGTCAGCTCTCGAAGCGCAATCTCGACGAACAGCAGGCAGGCGCCCGCGTCGCCGTGGACGAACACAAGAAGAGCCCCGGCGATTTCGTGCTGTGGAAGTTGTCGGACGAGAACGAGCCAGGCTGGGAAAGCCCCTGGGGCCGCGGCCGTCCGGGCTGGCATATCGAGTGCTCGGCCATGAGCGGGCGCTATCTCGGCGATGTCTTCGACATTCACGGTGGCGGTCTCGATCTGATTTTCCCGCATCATGAGAACGAAATCGCGCAATCGCGTTGCGCGCACGGCACGCATGCCATGGCGAATGTCTGGATGCATAACGGCTTCGTGCAGGTCGAAGGCCGCAAGATGTCGAAATCGGAAGGCAATTTCGTCACCATCCACGAGCTGCTGCAGACGGACAAGCTCGGCGGCCGGACATGGCCGGGCGAGGTCCTCAGGCTTGCCATGCTGATGACGCATTATCGCGAGCCGATCGACTTTTCCGTCAAGCGCCTCGAGGAAGCCGAACGGCTGATCGCCAAATGGCCAACGGGGGATGCCAGCGGTGCCGCGCCGGATCAGACGGTCCTTGCCGCTCTCGGCGACGATCTCAACACCGTCGCCGCCATTCAGGCGCTGCATGCCCTGGCACAGGCCGCCAATGCCGACGCCAACCTCCTGCCGGTGTTCGCGGCCAGCGCCGGTCTTCTCGGCCTGCTGCCGAAGAAGACGGAGATTGACGAAGCCGTGGTCGCGGAGATCGATGCCAAGGTGCGCCAGCGTCTGGAGCTGCTGAAGGCGAAGAACTTCGCCGAGGCCGACAAGCTTCGCGAGGAGCTGACGGCCATGGGCATCCAGCTCAAGGACGGCAAGGATGCGGTGACAGGCGAGCGGACCACAAGCTGGGAGATCAAGCGGTGAGTCTGGTTACCCCCACGCATACTCCAGTGCCACCGAAGATCCGCAGCAGATCGTGCCGTGTCGATCCGGCTATCCAGCCACCAGCATCCCGATCACGATACCTCGAGCTGGCCACAGGAGAAGCGTCATGACTGAAGCAACCAGAAGCGGAGGATGCCAATGCGGTGCCGTGCGGTTTCGCATTCGCGGCCAGCTCGGCCGCCCCTCGATCTGCCATTGCCGCATGTGCCAGAAGCAGTTCGGCAATTTCTTCTCCGCGCTCGTTACCGCACCTGAAGACGGCTTGGAATGGACGCGCGGTGAACCGACCTATTTTCAGTCCTCCGTCAATATCGACCGCGGTTTCTGCAAGAACTGCGGCACGCCGTTGACCTACCGTCATCCGGGCGGCCTCGAAATAGCCATCGGCGCCTTCGACGAGCGCGACGATCTCGCTCCGCAGATCCAGGTCAACCACGCCTATCGCTTGCCCTGGGTGGAGACGATCTTCGAAAAGCCCATCCATCAGGATCCGGATTTCTATTCGCGGCAGGAACAGATCATCTCCTTCCAGCATCCCGATCACGACACCGATATCTGGCCGGCGGAGGGGCTGAAAATATGACCGAGATACTGCGCACGCTTTATCCGGAAATCGAACCCTATGCTTCCGGCCATCTCGATGTCGGAGACGGTCACGTGATCTATTGGGAGCGCGTGGGAACGCCAGGCGCCAAGCCTGCCGTCTTCCTGCATGGTGGCCCGGGCGGCGGCATCTCGCCGAGCCACCGCCGCGTGTTCGATCCGGCGCTTTACGATGTGACCCTGTTCGACCAGCGCGGCTGCGGGCGCTCGACGCCGCATGCCGGCCTGGAAGCCAATACGACCTGGCACCTGGTTGACGATATCGAACGACTGCGCAAAATGGCCGGTGTGGAAAAGTGGCTGGTTTTCGGCGGCTCCTGGGGCTCCACGCTGGCGCTCGCCTATTCCGAAACGCATCCGGAGCGGGTTTCCGAACTGGTTGTGCGCGGCATCTATACGCTGACGAGAGCCGAGCTCGACTGGTATTATCAGTTCGGCGTCTCTGAGATGTTCCCTGACAAATGGGAGCGCTTCATCGCCCCTATCCCGCCGGAAGAGCGCCATGAGATGATGGCGGCCTACCATCGGCTGCTGACGCATCCCGATAAGGCCGCCCGCCTGGAGGCCGCCAAGGCATGGTCGATCTGGGAAGGCGAGACGATCACGCTTCTGCCGGAGCCTGCCGTCAGCGCCCAGTTCAAGGATGCGGAATATGCGCATGCCTTCGCCCGCATCGAGAACCATTTCTTCGTCAATGCCGGCTGGCTCGAGGAAGGCCAGCTGCTGCGCGACGCCTACAAACTGAAAGACATTCCCGGGGTCATCGTCCACGGCCGCTACGACATGCCCTGCCCGGCACGCTATGCCTGGGCGCTGCACAAGGCCTGGCCGAAAGCGGAATTTCACCTGATCGAGGGTGCCGGCCATGCTTCGTCTGAGCCTGGCATTCTGGATCAGCTCATCCGCGCCACGGATAAGTTTGCAGGCAAAGCATAGGCCGGGCACCCCAGTATCAATAACCGGTTCGCCGGAGGAAACAGTATGACACGCGAAAAAATCTATCTCTTCGACACGACGCTCCGTGACGGGCAGCAGACCCCCGGCATCGATTTCTCGGTCGAGGACAAGATTGCCATTGCGACCATGCTGGATGAGTTCGGCCTGGACTATGTCGAGGGCGGCTATCCCGGCGCCAACCCGACCGATACGGCTTTCTTCAGTGAGAAGCGCACGAATTCCGCCTCCTTTGTCGCCTTCGGCATGACCAAGCGCGCCGGCATTTCCGCCTCCAACGATCCCGGCATTGCGAGCCTGCTGCAGGCGAAATCCGACGCGATCTGCTTCGTGGCCAAGAGCTGGGACTATCACGTCAAGGTGGCACTCGGCTGCACGAACGAGGAGAATCTCGAAAGCATCGCCGAAAGCGTCAAGGCGGCCATCGGCGTCGGTAAGGAAGCGCTGGTTGATTGCGAGCACTTCTTCGACGGTTACAAGGCCAATCCGACCTACGCGCTCGCCTGCGCGAAGACGGCCTATGACGCCGGAGCGCGCTGGGTCGTGCTCTGCGACACCAATGGCGGCACGCAGCCGCCGGAGATCCGTGCCATCGTCGAGGCCGTCATCGCCTGCGGCGTCCCCGGGCACTGTCTTGGCATCCATGCCCATAACGACACCGGCCAAGCGGTTGCCAATTCGCTTGCCGCAGTCGAAGCGGGTGTGCGCCAGATCCAGGGCACACTGAACGGCATCGGCGAGCGCTGCGGCAACGCCAACCTGATCACGCTGATCCCGACACTGGCGCTGAAGAGAGCCTATAGCGAGCGTTTCGAAACCACGATCGATGCGGAGCGGCTCGTCGGGCTGACCCGCCTTTCGCACGCTTTCGACGAACTGCTCAATCGCTCCCCGGACCATCAGGCGCCCTATGTCGGCGCCTCCGCCTTCGCGACCAAAGCGGGTATTCACGCCTCGGCGCTGCTGAAGGATCCGCGCACCTACGAGCACGTGCCCCCGGAAAGCGTCGGCAATTTCCGCAAGGTCATGGTGTCCGATCAGGGCGGGAAGTCGAACTTCATCAACGCCCTGAAGCGGCGCGGCATCGAGGTCGGCAAGGACGACCCGAAGCTCGACCAGCTGATCCAGATCGTCAAGGAGCGCGAAGCGACGGGCTATGCTTACGAAGGCGCGGATGCGAGCTTCGAGCTGCTGGCACGCCGCACGCTCGGCACCACTCCGGAATTCTTCGCGATCGACGGTTTCCGCGTCATGGTCGAGCGCCGCTTTGATTCCCACGGCCGGGTAAAGATCGTCTCGGAAGCGGTGGTGAAGATCATCATCGACGGCGAAATCATCATGTCGGTCGCCGAAGGAGATGGCCCGGTCAATGCGCTCGACCTGGCTCTGCGCAAGAATTTCGGCAAATACCAGCATGAGATCGACGATCTGGAACTGGCCGACTTCAAGGTGCGCATCCTCAATGGAGGTACGGAGGCCATCACCCGCGTTCTGATCGAATCCATGGATAGCGACGGCGTACGCTGGTGGACGGTCGGCGTGTCCGAAAACATCATCGACGCGTCGTTCCAGGCACTCATGGATTCCGTCATCTACAAGCTGATGAAGAACCGGCATATGGCTGGCAAGATAGCGGCGGAGTAATCCGCCGCCCATCAAAAAGCTTGACGATGCCGTCAATGAAATGAATTAGCCATGCCGCATGCATTGGAGTAATCCCGTCTCAAATAACAGAGAATGACGGGAAAATTCATGGCCACCGACGCGGTCCAACCGGAAATCAAGAACAGCGATGCTATCCGGGGCTTCGGCTTCGCGCTGACTGCCTATCTCTTCTGGGGCATTCTGCCGCTCTATATGAAGGCGCTCGCGCATATCTCGGCCTTCGAGGTTATCGCCCATCGCATTGTCTGGTCGGTTCCCGTCGCCGGTATCGTGCTGCTGGCGCTTGGCCGCCTGGGCGACATCAAGGTGGCGTTTCGCAATCGGCGGACGATCGCCATGGCGTCACTGACCGCAGCGCTCGTCACCATCAACTGGGGAACCTATGTGTGGGCCATCGGCGCCGGCCATTCGCTCGATGCCGCCCTCGGTTACTTCATCAACCCGCTATTCAGCATCGCGCTCGGCGCCATCCTGCTTAAGGAAAAACTGGCGCCGACGCAGGTCGTCGCCATCTGCCTTGCGGCCATTGCGGTCATCATCCTGACGGTGAAGGCCGGCACCGTACCCTGGGTGGCGCTGACGCTGACCTTGACCTGGGGCTTCTATGCCTTTTTCCGCAAGACGCTGCCCGTTGGCGCCAATCAGGGCTTCTTCATCGAGGTGCTGCTGCTCTGCATTCCGGCAGCGCTTTACATCCTCTATCTGGAGGCGCGCGGCGAAGGCCATTTCTACCAGACCGGTCTTTCCGATACTGGACTTCTGCTCGGCTGCGGGCTGGTAACGGCGCTGCCGCTGATGATCTTCGCCAACGGTGCAAAGCTTCTTAGAATGTCGACCATCGGCATCATGCAGTATATCGCACCGACAATGGTCTTCCTGATCGCCGTCTTTTTGTTCAAGGAGCCGTTCGACACGCCACAGCTCATCGCATTCTCGCTGATCTGGGCCGGTCTCGTGCTCTACAGCTGGTCGATGCTGCGTCAGAGCAGGGAGCGCTAACCAGCAAGCCTGGTTAGCAGATCCTTAGTCAAAGCTTGGAAATGACGGCTTCTTCGCCGCCGCGGTCGCCATGCGTCTCGGCGGCGTGCTTGCGGATGGCCGGGATGATATCGGCGATCTTGTCGATGACCAGCGGCTGGACGCGGTGGGCGGTATGGATGAAGCCCTCTTCCATCATATGGCGGATGAGTTCCATCATCGGATCCCAGAAGCCGTTGATATTGGCGAAAACCATCGGCTTTTCGTGACGACCGAGCTGACCCCAGGTCATGATCTCCACAATCTCTTCCAAAGTGCCAATGCCGCCGGGCAGCGCCACGAAAGCGTCGGCGCGCTCGAACATGCCATGTTTGCGCGCGTGCATATCAGGGGTTATGATGAGTTCGTCGAGCTGACCGAGCGAATGGCGCGTCGCTTCCATGTCGACCAGAAATTCCGGAATGATGCCGGTGACTTGACCGCCGTGCGATAGCACGCCGCTTGCGACAGCGCCCATGATGCCCTTCGTTCCGCCACCATAGATCAGGCGCAAGCCGTTTTCGGCAATGCTTTTGCCGAGTTCGCGGCCGGCAGCCATGTAGGAAGGATCGCGTCCCGGCTGCGAGCCACAATAGACGCAAATGGTTCGAATTGGCGTGGAATCGTCGGTCATGGATGCAAAGAACTATGCTGCAGATGCGCAGTCAAGATTTTTCAAAGGAAAACTTGTGTCGGAACATGCGAAAATGGCTGAGAAAGCTTGTAAAAGCAGGCGAAATCGCTAGCAATTTCAGGAGTTGCGACGACTTCGCCGCGTGGAGATGAATGATGATGAAGAACCGTGCCGGTTGGCTGGCTCTGTTGGTGTTGGCAATTGCGACCCTGCTGATGGTCTTTTTTGTGATGCCACGCATCAACGGCGACAAGAATCCAATCGGCAGCGCCGTCAATCAGGCAGGCGACGCAGTGAAGAATACGATCGAGGAAAACGCGCAGAAGGCCGGTGAGGCCACGCAGAATGCCGCATCGGGCGCCATCAACACCGCCGATCTTGTGAAGAAGCTGACCGAGTTGACGGGGGCTGCCACGGCCTCGCTTACGGATCTCAAGGCATTGTTCAAGGATGGCGCCAGCCCGGCTCAGGACGTCTTTGCCGCTGCAAAGACGAAGGCGATCACGGCGCTGCAGTCGATCGTCGGCTTCTCCCTTCCGCAAGGCATCGACGCGACAACGACGGGGCTCGTCAAGAAGGTACAGGACGGGGCGGCCAAGGCGCTCGTCATCACCCAATCTCTCCCGGAAAACGCCGCGGAAGCCGGCAGCGCGATCGACAAGGCAATGGCGGCACTGACCGGCCAGGCAGCACCTGGAGCTGCGGCACCTGGGACAGACGCTGCTGCAAAATCTCGGGTACCGTCATTCGACGTGCTGCGTGTCGAGCCGGATGGCTCCACAGTCATTGCCGGCTCGGCCGAGCCGAACGCGAAACTGGAGATCGTCGATGGGGATAAAGTGGTCACCACGACCAATGTCGGCCCGAGCGGCGACTTTGCCGCCGTCCTCGACAACCCGCTGCCGCCCGGCGATCATGAGCTGATGCTGCGGGCGACGGGCAAGGACGGCAAGGTTGCCACCTCAGAGGAAGTCGCCACCGTCTCCGTGCCGAAGGACGATTCGACGCAGCTTCTCGCAATGGTCTCCAAGCCGGGCGCCGCAAGCCGCATCATCACCGCCCCCTCGGTCAAGCAAGGCCGCGTGGCATCAGCCGATCAGAATGCGACGGCTGCACAACCGCAGACCAAGGCAACGGACGGTGCTGCGACGGCAACGGATGCCAAGCCGCAGCAGCAGGACGGCGCGGTTGTCGCATCCGCCAACCCCGCAGCCGGCACGACTGCGAAGACGGGTGCAGGTCCGGAGGTCGTGGTCAACGCCGTCGAAATCGAAAACGACCATATCTTCGTTGCCGGCAGCGCGAAGCCGAATTCCAAGGTGCGCGCCTATGCCGACGACAAGCTCATCGGCGAGAACGTTGCGGAAGCGGATGGCCATTTCGTCGTCGACGGACCAATGCCGCTTGCCGTCGGCGACCACAAGATCCGCGTCGACGTGCTCGACGGAGCAGGCAAGGTCACTGTTCGCACCAACGTCAACTTCACGCGGCCGGAGGGCAATCAGGTAACGGTGGCGGCTCAGACGCCGCCTGCCGCCAGTGGTCCGGGACAAGCATCGGCCACGAGCATGGTGCCGCTCGACGAAGGCGAGCTCGCCAAGCTCAAGGAAGGCGCCGGCAAAGCCTTCGCACTGCTCAAGAGCCTGTTTGCCGACGGCAAGCAGCCAAATGTGGAACAGCTCGCTGCAGCTCGCTCCGGCACGGAAATCGCCCTGAAATCGCTTTCGGAATTTCGTCCGTCCATCAATGCCACTGCGGACCTGAAGAAGGCCGCGGCCGACGCGGCGAGAGCTGCGGCCAAGGCGCTGGGCGCATTGGAGCTCCTGCCGAAGGATGCGAAATCGGTCGGCGCGGCGCTGCCGGGCCTCGAACAACTTGTCGCAGCGGTTACCGCTCCCGTTCAAACGCCACCAGCGCAGCCGAACGTGGAGGTTTCCTCCAGCGACGGCGGCCCGAAAACGCTGGAGCAGGCACCGCTTTCGCAAGACGCCAATGCCGTCATCATTCGCCGTGGCGATACGCTCTGGCAGATTTCCCGCCGTACCTATGGTGCCGGCGTGCGCTATACGACCATCTATCTGGCCAACGAGGACAAGATCAACAATCCGGACCGGATCCTTCCAGGTCAGGTCTTTGGCCTGCCGAAGGATGCGCTGCCGAATGCCGAAGAACTTCACCGCAAGCGGCTGTCCGGCGAACATCTCTAGGGCGGAAACTCCCACCATTGGCACCATCAACAATGGCCAGGCGCCTCAGCGTCTGGTCATTGCTTTTATGCGTCATAAAAATAGTGTAAGCGTCGCGCGACCTTCATCGCCTTCGCCGAACGGTCTGTCCCGCATGCGAAGGTTTCACAGCCAGCCGTGCAATGGTTGCCACGCCAGGCTGTGCCAATCATTCGCCGGAGACGGGCATGGCTGACCGCAACAAAACAATATCGGCGGATTCCAGCAATCCGATGAACACGATCGTCAATCTCTGGCCCTATATGTGGCCGACCGGGCGCATGGACCTGAAAATGCGCGTCGTCTGGGCAACGGTCTTCCTGCTGGCTTCCAAATTCTTCCTCCTGCTGGTCCCCTATTTCTTCAAATGGTCCGTCGATGCGCTGAACGGCAAGCTCGACATGCAGGGCATCCTGCCGGCCTTCATGGTCGGCGCCATCGCGTTGATCGTCGCCACCAATCTGACGCGCCTGATCCAGCTCGGCCTGAACCAGCTCCGCGATGCGCTGTTTGCGAGCGTCGGCCAGTATGCGGTGCGCCAACTCGCCTACAAGACGTTCGTACACATGCACGAACTGTCGCTGCGCTTCCATCTGGAGCGAAAGACCGGCGGCCTCTCTCGCATCATCGAACGCGGCACAAAGGGCATCGAGACCATTGTGCGCTTCACCATCCTCAACACGTTCCCGACCTTCATCGAGTTCCTGCTGACCGCCATCATCTTCTGGCGCGGCTACGGCTTCTCCTATCTCGCCGTGACGGCGGTGACAGTCTGGCTCTACATCTGGTTCACCGTCAGGGCGAGCGACTGGCGCATCTCCATCCGCCGGACGATGAACGACAGCGACACGGACGCCAATACGAAGGCGATCGATTCGCTCCTCAACTTCGAAACCGTCAAATATTTCGGCAACGAGGAGATGGAGGCCAGGCGCTTCGACCAGTCGATGGCGCGCTACGAGAAGGCCGCCACCAGCGTCTGGACATCGCTCGGCTGGCTGAACTTCGGCCAGGGCGTGATCTTCGGCCTCGGCACGACGGTCATGTTGGTCATTTCCGGCTGGTCGGTTCTGAATGGCCACCAGACGGTCGGCGACTTCGTCTTCATCAATGCGATGCTGCTGCAGCTCTCGGTGCCGCTGAATTTCATCGGC
The DNA here is from genome assembly GCF_030182495.1 of Rhizobium aureum. Classification (NCBI taxonomy): domain Bacteria; kingdom Pseudomonadati; phylum Pseudomonadota; class Alphaproteobacteria; order Hyphomicrobiales; family Rhizobiaceae; genus Rhizobium; species Rhizobium aureum. Next base: position 35,035 of record NZ_JAQJCI010000021.1, on the reverse strand, counting down.
TTCGTCTATCGCGAGATACGCCAGGGCCTGACCGACATCGAGGAAATGTTCGATCTGCTCGAAGTCAGGCCCGAAGTGGTCGATACAGCCGGCGCCACGGAACTCGTGATCGGCCACGGCGCGATCTCGTTCAAGGACGTGCATTTTGCCTATGATCCCGCAAGGCCGATCCTGAAGGGTATTTCCTTCGAGGTGCCCGCCGGCAAGACCGTCGCCGTCGTCGGGCCTTCGGGTGCCGGAAAATCGACGCTGTCGCGCCTCCTCTATCGTTTCTACGATGTGCAGAGCGGCTCCATCACGATCGATGGTCAGGACCTGCGCACCGTGACGCAGAAAAGCCTGCGCAAGGTCATCGGCATGGTGCCGCAGGATACCGTGCTCTTCAACGACACCATCGCCTACAACATCCGTTACGGCCGGCCGGGCGCGAGCGAGGCGGAAGTGACCGGAGCGGCCGAGATCGCCCAGATCGGCGAATTCATCCGCAATCTGCCCGAAGGCTTCGAGACCAAGGTCGGGGAACGCGGCCTCAAATTGTCGGGCGGCGAGAAGCAGCGTGTCGCGATCGCCCGCACCATTCTCAAGGCGCCGCCGGTCCTGATCCTCGACGAGGCGACCTCGGCGCTCGACACGACGACCGAGCGCGAAATACAGGCCGCCCTCGACGTCGTTTCGAAGAACCGCACGACATTGGTCATCGCGCACCGCCTTTCGACGGTAATCGGCGCGGACGAGATCATCGTGCTGAAAAGCGGTGTGATCGCCGAGCGCGGCACACATGCGGATCTTCTGGCGCAGAATGGGCTATATGCCTCCATGTGGAACCGACAGCGCGAGGCAACACAGGCCGAAGAACATCTGAAGCAGGTGCGCGAAAACGACGATCTCGGCGTGGTCGACCGGCTGGCGCCCGCAAGCTGAGCCAGCCGCACAAAAGCCGCAACAAGCGGCTCCGGCAGGGAACGACCCGGTGAGTTATGCACGGATCGTTGTCACGAGGCTGAGATGGCAGCTTGCTAGGTACGAGGGTCCTTTCAACGGAGCCCCCAAAATGCGTACTATTGCCAAAGCTTTAAGCATATTGTTCGTCGTCGGCCTTGCCTCGCCGGTGTTTGCCGAAGATGCCAAGCCGTTCACCGATGCCAAGGAGATCAATCTCCTCGATCTGTTGCCGCCGCCGCCCGCCAATGATTCCGCGCAGATGAAGGCAGAGCTCGGCGAAATCCTGACGATCCAGGTGACCCGCACGCCGGAAATGGCGGCTCGCGCCGTGGCCGACGCGGAAGAGAATGTCTGGCGCTTTTCCGATGCCATCGACAATCCGAAGTTCACCAAGGAAAACCTGCCGAAGTTTTCCGCCTTCTTCGATCGCATCGTCGAGACCGAGGGCGCTGTCGTTGATCCGGCCAAGAATGTCTGGAAACGTCCGCGCCCGCATCTCTACAGCGACCTGGTCAAGCCGATCGTGCCGCTCTCCAAGTCCGGCTCCTATCCATCCGGCCACGCCACGCTCGGCACGCTGATGGGCATCGTGCTGTCGAACATGGTGCCGGAAAAGCGCGCCGTCATCATGAGCCGCGCCTGGGAATATGGCCATAACCGCATCGTCGGCGGCATCCATTACGCCTCCGACATCGAAGCCGCCCACATTGCGGGCACGGTCATCGCAGAAACCATCATGACGCATGACGACTACAAGGGCGAATACGAGGCTGCCAAGGCAGAGCTGCGCACCGCCCTCGGCCTCTGATTTAGGCTTGGAGCGGCTCAGCTTTCCAACGGAAGCTCTGAACCGCTCGATCTTTTGTTGCCTGGCAACTCCGAAATGAAAGGCCGCCGCCGTCCTCGACGGCGTTTCATTGCATCTGATGCGAGTTCTCATAGGTAACTCTTTTCAAGTCAGGGGATCGTTGGCATCTTGGCGCAACGCGGATTGCGCTGGGGGGAACGTGCGAGAGCATTGCCCATGACAGCGTTTGCCTGTAGTCACGCTCGACTGGTAATCAGAGCAAGACTGCGTATCTTATTCGCATTCTTTTGACCGGCATGATCTCCTCCCGCGACCGCGACCCGGTTTTCGGTGAGGGTGCCCTAACGGAGTAGGCCATAGATGAGCTTATTGAACAGCGTACGCAACGTCATCGTTCCGGTACACAAGGAAGGCTATCCCTTCGTTGCAGGTTTCTTCGTCGCGTCGCTCGTGCTCGGCTGGATCTTCAAGCCGCTCTTCTGGATCGGCCTGATCCTCACGCTCTGGTGCGCCTACTTCTTCCGCGACCCCGAACGCATGACGCCGCAGGACGACGACCTCGCAATCTCGCCGGCTGACGGGAAGGTCTCCGGCGTGCAGATGGTGACGCCGCCGGCGGAACTCGATCTCGGCACCCAGCCGATGCTGCGCATCTCGATCTTCATGAACGTCTTCGACTGCCATGTGAACCGTTCGCCAATGCGCGGCCGCATCACCAGCATCGCCTATCGCCAGGGCAGTTTCCTCAATGCCGAACTCGACAAGGCCAGCGAACAGAACGAGCGCAACGGTCTCGTCATCGAGACCAAGCATGGCCAGATCGGGGTCGTGCAGATCGCCGGCCTCGTCGCCCGCCGCATCCTTTGCTTCGTCAATCCGAACGAACCGCTGGATGCCGGCGAGCGCATCGGCCTCATCCGCTTCGGCTCCCGCCTCGATATCTTTCTGCCCGAAGGCGCTTCGGCGCGTGTCGCCGTCGGCCAGCGGGCAATCGCCGGCGAAACCGTTATCGCCGAATTCGGCTCGGCAAAGGGCGCAACCCTTAGCCGCCGCAGCTGAACCCTGGAGCATTTCCGCGTTAACAAGCTACGGAAATGCCCCATATCATTGTTTTCATGCAATTCCAGACGCAACCCTGCTTCGCAGTCTTGCTGGAATTGCTCCAGGAACACGAACGAGATGAAGACGCCTTTTCCGCCTTTCGAACCGCATGGGCCCAATGACGAAGCGCGTGGACCGCGCCTTCGGGAAATCCCGCTGCGGCTGATCGTGCCGAACATGATCACCGTTCTGGCGATCTGCGCGGGCCTGACGGGCATTCGTCTCGCTTTCGAGAACCGCTACGAGCTTGCCGTCGTTGCCGTCTTGGTCGCCGCCTTCCTCGACGGTATCGACGGGCGCGTGGCGCGGCTGATGAAGGCGACTTCGAAATTCGGCGCACAGATGGATTCGCTCGCCGATATCGTCAATTTCGGTGTCGCTCCGGCGCTTGTCGTCTATGTCTTCCTGCTCGACCAAGCCCGCTCCCTTGGCTGGATAGCCGCGCTGATCTACACGATCGCTGCCGGCCTTCGCCTTGCCCGCTTCAACGTCATGGCCGAGCGCGAGCACAAGGCCTCCTGGCAGTCCGAATATTTCGTTGGCGTGCCGGCGCCTGCCGGCGCCATGCTTGTACTGCTGCCGGTCTATCTCGGCTTTCTGGGTCTGGCGCCGGACCGTACCTTCGCCTATTGGGGAGCCGCCTACACCGTTCTGATCGGCTTTCTTCTGGTCAGCCGCCTGCCCGTCTGGTCCGGCAAGTCGGAAGGCAGCCGTATCAGGCGTGATCTGGTTCTGCCGATCATGCTCGGCCTTGTCGTCTACGTCGCGATGCTGATGAGCTATACGTGGCATGTCATGGTGGTGACGGTCGTCGCCTATCTGCTCTCGCTACCCTTCGGTGCGCGGTCCTGGGCCAAGAAATACGGGACCTATACCATCAACGGTCCCGGCGATCCGGATGTCGACGATTCCAACGACGATATCGGTCGCCATATCTAGTCAGGATGCTGACGCGCTTTTGCCGGCATCGCCCGCTGCAACCGCAAGTCTGTAAGTTCCCCTTATTAAATCGGCGGCGCGGCGATCGGTCGCGGATCGAATGAAAAGCCGCCCAGGCCCCGCTTTTCGGCGGATTCAAACATTGCGGCAGTGTGGATTCTACACGAGGATTCGGCGCTAATCTCTCGAAATATGGTCGTTGTTCACAAAAGCTGATTGGAAAACGCCTTCGATTTGTCATGTTTCTCGACAAAACAGCACTACTTGATAGTGAATCGCGAAATGCTCCGGGAGAGCATGGTGAGGAGTGAGACATGACACAGAAGAAAGATCAGGCGGCACAACCGCAAGCAAAGATCGACCCTAGCAAGCATTACCGCCCGCTAGGCCTGAAAGCCGTTCTTGCAGCGCATCTGATGCTGAAGACGAAGCCTATCAAGAAGAAGATCGCTTAACAGCATAGAGCCCAAGCCCGCCGCCGACCAATGCCGGCATCATATCCGGTCGCAGCTGCTGAATGGCCGCCGCTCAGAGAAGGCTAAGCTGGCCGTCTTCCGGATCCGCCTTCTTCGCCGGCTTCCTGACCGGATCGAGCGCTACGGGCGCCTGCAGGTCAGGCCCCATATTGGCGACCTTGTTGACACGATCCGAAACCGGAATCGCCTCGAAAAAATCCTCTTGGACCGGCGTCATCAGATCGAGGACCTCACGCGGCTCCTGCGTCTTGCAATCGAGCCAGCGGGCGAAATCCTCCGGCTTGATGACGACGGGCATGCGATCATGGATGGACCGGATCGCGCTGTTTGCCGCGGTCGTCAGGATGGCGCCGGTATCGACCTCCGAACCATCGGCCGACGACCAGGTTTCCATCAGTCCGGCAAAGGCGATGACGCCGCCGCTGCGCGGACGGATCCAATAGGCCTGCGGCTTCTCGCCGCTTTCCTTCGAAGGGCGGTGCCATTCGTAAAAGCCGGAAGCGGGAATGAGGATGCGGCGATGACGCATGGCGGCACGGAAGGACGCCTTGCCGATCGCCGTTTCCGCCCGCGCATTGATCAGCAGCGGAAACTCCTTTGGGTCCTTCACCCAGTCGGGCATAAAGCCCCAGCGCACGAGCAAGGCGCGGCGATCCGGCATGTTGCTGCCCGGCCGCTGCCTGTCGCCCGATATGACGACAAGGATCGGCTGCGTCGGTGCGATATTATAGCGCGCGGGGAAAGCCTCGTTCAGCAGGACGCCGAGCGCTTCCCCCACGTGATCTGCCGTCGATGTCAAAGCGAAACGTCCGCACATGGGTCCTGTTTTGCACTCGAAACGCGGTGGGTCAAGTTCAGCCGCGAGGGCCGAAGAGAATGATCGCGGCACCGGCCAGGCAAACGACGGCGCCTGTTATATCCCACCGATCCGGCAATCGCCCTTCGGCCAGCCAGAGCCAGAGAATGGAAGCGACGATATAGACGCCGCCGTAAGCAGCAAAGGTGCGCCCGGCAGCCTCGCTCGGCACCAATGCGAGCAGCCAGGCAAAGAGCGCCAGCGAGACGAGGCCGGGCACAAGCCACCAGACCGGTTTTGCCAGGCGAAGCCAGGCCCAGAAGGCGAAGCAGCCGCCAATTTCGGCCAAGGCCGCCAAGGCATATAGCCCATAGATCATCTCGATGATCACCCGCACATTCGGCGCGTGCGACTCGCCGCGCCTTTCGAGGGCGAGTTAAGGGGCTTTCCCTAGGGACAGCAAGAGCGGTTTCCTGTAGAGGATGTTCGTCGATAGTCTCCGGTCACCACCCTGATCTCCTCATTCGAATGCGATGCGATCCATGACCTCCCCGCCCCGCCCCGCCTCCTCTGCCATCCTTGAGCGCAACGGCCGTTTCCTGCTGGTGCTGCGCAGCAATCCGCCGTCCGCCGATATGTATGCCTTTCCGGGCGGACGGGCCGAGGAGGGAGAAGCGCCTGATGAGGCGGCGCTGCGCGAATTCAGGGAGGAGACCGGCATATCAGCCCGCAACCCACGCCTGTTCGAAACCTATGATCTGCGCTCCCATGCAGCCGACGGAACACTCACAAGCCACTTCCTGCTTTCCGTCTTCCTCGTCGATGCCGATGAGGATGCGGTTGCCGAGGCGGCCGACGACGCGGCGGCCATCGGCTGGTACACGCTGGAGGAGGTGCGCCGCCTGCCCGTTCCGGCCAGCGTGCTCGAATGCGTGGAACGACTTGCTGCAGCAAACGCATAGCTCAGCCCCGAAATTAACGATGCTGAACAATATCGGCGTGGAAACTACCTAGCGCGCCTTGTTCCCGTCATGCTTGTCCGCTCAACATGGTTACATGATTCATAACAGCCTTGGCCGACCGCTTCTGATCTGCATCGCGCTCGCCGCAGCCTTCCCCGCTGCCGCGCAGCCGGCGGCAAGCGCGCCGCCTGCACCGGCGCCCGACGCGGAGAATGCCGAACGGCCGACACCCTATGACGAGCAGCTTTCCCGGCTCGCCGAAATCCTTGGCTCGATCGACTATTTGCGCAATCTCTGCAGTCCGAAACGGGAAGACGGATGGCGGGGCGATATGCAGCAATTGCTCGATACCGAGACCAAGGGCGAGCAGAAACGCAAGGAAAAACTGACGGCAGCGTTCAACCGTGGGTATCGGTCCTTTGCATCGGTTTACACGAATTGCACGCCGCAGGCCCTCGTGGCGGAGGAGCGATACCGTAACGAAGGTGCAACACTGGCGACAGAAATCACCGCCCGCTTTGGAAATTGACGATTTATTAACCTCTTTTCATAGCGAGCCGTGTCGTTTTGGGAAAAGGCTGATAAAGTTGTTAAGCAAGTGGTAAGGACATGAACGTCTTAAGGAAAGAATCAATGGAAACCAGCCTGAATGAAATCGACGATATGATCGTCCATGAAAAAATGCAGGCAGCGCTGGAATACCAGAACGAGGCTTGGGCCGACGGCATGGCTGATGGTATCGAGCCCGAAATCATCGCCGATGCGGCCATTGCACATGCTATTCGCGAGACGATCCGCATTCAGGGCGAACAGGGCGCGGAAGCCTTGCTCGAATCCCTGCGCGAACGCATGCTGGCTGGTGAATTCTCTCCGAACCGTACCCTGCAATAACAATCAGAGATTGCTTATGCGTATCTTTCCGGGCAATGCGCTCTCCTGTTCCATTGCCTCGCTTGCTGTCGTGACCCTGCTTTTGGGTAGTACTGCCCTGCCGTTGCCGGCCCTTGCTTTTTCCCAGCTCAACCCTCCGGCGTCCCAGGCAAAGGACGCAGCGCAGTCCACCCAGCAAAAGAACGGGAAGCCGATCGAGCAGGCGCTGGAGGCGCCGACGAACAACAATGCCCTGCCGACGCCCGAGCCACTGATCAACAAGCAGGCAAGCCAGAGCAGCGGCGACGCTTCGAGCGCAAACAAGTCGGTCGAGTTCCTCTACGATATCGACAAGGCGCCCGAGCCGGTAAAGAAGCTCCGTACGGCGATCGTGGAAGCTGCCGCTTCCGGTGATCTCGAGCGCCTGCGTCCGCTGATGAATGTCGGCGGCGGCCTCAAGCAGACGCAGGTCACCGCCGACGATCCCGGCGAGGACCCGATCAAGACCCTGCACGATCTTTCAGGCGATCCCGACGGCATCGAGATCCTGTCCATCCTGCTCGATATCATGTCAACCGGATTTGCCCATGTCGGCCAGGGAACGCCCGATGAGGTCTATGTCTGGCCCTATTTCGCCCAGAAGGATATCAAGACGCTCTCCACACCGGAAAAGGTCGATCTGATGCGCATCGTCACGGCCGGGGATTATGCCGACATGCTGGAGTTCGGCGGTTATAATTTCTATCGCGTCGGCATCACGCCGGACGGCCGCTGGAAATTCTTCACCTCGGGCGAATGATCCGGCTGGGGAACTTGCGGTTCCCCGCCGAAGGCCCTACCTCTGCGTGATAGGCCAAATCAGCGGATCCATCATGCCAGCCGTATTCCTGAAAGAGCGTTCCTTCATCCGCATTGCCGGCGCGGAGGCAGAAGCGTTCCTGCACAATCTCATCACCACCGATCTCGTCTCGCTCGGCGCAAATGAAGCCCGCCCGGGTGCGCTGCTCACGCCGCAGGGCAAGATCCTGTTCGATTTCATGATCTGGCGGGATGGTGCCAGCTTTCTGCTGGAAACCGATGCGACCCAACGGGAGAGCCTGCTGAAGCGGCTCACCATGTACCGCCTGCGCGCCAAGGTCGATTTCGGCACAGAGGTCATTCAAGGTGTTACCGTCGCATGGGGCGATGCGGTTGCGGGTAGCCCCAAGGACAGCCGCTTCGCCAAGGCTGATATCGCGCTGACGCGAACGCCCGGGGAGCATGGTGAGGATGCCGAGATCCTCTATGACGAACTGCGGATCGCCAATGGTATCGCCATCTCCGGCCGCGATTTCGCGCTGCAGGATGCCTTCCCTCATGATGTGCTGATGGATCTTAACGGCGGCCTGGGCTTCCGCAAAGGCTGCTATGTCGGACAGGAAGTCGTCTCCCGCATGCAGCATCGCGGCACGGCGCGCAGACGCGTCGTCATCGTCAAGGGCCATGCCGAGCTGCCGGCTTCTGGCACGGACCTGACCGTCGGCAGCAAGCCGATCGGCACACTCGGCTCGACCGTCGGCAGTACGGGCCTTGCCATTGTTCGCATAGACCGTGCCGGCGAGGCCATTGCCGAGGGTACGCCGATACAGGCTGACGGCGTGAAGGTCTCCGTGTCCCTTCCGGCCTGGTCCGGCCTTTCCTTTCCCGAGCGGTCCGACGAGGCCTCGGCATGACATCGGGCAAGACAGCGCGCGCCTGGCAGCGCATGCTCTCCGGGCGTCGGCTCGACCTGTTGGATCCCTCACCGCTCGATGTCGAGATCGGCGACATTGCCCACGGCCTTGCCCGCGTCGCGCGCTGGAATGGGCAGACTTCCGGCGATCATGCCTTTTCGGTGGCACAACACAGCCTTGCCGTCGAGGCGATCTTTCGTCATCTCAACCCGGCAACGCCCGATGAATGTCTTGCCGCGCTGCTGCATGACGCCCCGGAATATGTGATCGGCGACATGATCTCGCCATTCAAGTCCGTTGTCGGCGGTGATTACAAGCTTGTGGAACAACGGCTGGAAGCTGCGATCTACCGCCGTTTCGCCCTGCCCCCCCATTGCGCGCCGAAGCTGAAGGAAAAGATCAAGAAGGCCGATACGATCTCGGCCTATTTCGAGGCGACGCTGCTTGCCGGCTTCACGCCCGAGGAAGCGCGCAAGTTCTTCGGCCAGCCGCGCGACATCACGCGCCAGATGCTGCCGATCGATCCGATGCCGGCGATCGAGGCACAGCGACTGTTTCTCGAACGTTTCGATGCGATCGAGGCCGAGCGTGCCGCCATGAGGATCGGCGCATGACGGCGATCATCGTGTCGCCGCTGGCACGCATTGCCGAAATGGCCGTTCGGCATGGAGCGTGCGAAATGATCAGCCTGATGGCGAAGGAACAAGCCTTTCACCGTCCCGCCGTCATCAAGGCGGATCGGCATCTGCTGCTCAACATGAACGATATCAGCTTTGCCGGAAGCGGCGATCTCGTCGCCCCGCAGGAAACGCATGTTCGCGCCATCATCGATTTCGCCACCGGATGGGACCGTAGCGCGCCCTTGCTGATCCATTGCTGGATGGGTGTTTCACGTTCACCGGCGGCAGCGCTGATCGCAGCCCTGGCCATTCACCCCGAGGAAGACGATCTGATGCTGGCGCGCCAGCTGCGCTCAAGTTCGCCATTTGCCACGCCGAATGCCCGGCTGATTGCGATCGGTGACGATATGCTCGGACGCCGGGGCCGCCTGATCGCTGCGGTCAAGGAGATCGGCCGCGGCGCGGATGCGGACGGCAATGCGCCTTTCACCCTCCCACTGGCCGGATAAGGCGAGAGCCTGCAAAAAGGGAGATTGTCGTCAGGCGGCAATGCCGTCCGTCTGATCGGGATTCGGATGTGGCATTTGCTGTCCTATTGAATGACGGCGCATGCCAGGCGCTTGCCGGCGCCGCCGACAGGCTGGCTGCGATAGTCGTCCGACTCGGCATGGATCATCAGAGTTCGGCCGCGAATACCGTCCTTGCCATTCAGCGACACCATGCCGTTGAAGACCTGGGCGCGCAGCTTGCCATCCTCATCGACATACTGATTGGGCATGTCGCCGGCATGAGGCCCATTGGCGGCGAGAAAACCATGCTCTGTCTTGGCAGGATTGAAATGGCTGCCGGCCGACTCGAAACCATGCGCATGGTCGCAATGGCTGTTTTCATGAATATGGAAGGCGATCCAGCGATTGGCGGGCAGACCGGAAACTTCCATCTCGATCAGCACACCCTTCTTGCCTTCCGTCAAGGTCGCCCGTCCTGCCTGCTTGCCGTCAAGACCGACAAAATCGGCGGTCGCGGTATTTTGATTTTGGGTTTGCGCCGCCGCGGGCATGGCTGCTGCGAGTGCGAGAATTGTAACGATCGTTATCCGGTGCATGGAATGACCCTCCCTGTTCCGCTTGGCAATTGCCCAACGCGATGACAGGCGCGAGTGTTCCGGCGATCGGGAAATGAACTTCCTTCAAAACGATAGGCGACCTGCCAGCATCCTGGCAGGTCGCCAATATCATCGGGCAAAAGCACTCGTCAGGCCGCTACGCTGTCGACGTCATACTGGCCGTAGGTGCTGTTGTAGGCATCCATCGGCGACAACAGATCCAGATCGAAACCGACATTGGATTCCGGCGACTTGGCCGTGGAGGCTGTACCGGCGTTCGGCAATTGCATGAGCTTGGCTATCAGGCCACTCAGCGCACCGTTCGAACCATCGGCGGCAGAGTCGGTATTGTCGACCTCGAGGATGCCGGGGCGCTCGTCCACGGAGCGTTCCTCTAGGCTCAAAAGACCGTCGCCATTCGAATCGAGGCGCGAAAGCGTGCCGCGATACGGATAGGAGCTATTGGATACGGAAGAAACATGGGACATACAAACCTCCTAAGGTAGGAGCCGCCTCATGCGACGTCGTTTGTACGCAATACATTCGGAGTTAAACTACGAATATGCTCTTAAGCTGCTTCGCGCCGCCGGTAAAGACAAATTGTTAATGAGTATTAACCATAGTTTTTAAGCGGTAAATCCATATTCCCTAATATTTCCCGTACGACCCGGCGTGAGGATGTCGGGCATAATCCCCTGGAATCATAGGCGAATCTGAGTATCTATCCTTACCGCGCGAGCCGTTTCGTATATTGTGCGACCGATCGCCCGTGGAGAGGATATGATGGAATTGCTACCGCTCGTCATCCTGATCGTCGGCATTCTGGTGCTGCGAGGCCACAACCTCCGGATAAAGCAGCTGGAAGCGCGCGTTCAGGAGCTGCAAAACGCCCTTGCCGGCAAGATGCTGACGGAGGATGGGAGCGAATCGATTCCAGTGCCGCACTTGACGGTTCATCCTGTGGCACAGCCAGTCGACGACGAGCGGCAAGCGGTAATCGACAATGGATCAGCCGCCGAGACCGGAGAGCCCGCCGACGCGCGCGGCGTCGACGACACATTCGAGGAAAGTCCCTCGCCCGTTGAGAGCCAGGCACCCGTTCAGGCAAAGGAAAGCCTTGAGAGCACGATCGGCGCGCGCTGGGCCGTTTGGGTCGGCGGTATCGCGCTGGCGTTCGGCGGCATCTTCATGGTCAAATATTCGATCGAAAGCGGCCTTCTCAGCCCCGGCGTCCGGCTCGCCCTTGCGGCGCTCTTCGGCCTCTTCCTGATTGCCGCGGGCGAAGTGATCCGCCGCCGCGTCGCGCCGGTGCTGAACAACGCCTTCCAGAATGCAATGATTCCCGGCGTGCTGACAGCAGCCGGCGTCGTCGCCCTGTTCGGCTCCACCTATGCGGCGCATGGCATCTATGGCTTCATCGGACCGGCGACAGCCTTCACCTTGCTCGCCTTGATCTCGCTCGCCACGCTCGGACTGTCGCTGTTGCACGGGCAAGCGCTCGCCGGCCTCGGTCTTCTGGCGTCGATGGCAACACCCGCGCTGATCGCTTCCACTGCGCCACGACCCTGGATTCTCTTCGGCTACCTGGTGCTGACCTGGGTTGCGACCCTATTGGCGTCGCGCCTGCGCCGCTGGCTGATTGCGCCATCTCTCGCCAATGGGCTGCTGAGCCTCTGGCCCTTGCTCTATATCGGCTTCAGCCCTGTGGTCGACCTGACGCCGGTTACGCTCTCCATGCTGGCAATGATCGGCGGCACCCTTTTCCTCTGGCCCGGGCGCTATCCGGTCTTGGAACCGATAAAGCACGATGCCGCAGCACCGGCTGCCGACGGCATCTCCCTGCCGCTGACTGCGGCCGGTCAATGGACAGCGTTTCTCGGCAGAGCGCCGCTCGGCATGACGCTGACGGCAGCGGTCGGTGCACTCACGGTGTCGCTCTGCCTCATCACCTTCAGCCTTCAACAGGGATATCCCATTGTCGATGCCACATTCATGTTCGCGGCAATCGTCGCGGCGGTTGCAGCCTTCGGCGCCGGCCGTCTCTACGCGGCCTGGGCAACAATCCTGTCCGCGCTCACCGGTATCGTCGGTGTATTCGGTGTTCTGACCCGATGGATCGCCGGCATCGAAGCCGGCGGCACGGATGGCACCGTCAACCTGCAGAGCATGGTGCTCTATGAAGTGCTCGGCCTCGGCGCCCTCTTCGTGCTGATCGGTGCCTTTTTCCTCAGGCGTTTCGCCGGACAGGAGAAGCCCTATGCCGCTCTCTGGAGCCTTGTCATGGCCGCCACGCCGCTGGCGATCGCCACGATCAGCTTCGTCAATTTCGGCAACTGGACGCTCGACTGGCTGCATGGCCTTTATGGCATCGGGCTGGCTGTCGCGCTCATCGCGCTTGCCGAATGGCAAGGTCGCCGCAACGGTGAAGGACTGAACCTGCCGGCGAATATCCTTGCCGCCGGATCCTTTGCCGCGGCCGTCTTCGCCCTGCATACGCTTGCGCATCATGCCACCGCGACCATCCTGCTGCCGGTTCTCGGCATCGTCTATCTGCTGGTGGGGCGCCTGCGCAACTGGCCCGTTCTTCCGTGGACGATGGTTGCCGCGCTGGTTATCGCCATGGGGCGCATCGCCTGGCAGCCGACGATCGTCGACCCCTCGGAACTCGGCACGACGCCGGTCTTCAACATGCTGCTTGCCGGCTACGGCATTCCCGCGGCCCTTGCCGTTTTTGCGACCTTCATTGTTCGCCACTCGCCGAGCCTGCGGCTGCGCAATGCCCTGCAAGCTCTTGCCTGCTTCCTCGCACTGCTGACTATTGCCATCCTTGTGCGCCATGCCATGAATGGCGGCGTCCTGAACGATGCGGTTCCGACGCTCGGCGAGCAATCAATCTACACGCTGCTGGCGATCGGTGCCTCGGCGACACTGATGGCGCTCGATCTGAGCGCGGCAAGCCCGGTCTTCCGTTATGGCGGCATGGCGCTCGGCGTCATTTCGGTCGCCATGATCCTGACCTTGCATCTGCTGGGACTGAACCCTTTCATGACCGGCGAGAGCACGGGCCGTATCCCGCTCTTCAACCTGCTGCTGCTTGCCTATCTTCTGCCCGGTGTCGCCTATGGCGGGCTGGCGCTCTTTGCCCGCAACCGACGTCCCCTGCCCTATGTCATCATGTTGGCTCTGGCTGCAGCCGTCATGGCTTTCGCTTGGGCGACGTTATCGGTGCGCCGCTTCTGGCAGGGCGAATACATCCCGTTCTGGAACGGCTTCATCCAGGGCGAGCTCTATTCCTATTCCGTCGTCTGGTTGCTGATCGGCATTGCGCTTCTTGGGCTTGGAACCCGCTTCGAGGCGCGGAGCCTGCGCATCGCCTCGGCGGCGTTGGTCTTCATCGCGGTCGTCAAGGCCTTCCTGATCGACATGGCAAATCTCGAAGGTTTCCTGCGGGCGCTGTCCTTCATCGGCCTTGGCGCTGTTCTGATCGGCATCGGCCTGTTCTATCAGAAGATCCTCACGCGCAAGAAAGCGGCGGAGTGATTGCGGCGAATCCTTCAACCCGGTAGGACGGGGAACCTGCCGACAGATCAATCCGGAGCGACCGCGAACATGGATACCGATAAGATGGCGCGGGCTTTTGCCCCGTTCGAGGCACTGGCTGCGGATCTCATTCCGCACGCCTCCAATGGTGACGACGGTTCGCACGATATCGCCCATATCCTGCGTGTCTTCAGGAACGCCATGGCTATCCAAGCCGAGGAAGGCGGCAATGCGCGGATACTCGCCGCCGCCGTGCTGCTGCATGATTGCGTTGCCTTGGAGAAGAACTCGCCGCATCGGGCGCAGGCCTCGCGGCTTGCCGCCGAGAAGGCTTCGGGCATTCTGCGGCAGCTTGGATGGGCCGACGAGGATATTGCCGCTGTGGCGCATGCAATCACCACGCATAGTTTTTCCGCTAACCTGCCAGCGGAAACGCTCGAAGCGAAGATCCTGCAGGATGCCGATCGGCTGGATGCAATCGGCATGGTCGGCGCTGCCCGCTGTTTCTACATCGCCGGGCGTCTCGGCTCCGGCCTCTACGACCCGTTCGATCCGCTGGCAAGCGAACGGCCGCTTGACGACAAGCGCTTCGCCATTGACCATTTCGAAACAAAACTGTTCAAACTGGCGGACGGATTCCAGACGGAGACCGGGGCCAGGTTTGCCGGAGCAAGGCATGACCGGCTGAAGACCGTGCTGGCAATGTTCATCGACGAAATCTGAGGGCCATCCATGCATGTCAGCGATCTTTTCATCTATCCCCTCAAAAGTGCCCGCGGCATCGCCATTCCGTCGGCCGCCGTCGATGCTTTCGGTCTCGCCGGCGATCGCCGCGCCATGCTGGTCGACCCTTCGGGTCATTTCATCACCCAGCGCGAAGTCCAGGCGCTGGCCCGGATCGATATCCAGCCGGCGCCCTCCCACCTGCGCCTGAAGATGGAGGGTAAGGCCGATATCATCGTGCCGCCGCCCCACCCGGACAACCGCATGGACATCGTCGTCTGGAAATCCAATGTCAGCGCCTCCGTTGCCGACGAGGAAACCAATAAGGCCCTGTCGGCCTGGCTGGATCGCGAGGTCAGGATGGTCTTCTTCGACAGGCTCGCGAAGCGCATCGCCAACCCGGAATGGGCCGGCGAGGATACGCCGGTGACCTTTACCGACGGATACCAGATCCTGGTCACCACCACCGGTTCGCTGAAGGCGCTCAACGCCAATCTCGCCAGCCATGGTGAAGGTGCCGTCGGCATGGAGCGCTTCCGCCCCAACATCGTCATCGATATCGACGAGGAATGGCCGGAGGATCGCTGGGCAGCCATCGAGATCGGCGGCATTCGCCTCGATCTCGTCAAGCCCTGCTCCCGATGCATCATGACGACACAGGACCAGCAGACCGGCTCGCGCGACGTGCCCAACCCCATGCCGGCCATGGGCCGTATTCGCATGTCGGCCGACCGGCGCGTGCCGGGACCGCTCTTCGGTTGGAACGCCGTGCCGCGCGGCGAAGGCTCGGTGAAGATCGGCGATATGGTGACCGTGCTCGAGGAGCGGCCGGAGGGGTGGGCTCTCAAGCGGCGATAGTCGTTCCGCCAATTGTTTAGCTTGCGGACCCAAGGCAGCAGGCGCATGCTTATCGCTCGTTTTGAACCCGTCGGTTGCGGCTAAGATAGTCGTGGCGTGCGGGCTTGCGCGAGGTGCGTCCGATGGAGTGCGCCGGCTGCGGTTTCGATATTCAGAGCGGCTTTGCTTTCTGTCCGCGATGCGGGGCAAGGCAGCCTATCTCCTGTGCCGCGTGCGGCTATCCCTGCCAATCCGACTTTGCCTTCTGTCCCCAATGCGGCGCGGCGATTTCCGACAAGGCCCAGCCCGCAGCCAAGCCGGCCATCAAGACTGCGCCTGCAAAATCCGAGGATGATGCCGACCGGCGGCCGGTAACCGTGCTTTTTGCGGATCTCTGCGGCTTCACGACATTGAGCGAGCAGATCGATCCCGAAGTCATGCGGATGCTGCAGAACGAATTGTTCGAGGAAATGACCCAGGCAGTCGAGGCCTATGGCGGCTTCGTCGACAAATTCGTCGGCGATGCGCTGCTGGCGCTGTTCGGTGCGCCGGTTGCCCATGAAGACGATCCGGTGCGGGCACTGAATGCAGCACTCGACATGATCGAGCGGGCGGCGCAGGTCGGCGAGCGCTGGCAACCGCGTGCCGGCGTCCCGCTGCGGCTGCATATCGGCATCAACAGCGGTCCCGTCGTCACCGGCGGCTTCGGTGCCGTCAGCACCAAATCCTATTCCGTGACAGGCGATACGGTGAATACCGCCCAGCGGCTGCAATCCATGGCCGGCGAAAACGACATCCTCGTCGGACCGCTGACCTATCGCCTCACCCGCCATGCCTTCGCCTTCGACAGCCTCGGTGCCCAAGCCTTGCGTGGCAAAAGCGGCAATGTGCTTGTCCATCGGCTGAAGGGACCGCTGGAGGCACCGCATGCGGCGCGCGGGCTCGAAAGCTTCGGCCTTCAGGCACCGATGATCGGACGCGATACGGAACTGTCGCGGCTTTTGACCTGCCTCGACCTTGCCCGCGGGGGTGCGGCGCAGCTTGTCCGGCTCATCGGCGAAGCGGGTATCGGCAAGTCGCGGCTGGTCAACGAGTTCATCGGCATTGCAGGCGACACGGCCCGCTTTCCGGGCCTCGCCATCCGCAAGGCGACCTGCTCGCCTCTCGGCGAACAGTCCTATGGGACGCTTGCCGCAGTCGTGCGCAGCGCCTACGGCATCGGCGAGCGCGACAATCTCGACAGGATGCGACAAATGCTGGCGACGGGTTTCCGCGCGCTCGATCTCACGCAGGAGGATATCGACGGGCTTCTGCCGCTTTTCCTGCATGTTCTCGGCCTGGGTGACCCCAGCGGGGCGTTGCGCCATATCGAGCCGGAACAGTTGCGCCGGCAGATCTTCTATGCGGTCCGCACCGTGTTCGAGCGGCGGCTCGCGCAAGGGCCTTTGCTGCTTGTCATCGAGGATCTGCATTGGGCCGATGCCGCTTCGCTGGAAGTGCTTCGCTTCATGATGGATCGGCTGGAACGCAGCCGGCTCATGCTGCTGGCGATCTACCGGCCGACATCGCAGATCGACCCGCTGGATTCCAATCGGGTCAGCGTCACCGTCCAGCGTCTCGGACCACTCGCCGCCGCCGACGGGCGGAAGCTGCTCGCCGCCTTTTTTGGCGAGAGCCATGGCAAGCTGCCGGTTGCGATGTGTCAGCGCATCCTCGATCGAGCCGGCGGTAACCCTCTCTTCATCGAGGAGATCCTTCGGGGATTGATCGACATGGGCAGGCTGCACAATGACGGTCAGCGTTGGCAAATTGCGGCCGAAGACACGGATGTCGATATTCCGGTCAATCTGCAGGCTCTGTTGCTTGCCCGTGTCGATCGCCTGCCGCAGGAGAGCAGACGGTTGGCGCAGGAGGCGGCGGTAGTCGGGCCGAAATTCGACACCGCCCTGCTCCGCACCATCGCAACCGACCCGGCAGCCATCGATGCTGCGTTGGATTTCCTATGTGATGCCGATGTCATCGAGGAATTGCGCGGGCCGGATGCCGGTGCGTCACCCACCTATCGTTTCAGCCAGTCGCTGTTGCATGACGTCATCTACCATAATCTCCTGCTGCAGCGGCGCATGGAGCTGCATCACCGGATCGGCCGGGTTCTGGAGCGCCAATATGGCTCGACGCCGGACCGACCCGAGCATCTGGCGCAGCTCGGCCATCATTTCAGCCTGACGACAGAGAAGGCAAAAGGTGCCGCCTATCTGATGGCCGCAGGCGATCTGGCGCGCAAGACCTACGCCAATGACGACGCGATGCGCCTTTATCGCCAGGCGCTTGCCACCTTTGCAAACGAGCCCAAATTAGCGCCGGAACAATCGGCGCTCCTAGAGCGTCTTGCCGATCTCTACGGCCCTGCCGGTCGCCGCGATGCCGCGTTGGATCATTATCAACGAGCGCTGGCGATCTATCGCACCGGAGACGATCGGATGGCCGCGGCGAGGATATTGCGCAAGATCGGCCGGCTGCATCTCGAAGCGGGGCGCCGCGATCAGGCGGAAGCGCACTGCGCCGAGGCCGAAGCGATGATAGCGATGATCGACGCACCGGTCGAGCACGCGCATCTCTTGCAGGAGCGCGGCCATCTGGCCTTCCGCATGGGCGACCAGGCTGCAGCCGCCGAATGGGCGACGCAGGCCCTGCAACGGCTGGAGATGCTGCCCATCGACGGAACGACCGAGGCAGGACGGGAGGCGGCCCGCGCCATGGCGGAGGCGCTGAACACCAAGGGCGTGGCACTTGCGCGACTGGGCCGCCGCCGCGATGCCGTGCAGGAAGTGGAACGCAGCCTCACCGTCGCCGAAAAGGCCGATCTGCAAAGTGCTGCCTGTCGCGCCTATTCCAATCTCGGCGTGCTCTACACCATCGTGGATCCGGCTCACGCCATCAAGATTTGCCGGCGGGGGCTGGAGGTCGCGACCCGCATCGGCGATCTCGGCTTTCAGGCGCGCCTTCTCGCCAACCTTGCCGTTTCCTGCTGCACCTTCACCGATCGTTGCGCCGCCGAGGGCGTGCCGGCAGCGGAGAAGGCGGTGGAAATCGACCGGGCGCTCGATCAGCGCGACCACCTTTCCGTGCCCCTGATCGTCCTTGGGCAGATCCATCAATGCCACGGGCAGCCGAAGCTGGCTCGCAAGTATTACGAGGAAGCCCTTGAGGTCGCGAAGGAGATCGATGAACCTCAATTGCTCTTTCCATGCTATGATGGCTTGGCGACACTGAGCCTGGAACATGACGATCTGGCCGAAGCAGAGCGATTTTTCACGCTGGCACAGGATGTGTGCATGCGTCACAACCTCGATCCAGGAACACTCGTCGTATTGCCGTTTCTCGACTGACCGCCTCGCTTTGACGGTCGTCGGCAATTGTCAGGAGACTTTATTCAAGCACATAAAGGGAGGAACGAAACATGCAGGAGAACCACACCGAAAGACCGTTGCAGCCGGGAGATCGCGCGCCGAATGTCGTGCTGGATGCGATTACCCGCCAGGGCAAGATCGCGATCGACGATTTTCGGGGCCAAAAGCCCGTGCTCGTCGGATTGTTCCGCGGGCTGCATTGTCCCTTCTGCCGCCGGCAAATCGCCGCTATGTCCGAACTCTCAGGCGCTCTGCAGGAGAAAGGCATCGATAGCCTGACCGTCGTCAACACGCCGATCGAACGCGCCAGGCTCTATTTCCGGTTTCATCCGCTTCCCAATCTGCTGGCCGCTTCCGATCCGGAGCGGGTATCGCACAAGGCCTTTGGCCTGCCGAATGTCCAGTTCACCGAAGACGAGACCGACTGGCCGCGCAAGGTCGGCATCAGCGCCGTGCGGTCGATGCGCATCGACATGCCGGGCGAACTTCCCGAGCCGATGGATCCGATGGCAGCGACAGAATTCCTCGACAAGGCGGACGGATATGAATTCACGCCGGACGACAAGCAGATGATTGCCACCGGCGAAGGCCAGCTCGTCGGTGAATTCCTGCTTGATCGGGATGGCGTCATCCGCTGGTGTTTCACCGAGGCCGAAGAGGCCGGCCGTCATATGTTCGGCATTCCCGCACCGCGGGAAGTGATGTCGGCGGCGTCGAATATGGCTGTTTGAAGCGACCGGTCTTTCAGCTCCGACCACGCCTCGAGCGTGAACCCCTTTGCCGTGCACTTTGTCCGGCGTGTTCTATCTTTTTGCCGCAATGGCCGGCCGCTCCGGCGACACCGCATGCAGCGCCTTCATCGCGGCCTGAATAAAGCCCTCGCGCGCCGCGGCGATCTCTATGCCGCGCGGTTCGTAGACATGGCGATGCAGGAAGAAGCCGGTCAGGCGGAAGGCCGCCGCAAGGCTCTCCGTATCGGCGGCAACCACAGCTCCCGTCGATAGAAACGGCGGCAGCGCCAGCATCTTGTCCGCCCAAGGCATGCCGGCCGCACGGCAGACGGCACGCCCGCTCTTCGGCGAAACGAAAGCCAAATCCTCGCGCACGCCGGTTGCCGCGCATTCGGTCAGGTCGAGGCCGAAGCCCAGATCGTTCAACACGGCAAGCTCGAAGCGCACGAAAAGCTCACCGGCATCGGCTGGATTCTGCAGATTTTCGAGGATCACATCGAGCGCGTCGTAGAGATGCGGATGCGGATCCCGCTCCGGGAGCAGCCGCAGCAAGGCGGCCATTGCCTGCACGCCATAGACGGCGGTCGCGGTCTCCATCAGCCGCGCGGCCCGCAATGTGACCGGTTCCATGCGAAATTCACCAAGATGCTCATGCAGCCTTGCCCGCCAGGTTACCTCGACGAGATTGCCGGCCTGCAGCACCGGCTGCATGGCACGCGAGCGGCCTGATCGCACCAGCCCCATATGGCGGCCGCGGGCACGCGTCATCACCTCGGCGATGACGCTGGTCTCGCCAAGGCGCTTGACGCCCAGGATGATCGCGTGGTCCTGCCACTGCATCGGCCGGCTGCCCAGAAAGATTTTTGCGATTCGAATTTAAGGCAAATGCGCGCCGCTGTCACATGGCATGGGAATCGCCGGCCGCCAATGTCTGGACAAAGAGGCGCATGGCTTGTTCATCGAAGGGCTTGTTCAAAAGCGGCACATGCCGCAGGTCGGCCGGGAAATCGAGCGTGTCGGAATAACCACTGACAAAACCAAAGGAGATGCCGCGATCCATCAGCAATCGGGCAAAGCCGAAGCTCGTCGATTCCCCGAGGTTCACGTCCAGCATCGCAAAATCATAATGTTCGGAATGAACGGCATTCACTGCCTGTTCCAGATTCGAAGCAATCTCAATATGTTGAATACCCACGAGGCGAAGAATTTCTTCCGCCTCCATAGCGATAATGAGATTGTCTTCCAGAATAAGGACGCGCTGAAACGTCATATCAGCGCCATCCTTGCATGCGCGCGCCAGTCGGCGCTCCCCATAAAAAGTCCCACATCGATCCCTCCGGTGCCAATCATCGGCCCGTATTGAATGAATGGTTTTTGCCATTCGTATTGGCTTAGTCTCTTGTAACATGACCTTGCCTCCAAACCGCTTCGCACTTTTTGCACCGCGGTACTATGGGCTCGTTGACGTGCTCCAATCGCTTTTGCCGCCGGGGTTAGTAAAAGGTGAAACTGGTGGAAAAGTGACGGTGAGATTAATCTATGCTGATACAGTTGCAGTCAGCATTTAAAAAAGACATGCTGCTTTGCACTCAGAATAGCTCAGATGAAGGGGCGTTTGCCCGAATCAAGTCCATCCCAGCCGGCAAGTGCTGCAAGCCCCTCTCCATCCAGCACCTCGCAGCCTCGCTCCTGCCAAGCAAGCAATCCGCGCGCAGCCAGCTTTTTCAATGTCTTATTGGTGTGAACAACGGAAAGGCCGAGCGTATCCGCCACATGCTGCTGCGTGATCGGGATGACTTTGTTGCCATCGAAGAGGCGGAGCGCTCCGGCGCGCTGATGCAGGTATGCGATCAGATAGGCGGCCCGTTCGACGGCGGACCTGCGCCCGATGCTTAGGAGATGTTCATCCAGAATCCGCTCCTCTCTTGCTGCAATCCAGGTCAGATCGAAGGCAAGAGAGGCGTGCGAATTGTAAAGGGTCATCAATTCGGTGCGCTCGAAAACGCAGAGCGATACCGGTGAGAGCGCCTCGGTCGAGTGCTGCATCTCCCCCATGATCGACCCCTGCAGCCCTATGAGGTCGCCGGGCATTACATAGTTGAGGATCTGGCGTCGGCCGTCCTCCAGGGTTTTGTAGCGAAACCCCCATCCCGAAAGGATTGTGAAAAGGTGGGCGCTGTGCGCACCTTCGAGGAAGATCGTGGCGCCGGCATCGACAAGAAGCTCGCCCTTCTTGAAGCTGCTAACGAAATTCAGCTCATCGCGGTCGAATTCACGAAAATGCGGCAGAGACCTCAATGGACAGAGCTGGCACGGTGTTCGCTGTCCATGCATCGCCGCCGCCGCTTTCGCCATGAAACGCTCCCTGAATGGCGGCGGCGTGGACGACACGCCCGATAAACCGCTGCATTATAAAGCATTCATGAAAGCAAAGTTCCATCAATGCGGGAAGTCCAGCCCCATCTCGCGGAAACGCTCCGGATCATCTCCCCAGTTCTCGCGAACCTTGATGAAGAGGAAAAGATGCACCGGCTGCTCCAGGATTTCGGAGAGCTCCTTGCGCGACGCAGTCGAAATCGCCTTGATCGTCTCGCCGCCTTTGCCGAGGGCGATCTTTTTCTGGCTTTCGCGCTCGACATAGATCACCTGTTCGATGCGCACCGAACCATCCTTGCGCTCCTCCCACTTCTCCGTCTCGACATGCGAGGAATAGGGAAGCTCCTGGTGCAAGCGCAGGAACAATTTTTCGCGGGTGATTTCGGCGGCCAGCTGTCGCATCGGCAGATCGGAAATCTGGTCCTCCGGATAATACCAGGGGCCTTCCGGCAGGGTTTTCGCCAGATAGTCCATGACGTCGTCACAGCCGGAGCCATTTTCAGCCGAAATCATGAAGGTCTGATCGAAGGCGATCTTCTCATTGGCGGCGGCGGCAAGCGCCAGCAAATCCTCGCGACGGACACGGTCGATCTTGTTCAAGACCAGGATCTTCGGCTGAGAAACGTCCTTCAGCCCTTCCAGAATGGCTTCGGCATCGCCGCGCAAACCACGCTCGCTGTCGATCAGCAGCATGATGAGATCGGCATCCTTGGCGCCGCCCCAGGCGGACGTCACCATCGCGCGGTCAAGACGGCGGCGCGGCTTGAAGATGCCGGGCGTATCCATGAAGACGATCTGCGCATTGTTGTGAATGGCGATGCCGCGCACGATCGCGCGCGTCGTCTGCACCTTGTGGCTGACGATCGAGACCTTCGCGCCCACGAGCCGGTTGACCAGCGTCGATTTGCCGGCATTGGTGGGGCCGATAAGGGCTACGAAGCCCGAATGCGTCGGGGCGATATGTTCAACCGCACCGTCTTCGGCGGGCGTGTCCTGCTGATTGCTCATTTTTTCATTATTCCCCGGCAGTCACTTCTCAGTCAACTGAGGCTGCCATACGCCTTCGCGCTCCAGGATCCGCGTCGCCGCCATCTGCTCGGCCGCACGCTTGGAGCGTTCTATTCCTGTCTCGGGTGCCGTTCCCGCCACCTGTACCGTCACGGTGAAGCGCGGATCATGATCCGGTCCGCTGCGATCATCAACCCTGTAGACCGGGGTGACGCCAAATTTCGCATGCGCCCATTCCTGCAATTCCGTCTTGGCGTCGCGCCTTGCCCCTTCCGGCCTGATGGCGCGGCGCTCCCAAAAACGCAGGATGAATTTGCGGGCGACTTCGAGGCCGCCATCCAGATAGAGCGCGGCAATCAGGCTCTCGACGACATCGGCGCGAACGTTGAGCATGCGTTTGCCCGTCAGCTTCTTCACGTCGGCGCCCGTACGAATGTAAAGATGCAGCTCCATCTCGTCGGCAACTTCGGCGCAGGTTTCGGCACTGACCAGCTGGTTGAGGCGAACCGAAAGCTCGCCTTCCGTCGCCGCACCGAAGGTCTTGAACAGCAACTCGGCGATGCAAAGGCCGAGGACCCGGTCGCCGAGAAATTCCAGCCGTTCGTAATTGCCCGTCTTGTGCGTGCGTGCGCTGGCATGTGTCAGCGCACGGTCGAGACGCTCCTTCTCGGCGAATTCATGACCTATCGCAACCTCAAGCTTCGTACGATCCGCCTGGGAGAGCGCCTGCGCCTTCGTCATTCGACAACCTTGAAGAGGCGATCCCAACGCATGTTGGTCGGCCATTTCCAGACTTCGCGGAACGAGATGTCATGGCCCAGCGAGAAGAAGATGACGCTGGCGCGGCCGATGAGGTTTTCGGCCGGCACATAGCCGACGTCGAAACGGCTGTCGTCGGAATTGTCGCGGTTGTCGCCCATCATGAAGTAATGGCCGGCCGGCACGACATATTCCTGGGTGTTGTCGCCGCGCGAATTCGGCGAAAGATCCAGCGTGTCATAGACCTTGCCGCTATCCGGCAGACGCTCGCTATAGACGGGGATGTTGTCGCCCGGCTCCTGGCTGTAGTCCGACGAGAACGTGCCGTGCGGCTCGCGCGGAACGGCCTGGCCGTTGATGTAGAGGATATCGTTCTTGACCTGAATGCGGTCGCCCGGCAGGCCGATCACGCGCTTGATGTAATCAACGTCCGGATTCGGCGGGAAACGGAACACGACGACGTCGCCACGCTTCGGCTCGCTGCCCAGAATACGGCCGCTGAAGAGATCCGGCGAGAACGGCAGCGAATATTTCGAATAGCCGTAGGCGAATTTGTTGACGAAGATATAGTCTCCGACAAGAAGCGTCGGCATCATCGAACCGGACGGGATGGTGAACGGCTGAAAGAGAACCGTGCGGATGATCATGGCCAGGACGAGCGCCTGTACGATGACCTTGATGTTTTCCCACAGGGCGTTCTGCTGTTTTACGGCTTTTTCGGACACGCAGTCTTATTCCTTTTTCGCACCCCACCGGCGCACTTGCTTTCAGGCACTGTCTACTCGCTTCACATCATTGCGGCAATGGCGCGGATGCCAAAAGCGACATATGGCTGTGATTCAGCCATCCACCGGCAATGCCTCGATGATCACAAAAGCCTGAGCAAGAGGAAAATCATCGGTGATCGTCAAATGAATGGCGGCGCGATGATTTGGCGGCAGCATGGACGCCAGTCTCTCTGCCGCCCCACCGGTCAATTGCATCGTCGGCTTGCCGCTCCGCAGATTGACGACACCCATGTCGCGCCAGAAGACGCCTTGCGCCAGGCCGGTGCCCAAAGCCTTGGAACAGGCTTCCTTGGCTGCAAAGCGCTTGGCGTAGGAGGCCGCCTTGTTCTTGCGGCCTTCGGACTTGGCGCGCTCGATATCGGTAAAACAGCGCTCGGTAAACCGCGTGCCGAAACGCTCGATCGTCTTCTCCACACGGCGGATGTCGATGAGATCACTGCCTATGCCGATAATCATGGGGAGGCCCTCCTGGCGGCCGGGGCGATGTCAGGCGCCGTCAGACGCTCGATGCGTTTTCGGCAAGCGCCAGCCGTTCGCGAGCGCGCTCCATCAGGCGTTCCTTGCGGCGTGTCTTGAAGGTCTTCACGCCATAATAGGTGAGCGCATAGACGATCACGCCGGTCACGATCGCCGGCGGAATGCCGCCTATCAGCATCGGCTTCAAAACCGGATCCCAGATTTGCGAGAGATCGCCCTTGTGCCACAGCGCAGGCAAATCGATGCTGCTACCCTGGCCGCCGCTGTCGCGCGCCAGGATCAGATGACCGATTTCCCAAGTGAGAGCCCAGATGAAGGGATAGGTGATTGGATTGCCGGCCGCCAGACATCCGAGCGCCGACGCGATGACATTGCCGCCGACCAGATAGGCGATGATGATCGCCATGACGAAGTGCACGCCGATGAACGGCGTCCACGACACCACGATACCAGCAGCAAAACCGGCCGCAACGGAATGCGGCGAGGCGGCAAGGCGAACAAGACGCTTGCCGAAATATTGGAACGAACGGACGAAACCCTTGCGGGGCCATAGGTGCTCCCGCAGTTTTTCCTTGAATGTCAGTGGTTTTCGGCGACGAAATAGCATGCGGCTTATCTAGTGCAATGGGGGCCGTCGTGACAAGACCGGCCTTGCGTATCACGCACCGATTAAGAACCGAAAGTGCGGCCCTTTTTGGGAACGCTGCCTGCTCAGGATGCAGAAAATCGACGTTCCTCATTTGCGGGAAGCAATCCCGCAAGATCGGGATGCTCCAAGGGCGCAACAACGACGCGCCCTTCCTGGTCTTTCAAGTATTAACGGCTGTTAACGCTGACGGAACAGACCGCGATCGACCTGACGCTGACGATATTCAAGGTCAAAACGGTCGTGCGAACCATTCAGATAAGCCATTTCGCGCTCTTCGACACTCGGAACACGCAGGGCGCGGGCGATTTTCTTGATCGGACTAAACATTGTCTTCTCTCATCTCTGTTTCGTTTCTTCGATGATCAGAAGATAAGCGCGACCAAGGTAAATTACCACCGCTCTAAAATAGACGCAGCCATGCGCTTATTGCATATCTATCCGGAAAGGCGCTCGATTTTGGTCATAAAATGATCACAAAATATGCAGCCTGCCTCGGATCGAGTGATATCGCGCGGCTTACTCGTAAAGACGTTTCACCGTCGCGATACAATCGAGCTCCTTGAGCTGCACCAGAAGCTGGTTGAGCTGACGCAGATCCCATACTTCCACGTCGAGCGCCATTTCGGTGAAATCGGCGGCAACGCGAACGGTGTTGAGCACACGAATATTGACATCGACATCGGCGACGGTCTGCGCCACCTTGGCCAAGGTGCCAGGTTCGTTCAGCGCGTTGATCATGATACGCGCCGCAAAGCGGGACTTGTTGGCCTCGTCCAGATCCCAGCGCACGTCGATCCAGCGCTCCGGCTCGTCATCGAACCGCTGCAGCACCGGCGACTGGATCGGATATATGGTGATGCCCTTGCCCTTTTCCATGATGCCGACGATACGGTCGCCAGGAACGGCGCCGGTCGGGGCGAAATGCACCTCGACATTGGCTGCCAGGCCGCGGATCGGCGGCGCGTCGGCATCTGTGCCGTCGGCCAGATCGGCCTTGGTCTTGCCGGGGATCTTGAAGATCATGCCCGCGGCGCTGCGGACGTTGAACCAGCCTTCGTCGCCGGCAGGCTTCACGGTCACGCGCTCATCCTGATGATCGGGGAAGACGGCGCGCAAGACATCCAGCGACGACATCTCCCCTCGCCCGACGGCAGCGATCGCATCCTCGACATCCTTCTGGCCGAGGCGGTGCAGGGCCGGCTTCAGGGCGTCGCGCGAGAAGACCTTGCCGGCGCGCTCGAAGGTGCGCTCCAGAATACGGTGGCCAAGGCCGGCATATTGCTTGCGGATGGCAAGACGGGTCGCGCGGCGGATGGCGGCACGCGCTTTGCCTGTCACGACGATCTCTTCCCAGGCGGCCGGCGGCACCTGCACGCCGGATCGGATAATCTCGACTTCATCGCCATTGTTCAGCCGCGTCACCAGCGGCATGATGCGGCCGTTGATCTTGGCGCCGACTGTGGTGTCGCCGATGTTGGTGTGAACCGCATAGGCGAAGTCGATCGGCGTCGCGCCACGCGGCAGGGCGATCAGCTTGCCCTTGGGCGTGAAGCAGAAGACCTGATCCTGGAACAGCTCGAGCTTCGTGTGTTCGAGGAATTCTTCAGGGCTGTCGCCTTCCGCCAGCGCTTCGATCGTGTGGCGCAGCCAGGAATAGGCATTGCTTTCGCGCGACAGAAGTTCACCATCCGCGCCATTGCTATTGCTATTCGTGCCATCCTTATAGAGCGTGTGGGCGGCAATGCCGAATTCGGCGATTTCATGCATGCGCTTGGTGCGGACCTGCAGCTCGATGCGCTGGCTGGAAGGGCCGACGATGGTGGTGTGCAGCGAGCGGTAGTCATTCTGCTTCGGCGTCGAGATATAGTCCTTGAACCGCCCGGGAACGACGCGCCAGCGGGTGTGCACGATGCCGAGAGCACGGTAGCAGGACGGAATATCGTCGACGAGAAGGCGGAAGCCGTAAATATCGGAAAGCTGCTCGAAGGAGAGCGACTTCGACTGCATCTTGCGGAAGACGGAATAAGGCTTCTTCAGCCGACCCTTGACCATGGCATTGGCAAGGCCGTTGGCGACAAGCAGATCGCGCAGCTCGGTCTCGATCTTCTTGACGAGGCCCTCGTTGCGTCGCGACAGCTCCTCGAGGCGCTTGGTGACGGTGTCATGCGCTTCCGGATTGATGTGACGAAAGGAGAGCTCCTCCAGCTCCTCGCGCATGTCCTGCATGCCCATGCGGCCGGCGAGCGGCGCATAGATTTCCATCGTCTCCTCGGAAATGCGGGCGCGCTTTTCCGGCGACATGTGATCGAGCGTGCGCATGTTGTGCAGGCGATCTGCAAGCTTCACCAGCAGCACGCGCACATCGTCGGAAATGGCGAGAAGCAGCTTGCGCAGGTTTTCCGCCTGCTTCGCCTTCTTGGTGACGAGATCGAGCTTCTTGATCTTCGTCAGGCCCTCGACCAGGCGGCCGATATCCTCGCCGAACAGCTCGTCGATCTCGGCGCGCGTCGCCGTCGTATCTTCGATCGTGTCGTGGAGAAGAGCGACCGCGATGGTCGATTCATCCAGACGCATATCGGTCAGGATCGCAGCAACTTCGAGAGGATGGGAAATATAGGGGTCGCCGCTTGCACGTTTCTGCTGGCCATGCTTCTGCATTGCATAAACATAGGCTTTATTGAGAAGAGCTTCGTTGGCATCGGGCTTGTATTTCTGCACGCGCTCGACAAGCTCGTATTGCCGCATCATTCCAAAGCTACTCCAGCAAAAACAAAAGCGCGCCAGTCATATGACCGGCGCACGCATTTCCCCATCATATCGCTCCTGCCCGGAGCATCAAGGTCGACGATCAGTAATCGTCGCTTTTTTCCGGCGGAACCAGGCCTTCGATACCGGCCAGAAGTTCTTCTTCCGACATCTGATCGAACGTCACGGTCTCCGGCAGATCTTCTTCCTCGTCGCTGGAGGCGGAAGCGCCGGCTGCAAGCAGGCTTGCGGGATCGGGCTCCGGCTCATCCACTTCCACGTGCTTCTGCAGCGAATGGATGAGATCTTCCTTGAGATCGTCCGGCGACAGCGTCTCGTCGGCGATTTCGCGCAGCGCAACGACCGGGTTCTTGTCGTTATCGCGATCGATCGTGATCGAGGAGCCCTGCGAAATCAGACGGGCGCGATGGCTGGCGAGCAGCACGAGCTCGAACCGGTTCTCTACTTTATCAATGCAATCTTCTACTGTGACACGGGCCATTGCCTGTCCTTTGCGGTCGTGATGTCGTCATCATGTCTCGGAGTAGCACGCCGATACAAGCAAACGATGGCAAATTCAAGTTTTTCCTGATTCAGCGCCTTCGCACCCTCCGGGAAAGTGCTAAAATACCCCTAGACAAACGGCGATTTCTACCTGCGATTGCTTGGAATATCACATTTCGTGCCCTACATGTCGGTTATATGAATAATTCATAAAGTACTACGAATTATTCTGCAACACGTTGCAACGGATTGTTTTAGCTGAACTTTGAATGAAATCATTGCGTTTTTATAACAGTGGATATGTAAGCGATGTTTGACCCACGCGAAAAAATTGCACTCTTTATAGATGGCGCCAATCTCTACGCTGCATCCAAGAGCCTCGGTTTCGATATTGACTACCGCAAGCTCCTGAAGGCCTTTCAGAAACGCGGATATCTCCTGCGCGCCTATTATTACACCGCTCTAATCGAAGATCAGGAATATTCCTCGATCCGCCCGCTGATCGATTGGCTGGATTATAACGGCTATAAGGTCATCACCAAGCCGGCCAAGGAATTCACCGACTCCATGGGACGCCGCAAGATCAAGGGCAACATGGACATCGAGTTGGCCATCGACGCCATGGAACAATCCGAAACCGTCGATCATCTGGTGATCTTCTCCGGCGACGGTGACTTCACGACCCTCGTGGAGGCCCTGCAGCGCCGTGGCCGCAAGGTGTCGGTCATCTCGACCATGGCAACGCAGCCGCCGATGATCGCTGACGATCTGCGCCGCCAGGCCGATCATTTCATCGATCTCGTATCGCTGAAGGCCGAAATCGGCCGCGAAGCTTCGGAGCGCCCGCAACGTCCCGCCGAACCGACACCAGCCGCTTCGGATGTCGAAGAATAATTGGGACCGCGTCAACCGGATTCGTTGTCTGCCGAGGGATAATTGCGCACTCGGCGGGCGCGTTTCATAGTTGCCGCGGCAGCCGGCCCTTCGCTAGGGCTCAGGGCGTTCGTCGCTGCAATCGATTCACTGGATCGATTGCTCGGGCTTTGCCCGACCGCTCCTCACCCTCACTATCATCCATTGTCCTTGAGCAGGCGGCTCTTCTGCCTGTTCCAATCGCGCTCCTTCTCGGACTCGCGCTTGTCATGCAGCTTCTTGCCCTTGGCGAGAGCCAGTTCCAGCTTGGCGCGGCCATTGTCGTTGAAATAGATCTTCAGCGGCACGAGCGTCATGCCTTCGCGATTGATGGCCGAGCGCAGCCGGCCGATTTCGCGGCTTGAAAGCAGCAGCTTGCGGCGGCGGCGCGGTTCATGGTTGAAGCGATTGGCCTGCAGATATTCCGGCAGATAGGAATTGATCAGCCAGATCTCGCCGTCCTCGTCGGAGGCGTAGGATTCGGCGATATTGGCCTTGCCTTCGCGCAGCGACTTGACCTCCGTGCCCTTCAGCACGAGCCCTGCTTCGTAAGTGTCGATGATCTCGTAGTTGAAGCGTGCCTTGCGGTTCTCCGCCACAATCTTCTTCACCACGCGCTGGCTGCCTTTGGGTGCCATGGTTCTTCTTCTTTTCTTGCGTCATTGCGGCAGCGGCCAAAAGCGCGCCAAGTTGCTGCCTCCTAAATAAGCGAGACCGCCCTCCTTGTGAAGAGAGCGGTCCGGCAGAGTTTCGGCAGGACGGTTCGTAAGCCGCCTCAGTTCAGAAGACCGGCATGGCGCATGGCGGCATCGATCGCCGCTTCCGTTCCCGGCTCCAGCGTCGACAGAAGCGGCGAGCGCACATTGCGGCTCATGCGGCCAAGGCGGGAGAGCCCGTATTTGGCGCCGCAGAGACCGGGTTCCAGGAAGATCGCCTTGTGCAGCGGCATTAGGCGATCCTGGTAGTCCAGAGCCTTGGCATAGTCACCGGCGAGCGTCGCCGCCTGGAATTCGGCACATAGGCGCGGCGCGACATTGGCGGTTACGGAAATGCAGCCGACGCCGCCATGGGCGTTGAAGCCGAGCGCCGTGGCATCCTCGCCGGAAAGCTGGCGGAAATCGCGACCACAGCTGATACGCTGCTCGGAGACGCGCTCGATCTTGCCGGTCGCATCCTTCACGCCGACGATATTGGCGTATGTCTTCGCAAGCGCCCCCATCGTCTCCGGCGTCATATCGACAACCGAGCGGCCCGGAATGTTATAGATATAGATCGGCAGCTTTACCGCCTCGGCAATAGCGGCGAAATGTGCGTAAAGCCCCTTCTGCGTCGGCTTGTTGTAGTAAGGCGTGACGACCAGAACCGCATCGGCGCCGACCTTTTCGGCGTGCTGCGCAAGCTCGATCGCCTCGCGGGTATTGTTCGAACCCGCGCCCGCCATGACCGGAACGCGCTTGTTGGCGACTTCAATGCAAAGCTCGACGACGCGCTTATGCTCGTCATGCGACAAGGTCGGCGATTCCCCAGTGGTGCCGACGGGCACCAAACCCTTGCTACCCTCTTTTATCTGCCAGTCGACATGTGAGGCGAAGGATGCCTCATCCACCTTGCCGGCGTCAGTAAAGGGCGTAACGAGTGCGGGAATGGATCCCTGGAACATGCAAGTCTCCTAGCGGCGCGGCATTCATGCTTCAGCCGCAATCCATGGTTATGAATCCGCGCACCATAAAGCGCCGGCTTGACGGCGACAAGCACGCTTTGGATGGTAGAGGGCAGTTTCCGATATCATAATTGATTGAAATTCGGACCACCGGTAAGGTTTCGTTAATATAGCGTTTGGCAAATGGAATGGGACCGTTTGTTTTGTGAGTAGCCGGATGAAGAGACCAGTCATGATCTGGACCGTCGTGGGCTTGGCGGTGGCTTGGGGCGCCGTGGCGTCGCAGCTTCCCGGTCAGCAGCAATCCACACGCGCCAGCGCCGATCTCGCCATGGCGACGGATCCCATAAGCACGGCCGCGATCCCGCGCGGCGGCACCATCGCGCCGGTGAGCGGAGACCTGAAGGCAGGCCTGGACGCGCTTTCCAACAAGAATCCGATGCAGGCGCTTGCCATCCGCAACAGCATGGACGAAGGCACGCTTGATCGCCATATCCTGACCTGGGCGATTGCCACTTCGGGCCAGCCGGGCATTCCCTCGGGTGAGATCGCCAGCGCCGCTCGCGAGCTCGCGGGCTGGCCTGGTCTCGGCAGCCTGCGCGCCAATTCCGAGCGAGCGCTCTACTTAGAAAATCCGGCAACGGATCAAGTCCTTGCCGCCTTCGGCAGCTCGCAGCCGGAGACCGTGGAGGGCAGCATCATCCTCTCGCGCGCGCTCATGGCGCGCGGCTCTTCAGCTCAAGCCGGCAAGCTGATCCGCAAGATCTGGCGTGACGAGCCACTCGATAAGGCGCTTGAAGACAAGATTCTCGCAGAATTCCCCAGCCTGCTGTCGCCTGCCGATCACAAGGCGCGCATGGATTATCTGCTTTACCGCGACCGGACTGCGCAGGCCAAACGCTTCGGCGATCTCGGCAAGGCGCAATCGCTCTATAAGGCTTGGGCCGCCGTCAATGACCGCTCGCCGAAGGCTGACGCGCTGATTGCGGCCGTCGATGCGCAATGGCGTAAGGATCCCGCCTATCTCTTCATGCGGATCGAAAACCTGCGCCGCCAGAACAGATATGACGACGCCGCCAATCTGCTGGCGCAAATGCCGCGCGACCGCAGCGTCCTTGTCAGCCCCGGCCAATGGTGGAACGAGCAGCGCATCGTCAGCCGCGGCCTGGTGGACCAGGGTGAATTCAAGGCGGCCTATCGTGTTGTCGATGCCAGTGTCGCGGAAAGCCCGCAGGATGTCGGCGAGGCCGAATTCCATGCCGGCTGGTACGCTCTGCGCGGCCTGCAGGACGGCGCAAGCGCGGCAAGCCATTTCCGCAAGATCCTGCAGGTCTCGAACGGGCCGATCTCGCAATCGCGCGGCTGGTACTGGCTCGGCCGCGCGGCCGAAGCGGGCGGCCCGGGCAAATCGGCCGATTTCTACGCTAGGGCCGCCTCCTATCCGAGCACGTTCTATGGACAGCTCGCAGCCGAAAAGCTTAGCCGCCGCACGCTGAATGTCAGCTACCCCTCACCCTCGGCTGCCGATCGCCAGCGCTTCCAGGAACGTGAAGCGGTGCAGGCGATCTCACGGCTCGAGGCGGCAGGGCATGGCTGGCGTGGAGAGGCGCTCTATCGCGCCCTGGCAAAGCAGCTGGAAAGCCCCGGTGAAATCGCCCTGTTGACCGCTCGAGCCGAGCGCTCTGGCAACCACCAGCTTTCACTGCAGATCGGCAAGATTGCTTATGGGCGCGGCGTCGACGTGGCGGCACTCGCCTTCCCGATCGGCGTCATTCCGGACAACGCCAATATCTCCGGCTCCGGCAAGGCGCTCGCCTACGCCATTGCCCGGCAGGAAAGCGCCTTCAATCCGGCTGCGGTCTCCTCCGCCAATGCGCGGGGCCTGCTGCAGCTGCTGCCGAAGACGGCAAAGGCCGTTGCCGGCCGGCACGGAATGGCCTATTCCGCCGATAAGTTAACGCAGGATGCGGGCTATAACGCCACGCTTGGCGCTCATTACCTCGGCGAGCAGATCGACACCTTCGGCGGATCCTACATCCTCACCTTCATCGCCTACAATGCCGGGCCGAACAAGGTGCCGGAATGGATCAGCCGCTATGGCGACCCGCGCGGCAAGTCGCTCGACGACGTGATCGACTGGATCGAGCGTATTCCCTTCCCCGAGACGCGAAACTATGTCCAGCGGGTCATGGAAAACTATCAGGTCTACAAGGCGCGCCTCGGACAAAAGGCCGACATCGTACAGGATCTGGTCAATGGCCGCGGTTAACACGGGACCGCGGTTGTACGCCTTACGGAAATGCCGTTACATCCCTCGTAATATCCGAAGCATGAGGGACGATGCATGCGCAGTGACGATCAAAGCGGGTTCCTTGCCAGAACCATCCCGGCCACGGACGGCCTGAAGCTTCATGTGCGGGATTATGCCGGTGACAAAGCGGCGATACTGAACCCCACGCCCGTCTTCTGCCTGCCGGGGCTGACACGCAATTCGCGTGATTTTCACCAATTGGCGCTGCTTCTGTCGCGGGATTCCCCGGCCCCACGCAGGGTGATCACACTGGACGCTCGCGGGCGCGGCCTATCCGAACGGGATCCCGACAAATCCCATTACAATCTGCTCGTCGAAGCGCAGGACGTGCTGACAGTTTGCGCCGCTCTCGATATCAAGCAAGCCATCTTCGTCGGCACGTCACGCGGCGGTCTGATCCTGCATATGCTCGCGGCCAGTCGACCGGATGTCCTGGAAGCGGTCATCCTCAACGATATCGGTCCCGTCCTGGAAAAGATCGGGCTGGCGGATATTCGCGACTATCTCAACCGCGACAGGAAACCCGCCAGTTGGAGCGAGGCGGTCGAGATCCTGCGGGAAAACCATGGCAGCGCCTTTACGGCGCTTGCCGAAGAGGATTGGCAGGACATGGCGCGAGCGATCTACACCGCTGTCGACGGCAAACCGGTTGCCGATTACGATCTCGCCATTGCGGCCCAGATGCAGGCACTCGATCTGGAAGCGCCGATTCCCGATCTTTGGACGCAGTTTGAGGGATTTCAGGATATCCCGCTGATGGTGATTCGCGGCGAGAATTCGAAGCTGCTTGCGCAATCCACGACCGACGAGATGGCAAAACGCCATCCAGGCACCATCGTCAAGATCGCCAATGGACAAGGCCATGCCCCAATCCTGCATCTCGGCGATATTCCAGACGCAATTCGAGATTTCATCTCGGGGCTTTGAGGATGGCACCTCAAATCGCTCGGTTCCTAAGGAACAAGAAGGCGGGAACAGTCATGACCTCCACCAGAGGTGGAGGTTTGAAACGCTGCGCTTGAACCGCTAGAAGCGGTATTGTTAGCGCTTAGTAGCTACGATTGAAGAGGTCGGCAAAGTCGGAAGCTTTGTCGGCCTTTTCCTGATTACGGATATATTGTCTGACGACCTGCTCGTTATAGCCCGTCGTCGATACGAAATACCCGCGTGCCCAAAAGTGATACCCTTTGTAGCGGCGCTTGCGCGCATATTTGTTCGCTACGTAAAGGGCCGTCTTGCCCTTCAAGAAGCCGACAATATGCGAAACCGAGTAT
>NZ_JAQJCI010000003.1:0-490418 GCF_030182495.1 Rhizobium aureum | reverse complement strand
CATCACTGCACCAAAACGAGGTGTATTCTCTTGTTCAAAACGTAACCGTCGAAGTCTCTTTCCAGAACCGAAATCTCTTCCGGTCCCGCAAGCTTCGCCGCCCACGTTTCTCTTTCTTCTCATCTTCAATTGTCAAATAACCGACCAGTAAACCCAGTCAAAAATAGCATTCCCACCAATCCCAAGCCTCAGCCCAGAACCACCAATCAGCATCGCAGCCAATCCAGGAAACACCAGAGCGAGAGACTTCGTCGCCAGCAGCGCCGCCGCCCTCGTCAGTGATCGGGCTTATAGACCCCCCAACCCGACATAGTCAACAGGCCTATTTTGAAAAAAGTCAAAAAACAAACAACTGGTTGATTCTTATGAGAGATTTATGAACATCCCTGTGGGCGCAGCAAATGCGCTCGAAAACACCCATGGATATCCCCGCGGAAGTACAGGGTCTGGCTCCGAGATGGCGAAACAGGCCACGAACCGACGCCTTTGTCCATTGGAGGGGCCGCGCCCGCCTCGGTATTTTACCGGAAACAGGATCTGCGGCGCGGCAAAAACGACCGCCCGATTTGACACTCCTGTCATAAATATGCACATCTTCGCCCCCAAGCCTAAGGCTCGCATAAAGGGAAGCGGATCTCGATTGGCATGATGACGGACAAGATGATGCTCCGATCGCTCGGTAACGAGCCGCCAATCCTGGCCGATGGCAGGCGGGCGCCGGACCGGCGCGAAGTTTCGCTGCGATGGCTTTCCGGCACCTTCCTGACTGGCCTCACCTCAAGCATCCTGATGGGTGTCGCGCTGTTTGCCGCACTCGACGGGCGCCAGCAGCTGGCCATTCCGGCGGAAGCCTACGCGACAACAGACAGCCGCGACGCTTCCGACGATCAGGTCATCCGCGGCGCCCGCCTGATTTCCACCGCGATCGCTTCGAAACCATCAGACCGCAACATCCTGGAAGTATCGACGGTCGTGCGTGACGGTGACAAGGAGGTGGTGCGCCGCCAGCCTTTCGCCCATGTGAAGATCGCGCTCGCCACAAACCGCATCGCCAGCGAGAACTATCCGCCCTTCGATCCGCTGGCGATCTTTTCCGCCGACGAGAACATACCGCCGCCGGCCAACAAAACCGGCGCGATCTACGCATCGGACGTGGAATCCGAGGTCAGCCTGAAGACGGTGCCCTTTCCCGCCAAGGATATCCCCTTCCAGCTCGCCGGCTCCATGTCGCTTGAAGAGGTCGAGGAGAATGTCCGCTCCAACGGCTCGGTTCTGGCCGATGGCAATACCCAGCTTTCAGCGCTCTATTATGTCGACCCGCGCCGTTTCGCCAATGACGATTCCGATGTCGACCTGACGGCGGGCCTTGCCGCGCGCATCGTCGAAGAGAACATGTCCGTCTCGGCGCCGGAAGCCGTGACCGCGCAGACGGAAGAATTTGCCGACGATATCATACCGGTTCGCGAAAATATGCCAATCGCCACGGCGCTGACCAATGCCGGCTACCTCAAGGCCGACGCGGACAATATCACGGCAAAGATCCAGCCGCTCTTCGGCTCAGCCAATGTTTCGGCCGGCGACGTATTGCGCATCGGCATCCTTCAGAAGGGCGAGCAGGCCAAGATCATCCGCGCCAGCCTCTATCGCGGCACGAAGCATCTTCTCACCATCGCGCAGAACGACCACGGCGATTTCGTCGCCGGCAGCGCGCCACCGATGCTGGATGCGATCATCACCGCCTTCGACAATGACGCGCCCACCCTCACGGCCGGACGCGATCTGCCGAGCGTCTATGACGGCATCTATCGCGCGGCGCTTTCCTACGGCATGACCAAGGAGATGGTCGCGCAGGTCGTCAAGCTGCTCGCCAGCAATGTCGATTTCCAGGCGCAGCTGAAGCCGACGGATTCCCTGGAAGCCTTCTTCTCGGTCGCCGACGACAAGGGGCAGGCGACGGCCGATTCCGAGCTGCTCTATGTCAATGCCAAGTTCGGCGATACGGTCACGCGCTTCTATCGCTTCGAGGATCCGACCGATCATTCGATCGACTATTTCGACGAAAGCGGCAAGAGCATCCGGCAATTCCTGCTGCGCAATCCAGTTCCCACCGGCGTCTTCAAATCCGGCTTCGGCATGCGCCGCCATCCGATCCTCGGCTTCGCGCGCATGCATACCGGCGTGGATTGGGCCGCGCCCCGCGGCACACCGATCATCGCGGCCGGCAATGGCGTCGTCGAAAAGGCGAGCTGGGATTCCAGCGGCTTCGGCAACCAGACCCTCATTCGCCATGCCAATGGCTATGTCTCCTCCTACAATCACCAGAGCGCCATCGCCAAAGGGATCGTGCCCGGCGCGAAAGTGGTGCAGGGCCAAGTGATCGGCTTTATCGGCTCGACCGGTCTCGCGACCGGCCCCCACCTGCACTACGAGCTGATCGTCAACGGCACGAAGGTCGATCCGCTGCGCATCCGCCTTCCCGGCGGCAAATCGCTGCAAGGCGATGCGCTCGCCAAATTCCAGGAAGAGCGCAAGCGCATCGATACTTTGCTGACAGACGACAAGTCGAAACAGATCGCCAGCAAATAGCCTCAGCCGCGCAGCCAATTTCATACCGATCCGTTGCCGCCATAGCCAACAGCAAAATGGCGGCCCGAAGACCGCCATTCCTATTCGTTCACCAGTTGTCGCTTAAGCCGCCTCGTGCACGGCTTGGCGCGGACGGAACAACAGCCGGTCCGAACCGCTGGTGACCTTGACGAGCGAACCATCCGGGATTTGACCCGAAAGGATCTGTTCGGCCAGCGGATCCTGGACATATTTCTGGATCACCCGCTTCAGCGGCCGCGCGCCGTAGACCGGATCGTAGCCCTTGTTGGCCAGCCAATGCCGAGCGTCGTCGTCGAGTTCGAGCGTGATCTTGCGTTCCGACAGCAGCTTCAGCAGACGTTCGAGCTGAATGTCGACGATCGCGCCCATCTCATCGCGCTTCAGGCGATGGAACAGGATGATCTCGTCGACGCGGTTCAGGAATTCGGGCCGGAAATGCGACCGGACCACATCCATGACCTGTTCACGCACCAGATCGCTGTCATCGCCCTCTTTCAGCTGGGTCAGATATTCGGCACCCAGGTTGGAGGTCATGATGATCATCGTGTTGCGGAAGTCGACCGTGCGGCCCTGCCCGTCCGTCAAACGTCCGTCATCCAGAACCTGGAGCAGAATGTTGAAGACATCGGGATGTGCCTTCTCGATCTCGTCGAACAGTACGACCTGGTATGGCCTACGGCGGACGGCTTCGGTCAGCGCGCCGCCTTCCTCATAGCCGACATAGCCGGGAGGAGCGCCGATCAGCCGCGCCACGGAGTGCTTCTCCATGTACTCCGACATGTCGATACGCACCATCGCCGTCTCGTCGTCGAAGAGGAAGCGGGCAAGCGCCTTCGTCAATTCCGTCTTGCCGACGCCGGTCGGGCCGAGGAAGATGAACGAGCCGATCGGCCGGTTCGGATCCTGCAGGCCGGCACGCGAGCGGCGAACGGCGCGAGAGACAGCCTGAACGGCATCGCCCTGGCCGACGACCCACTTTGCCAGCTCGTCTTCCATCCGCAGCAGCTTGTCGCGCTCGCCTTCCAGCATCTTGTCCACCGGGATCCCGGTCCAGCGGGAAACGACCTGGGCGATGTTGTCGGCGGTGACGACCTCCTGCACCATGGAATCACGGGCACTATCCTGCTCTTCTGCGGCGTGGAGTTCCTTTTCCAGATTGGGGATCACGCCATAAGCGAGCTCGCCTGCACGCTGGAACTCACCCTTGCGCTGGGCGATCGCCAGTTCGTTGCGGGCATCATCGAGCTGCTTCTTCAGGTCGGCGGCAAGACCCAGCTTCTGCTTTTCGGCCTGCCAGCGCGCGGTCAGCGCATCGGCTTCCTCCTCCAGCGAAGCAAGATCGCCCTCCAGCCTCTTCAGCCGGTCGGCCGAGGCCTGGTCGGTTTCCTTCTTCAGCGCCTCGCGCTCGATCTTGAGCTGGATGATGCGGCGATCGAGTTCGTCGAGCTCTTCCGGCTTGGAATCCACCTGCATGCGCAGACGCGCCGCAGCCTCGTCCATCAGGTCGATTGCCTTATCAGGCAGGAAGCGGTCGGTGATGTAGCGGTTCGACAAGGTCGCAGCGGCCACCAGCGCGGCATCTGCGATGCGCACCTTATGATGCTGCTCATACTTTTCCTTCAAGCCGCGCAGGATCGAGATCGTGTCTTCGACCGTCGGCTCCTCGACCATGACGGGCTGGAAGCGGCGGGCAAGGGCCGGATCCTTCTCGACATGCTTGCGGTATTCATCGAGCGTGGTCGCACCGACGCAATGCAGCTCGCCGCGCGCAAGCGCGGGCTTCAATAGGTTGGATGCATCCATCGCGCCGTCGGCCTTGCCGGCACCGACCAGCGTGTGCATCTCGTCGATGAACAGGATGATCTCGCCGTTCTCCGACTGCACCTCGTTAAGCACGGCCTTCAGCCGCTCTTCGAACTCGCCGCGGAACTTCGCACCGGCAATCAGCGCGCCCATATCGAGCGCCATCAGCTTCTTGTCCTTCAGCGATTCCGGCACGTCGCCATTGACGATACGCAGCGCCAGGCCTTCGACGATCGCCGTCTTGCCAACGCCGGGCTCGCCGATCAGCACGGGATTGTTCTTCGTGCGGCGAGACAGAACCTGAATCGTGCGACGAATTTCGTCGTCACGGCCGATCACGGGGTCGAGCTTGCCCTCGCGCGCTTCAGCGGTGAGATCGCGGGCATATTTCTTCAGGGAATCGAAGCCCTGCTCCGCATTGGCGGAGTCCGCCGTGCGGCCCTTGCGGATATCATTGATGACCTGATTAAGCGCAACGGGCGTAACGCCCGCATTTTTCAGCGTCATCGAGGTCGAAGCCGTAGGCTCGATCGCCAGCGCCTGCAAAAGACGCTCGACGGTGACGAAACTATCGCCGGCCTTCTTAGCGGCATCTTCAGCAGTAGCGAAAACCTTGGCGAGCGGCTGTGAGAGATAGACCTGGCCGTCGCCGCCGGAAACCTTCGGCAGCTTGGCAAGGACGGCATCATTGGCAATGCGGGCAGCCTTGGCGTCGCCGCCGGCACGCTCGATCAACGAGGCGGCCATGCCCTGGTCGTCGTCCAGAAGCACCTTGAAAACGTGCTCGGGGGCGAACTGCTGATTACCCTGCGCCAGCGCATAGGTTTGGGCGGATTGCAGGAAACCACGCACCCGCTCGGAGTATTTTTCAATATTCATATGAGACCTCCATGAATCGCTCTGCCCTGACCGGCGCAGACCGATGATTGAGATTGAGCCCCCTCAAGAGGCAGGCCCCGCCTTTCCGCCATCGAGATTTGCGGCAAGGCAACAGAAGAGAATATGGGAGGATATTTGAAGAGTTTAAAGGGTCGCGGAGTGGAAAAACCGGCCGGAATGGCTTCCCTGCTTCTGCAATTGAAGAAGCGCCGATTGGCCTCGAAAGAGAGCACCTGCCCACACAAAAAGAAATGGCGGCTTTCGCCGCCATTTCCGCATTCTCGTTTAATCAGTGCAGTGCGCTCCAGCGAAGCGACTTATTCCGAGGTCGCATCCGCCATAGCCGGAGCTTCGTTCGACCCGGTTTCACCCTGATCGCCGCCCTCGGCTGCAGCACTGCGGCGCGGCTGGCGGCGCGGACGATTGCCGCCTGCATTGCGACGACGCGGCTGGCGCTCGGTGGCGGCCACTGCCGGAGTTTCTTCCTCGATCGCCACTTCGGCAGGGATGCCTTCGATGACCGGCTGCGGGCCAGTGCCGTTGATGGCTTCCGGCTCATGGGCCGGAGCGGCGGCGGCCGCTGGAGCTGCCTGCTGCGGACGAGCCGGAGGCGGAGCCATCTGCGGCTGATCATCGATCTCGTTTGCATCGATATCGTCGATGTCACGGTCGCCCGTATCGCGATCGTTGTAATTGTGGTGATCGTCTCGCTGATAGCGCTCCTGCATCTGCGCCTGGGCGCTGGCAATGATCCGATTATAGTGTTCGGCATGCTGCAGGTAGTTTTCAGCCATAACGCGGTCGCCGGAGCTCTGGGCATCGCGAGCCAAGGCCGAGTATTTTTCGGCGATATGCTGTGCGGTTCCGCGGATCTTCACATCGGGACCAGAGCTGTCGTAAGTCCTGGTCAGCGGGTTCGAGCCCTTGCGGTTGAAATTGTTGTTGTTATTTCCGCCGCCACCGTTGTTGTTGTTACCACGCCCCCGACCGCGCTTGTTTTGCTGTCCTGGCCTCATAGATCCTTCACCTGAATTCTCTTCGTTGGGATAAAAATCATACACGACACCTGCCGCCGCGGTTCGGACACTGCCAAACCAGGGCCTGCGTGCCGCAAGCAAACTGCGCTTTGGCGCCGGTCTGCCGCTCGACTACGTCAGATTAAACTGATCACGCATTGGGTTATCTTCAACCTTTGACACTCTACCAAAGAGCGGATCCCCGAGGCTGTCCAAGATAAGCGAATCGTCTCGCCTATTCCCAGCCGCCCAACGCGTGAGCGCAACCTATATTGCTTCCTCAGGAAATCCAAGCTTTTTCTTTGCGATAACAACAGGGGTTCCACTAATCTGCTGCAAAACGTCACGTTAATGTTGAAATTCAAACACAAGAACCCGGTCGTTCCGCCCGTAGTCACGAGCCGCTTCGACAAGGGAAAATCCTGCTCCTTCAAAAATCGAAGTCACCGTTTCACGCTGATCGTAACCGATCTCCACCCCAATCATGCCATCCGGGAGCAGAAACCGCGCCGCATCCTTTGCGATAGCCCTGTATGCATCCAGCCCATCAAGGCCCCCGTCAAGGGCCGCGGGAGGATCGAAATCCTTTACTTCTGGAGCGAGAGTGGAAATGACACTGGACGCAATATAGGGCGGATTTGAGACAATCACATGAAAACATTCGTGGATGGCATCAAACCAGCTTCCATGCACGGTCTTGAACCGCGCCGCCAGGCCATTCTGCTCAGCGTTCCCGCGAGCGGTTTCCAGCGCCTCGCCAGAAATATCGGAACCAACACCGGTAGCTTTGGGGCATTCGTGAAGCAGGGCCAGGCAAATGGCTCCCGTTCCCGTTCCGATATCCAGTATATGGACATTGCCGACCTTGGATTCAAGACGCCGCAGGTATGGTAGCATCGTATCGACAAGAATTTCGGTATCGGGCCGCGGTTCGAGCGTCGCCGCCGAGAGCCGCAGGGAGAGGCCATAAAACTCCCGCTCGCCAAGAATCCGATGGACCGGCTCATGATTGAGCCGGCGGGCAATTGCCGCCCGCACCACCGCCACATCCTTCGCAGACACCGGCTCGGAACCTCGCGTCACGAGCGCGGTGGCGGCAAGATGAAGAAGGCCGCCGACAAGAATGCGCGCCTCCGTGGCGGGATCGTCGAGGTCGGCCTCGGCAAAGCGGGCACGCACCTCCTGCAGGAGTCCGGAAACGGTCGACCCCTGCCCGCCGCTCATGCCTGTTCGCCGAGTTGGGCGAGCTGGCTCGCCTGATAGTCCGCCAGCAGAGCATCGACCACCTCGTCGATCTCGCCTTCCATCATCCGGTCGAGCTTGTAGAGCGTCAGGTTGATGCGGTGATCGGTGACGCGCCCCTGCGGGAAATTATAGGTACGGATGCGTTCGGATCGGTCGCCGGAACCGACCTGGCTT
The DNA here is from genome assembly GCF_030182495.1 of Rhizobium aureum. Lineage (NCBI taxonomy): Bacteria > Pseudomonadati > Pseudomonadota > Alphaproteobacteria > Hyphomicrobiales > Rhizobiaceae > Rhizobium > Rhizobium aureum. The sequence continues at coordinate 482,694 of NZ_JAQJCI010000003.1, read as the reverse complement.
TTGCGGTCGGCGGAACGCTCGCTGTCGGCGCGCTGGCGCTCCATGTCGAACAGCCGCGACCGCAGCACCTGCATCGCCTTGGCGCGGTTCTGGTGCTGCGACTTTTCCGAGCTCGTGACAACGATCCCCGAGGGAAGATGAGTGATGCGCACGGCCGAGTCGGTCGTGTTGACGTGCTGGCCGCCGGCACCGGAAGAGCGCATGGTGTCGATGCGGATATCCTCAGGCCGGATTTCGATATCGATTTCCTCGGCTTCCGGCAGTACGGCGACGGTCGCCGCAGACGTATGAATACGCCCGCTCGCCTCGGTTTCCGGCACGCGCTGCACGCGATGGACGCCGGATTCGAACTTCAGCCGGGAGAACACGCCCTTGCCGCTGATCATCGCGATGATTTCCTTGTAGCCGCCCGCTTCGCCCTCGCTGGCGGAGAGAACCTCCACCTTCCAGCCATTGGCAGCCGCGAAACGTTCATACATGCGGAAGAGATCGCCCGCGAAAAGGGCTGCCTCGGAACCGCCGGTACCGGCGCGGATTTCGAGGATCGCGCTCTTCTCGTCGGCCGCGTCCTTCGGCAGAAGCTCGATCTGGATATCCTTTTCCAGCGTCTCGATGCGCTCCTTGACCTCGGGCAGCTCCATCTCCGCAAGGTCCCGCATATCGCGGTCGACCGATTTGTCGGAGAGCATAGCCTCGAGATCGGCAGCCTCGGCGAGAGCGCGTTCATAGTCACGGATCTTGGCGACGACCGGCTGCAGTTCGGAATATTCGGAAGCAAGCTTCACATAGACATCCGCGGCCGGGCCGGCGGACATGCGCGCCTCGATCTCGCCGAAACGGCGTTCCAATTCGCGCATTTTTTCAACGGGGAGCTTCGCCACCCTCTACTCCAATTCTTCTTATTATGTCTGCTTTGATATGGTGCGCATGACCCTGTCCGGAAACCGCTTCGTGTTTTTCAGGATCGCGCGCTAAAGCGGGATATTGTGGCTCTCGGCAAAGCGCACAAGGATATCCCGCATGGAACTGGTCGGCTGCGTGTCATCGAGCGCGGTCTCCATGACCTCGGACAGCGCCTTGAGGTCGAGCCCGAGCAGCATCGCCTTGACCGGGCCGATCGAGGCAGGCGACATCGAAACCGAGCGCAAGCCGAGGCCGAGCAGGGCCATAGCCGAAATCGTCTTGCCGGCCAGCTCGCCGCACAGTGTCACCGGTGTATTGTTGCGCTCTCCGGCGCGCACGATATCGCGCAGGATGCGCAGGAACGGCCGCTCAAGCGGATCGAAACGGTCCGACACACGGGCATTGCCGCGATCCACCGCCATCGAGAACTGGAACAGGTCGTTGGAGCCGATGGAGACGAAATCGACTTCCGCCATCAGCTCATCCAGCTGCCACAGCAGCGCCGGCACTTCCAGCATGGCGCCGAACTGCAGCTTGCGCGGCAGGCCGTGTCCGAAGCGCGAAAGGTGCTGTACTTCCTTCTGCAGGAGCTCGCGCACCGCCCTGATTTCGGAAACTTCCGTAACCATCGGCACCATCATCTTCAGCTCGCTGTCGGCCGCCGCCTTCAGCATGGCCCTGAGCTGCGTGCGCAGCAGGCCTGGGCGGTCGAGCGAGAGGCGGATGGCGCGCCAGCCGAGCGCCGGGTTTTCTTCCTCATGCGCGCGAAAATAGGGAACAACCTTGTCGCCGCCGATGTCGAGCGTGCGGAAGGTAACAACGTGCCCGCCCGCCTGCTTCATCACATTGCGATAAAAGGCTTCCTGCTCCTCCGCCTTCGGCATGGTCGAGGCGATCATGAATTGCAGCTCGGTGCGGAACAGGCCAATGCCCTCTGCGCCGGATTCGGCAAGCTGCGGCAGATCCACCAGCAGGCCGGCATTCATCAAGAGCGAAATGCGCTGCCCGTCCTTGGTGACCGGCTCGACGGAGCGCAGGGCACGGAACTGCTCCTGCCGGCGGGCACGGAACCGCACCTTCTCTTCATAGGAACGCTGATGATCGGCCATCGGCCGCAGATGGACATGGCCGCCGTCGCCATCGATGATGACCGGGTCGCCGTTTTCGGCCAGCGCGACCACACCTGCGGCCTGTCCGACGACAGGAATGCCCATGGCGCGTGCGACGATGACGACATGGCTCGTCACTGCGCCCTCTTCCAGCACCAGGCCACGAATATTGGCGCGGGGATAATCGAGCAGTTCCGCCGCACCCATGGCGCGCGCGAAGATGATCGCATCGTTCGGGAAGCCCTCGGCGCTGGTGCGGCCCGAATGGCCGATGAGTTGCCGGAGCAACCGGTTCGCCAGATCCTCGAAATCGTGCATGCGCTCGCGAAGATAGGGATCGGTCAGGCGCATCATGCGCGCCTTGGTGTCGCTCTGCACCTTTTCGACGGCAGCCTCAGCGGTCAGGCCGTTGCGGACGGCTTCCTCGAGCTTGCGCACCCAGCCCTGGTCGTGCGCGAACATGCGGTAGGTTTCGAGCACCTCGCGATGCTCACCCTCCATCGAGACGTCGCGCCGCGACAGCATGTCGTCGATCGAGATACGCAGCGAGCCAAGCGCTTCGGCCAAGCGGCCGATTTCCTTGTCGGCATCGTCGTTCAGCAGATTGGTGACGACGATGCGCGGCTCGTGCAGGACGACATAGCCGAGGCCGATGCCTTCATTGTAGCTGTCGCCGTCGATGGTGACCGAGCGGGTAAGATCGAGTTCCAGGCCGGGCTTGGTGATCTTCTTCAGCTCGCCGGTCGCGATCATTTCGGCCAGCACCATGGCCGTCGTTTCGAGCGCCTCCAGCTCTTCCTCGCGATAGGTGCGGCTCGCCTTGTTCTGAACGACGAGAACGCCAAGCGACCGCCCTGTGCGCAGGATCGGCACGCCGAGGAAGGAGTGGTAGATCTCTTCGCCGGTTTCCGGCAGGTAGCGGTAGGCGGGGTGCGATTGCGCGTCCGAAAGGTTCAGCGGCTGGGCGGAGGCGGCGATCGTACCGACAAGACCCTGCCCCATCTTCAGTTGCGAAAGGTGGACCGCCTCTTTATTCAGACCCTCGGTGGCATAAAGCTCGAGGACGCCGTCCGCGCGCAGCACATAGACCGAGCAGACCTCGGCGACCATGTTGCTGGCAATCTGGCGGACGATCCGGTCAAGGCGCTCCTGCGGCTCCAGCGGCTCCGCCATCAGTTCGCGTAGCCGCTTGAGCAGAACGCGTGGACCGCCGGAAAGGTCTCTCATTGCGCCACTAGCTCCTGAATCAAGATGTCATGCCTGTCTTGCCCATGTCAGGGCCGGCCGAAACTCGCCTCCGTCACGGTCCGTTGTCAGCAGTCCTGAATCAACTCTTATCCAGACCGTAGCAGGAATGCAAAGTCCTGACTGCGAGTTCTGCGTAAGGACCGTCAATCAGGATGGAAATCTTGATTTCTGACGTCGTAATGGCCTTGATGTTGATGCCTTTTTCGGCAAGTGCCCTGAAAGCGGTCGCGGCCACGCCGGCATGCGAGCGCATGCCGATGCCGATAACCGATACCTTGACCAGACCTGATTCGCTCTGGACGACATCGTAACCGATCTTTTCCTTGTTTTCGCCAAGAACGCGCAACGCCTTCTCGACATCGCCGGACGGAACCGTGAAGGTCATGTCGGTCTTCGAACCGTCCTCCGAAATGTTCTGGACGATCATGTCGACATTGATGTGGTTTTCGGCCAGCGGCCCGAAGATCGCGGCGGAAACACCCGGCCGGTCGGCAAGACGGCGTAGCGAGATCTGAGCTTCATCCTTGGCATAGGCAATGCCGGTGACTACTTCCTGTTCCACGATTTCTTCCTCGTCACAAATCAGCGTTCCGGGCGGGTTAAGCAGATCGCCCATGCCCGGAGCATCGGGATCCTCGAAAGAAGAGCGCACGAAGGTGCGGACTTTGAACACCATGGCGAGCTCGACCGAGCGCACCTGCAGCACCTTCGCGCCGAGAGAGGCCATTTCGAGCATTTCCTCGAAGGCGATCTTCTTCAGGCGGCGTGCCTTGGGCTCGATGCGCGGATCGGTCGTATAGACCCCATCGACGTCGGTATAGATGTCGCAGCGGTCGGCCTTGACGGCGGCGGCGATCGCAACGGCCGAGGTGTCGGAACCGCCGCGACCGAGCGTCGAGAGGCGATTGTCGGGGCCGAGCCCCTGGAAGCCGGCGATGACGGCGACCTGGCCCTCACCCATGCGGCGGATGATGTCCTCGCCCTCGATCTCGAGAATACGGGCGGCGCCATGGGCGTTGTCGGTGCGGATCGGGATCTGCCAGCCCTGCCAGGAGCGGGCGTTGATGCCCATGGCCTGCAGCGCAATCGCCAGAAGGCCTGATGTGACCTGCTCGCCCGAAGCCACGACGGCATCATATTCGCGCGCATCGTAGATCGAGTGGTTGGCACCGGCGACCTTGGGCATGTTCTGGACCCAGCCGACCAGCTCGTTGGTCTTGCCGGACATGGCGGAAACGACGACGGCCACTTCATGGCCGGCATCGACCTCGCGTTTCACATGGCGTGCGACGTTCTTGATACGGTCCAGATCCGCGACGGAGGTTCCGCCGAATTTCATCACGATGCGTGCCATGTGCCTCTACCAGTACCCTGCGCCGGGCGGCCGAAATGCGGAAAGCCCGACATGCAAAATCGCCCTCCCGGTTCGGTAGCCGGAAAAGCGTGATCTCAATGGGGCCGTCTCTTAGCGAGTTTGTCGGGCGGGTGCAATAGCGGGACGCGCCCGGCGCGACAAAACTATACTTCAATAATCAACTTTTAAAGTCGACCAGAGCTTGTCGAGAATTCCGCCTTCCTTGTCGAGGTTTTCCTTATTGAGGAAGGTGGCGACGAGTATGCCGCCCTCCGGCCGGCCGGTGGCGACGATCTCATATTCCATCACATCGTCATCCGTGATGGTTTCCGCCTTCACGCCCTTCAGCACATTGCCGCTCGGGAGCGTACGCTGCGTGCTCTGCTTGGTTATCTTGGCACCACCATTGAGGCTCTCCTGCACCATCTGCTGCAGCACGACGTCGGTATTGCCAGACGGATCGAGGCCTTTATAGACCTGCACGATGATTCCGGTGCCGATCGGCGTCATCAGCGCATATTGCTGCACGCCATCGCCGAGATCCGTCTTTGCGACGGTCAATTTGCCATCGTGATCGAAGGAGAACTTGCCACCCGTGAACGTCACCGTATCACTGCGCTGCAGCTCCACCGGGACCTTGCGACCGTCCCTCATGGTGACCTCGAACGTGTCACCAGGATTGATGCCCACCACGACACCATCGATCGTCAGGCGAAACCCCTTACTGTCCCCGGCATGTGCGTGGCCGATAGCAAGGCAGCTCATGGCGATAGCCGTCGCAAGACGGAATGGTCTCATGAGAACTCCTGTATACGCCGGTCGATCGAAATCGATCCGGTTCTGAAAGTCCATTTCACAGCCCGGCGATTGATCGGCCATAAGATACCTCCATGTCAACCTCGGGATCGCAATTCGCTGCTGCCGACCGGCACTCCCCACAGGCTATCGATGGCCGCGGCCCTTGACATCGGGCATCGATCGTCCGACTTCACACGGAGAAATATTGTTGCCTGCGTTCGCCCCGACACGGGCACGGCGCAGATCACGGAGTGAACCATGAGCGAAACGGCAAAGAGCACAATCGACCAGAGCGAAGTTGACCGTTTTTCCGCCATGGCGGCCGAGTGGTGGAGCCCGACCGGCAAGTTCAAGCCGCTGCACAAGTTCAATCCGGTGCGTCTCGCCTATATCCGCGACCACGCCTGCGAGAATTTCGGCCGCGACCCGAAGGGCAGCCGGCCGCTGGAAGGCCTGCGCGTGCTCGACATCGGCTGCGGCGGCGGTCTCTTGTCGGAGCCGGTGGCGCGTATGGGTGCCACCGTCATCGGCGCCGACCCCTCGGAAAAGAACATCGGCATTGCCTCGACTCATGCGAAGGCCTCGGGCGTTCCCGTCGACTACCGCGCCGTTACCGCCGAACAGCTGGCCGAAGCCGGCGAGACCTTCGATATCGTGCTGAACATGGAAGTGGTCGAGCATGTCGCCGACGTCGACTTCTTCCTGTCGACTTGCGCAAAAATGGTGCGTCCCGGCGGCCTGATGTTCGTTGCGACCATCAACCGCACCATGAAGGCGGCGGCCCTTGCCATCTTCGCGGCGGAGAACGTGCTGCGCTGGCTGCCGCGCGGCACCCATCAATATGAAAAGCTCGTGCGTCCGGAAGAAATCGAAAAGCCGCTTGCGGCAGACGGCCTCGAGATCATCGCCCGCACCGGCGTTTTCTATTCACCGCTGCAGGACCGCTGGAATCTCTCGAAGGATATGGACGTCAACTACATGCTGCTGGCGAAGCGGGCCGCGTGAAATCGTCACGCCAGCAACACCGCGACTGCTGAAACTCTGATACCCCCCTCTGTCACTTCGTGACATCTCCCCCACAAGGGGGGAGATCGGTGACTCGGAGCGCCCTCTTCACTACAAACGAACATCGAGCCTTCTGAAATCACGGCCTATTGCTTTTGATAGACGCGCGGCAAACTCCCAACAATCTCCCCCCTCGTGGGGGAGATGTCCCGATAGGGACAGAGGGGGTGCAGGCTCTCCACCCCCGGCATCAGTTGACGTCGTCGGGCAATATGGGGATGGCGGCGATCTCGATGCCCTCCTCGACGAGTGCCTGTGCCTCGTCCGGCGTCGCCTTGCCGATGATCCCGCGCGCATCCGCTTCGCCATAATGAATCTTGCGGGCTTCCTCCGGAAATTTCGTACCGACGTCTTCGGCATTGGCCTTGATGGTGTCTATCGCTTCCTTGAGCTTTGCCATCGCCTGCTTGCGGGCAGTATCCATGGCAAGCGTCTGCATCTCATCCTTCTTGCGCGCCGTCGAAACCGAAGGCGCCATCAGGAGTTTGGAGATCGCGCCGGAATTGCAGACCGGACAGGTGAGAAAGCCGCTTGCAACCTGGCGGTCGAAATCGGCGCTTTCGGAAAACCAGCCCTCGAACTCATGGGCATTGTCACAGCTAAGCGAATAACGGATCAAGCAGCGACGCCTCCAGACGCCGGCGTCGCGATCTTCTCCAGCGAGAACTCACGCGCATTCTTCAGGTTCGGTATCTTGTCATGAGCTGATTTGACGGCAGCGATGTCGATCTCGGCGATGATGACGGCCTCGCCGGTACCGCCGGCCGACGCCAGTACGTTGCCCCAGGGATCGATGATCATCGAATGGCCGAAGGTCTCGCGGCCGTCCTCGTGCTTGCCGGCCTGAGCGGCGGCGATGACGAACATGCCGTTTTCGATGGCGCGGGCGCGCAGCAGAATTTCCCAGTGCGCCTCGCCGGTCTGCTTGGTGAAGGCGGCAGGCACCGTCATCACCTCGGCGCCGGCAACGGCCTGGGCGCGGAAAAGCTGCGGAAAGCGCACGTCGTAGCAGATGGAAAAGCCGAGTTCGGCAAAGGGCAGCGATGCGATGCGGGCTTCCGAGCCCGGCCGATAGACGGCGCTTTCGCGCCAGCTCTCGCCATTATCGAGGTCCACGTCGAACATATGGATCTTGTCGTAGCGATTGATGAGCCTGCCGTCAGGACCGAAGAGGAAGCCGCGATTGGCGATCTTGCCGTCATCGAGCGCAATGGCGGTCGAACCGATATGCAGGTATATGCCGAGCTCTTTTGCCAGCTCAGACGCCGTCTTGACGATGATATCGTTCGGCTCGTCACGCAGCACGGCGCGCAGGCCGGGCCGATCCTTCTGCACGGCACCGGTCATCTCCGGCGTCTGCACATAGATGGCGCCCTGCGAGGCGGCGTCACGCACCAGGCGCGCCATGTCGGCTGCGTTCTTCACCGGATCGACACCGGAACACATCTGGATGGCGGCAGCCTTGAAGCTCATCGGTTTCTCCCTCGTCAATATGGATCAGGCAGCCAGCATCGGATCGAGCTTGCCGGCCCGGTCGAGCGCATGGATATCGTCGCAACCGCCGACATGCTGGCCATTGATGAAGATCTGCGGGAACGTCGCGCGGCCGTTCGCCTTGGCGATCATTTCCTGCCGCAGCTCTGGCGAATAGGTGGCATTGTGCTCGACATAGTCGACGCCTTTGGATTCGAGCAAGGATTTCGCACGGGCGCAATAGCCGCAGAATTCACGCGTATAGATAACGACGGATGCCATGATCCACTCCGGAAAAGCCTAAATCAGAGCATGATGCCGAAAAGTGTCAGCGGTTTTCGGATGACATCATGCTCTACTTATTTGATTCTAGAGCGGATGATTTTAGGTCGTTTCGACCTAAAATCATCCGCCTCTAGTGTCATATAAGATGGCCGACGACCCTTGCAAAGGTCAAAACACTGACATCGGCCGCACCCGCTTTCTTCAGCGCGCGCGTGGCCGCGGCAACCGTGGCGCCGGTGGTATAGACATCGTCGACGAGAACGATGCGACGCCCGAATATCTCGGCAGCCCGATGCTCGGAGACGGCGAAGGCGCCGCGCACATTATCCTGTCGCGCCTTGGCCCCGAGACCGACCTGCTGGCTCGTGCGTTTGACGCGCATGAGCGTTGCTGCGAGCAGCGGCTTGCCCGAAAGGCGTGCGATATGCCGGGCAAGTTCGGCGGCCTGATTATACTTGCGCGCAAACAGCCGCGCCCGGTGCAGCGGCACAGGAATGATCGCATCGCAGGCGGCGACCGATCCGTCGCTGGCACGCAGCATCCAGCCGGCCATCATCGGCGCGAGATCGGTACGATCACGATATTTCAGGCTGAGAACGAGATCGCGCACGATACCGTCGTGAACGGCAGCGGAACGCAGACGGTCGAAGACAGGCGGATCGGCAATCGCCTCGGCACTCAGAATGCCGGCACCAAGATCATGGGAAAACGGACTGCCGAGGACTTCGCAATAAGGCCGCTCGATGAAGCGAATACCGGACCAGCATGCCGGACAAAGACCGCGATGCGCCCCGACCGAGACTCCGCAACCCGGACAGGCGGGCGGATAGACGAGATCGGCGAGCGCCACAAAGGGCGTTTTCAGCCCGGCACCCAGCATCGAAAAGGTGATTTCGCGTCCCATCATCCCCATATGATTGAGAGTAGCAATTCCAGGAAAAGTGTATAGCCGTTTTCCGTCTGGGATTGCGCAAGAATAAAGGCTGGAGAGGAATTCAGCGATTCCACGAAGCGCTTAACTCCGCTCTAGCTTTTTCCCGCAGGCTTTGCGAAGGAAAACGCGCGTGCCCGGCACGCCCCGCCGAATTGATGATATCGCAGGAAACCGCCATGGAAATCGTGTTCGACCAATCACTGCTTTCGGCCCGCAAGCGCCGGGCACTGAGACAGGGGGACGAGAAGGCAGCCTTCCTGCTTGATATCGCCGCCGGCGAATTGGCTGAACGACTTGCCGTGACCGAACGCCACTTCGACGAGGCAATCGAATTGCACGGCGCGACCGGCATTGCCGCGCGCCTGGCTCTGGCGACCGGCAAGATTGGTCATCTGAAAAGGATCGAAAACGAGCCTGGGTTTGCCGCCCCCGGCGAGACACTGATCGAGGCCCCGCTGGAAGAACTGCCGTCGGAGGCTGAGTCTGTAAACCTCGTGCTTTCGCCGCTCAGCCTGCATGTCACCAACGACACGCCCGGCGTCTTCATCCAGATCCGCCGCGCGCTGAAGGCCGACGGCCTCTTCCTGGCGGCGATCCCCGGTTCCGGCACCCTGCAGGAGCTGCGCGAGGTCTTGCTTGCGACCGAGATCGAGCTGACGGGCGGCGCAAGCCCGCGCGTCATCCCCTTTGCCGACGTCCGCGATGTCGGCGGCTTGTTGCAGCGTGCCGGCTTCAGCCTGCCCGTCATCGACGCCGAAAACTACACAGTGCGCTACGATAATCTCTTTGCCCTGATGCGCGACTTGCGCGCCATGGGCATGACCAATCCGCTGGTCGACCGCAGCCGCAAACCGCTGACGCGCGCCTTCTTCCTGCGTGCGGCCGAGCTCTATGCCGAACGCTATTCCGATCCGGACGGCCGGATCAGGGCAACATTCTCCATCATCTACGTCTCAGGCTGGACGCCGCACGAAAGCCAGCAGAAGCCACTGCGGCCGGGTTCCGCCAAGGCGCGCCTGGCGGATGCGCTCAAGGTGGAAGAGCACAAGTTGAAGCAATAGCCGGCAATACTGGCCGGCCCCGTCGATGGCTAACTCAGTTTCCCGATGCGGCCGAGTTCTGCATCGTATTGGAGAGCGTGTTGAACACGCTCGAGAGGCTGCCGCCGAAAGCGCCGACGCCACTGATGATCGCCGCCGACATCAGTGCGGCAATCAAACCATATTCGATGACCGTCGCACCGGTCTTGTCATTGAAAATACGCCATACGGAACGCATAAGCTCAGGGCTCCCAGCATTGGACAACAGATGAATCCGATGCTCGTCATGGCATCCGGCAGGCTATGCTCATGCATGAGAGCATTTCCGCTTGTCTTCGAATCGCGAAAACGCCCTATCCTTTTCCCTCACGCATTCCGGACGGAAAAGCGCTGCGCGCATTTCCTGGAGATGCTCTACTGGCAGCCGCTGTCGGCGCCATAACCCTGGACGATGCAGACCGAGCCCGGTTCCTGCTGCAATACGCTGCGGCGGATCGTATAACGCTTGCCGTTTTCCGTCTGCGGGATCGATCCAGTGGTAACATTGTCGATATCAGGCGCGCTTGCAAGCACGCGTGACTTCGATTTGTCGGAGAGCATCGGCGTGAGGATGAGCGAAAGCGCAACCGCCGCTGTCCCGAACAGCAGAGCGATATTCAACGCGCCCGTCTTGCGCGACGCGGAATAGGACTGCTCTTTTTCCTGAACAGCTTTCCAGAAATCGTCGTCCATTATGTCAAGCCTTCTTTAACGCACCCAACAATCGCTTGATTGAGAGAATTCAATGCCAGAAGGTCATAAACGATCCCTTAATATCCACATGCAAACTAAAGAGACGTAAAATTCCGAAACACTGCCTGATTCGGCCTAGAAGGCTGATATTACATGGCTAATTTTCGTTAACCATGTTTGCGATGTATCGTCTCCCAACGCAGCAAATGTGCACTGCAAAAATTCCAGAAGGATGGATTCTGCGGCGCCGTGATTTTTACTTTTGGGTTGATGCTCGAGCATCTGGAGGCGATCCGCCGGAACTCAACCGAACAGTCGGAAATGCTGACGGAGCTGCTACGAAGAACACCGCAAACGGATTCGTCCCGTCGTGAGTCCATGGCGCAAAGCCTCGATCAACTCACGAAATCGAACTTCCGCTTCAAGGACATCTGACCCGATAGCAATTCCAGCCAGCCAAGTACCGAACCTGGGCCTGGGTCCTCTTAAAGCAGATCCTGCAGGAAAGGGATCAGCGGTTCGTCGGCGGGAGGCATCGGGTAATCGCGCAGGGCCTGCGGCCGCACCCATTTGATCGCCTGTCCTTCCCGGCCATGCGGGATTCCCTCGTAGCGCCGGCAGATATAAAGAGGCATCAGCAGATGGAAGGTTTCGTAGGTATGGCTGGCGAAGGTCAGCGGCGCGAGGCAGGCGATCTTCGTCTGGATACCGAGCTCTTCCTGAAGCTCCCGCACCAGCGTCTCCTCCGGCGTCTCGCCGGCTTCGACCTTGCCGCCGGGAAACTCCCAGAGACCGGCGAGCGACTTGCCTTCGGGGCGCTGCGCCAGAAGAATCCGACCATCAGCATCGATCAGCGCGCAGGCGGCAACGAGAACGATCTTGCGGCCTGCCTCGCTCATGCGTCCCCCGGCGGTTGCCAATAGCAATAACGATAGGCCTCGCGGAAGCCGAAGCGGACATAGAGCGCCAGGGCCGGCGCGTTGTCGGCACCGACCTGAAGCCAGGCGGTCTTGGCACTGCGCATGCGCGCCCAGCGCAACGCCGATGTCAGGATCTCGACGCCCAGGCCCTTGCGCCGATGCTGCGGCGACACCGCAACCGACATGACGCCGGCAAGATCATTGTCCTGCACGCAAAGCGTCGTTGCCAATGGCCCGACCTCGGCATCCTCGATGACGAAGAGACCCGAGGGCGGCTTGATGTTGCTTACTACCTCGGCCAACGCCGGCTTCAAAGCCGGATCGGCTTCATCGACAACGAGGCTTGCATCGACAAAACGGCCGACATCGTGGCTGGGAAGATGATCCAGCATATCCGGCAGCTCGAGATCGACCAGATCGGCGGTCATGACGATGGTCTCGTCGAAGCGCGTCCAGCCACGCTCCCGCAGAAGGTCTATAAGCTTCGGCGAGGCGAGCGGCGTCTCGCGCACGACCATCGGCCGGCCATAGGCCTCGAACTTGCGCTGCGCCTTCGCCAGACGGATTTCGAGATCGCGATGATCCGAAGGATCGAGCGGCACGACCGAATTCAGCCGCTTCGACGGGTGGCCGGCCGTCAAGCGCACCTGCCAGCTGCCGTCATACTGCACCGACGATGCCGGCCAGGCCCGGAAGCCGACGGCTTCGAGCCTGCGCACCAAAGGCAGCTTGTTTATCGTGGACTGCGCATGCATCGGCTAAATATCAGCTCCGGTAGTCGCCATTGATGGCAACATATTCCTTCGTCAGGTCGCAGGTCCAGACCGTTGCGCGACCATTGCCGAGGCCGAGATCGACCTTCACGGGAATATCCTGCTGCTTCATGACATTCGAGGCGGCGTCCTCGGAATAGGAGGGATCACGCTCACCATTGACGGCGACGCGGACATCGCCGAACCAGATGGCAAGCTTGTCGCGATCCGCCATTTCGCCCGCCTTGCCGACAGCCATGACGACACGGCCCCAATTAGCATCCTCGCCGGCGGCCGCGGTCTTGACCAGCGGCGAATTGGCGATCGAAAGCGCAATACGCTTGGCAGCGGCGTCATTTTCGGCGCCAGTCACCGTAATTTCGAGCATCTTGGTCGCGCCTTCGCCGTCGCGAACGACCTGGATAGCAAGATCCTTGAGCAGCTCGTTAAGGGCTGCGCGGAAGGCTGCAAGCTTCGGATCGTCGGCACGATCGATATGCGCCTGCCCGTCAGCCGCGGCAGCGCCAGTGGCAAACAGCATCAGCGTGTCCGAGGTCGAGGTATCGCTATCGACGGTCATGGAGTTGAAACTCGGGCCGACGCCGTCGGACAGCAGCGTCTGCAGCGCGGCAGAGGAAATATCGGCATCGGTGACGACGAAGGAGAGCATCGTTGCCATGTCGGGCGCGATCATACCCGCACCCTTGGCGATGCCGTTGATCGTGACCTTGACCCCGCCGATCTCGGCGGTGCGGGTCGCGACCTTCGGATAGGTATCCGTGGTCATGATTGCCTTGGCGGCCTCGAACCAGAAATCGCTTGTCGCATCCTTCGCCATCGTGTCGAGCACGCCGGCGAACTTGCTGGCGTCGAGAGGCTCGCCGATAACGCCAGTCGAGGCGAGATAGACTTCGTTTTCACCGCAGCCGACGGCCGCCGCCGCGGACTTGGCGGTCAGTTCCGTCGCCTGGCGGCCCTTGAGGCCGGTGAAGGCATTGGCATTGCCGGAATTGACGACGACGGCACGCGCGCTGCCATGCGCGAGGTTCTGGCGGCAGAAATCGACCGGAGCCGAAGGGCACTTCGAACGGGTGAAGACACCGGCGACGGCGGCCGGCTTGTCGAAAACCATCAGCAGGACGTCGGTCCGGTTCTTGTACTTGATGCCGGCGGACGCCGTGGTCATGCGCACGCCGCGAAGCGCAGGCATGGACGTAAAGGATTTGGGAGCGAGCGGAGAGACGGAACCGGACATGAGACCCACCTGAAAGAGCATGATGCCGAAAAGTGTAGGCGGTTTTCGGACGACATCATGCTCTATTTTTTGATTCTGGAGCGGATTCAGATTTTAGGTCGATGCGACCTAAAATCATCCGGCTCCAGTAAAGGGCCCGGAAAAACCGGGCCCTGATGGTTTGACTGCTGTGACTTACTGCTGCGGCTGAGCGTCGGGCGCTGCCGCACCATCTGCAGGAGCGACGGCGTCATCGGCCGGGGCTGCGTCCTGCTGCTTCTGCGCATCGTCATAGGCCTTGCTGAGGGCCGGGTCGTTGATGACGACCTTCGTGTCCGTCTTGGCCTTGTTCAGGAGCTCAAGATACTTGTCGCGCATGACGAGCTGACGAACCTGGTCCTTGACCTGGTCGAACGGCGGCGGCGGAGCATTGCGCTTGTCTTCGACCTTGATGATATGCCAGCCGAAATCGGTCTTGACCGGCGTCTTGGTGTAGGTGCCGACCGGAAGAGCGAAAGCCGCATCCTCGAATTCCTTGACCATACGGCCATGGCCGAAATAGCCGAGATCGCCGCCGTCGGCCTTGTTCGGGTCGGTCGACTTTTCCTTGGCCAGTTCGGCGAAATCCTTGCCGGCGTCGAGTTCCTTGATGATTGCCTTGGCCTCGTCCTCGGTCTTTACGAGGATGTGGCGGGCATGAACTTCTTCCTGCTTCGGCAGGGCTGCGACTTCCTTGTCGTAGCGGGCCTTGACTTCGTCATCCGTGATCTTGTCGGCGACATGCGCCTTGAAGAAGGCATTGTGCAGCTCGCGGTCGCGCAGATAGGCCATGTGGGCCTGGAAGTCCGGCGTCTGGTCGAGCTTTTCGGTGGCGGCCTGCTGCGACAGCAGCTTCACGTCGATCGAAGCCGAAAGCGCTGCCACCTTCTTCTGGTCGTCCGGAAGCTGGCCGAGTTGCGGATCGAGGTTGGCGATCGCCAGGTTGAGTTCGGACTGATGGATTTCGACATCGCCGACCTTGGCGACAACGGGGTCCTTGGCATCGGCTGCGAAGACCGGAGCCTGGAAGGTAACGATTGTTGCGAAAGCAACCGCAGCAAGCTTGTTATACTTCAACATAAAATAACCCTTCGGTGATCTCGACCGGCTCGACAGATGTGATTCCGGCGTGAAAAAGCCTTCAGCAGGAGAATGTGGCCTTTCTGTATCGGCCAAATCCCGTTGACATCAATCGACCCCCCTCTTATCTGTCACGCAACCTCGCGTCCAGAACAGTTTCCGGCCGTTTTGTGCTATACTCCCGTTTTTTTCGGGATCGGATAAAGCAGGAAACGGCCGGATGAAATCTCAGAAAGGACCAGTCACATGGTCAGCCTAGGTGGAATTGCCCGCAAGTTGTTCGGCTCGTCCAACGACCGCAGGGTCAAATCGTTCCAGCCGCAAGTAGCCGCAATCAATGCGCTCGAGCAGGAGATGCGAGCGCTGTCCGATGAAGCTCTGGCCGCAAAGACGGTTGAGTTCCGCCAGCAGCTCGCAGACGGCAAGACGCTCGACGATCTTCTCGTACCCGCCTTCGCCGTTGCCCGCGAAGCGTCGCGCCGTGTTCTTGGCATGCGACCTTTCGACGTGCAGCTTATCGGCGGCATGATCCTTCATTCCAACGCCATCGCCGAAATGAAGACCGGTGAAGGCAAGACCCTCGTCGCGACATTGCCGGTCTATCTGAACGCGCTGGCCGGCAAGGGCGTGCACGTCGTCACGGTCAACGACTACCTGGCACAGCGCGACAGCGGCACCATGGGCCGTCTCTACGGATTCCTCGGCCTGACCACGGGCGTCATCATTCACGGCCTGTCGGACGAAGAGCGCCACGCAGCCTATGCCTGCGACATCACCTACGGCACCAACAACGAGCTCGGCTTCGACTATCTGCGCGACAATATGAAGTATGAACGCGCGCAGATGGTACAGCGCGGCCATAGTTTTGCGATCGTGGACGAAGTGGACTCGATCCTCATCGACGAAGCGCGCACGCCGCTGATCATTTCCGGCCCGCTCGACGACCGTTCCGATCTCTACAACGCGATCGACGCCTTCATTCCGCGCCTGTCGAAGGATGATTACGAGATCGACGAAAAGCAGCGCTCCGCCAACTTCTCCGAAGACGGCACCGAGAAGCTGGAAAACATGCTGCGCGAAGCCGGCCTGTTGAAGGGTGAATCGCTCTACGACATCGAAAACGTCGCGATCGTCCACCACATCAACAACGCGCTCAAGGCGCACAAGCTGTTCCAGCGCGACAAGGACTATATCGTCCGTAACGGCGAAGTCGTCATCATCGACGAATTCACCGGCCGCATGATGCCGGGCCGCCGCTATTCCGACGGCCAGCATCAGGCCCTGGAAGCCAAGGAGCATGTGCAGATCCAGCCGGAAAACCAGACGCTGGCGCAGATCACCTTCCAGAACTATTTCCGCATGTACGACAAGCTTGCCGGCATGACCGGCACGGCATCGACGGAAGCGGAAGAATTCGGCAACATCTACGGCCTCGACGTCATCGAAGTGCCGACCAATCTGCCGATCCAGCGTATCGACGAGGACGACGAGGTCTATCGTACGCATACCGAGAAGTATAACGCCATCATCAACGAGATCCTCGATGCGCATAAGCGCGGCCAGCCGGTCCTGGTCGGCACGACATCGATCGAGAAGTCCGAACTTCTCGCCGATCTCATGCGCAAGCGCGGCTTCTCCAATTTCCAGGTGCTGAACGCTCGCTATCACGAGCAGGAAGCCTATATCGTCGCCCAGGCCGGCGTTCCCGGCACGGTGACGATCGCCACCAACATGGCTGGCCGCGGTACCGACATCCAGCTCGGCGGCAACCTCGAAATGCGTGTCGAACGCGACCTGCACGAGATGGAGCCAGGTCCCGAGCGCGATGCGGCCATTGCCAGGATCGCCGAGGAAATCAAGGAGTTGAAGCAGCAGGCGCTTGCCGCCGGCGGTCTCTACGTCATCGCCAGCGAGCGCCATGAAAGTCGGCGCATCGATAACCAGCTTCGCGGCCGTTCCGGCCGTCAGGGCGACCCGGGCCGCTCGAAGTTCTACCTGTCGCTCCAGGACGATCTGATGCGCATCTTCGGCTCCGACCGTATGGACGGCATGCTGCAGAAGCTGGGCCTCAAGGAAGGCGAAGCCATCGTCCATCCCTGGATCAACAAGGCACTCGAACGCGCCCAGAAGAAGGTTGAAGCCCGCAACTTCGATATCCGCAAGAACGTTCTGAAATACGACGATGTGCTGAACGACCAGCGCAAGGTCATCTTCGAGCAGCGCGTCGAGCTGATGGAAGCCAAGGACCTGTCCGAAACCGTGGGCGACATGCGCCATGAGGTCATCGAGGATCTGGTCTCAAGACATATTCCCGAGCGCGCCTATGCCGAACAGTGGGATGCCGACGGGCTGAAGACGGCGGTCGCCAACTTCTTCGATCTCGACCTGCCCATTCATGACTGGGTCAAGGAAGAGGGCATCGCCGAAGACGATATCCGCGCGCGCCTGACGGAAGCAGCCGACAAGGCGGCGGCCGAAAAGGCCGAGCGCTTCGGGCCTGAGATCATGACCTATGTCGAGCGCTCCATCGTGCTGCAGACGCTGGACAATCTCTGGCGCGAGCATATCGTCAATCTCGACCATCTGCGTTCGGTCATCGGCTTCCGAGGCTACGCCCAGCGCGACCCGCTGCAGGAATACAAGGCCGAAGCTTTCGAGCTGTTCCAGGCACTCTTGAACAATCTGCGCCAGGCCGTGACAGCCCAGCTCTCGCGCGTCGAACTCGTGCAGCAGCCGGCCGAGCCAGAGACGCCGCCGATGCAGGCCCGCCACATCGACGCGACGACGGGCGAGGACGAATTCTCACCCTTCGCTCTCGCAAATGAAAGCGCGGTAGCACCGGAAAACCGTGACCCGCGCAACCCGGCAACCTGGGGCCGCGTCGGCCGCAACGAGGCATGCCCCTGCGGCTCCGGCAAGAAGTATAAGCACTGCCACGGCGCCTTCGAAAGCAGCGAAGTCGTCTGAACCTTATCGGTTGATGGCAATGAACAAGATGCCGCCTTTGGGCGGCATTTTTGTTTGCGGGGCCCTCGGAACAGCGCCAGCTGACAGGTGGAGTCCCTAGATGAAGAGCCAATGCACTCAGATGGCGGAATGCGGATCTTCGCTATAGAGATGGACCGGATAGCCGGGGCCAATGACGTCAAGTACACGATCGAGCCACGCGGTGAACGCGGGATAATCGGCAAGATCGAAGCCGCAATCCGCAGCCCGATGAGCATAGGCATAAGCCGCTATATCCGCGATCGAAAACTCCTCGCCAGCGAGAAAGGGCGTGGTCTTCAGTCCACGCTCGAGCGCCGCAAGCGCACGAAGGCCGCCGGCACGCTTGGCCTCCGCCATGACGGCATTGAGCTCGAGCCGCCCCGTCAAGGTCCAGAAGCGCAGCGTGCCGATGACCGGCTCTACGTGATATTGCTCGAAGAACAGCCACTGCATGACCTTGGCGCGCTGGTAGCGATCTGCCGGAAGAAATCGCGTTCCCTCGGCGACATAGGTCAGGATCGCATTCGATTCGGCGATCGTGCGCCCATTCTCGAGTTCGAGAACGGGAATGCCGCCTGCCGGATTGAGAGCGAGAAAGGCATCCGTGCGCCCCTCGCCTTCGAAGATCGACACCAGGCGGGTTTGGTATGGAATATCAAGCAGCCCGAACAGTACCCTGGCCTTCCAGCCATTCTGCGATGGCAGATAATCGTAGAGCGTGAGCATGAGATCCTCCGTTGGCACGCGATCGATTCTATATTGCGGCTAAGTGCCCGCCACCCGTTTCCTGCGGCGGGAGCGCGGTATCGCAACCCCAAGAAGAGCCGCATCCCAAGGTTGCCTCGAATTCCCTCGGTGAACGATTCTTCGCAGCTTGCGGATGATTTTTGCATGCAGAAAGAACCGATTCTTAACCCTCCTCTGCCAAGACTGCCGCGAGGTTGGGATCATACTTAAAGTATTGCGTATCGATCATGGCGGTCTTTCAAACAGCGGAGAGAATGTTGCCGTCCGCATTGCGGACTGCGCTATCGCCGCATCTGCGCAAACTCGCTGCCCTTTTTGCCGGTCAGGACGAAAAAGCCGTCTCGCAGCGCATGGCGCTGATCGCTTTCACGATCCGCATCGCAGGCGCCGCCCTCGCCTTCCTGTCACAGATCATCCTTGCCCGCCTGATGGGCCGGTTTGAATACGGCGTCTTCGTTTTCGTCTGGGTGTTGATGATCCTGTTCGGCAATCTTGCCTGTATCGGCTTCCCGACCGCCATCATCCGGTTCCTGCCGCAGTATGATGCCAGCGGCAACTACGATGCCATTCGCGGCCTGAACGCCACGGCGCGCCTGTTCGTGGTGGCCATCTCAGGCACGCTGGCCCTGATCGGAGCACTCCTGATCCATGTCTTCCGCGGCATGATCGAAGCCTATTACATCCTGCCGACCTTCCTCGGGCTGATCGCCGTGCCGATGATCGCGCTGGGCGACGTCCTTGATGGGACGGCGCGTGCCAAGCACTGGCCGATCATGGCTCTGAGCCCGACCTTCCTGATCCGCCCGACGCTGATATTGCTCTTCATGGTCGGCGCGGTCCTCGCCGGAGCGCCGCGCGATGCGGTCACGGCCATGACGGCAGCCCTGGCCGGCGCCTTCACCAGCGTCCTGCTGCAATATCTGGTCGTCACCCTCCGTCTGCGCCGCCATTATCCGGGCGGCCCGAAAGCCACGGAATTCAACGCGTGGTTTGCCGTCGCCTTTCCTATCTTTCTTGTCGAAGGCGTGGGCTACCTTCTCACCAATTCCGATGTCGTGGTCGTCGGGATATTCCTCGATCCGGATCAGGTTGCCGTCTATTTTGCCGCCGCCAAGACCATGGCGCTGGTCCACTTCGTCTATTTCGCCGTAAAGGCCGCGATCGGCCCGCGCTTTGCCGCGATCCTGGCGGAAGGTGACCGCAGCAAGCTTGCCGCCTTCGCAGCCGATGCAACGCGTTGGACCTTCTTTCCGGCGCTTGCCGTCGGTCTTGCCGTCCTGGCCGCCGGCCAGTTGCTGCTGTCGCTTTTCGGCGCCTCTTTCACCGATGGTCAGATCGTCATGGCAATACTGCTTGCCGGCATCCTCGCAAGGGCATTGGTCGGCCCTGCCGAAGTGCTCCTGACCATGGCCGACAAGCAGATGCTCTGCGTCTACCTCTATGCAGCGGCACTTGTCGCCAATATCGGCCTGAACGTCATCCTTATCCCGCGTCTCGGCATCGAAGGGGCAGCCATTGCCGGCACCGCCGCCATGGCGATCGAGGCCCTGCTTCTGCACATCGCGGTCCGTCACGCGCTCGGCATCACCCTGTTCGCCCTCATTCGGCGCCCCGCAACCCCACCGGCAACGAGGGCTCCCTGATTATGGCACGCCCTCCCTACACCCAAAGTACCGACAGCCAAGTGAATGCCCTGACGCATACGCTCGCAGCGCTGCACTTCGAAACGCCGAAGGCCGAGGCCCGGGTCGAGATCGGCCGCGTGGGCCGCGAACTCTGCCTCTATCCCGGCAAGCTCGGCTACGAGCTGCAGGACGAACTGGACTTCCTGTCCAACCGCGCCATAGAACCGAACGTCTTCTTCTCCGGCCGTTTCCTGGCGCCCGCCATGCCGCGGCTGGAGGACCGGCAGGTGCGTCTTGCGTTGATGCGCGACAACAGCAGCACGCGTAGCCGCATCCGTCTGCTGATGCCCTTCACTGTCGACAAGCCAGGCTTTGCGATCGGGCCCTCGATCATTCGCGTCTGGTCGAACTCCTTCGGCCCGCTCGGCACGCCGCTCGTCGATGCGGAGGATGCGGGCGAGACGCTCGACAATCTTTTCGAAGCGCTCTCCCGGCCGGAACTGCACCTGCCGACGACGCTCGTGCTGCCGGATGTGCGCCTGAACGGCCGCTTCGTTCAAATGGCGAAAGTCATCGCCATCGGCAGGAACCTGCCGATCGCGGTCGCCAATCCTTTCCAGCGGCCGATGCTTGAGAGCAACGACGACGCGCTCGCCTACCTGAAGCGGACGATTTCCAACGCGCACTTGCGCGAAATGCGCCGGCAATGGCGGCTATTGGAAAATCAAGGCGAGGTCAGCTACAACGTCGCGCGCCAGCCGGGCGACGTGCACAGACGCATGGAAGAATTCCTGGCGCTGGAAGCAAGCGGCTGGAAGGGCAAGAAGCGGTCGGCCCTCGTCACGGATCGCCACCATGCCGCCTTCGCCCGCGAAGCAATCTCCAATCTAGCGGCCATCGACGCGGTGCGCATCCACACCATCGACCTCGACGGCAAGGCGATCGCCTCCATGATCGTGCTGATGATGGGCGGCGAAGCCTATACGTGGAAGACCGCCTATGACGAGGCCTATGCCCGCTTTTCACCGGGCAAGCTCTTGATGGGCGAACTGACGGAATGGCATCTCGATGACGCCAACGTCGTCCGCTCCGATTCCTGCGCCGTACCGGATCATCCGATCATGAGCCGCTTCTGGCACGAACGCGAGGAGATGGGCACGCTCATTATCGGCCTGATGCCGAACGGCGACCGCGACGTCCGCCAGGTGACCACGCAGCTCCACATGTATCGCAGCACCCGCAACATGGCGAAGCTGCTGCGCGAAAAGATCCTGTCGCTTACGAAACGCTGACCTCGGCCATCGCCCGCTCGCGCAGCAGGCGGCGGATCACCTTGCCTGAGGTCGTCAGCGGCAGAGCATCGACGAATTCGATCTCGCGCGGATATTCGTGCATGGAAAGCCGGGTCTTCACCCACTCGCGGATTTCGGCCGCGAGCGCCTCGCTTGGCTCGTGGCCGGGCACGAGAACGACATAGGCCTTGACGATTTCCGTCCTGACCGCATCCGGCTTTCCCACAGCCGCGGCAAGCTGCACGGCCGGATGGCCGCCGAGGCAATCCTCGATCTCGCTCGGGCCGATGCGATAGCCCGACGAGGTGATGACATCGTCGTCGCGCCCGACGAAGGAAATATAGCCATCCGCATCCTGCCGGCCGATATCGCCCGTCAGCAGCCAGTCATTGGCAAATTTCGCCTCCGTCGCCGCCTCGTTCTGCCAGTAGCCGAGAAACATCACCGGATCGGGCCGCCTGATCGCGATCTGCCCCGCCTCTCCTACTGCAACCTCGACGCCATCGGCATCGACGATCGCGACACGATGGCCGGGCGCCGGTTTGCCCGTCGCGCCAGCACGGCTGACGCCGAAGGCCTCGCTGGAAGAGAGCACGAAATTGCACTCCGTCTGGCCGAAGAATTCGTTGACGCTGACACCGAGCGCCGAGCGTGCCCACTCGAAGGTTTCGCGGCCGAGCGCCTCGCCGGCCGAACCGATCGTGCGCAGCTTGAGATCGTAATGCGCCCGCGGATTATCGACGGCCTTCAGCAGGCGCAGCGCCGTCGGCGGAATGAAGGCATTGCGCACCTCCATCTCGGCCATGATGCGGAACGCCATGTGCGGATCGAACTTCTGCGCAGGCGAGGAAACGACCGGGACGCCAAGCATCAGGCTCGGCAACAGAGCATTCAGGAGGCCGCCGGCCCAAGCCCAGTCCGACGGCGTCCAGAGCCGGTCGCCGGCCTTGGGAAAGCCTTCATGGGCGAACTGCATGCCCGGGATGTGACCCGGCAATACGCGATGGCCATGCAGCGCGCCCTTGGGCGGCCCGGTCGTGCCCGAGGTGAAGATCATCAATGCCGGGTCATTCGGGCCAGTATCGGCCACCTCGAACAAGGGCGGATGGGTCGCGACCAGATCGGCAAAGCCGGCCACATCCTCTTCCGCGCCATCGATGCTGATCACCTGAGCGAGTTCAGGCAGCCCGTCCCGGATCGGACGCAGCCGTTCGAGGCCGAAGCGGTTGGTGACGATGGCCGATGCTCCGGATGCCTTCAGCCGGTATTCCAGCGCCTCGGCACCGAATAGCAAGGCCAGCGGCAGGGCGATCGCCCCCATCTTGTAGATCGCCACATGCGCCACGACCGTCTCGAAACTCTGCGGCAGCAGCAGCGCCACCCGATCTCCTCGCTGCACGCCAAGCGCGGTAAGTGCATGGGCGAAAGAGGCGGAGCGATCACGCAACTCACCATAGGTCATGGAAAAGTGATTGCCGTCCGGATTGAAATGCTGGAGGCAGACCCGATCGGGCTCGCGTTCGGCCCAGGCATCGCAAACAGCATGTCCTATGTTGAATTTCGCCGGAATCTCCCAACGAAAGTCGCGATAGAGGGCATCGTAAGTGTCACGCGGGGGCAATCTCATGCGGAATTCCAGAAAATGGTGCGGTGCAGCTAACACCTGTCGCCTCTGGGGTTCAAGGAAACATTTGAAATTGCCGTCTTCCCTGCCAAATGATTTGCCTTATTTATTGAAGAACACTTCGAAGCTCTTCACGAACTGACGCACCGATCGACGGCAAGCCTGGCCGTCGGATTAATTTGGTGACGCACGCACTCCGCCGCCCTCAGCGCGGCGAGCCTCTTTGCGCCGGGTAATCGAATGGACGGAGAATAGCGATGGAATACGTAAAGCTTGGCCGCACCGGTCTGGAAGTTTCACGCATCTGCCTGGGTTGCATGACCTATGGCGATCCCAACAAGGGCACGCATGCCTGGTCGTTGAAGGAGGAGGACAGCCGCCCGCTGCTGCGCCAGGCGATCGAGGCCGGCATCAACTTCCTCGATACGGCCAACACCTACTCCAACGGCTCGTCGGAAGAGATCGTCGGCCGCGCCATCAAGGATTTCGCCCGCCGCGACGATATCGTGCTCGCCACCAAGGTCTTCAACCGCATGCGTCCCGGCCCGAACGGTGCAGGCCTCTCGCGCAAGGCGATCTTCGATGAAATCGACAACAGCCTGCGCCGTCTCGGCACCGACTATGTCGATCTCTATCAAATTCACCGCTGGGACTATACGACGCCGATCGAGGAAACGCTGGAAGCGCTTCATGATGTCGTCAAGGCCGGTAAGGCTCGGTATATCGGCGCCTCCTCCATGTATGCCTGGCAGTTCGCCAAGGCGATCTACATCTCCCGCCTCAACGGCTGGACCGAGTTCGTCAGCATGCAGGACCACCTGAACCTGCTCTACCGCGAGGAGGAGCGCGAGATGCTGCCCTTCTGCGAGGACCAGAAGATCGCCGTCATCCCCTGGAGCCCACTTGCTCGCGGTCGCCTCACCCGCGATTGGGATGAAGCGACGGCCCGCACGGAGTCCGACGAATTCGGGAAGACGCTCTATACCCAGGCGCTCGAGGCCGACCGCAAGATCGTCGATGCCGTCGGCACCGTTGCCAAGGCACGCGGCATCCCGCGCGCGCAGGTCGCAACCGCCTGGATCCTGCAGAAAAGCGCCGTCACCGCCCCGATCATCGGCGCCTCCAAGCCCGGCCACATCACGGACGCCGTCGCCTCGCTGGAGGTCAAATTGACGCCGGAGGAAATCGGCGCGCTGGAAAGCCCCTACGTTCCGCATGGAGTTGCTGGGTTCAAGTGAACCGGGATTTTGGAGCTGGTCAGGTTGGGCTGATGGTATTGCGGCTGGCTGTCTGGCCTCTCACCCCTCTTCCGGTAGAGCAATCTGCATATGAAATGTGAAATGAAGTGGTTGCCGCGCAACCCTTCTCCCCTCGGGGAGAAGGTGGCCCGAAGGGTCGGATGAGGGGGCTGGCCGACTTGAATTCATGGATCTTCTTGCTCTCGGCAGGCCCCCTCATCCGCCTGACGGCACCTTCTCCCCGAGGGGAGAAGGAGGTGGGAGATAATCCCAAGCTCCGAAGCCGAAGCCATGCAGCCTGCGGCAAATCGCGCAAAAGTGACTTCACGAACCGGTCACAGTTGCGGCTTAACAGGTCATGATTCCCTACCCCCGAGGATGATATCCAATGATCACAGTTCCCTTCGAGGCGCGGCGATTTCAATCGACCGCGGCCTATTATCTGCGCTATCGCATCCCCTATCCGGACAGGCTGATCGAGCGCGTCGCCGAGCGCAGCGGGCTTGAGCCTGGCGACCATGTGCTCGACCTCGGCTGCGGCCCCGGCCAGCTCGGCATCGCCTTCGCGCGGCTGCAGGGTGCCGCCGTCACCGCCATGGATCCGGAACCGGAAATGCTCGCCGAAGCCGCGCTCGGCGCGAAGGCAGCCGGCGTCGATATCAGCATCCGCCAAGGCTCTTCCTACGATCTCGGCCCCGATATCGGCAGGCTGCACCTCTGCGTCATGGGTCGCTCCTTCCACTGGATGGACAGGCCGGCAACGCTTGAGGCCCTCGACAAGTTGATCGAGCCGGACGGCGCCCTCGTGCTTTTTCACGATAAAGACATTCTGGCGGAGCCGAACTGGCGCGGCATCCTTGAACCGCTGATGGAAACCTATTCGCCCGAGCGCAGCGCGGAGCGGCAGATGCGCCGGAGCAAGGAATGGGCGCCGCATGAAGCCATGCTGCTCGCCTCCCCCTTCCGCAATCTGGAACGGATCGGCATCGTCTCGGAATACACCAGGGATATCGAAGAGATCGTCGGCCGCATCTTCTCGATGTCGTCGACTTCGCCGCAGGCGCTGGGGAACAAGGCAGCCGATTTCGAAGCCGCACTTCGCGCCGAACTGCTCGCAGTCGCACCCGACGGCAAATTCAGAGAGGTCGTCGAGGCGAACGGGCTGCTCGCCTTCCGCGACTAGAGCAATTCCAGGAAAAGTGCGCAGCGGTTTTCCGTCCGGAATTGCGAGATAACAAAGAGATAGAGCATCTCAGAGATTCCGTGAAAAGCTGAACCGCTATAGATCAGCTCTTTTCTTCACCCGGCGGCGGCGACAGCTCCTGCCGGGTCGCCGACAGGAATTCCTGCGACAATTCGGGATTGTCCATGGCGCGTGCCAGGATGACGGCACCGACCATGGCCGAGAGGCTGGCAAAGGCCTTGCGCCGTCGCTCCTCCGGCGTTTGGCCGGGAACGATCTCTTCCAGCACCTCGACCAGCCCCATCAGGCCGCCGGTGAAGGTGGACTGCATCTCGGGGCCGTGGCGGCTGACCTCCTGCGTCAGCGCCGCGAAGACACAGCCTGTCGCGTGCTCGACCACGTTGCGATGCGAGAGATAATGGGCAAGCAGCGCTTCCAGCGGTTGGTCGGGCGAGCTTGACGCCACCTGCTTCCAGCGCTCCAGCGAACGAGCCACAAGCGCCTTGCTCGCCTCACAGGCAAGCTCGTCTTTCGAATCGAAATGGCCGTAGAAACCGCCATGCGTCAGCCCCGCCGCCTTCATGATCTCGGCGACGCCGATGCCGTCAAAACCCTTCTCGCGAAAGAGCTCGCCCGCCACGGCAAGGATCTTCTCGCGATTCTCGGCGAATTTCTCCCGGCTCACTCTCATCAAAAAACTCCATCAGAGCATCAATAAATCTGCATTGACAATTTATATGATGACCATCATCAATACGCAACAAATATGATAGCAATCATGTAAATGCCTTTACACAAACGTTCAAGCCGGGAGAACGGCATGGCGCTAGAAGTGGACACGGTACCCCCGGCCATCCGCGATCGAGCGCTTTCGCAAATCTCCCGATCCTGACGCCAAGACACGCAACCTTATCGGAACGCACCTCATGGTCTCAACTGCCCTTGCTTCGACGCTTGCCCGGCGCAACATCCACTATGGATGGGTCGTCGTCGGCGCCACCTTCCTCACCATGCTGGTCACGGCCGGCGCCATGGGCGCGCCCGGCGTGCTCATCAAGCCGCTGGAGGACGAGTTCGGCTGGAGCACCTCGTCCATTTCCTCGGCACTTGCCGTGCGGCTGCTGCTGTTCGGCCTGATGGGACCCTTCGCCGCCGCCTTCATGAACCATTTCGGCGTGCGCAAGGTCATCGTCTTCGCGCTGGCGACCATTGCCGTCGGCTTCATCGGCTCGCTCTTCATGACGCAAGTCTGGCAGCTGCTGCTATGCTGGGGCATCATCATCGGCTTCGGCACAGGCCTCACCGCCATGGTGCTCGCCGCGACCGTCTCGACGCGCTGGTTCACCAAGCATCGCGGCCTCGTCATCGGCATGCTCTCGGCAAGCTCGGCCACCGGACAGCTCGTCTTCCTGCCGCTGATGGCGGAGCTGACGACGCGCTACGGCTGGCGCACCACGGTGCTCTTCGTCTGCGGCATGATCGTCGTCGCTGCATTCGTCGTGCTGCTCCTGATGCGCGACCGCCCTTCTGACATGAACCTGCCGCTGGTCGGCGAGATCCACATCACGCCTCCGCCGCCGGCGACCAAAAACCTGAAGGCCGCGCTTGCCTCGCCCCTGTCGATCCTGCGGGAGGCCTCCACGACCTCGACCTTCTGGATCCTCTTTGCCACCTTCTTCATTTGCGGCCTGTCGACAAACGGCCTGATCCAGACGCATTTCGTCACGCTCTGCGGCGATTTCGGCATCGTGCCTGTCGCGGCCGCCAGCGTGCTCGCCGTCATGGGCATCTTCGATTTCTTCGGCACGATCGGCTCCGGCTGGCTCTCCGACCGCTTCGACAATCGCTGGCTGCTTTTCTGGTATTACGGCCTGCGCGGCCTGTCGCTGGTCTATCTGCCCTTCAGCGACTTCACCTTCTACGGCCTGTCGATCTTCGCCGTTTTCTACGGCCTCGACTGGATCGCCACCGTGCCGCCGACCGTCAAGATCGCCGCCGACCGCTTCGGCCGCGAAAAGGCCGGCCTCATCTTCGGCTGGGTCTTCGCCGGCCATCAGCTCGGTGCCGCCACCGCCGCCTATGGCGCCGGCCTCACCCGCACGGAGCTGAACACCTATCTTCCCGCCTTCTTCGTCGCCGGCGCCTTCTGCCTGCTCGCCGCAATCCTGGCGATCACCCTGCAAAAGTCCGGTTCCATCAGCAAAGGCCCGGCCATGGCTCACTGAGCCTCAAACGGCAAAAAGCCCATGGCGTCCACTACGCCATGGGCTAAACCGCAACCCTGCGGAAACACTCGCAATATCTGCGATCTCCGGCTTGCGCGCCCCGCCGCTCACATGCTAGACAGCCGCCTCGTCATGATCCGTTGCCCCATTGGCGGAATTGGTAGACGCGCTCGACTCAAAATCGAGTTTCGAAAGAAGTGCTGGTTCGACTCCGGCATGGGGCACCACTTTTCTTAAGCAACTACATCGACACGCGAAATTAAATTCGCTTTATCTAATTGTTTATATCCCCGCGATCCATCTTCGCTTGGTGCAGGACTGAATTTCCTTTGCTTATCCCAGCAGCCGATCTACCTCGACTTCCTATTATCCAAGTCAGCTTTACAGCCTCGCCTTTGCCACCGCATCAAAAAAGTTGCCCGTAATGGCCTGCGCAAGCTTCCATAAACAAATTCTGCTATGTATCACAGAACCTGTTGCGGCCTTGGACGTTCCATCAGCATGAGTGAAGCGCTGATCAATGAAAAGATACTGGCTTGGGCCGTAAATCGCGCCGACATGCCGCTCGATGCCGTTGCCAAAAAGGTGCCGGTAAAGCCCGAGCGATTGGCCGAATGGCTCGAGGGCATCGACCGACCGACATTTCGCCAAGCTAAGTCGCTTTCCTCCGTGTTGCACATCCCGTTTGGCTATCTTTTTCTGAAGGAGCCTCCAGAGGAAGAGTTGTCGATTCCTGATCTTAGAACGGTCGGAAGCGACCCCTCCAAGCGCCTAGATGCAAATTTTAGGGATTTGCTCAATGACATCCTATTCAAGCGGGATTGGTTCAAAGACCATTTGATCGCCTATGATGATCTGAAGCTCGAATTCGTGGGCAAGTTCTCCAAGGACGCCGATCCGGAAGCAGTCGCCGCTGACATTCGTAAAACACTGTATGGAGCCTCCAGAGAGCCGATAACGGCCAATTGGGAGACACACCTCCGGATGCTAATCGGCAAGGCCGAGGATGCTGGCATATGGGTTATCCGCAACGGTATCGTCGGAAGTAATACCCACAGACCCTTGTCTGTTAGCCAGTTCCGTGGATTTGCCATCAGCGATCCGCTGGTGCCGCTGATCTTTATCAACGGAAGAGACGCCAAAGCTGCGCAGATTTTTACGCTTGCGCACGAGCTTGCGCACATATGGATCGGTACCAGCGGCGTTTCGAACGTCTTTATAGGCGAGTCCGATTACGGCGTTAACCGAGCAATAGAGCAGAAGTGCAATCAGATTGCCGCAGAATTTCTGGTTCCAAAAAATGGCTTTGCGAGCCGCTGGGATCACGAATCTTCTGTCATCAGCAATGCCGATCGATTGGCAAGGGTCTATAAGGTGAGCCGTATCGTTATCGCTCGCCGTGCATTCGATTTGGGGCTTATCGACGAGAGCCATTACAAGAGCTTTTATGCGCTTGAAAGTTCTGGCTGGGAGGAAGCAAAGGCGGACAGCGAAGGCGGCGGCAGCTTTTACAACAATCTCCCATTGCGCAACGGAATCAGATTCACCAACGCGGTGATGGCGCAGGCAATGAGCGGGCGCCTGTTGCTGAAACATGCGGCAAACCTTCTGAACACTCAGCCGGCCACACTTATGGCCTTCCATAATAAAACACGAGCCGCGCAATGAATTTCCTGCTCGATACGAATGTCTTTATCGAAGCAAAAAATCGTTATTACGCATTCGACATTTGCCCTGGTTTCTGGGACTGGATGGATAGCGCCTGTGGTGTAAAAGTTGCCTCCATCGTGAATGTCAGGGAGGAACTGACTCGCGGAGACGACGAACTATCGGCATGGGCTCATGATCGAAAAGATGCCGAGTGGTTCCTGAAGGTCGATGATAGCGAAACTCAGGTCAATTTCGGAGAAATTGCCGCTTACATCTCCTCTGGACAATATACATCGCAGGCCGTAGCAAAGTTTCTTGACGATGCTGATCCTTGGTTAATAGCGAAAGCTAGGAGCATGAGCGCTACCGTGATCACTCACGAGCTGCCCAGCCCAAATTCGAAAAAGAGGGTTCTGATTCCCGATGTCTGCAATGCCTTTGATGTGAAATACATTAATATGTTTGACGCGCTACGAGGCTTCTCCACACAGTTTACCTGGTCCGTTTAATTATTGTTCGCCCCTCGATGGCCAGCGCTTCATCACCGGAGCCATCATCGAAGTTGGGGGTTATTTGCGTACATACGGCATTGGTCACGAAACTCCATGATCGGCATGGCCTCGCCAGCTTCCTCTATGTCTATGTAGTATCCGCCTTGTTCTGAACGAAATGCTTGCCGAACACTACTGAGAAAGCCCGGCGAATGCTGCAGTATCGCCACCTCACTCCCAAACCATCACGAAAAATTTTGCCTTTCCGCCACTTCCCTCACCCGCTGACCATTTACAGCCATAATCCTGCCCCCTAAAGGTTTGCAACGCAGCAAAAAGGGGGCCCTATGCTTCGTAGACTGTACGACTGGACCATGTCGCTCGCCGGCCGCAAATCGGCGGAAATCTGGTTGGCCGTGATTGCCTTCGTCGAGAGCTCCATCTTCCTCGTTCCGGCTGATGTGCTATTCCTGCCGATGTCGCTGGCGAAGCCCGAGCGCGCGTGGCGTTATGCGCTGACGGCGACGGTTGCCTCCGTGCTTGGCGGCATTGCCGGCTGGGCGCTCGGCTATTACGCCTTCGAGACCATCGCCAAGCCGATCCTCGAATTCTATGGCAAGCTCGACGCCTTCAACCAGATGAGCGCCGGCATCACCTATGAATGGGTGCTCCTGCTGCTGGTCACATCGGGGCTGGCGCATCTGCCGCCTATCAAGGTGGTAACCATCCTCTCCGGCGTCGCCCATATCGATCTCGGCTTGTTCATCATCTCCGCCATCGTCGCGCGCGGCGGGCGCTTCTTTCTCCTGGCCTTCCTGCTTCGCCGCTATGGCGAATCCATCCGCCATTTCATCGAGAAGCGCCTGGGCCAGATCACCATGGCAGCCGCCGCCGTTCTCATCGCCCTCTACGGCATCTTCCATTTTGCCCTGGCGAGCTGACCAAGGAGCCCTCAACGCATGTCCATGACTTCGCCTTCCTCCCGCGCCGGCCTCGGCTATGGCGTCCTGCTGACGATCGGCATGATCGTCGTCATCGGCTCGGCGCTCGGCTTCCAGTATATCGGCGGGTATATCCCCTGCGCGCTCTGCCTCGACCAGCGTCAGCCGTATTATTACGGCATCCCCGTCGCCATCATCGCCGTGCTGACGGCAATCGCCGGCCTGCCTTCCTGGATCACCCGTGGGCTGCTCATCATCGCCGGCCTGATGATGGTTGTCGGCGGCGGCATCGGCGTCTATCACGCCGGCGTCGAATGGCACTTCTGGGAAGGCCCGACCACCTGCTCGACCACGGCCAGCAGCGTCACGCAGAACGCCGGCGACCTGCTCGGCCAGCTGAACACCATCAAAGGCCCGTCCTGCACGGAAGCAGCGTTGCGCATCCTCGGCCTGTCCATGGCCGGCTGGAACGTGATCGCCAGCGTCATCCTGGCTGCTATTGCTTTTGTGGGTGCGAAGAAGGCGGGTTGACCCCTTCTCTCCCGCGGAGAAAAGGTGGGCGCGAGCAGGTGAGCAAAGCGAAACTGCAAGCGGCCGGATGAGGGGGACGAGAAGCGAAGCGACGAGGGCCTTGAGCGGCAAGCGAAAGGCAAATTTGCGTGCCGCCGCTCCCCCTCATCCGACCCTTCGGGCCACCTTCTCCCCAAGGGGAGAAGGAAATCCTACGGCTGCAGTTCCGAATCCCAGTAGAGATAGTCGAGCCAGCTGTCGTGCAGATAGTTCGGCGGAAAGAGCCGGCCGTTGTTGTGCAGGTCCTGCACGGTCGGCTGGTATGGCTTCTGCGCCGGGAACATGCCGGCCTGCTTAGGCAGCTTGCTGCCCTTGCGCAGGTTGCACGGCGAACAGGCGGCCACGACATTCTCCCAGGTGGTCTCGCCGCCATGGGCGCGCGGGATGACGTGGTCGAAGGTCAGGTCGTCATGGGAGCCGCAATACTGGCATTCGAACTTGTCGCGCAGGAAGACGTTGAAGCGGGTGAAGGCGGGATTGCGGGACGGCTGCACATATGTCTTCAGGCATACGACGCTCGGCAGCCGCATCGAGAAGCTCGGTGAGGACACGCACTGATCGTATTCCGCGATGATGTTCACACGGTCAAGAAAAACCGCCTTGATCGCGTCCTGCCAGGACCAGAGCGACAAGGGATAGTAACTCAGCGGTCTGTAGTCAGCGTTCAGCACGAGCGCCGGCAAGGACTGCGGGGAGACTGCAATCGTCAAGGAACCCTCCTGATCGATTCGGCATCTACATCTTGTATATTAGGCCGGTTGTTACAGGATTGTGAAGTCCAATAAATTCAGTGCATAAAGGCAATTTCGGGGAGGCCGCCGATTAAACTATAGGCAGCGCGTCCCGGCGCGTTTTCACGGCATAATAGGCCCAAAAAAGCCGGGCCGCGACCGAGCGCCAGGGCGCCCAAGCCGTGGCTTCCAGGGCAACGGCCTTGGCCAAGGGCCTGACTTCATGGCCGAAAGCCATCCCGACGGCCGCCTGCAGCGCGACGTCGCCGGCTGGAAACACATCTGCGTGACCGCCGCAGAACATCAGATAGACTTCGGCCGTCCACGGGCCGATTCCCTTGATCGATGTCAGCTCGGCAAGCGCTTTTTCAGGGGATTCGGCGCTGAGCGCATGGAGATCGAGGCTGCCGCCGGCAACGGCTTCGGCCACGCGCGCCAGCGTCTCGTGCTTGATTCGCGACAGGCCGAAGCTTCGCCATGCCTCCGGCTCCAGCCCGGCATAGCCCTTGGCGGTCACCTGTCCCATGCCGGCGATCATCTTCCCCCAGATCGCATCCGCGCTGGCGCGCGAGACCACCTGCGACACGATGATATGGGCAAGCCCTTCGAAGCCCGGTTCGCGCAGGCGCAACGGCAAGGTGCCGGCCTCTGCGGCAACGGGCCGCAGGCGCGGGTCGATCTTCAGCAGCGAAGCCAGTCCCTGTTCGATATCGCGCTCGTCGCGAATGATCTGCATGGCGTCTCGTGGTCCCCGGTTCAAATTCGTGGCAGAAGAAAGCATGATCGAGATTCACCGTCAAAAGCCGAAATTCCGTTTTGCCCCGAGCCCGAACGGCCCGCTGCATCTCGGCCATGCGCTGTCGGCCATTCTCAATCACGACATGGCGGCAAAGGCCGGCGGCGATTTCCTCTTGCGCATCGAAGACATAGATCAGGCGCGCTGCACACCCGATTTCGAAGAGGGCATCTACACCGACCTTTCCTGGCTTGGCCTTCGCTGGCAGCAGCCGGTGCGCCGGCAATCCGAGCATTTTGCGGCCTATCAGACGGCGTTGCAGACACTTATCGAGCGCGGTCTCGTCTACCCCGCCTTCCTGACACGTGGCGAGGTCAAATCACGTGTCGGCGCTTTCGAAGCCGAGGGCAGTTCCTGGCGGCGCGATCCCGACGGCACGCCGCTCTATCCGCCCGATGACCGCGAGCGCGGCGATGCCGAGCGGCAGCGCCTGCTTGCTTCGGGTATGAAACACGCCTGGCGTCTCGACATGGAAAGGGCACTGGCGACAGTGGACGAACCACTGCACTGGCGGGAAAGCGGCGACGGCGAGACGGGCATTATTCCGGCCGATCCCGCCGCCTGGGGCGATGTCGTGCTGTCGCGTTCCGATGCGCCCTCGAGCTACCATCTCTCGGTGGTGGTCGACGATGCCGTGCAGGGCATTACCCATGTCGTGCGCGGGCTCGATCTCTTTCACGCCACCTCGATCCATCGCCTGCTGCAGACACTCCTCGGCCTGCCGGAACCGCTCTATCATCACCATCGTCTGGTCCTCGGAGAGGATGGCAAAAAGCTGTCCAAGAGCATGGGCGATACCGGCATTGCCGAATGGCGCCGGCAAGGCCTGTCACCGACGGAGCTTCGCCGCCGCATCGGCCTCTGATTCGGCCCTCGGTTCGGCCCTTGGTTCCGAGGGTATCTTTTCCGAAGCTATCTCGGCGGCTGCGCGGCTCGCCGCCTTGCCGAACAGCAGCCGCCGCACGCGGAACTTCATCAGCGCCGCATTGATCTCCGCGCCCATGATGAAGATCACGGCCAACATATAGAGGAAGATCAGCACGATCATCACCGACGCCAGGCCGGCATAGGTGGCGGTATAATTGGCGAAGGTCGAGAGATAATAGGCGAAGAGCACAGCGCCGATCGACCAGAAGATCAAGGTCAGCAGCACGCCGGGAATGACGTCGAAGATCCGCCTGTGGCCGGCCGCCAGCCAGAGATGCAGGATCATGAGGCCCGCCAGCAGCAGAAAGATCGTGCCGTAGATCCGCCAGCTGAATACGATCTCGAGAATATCAGCGAGCCGCGGCAGCCACTGCCGGGTGTAATTCAGCGCCAGCGGCACGGCGACGAGCAGGATGCTGAGGATCGCGAAGATCAACACGGCGATGAGCACGTAGCCGAGGCTGGCGAGACGGTTGAGGTACCACGGCCGGGTTTCGAGGACGCGATAGGCGCGGTTGAGCGATATGCGCAGAGCCTCGACGCCGTTAGACGCGAAATAGGCGGCCGCAAGCACGGAGACCGTCAAAAGCCCGCCGCGCGGGATCGTCAGCACCTGTACGACCTGATCGGCGAGCGGCTTGGCGATCGCCTCCGGCCAAGTGTCGAAAATCAGGTGTACGGCCGTCGACGAGAACTGGCTGGCGCCGAGAAAACTCGCCAGCGCCGTACCGAAGATCAGGAAAGGGAAAACCGCCAGCAGCGTCGATAGCGCAACGTGGCTTGCCATGGCGAACCCGTCGTCCTCGACGAAATGGAACACTGCGTCGTAGATCACCTTGTAAATCGTGCGCAGGACTGTCGGCATTCCATCTCCGCCTAACGTCGGCATCATCCGGCTGACACCGCCGGTTGTCGATTGTATCGGGTTCCTGAATATGGGAAACGAGTTCCGGTTTGTACAGGAATCATCTCCTCATGACGGAACAACGCATCATCCTGCTGACTGGTTGCTCCTCCGGAATCGGCGCTTACTGCGCCCGGGCACTGAAAGCCGACGGATGGCGCGTTTTCGCGACGGTGCGCAACGAAGCCGATCTCGCCCCGCTTGCATCCGACGGCATCGAAGCACTTCTGCTGGACTACACCCGTCCCGAGACGATTTCAGCTGCGGTTGCAACGGTTAGGGAGCGCACGGGCGACCGCATCGACGCCCTCTTCAACAATGGCGCCTACGGGCAGCCGGGCGCCGTCGAGGACCTTGCGACCGATGTGCTGCGCGAGCAGTTCGAGACGAATGTCTTCGGCTGGCATGAGCTGACGCGCCAGGTTCTGCCGCTGATGCGCAAACAGGGCCATGGCCGCATCGTCAATTGCTCGTCCATTCTCGGGCTGGTTCCCTACCGTTTCCGCGGCGCCTACACCGCCTCGAAATTTGCGCTGGAAGGACTGACGATCACGCTCAGAATGGAGCTGCAGGGTAGCGGCATCCATGTCAGCCTCATCGAGCCCGGCCCGATCGCGACGAAGTTTACCGCCAATGCACTCGCCAAGATCCGCGAGCATATCGACCTTGAGGGCTCCGCCCATGCGGTGGAATACCGCAGGCAACTGAAACGGCTGGATGGATCAGGCCCGATCAACAAGCATAAATTGGGTCCAGAAGCGGTCTATGATGTGCTAAAATTGGCTTTGAATGTGAAGAGCCCACGCCCACATTATCTGGTAACGACGCCCGCCAAGCAGGGCGTCCTCTTGAAAAGGCTATTGCCGGCTAACCTTTTCTATCGTCTGATGCGTCGGCTGGACTAGAGCAATCCCGGAAAAGTGCGCAGCGGTTTTCCGCGAGGAATTGCGAAAAGCAACGAGATAAAGCGGCTCGGATATCCGTGAAAGGCTGAACCGCTTTTAAAGACAAGGATGGAGGAGCCATGTCGACCTTTACCTATATCGCCGCCATCATTGTCATGGGACTTGTCGCGATCGTTCTCGTTCGCGGCCTTTGGAACATGATGAAAGGCGACAATCCGAACCTTTCGAACCGGCTGATGCAATTGCGTGTCCTGCTGCAGGCAGTCGCGGTCATTCTGATCATGCTGACGCTCTGGCTGACGGGCGGCGGCCGCCCGGCCTAGAGCCGGATGATTTTAGGTCTGTTCGACCTAAAATCTGAATCCGCTCTAGAATTAAAGAAGTAGAGCATGATGTCGTCCGATAACCGCTCACACTTTTCGGCATCGTGCTCGAAAGCAATTCCAGGAAAAGTGCGAAGCGGTTTTCCGTCCGGAATTGCTTAAAACAAAGGGTTAGGGCATTTCGCGATCCGAAGAAAAGCGGAAGGCTCTAACCACAGGAACACGATGGTCAAGCTCAACAAGATCTACACCAAGACCGGCGATGACGGCACCACGGGCCTCGTCGCCGGCCCGAGGCGGCTGAAGCACGACCTGCGCGTCGAAAGCTACGGCACCGTCGACGAAACCAATTCCGCCATTGGCGTCGCAAGGCTGCACACGATTGAGCTGCCCGATCTCGACGCCATGCTGATGCGGATCCAGAATGATCTCTTCGATCTCGGCGCCGATCTTTCCACCCCTGAAACCGACGAGCCGCCGGCCTATGAGCCGCTGCGCATCATCGACCATCAGGTCGAACGCATCGAGCACGACATCGATCTGCTGAATGCCGATCTCGAGCCGTTGAGATCCTTCGTTCTGCCGGCCGGCAACCCGGCCTCCGCCCATCTGCATCTTGCCCGCACCATTGCCCGGCGCGCGGAACGCCTCATGGTGGCGCTGTCGCGTGAGCAAGGCGAACACGTCAGCCCGCCGGCGCTGAAATATATCAACCGCCTTTCCGATTTTCTCTTCGTCGCCGCGCGGCATGCCAATGATCGGGGCCGCGCCGACGTGCTCTGGGTTCCCGGGAAGAATCGGTAGCGGCACAAATCAGTCATGAGAGGCACCACATATTGACGTTGACGTAAACGTTATTTATGCCTTTCAAGCATTTCGTCTCTCAGGCGGCCTGGAAGCGTTGTAATTGGGGGAAAAACGCGTATCCATGTCGCCATTCGACAAATGGAATGGCGCTAAACAGCGCATGTTCTCGGGCGGTCATGTTGAAGGAAGGATTCCATGAAAATTCTCGTTCCCGTTAAGCGGGTTGTTGACTACAACGTCAAGATTCGCGTGAAGCCGGATGGTTCTGGCGTCGAGCTCTCGAACGTGAAGATGTCGATGAACCCGTTCGACGAGATCTCGGTCGAAGAGGCGCTGCGTCTGAAGGAAGCCGGCAAGGCCGAGGAAGTGGTGGTCGTATCGATCGGCCCGGCCAAGGCCGAGGAAACGCTGCGCACGGCGCTCGCCATGGGCGCGGATCGCGCCATTCTGGTCGAGACCGACGATGCCGTCGAGCCGCTCGCCGTTGCCAAGATCCTGAAGGGCGTCGCCAACGCCGAAAAGCCCGGCCTCATCATCGTCGGCAAGCAGGCGATCGATGACGACTCCAACCAGACCGGCCAGATGCTGGCAGCCCTGCTCGGCACCGCACAGGCGACCTTCGCCTCGAAGATCGAGATCGGCGATGGCAAGGCTCAGGTCACCCGCGAAGTCGATGGCGGCCTGCAGACGATCGAGGTCAAGCTGCCGGCGGTCGTCACATCAGACCTGCGCCTGAACGAGCCGCGTTACGCCTCGCTGCCGAACATCATGAAAGCCAAGAAGAAGCCGCTCGACAAGAAGAGCCCGGCTGATTTCGGCGTGTCGACCGAGCCGCGGTTGAAGGTGCTGAAGACCGAGGAGCCGTCCGGCCGCAAGGCGGGCGTCAAGGTGGCCTCGGTCGCCGAACTGGTCGAGAAGCTGAAGACCGAAGCCGGCGTGCTCTGAGGATAGGAAAGGATAAGACCCATGGCCATTCTTCTTCTGGCTGATCACGACAATGCCCACCTCTCCGACCAGACCGCCAAGGCACTGACGGCAGCCACCCAGATCGGCGGCGACATTCATGTGCTGGTCGCCGGCGCGGGCGCCAAGGCCGCGGCCGATCAGGCGGCAAAGCTTGCCGGCGTCTCGAAGGTGCTGGTTGCCGAGGACGCAAGCCTTGCCAACAATCTCGCCGAACCGCTGGCAGCCCTGATCGTATCGCTGGCCGGTTCCTATGACACCATCATCGGCGCTGCGACCTCGGTCGGCAAGAACGTGCTGCCGCGCGTCGCCGCCCTGCTCGACGTCGCCCAGGTCTCGGAAATCATCGAAGTCGTTTCCGCCGACACCTTCAAGCGGCCGATCTATGCCGGCAACGCCATCCAGACGGTGCAGTCGACCGACGCCAAGAAGGTGATCACAGTGCGCACGGCTTCGTTCGCCTCCGCCTCTGAAGGCGGTTCGGCTGCGATCGAGACGGTGTCGGCCGCTGCCGATCCGGCACTCTCCACCTTCGTCGGCGACGCGCTGTCTTCCTCGGATCGTCCGGAGCTGACCTCTGCCAAGATCATCATCTCGGGCGGCCGCGCGCTCGGCTCGGCGGAGAAGTTCAGGGAAGTCATTCTTCCTGTCGCCGACAAGCTGGGTGCCGCCGTCGGCGCCTCCCGCGCTGCCGTCGATGCCGGCTATGCGCCGAACGACTGGCAGGTCGGCCAGACGGGCAAGGTGGTCGCACCGCAGCTCTATATCGCCTGCGGCATTTCCGGTGCCATCCAGCATCTGGCCGGCATGAAGGATTCGAAGGTCATCGTCGCCATCAACAAGGACGAGGAAGCGCCGATCTTCCAGATCGCCGACTACGGCCTCGTCGCTGACCTCTTCGAGGCGCTGCCGGAATTGCAAAAGGCGCTGTGAGCACGCCGATTGACTTTCTCGCAGTTGCGAGAGACTGGAAAATCGTCTCTTATAGGTCTATCAATCTTTGCCGGGCTAGAAATGGCCCGGCAAATTTGGATTTAAGAGCATAGCGCACCGCCAAGAGCGCGCCGCCGGGGAGTTGGCAATGAGTTCGCTGAAGACGATCGGTATTATCGGCGCGGGCCAGATGGGCTGCGGCATCGCCCACGTATCCGCCATGGCCGGCTACAAGGTCCATATCTACGATCTGGCGCAGGATCGCATCGAAAGCGGGCTTGCTACCATCAACGGCAATCTCGCCCGCCAGGTCGCCTCCGGCAAGGCGACCGACGAAGAGCGCAAGGCAGCCCTCTCCCGGATCACTGGCTCCGCCGATCTCAACGATCTTGCCCAGGTCGATCTCGCCATCGAAGCGGCAACCGAAGACGAAAGCGTCAAGCGCAAGATCTATGCGCAGGTGTGTCCGGTGCTGAAGCCGGAGGCGCTGCTGGCCACCAATACCTCATCGCTGTCGATCACCCGCCTTGCTTCCGCCACCGACCGTCCCGAGCGCTTCATGGGCATTCACTTCATGAACCCGGTTCCGGTGATGAAGCTGGTTGAGCTGGTACGCGGCATCGCCACCGACGAATCGACCTTCTCCACCGCCAAGGATTACGTCACCTCGCTGGAAAAGACGATCACCGTCGCCGAGGACTTTCCCGCCTTTATCGTCAACCGCATCCTGCTGCCAATGATCAACGAGGCGATCTATACGCTCTATGAAGGCGTAGGCACCGTCGATGCCATCGACACCGCCATGCGGCTCGGCGCCAATCACCCGATGGGCCCGCTGCAGCTTGCCGATTTCATCGGCCTCGATACCTGCCTGTCGATCATGCAGGTGCTGCATGACGGGCTCGCCGATTCCAAATACCGTCCTTGCCCACTGCTGGTGAAATATGTCGAAGCCGGCTGGCTCGGCCGCAAATCCGGCCGCGGTTTCTACGACTATCGCGGTGAAACGCCGGTTCCGACGCGGTAAGATACCCTCGCCCCATCGGGGAGAGGGTCGCGCGACAGCACGGGGTGAGGGGGCGTTACCGGCAAACGGTACTGTTTACCCAGCAACGCGCTTGCTATGACGCACTCCCCTCATCCGCCCTGCCGGGCACCTTCTCCCCGAGGGGAGAGGAGAAAATCAAATACCCGCCGCAGCCTTCACCAGGTTCTTCGCATCCTCGCTGTCCCAGGCCGCTGGCCCGTTCATGGCCGATAGCAGGCAGCCCTTGTCGTCGATGAGCAGCGTCACCGGCAAACCAAAGGCAAGGCCCTGCTTCTTCAATACGTTGAACACGCCCATGGTATTGTCGCGATAATAGCCGAGCTTATCAATCGCATATTCCGTGCGGAAGGCTTTGGTCTTTTCATCGTCGCCCGTATCGATATTGATGGCGACCACCTCGAACTTGTCGTTGCCGGCGCTCTTCTCGAGCGCGTTCAGTGCCGGCATTTCTTCGCGGCACGGCACGCACCAGGTCGCCCACACGTTCAGCAACAGGGTCTTGCCGGCGAAACTGCCGATCGACAGCGGCTGCCCCTCTGCACCCTTGAAGGAGACGTCCTTCAGCGAGATCGGCGCCGGCGGCACGCTCATGGCGGCGACCTGGCCCTTGGTGAAGGGCGTCAGGGCAGCGGCACGATCCCTTGCCGATCCGCATTGATCGGCCGAGGCCGTTTCACCAATACCATTGCCATACCCCGCCTCCTTCACGTATACCGCTGCCGCACCGGCAATGACCCCAGCGACGGCGGCGAGCAGAACGAGTTTCATGGACGGCAGACCGAACGGCTTCTTTGCTGTCATTACATTCTCCAGGTGGGCATCTCATGACTGACGGCACGGACACCAAATCCTCCAACCAGATGTGGGGCGGGCGTTTCGCTTCCGGCCCCGCGGCAATCATGGAGGAGATAAATGCCTCGATCGATTTCGACAAGAAGCTGTTTGCCCAGGATATCCGCGGTTCAATCGCGCATGCGAGCATGCTCGCCAATCAAGGCATCATTTCAACCGAGGATAAAGACAAGATCGTTCACGGGTTGAACACGATCCTGTCAGAGATCGAAAGCGGCAATTTCGAGTTCTCCCGCCGCCTCGAAGACATCCACATGAACGTCGAAGCGCGGCTTGCGGCCCTGATCGGCCCGGCCGCCGGCCGCCTGCACACCGCCCGCTCGCGCAACGATCAGGTGGCGCTCGATTTCCGTCTGTGGGTGAAGGAAGAGCTGCAGAAGTGCGAGCAGGCGCTGACCGATCTGATCGCCGCCTTCCTCGATCGCGCCGAGGAACATGCCGACAGCGTCATGCCTGGCTTTACCCATCTGCAGACGGCACAGCCCGTCACCTTCGGTCATCACTGCATGGCCTATGTCGAGATGTTCGGCCGCGACCGCTCGCGCGTGCGCCACGCCATCGAGCATATGGACGAATCGCCGATCGGCGCCGCCGC
This sequence comes from Rhizobium aureum, assembly GCF_030182495.1. Taxonomy (NCBI): domain Bacteria; kingdom Pseudomonadati; phylum Pseudomonadota; class Alphaproteobacteria; order Hyphomicrobiales; family Rhizobiaceae; genus Rhizobium; species Rhizobium aureum. The sequence goes on along the minus strand of NZ_JAQJCI010000003.1, from coordinate 441,370 downwards.
CCTTGCCGGCACGGGATTCCCGATCGACCGCCACATGACGGCCAAGGCGCTCGGCTTCCGCGAGCCGACCCGCAACTCGATCGATACCGTCTCCGACCGCGATTTCGCCCTCGAATTCCTGTCGATCGCCGCCATCGCCGGCATGCACCTGTCGCGGCTTGCCGAAGAGATCGTCATCTGGTCGACGCCGCAATTCGGCTTCGTGCGCCTCTCCGACGCCTTCTCGACCGGCTCCTCCATCATGCCGCAGAAGAAGAACCCGGATGCCGCCGAACTCGTGCGCGCCAAGACCGGCCGCATCAACGGCTCGCTGGTGGCGCTGCTGACGATCATGAAGGGCCTGCCGCTTGCCTATTCCAAGGATATGCAGGAAGACAAGGAACAGGTCTTCGACGCTGCCGAAAGCCTGGAGCTGGCGATTGCCGCCATGACCGGCATGATGCGCGACATGACGATCAACACCGCCCGCATGAAAGCTGCCGCTGGGTCCGGCTATTCCACCGCAACCGATCTCGCCGATTGGCTGGTGCGCGAAGCAGGCCTGCCCTTCCGCGATGCCCACCATGTTACGGGCCGCGCCGTGGCGCTCGCCGAAAGCAAGTCCTGCGAACTGGCGGAGCTGTCGCTCGAAGAGCTGCAGGCAATCCACCCCGATATCACGGACAAGATTTTCGACGTTCTGACGGTCGAGGCCTCGGTTGCCAGCCGCAAGAGTTTCGGCGGCACGGCACCCTCGGAAGTGCGAAAGCAGATCGCCTTCTGGCGCGCCCGCAACTGAGAAAATCGCCGAAAGTCACAATCAACAATCAGGGTGCACAAGGCTCGGAAACTTCGCTATGAAGGACTGCTTCCGCGTTTGCCGCCCAAGAGGATTTCGATGCAGATCAACATGCCGCACATCATCCGCCTGACCGTGGTGCTTTCGGTCGTCGGCCTTGCCGTCGTCGGATGTGGCCGCAAAGGCCCTCTTGATCCGCCGAGTGCTCATGCGACCAAAGGCGGCGACGTCTCGAAGCCGACGAAGGAGCCGGGTACGGAGGACAAGAAGTTCTTCCTCGACCCGCTTCTCTGAATAGGCGACGACCGTGAACCATTTTGAGTATCGCGACGGCATCCTCCACGCCGAGGATGTTCCGGTTCCAGAGATCGCCAAGGCGGTCGGCACCCCCTTCTATGTCTATTCGACGGCAACGCTGGAGCGCCACTACCGCGTCTTCGCGGAAGCCTTCGGCGATGTCGATGCCATGGTCTGCTACGCCATGAAGGCCAATTCCAACCAGGCGGTACTGAAGACGCTTGGCCGCCTCGGCGCCGGCGTCGATGTCGTCTCCGTCGGTGAGCTGCGCCGCGCACTGGCCGCAGGCATTCCGGCAAGCCGCATCATGTTCTCCGGCGTCGGCAAGACGGCTGAGGAAATGGACGTGGCGCTGGCAGCCGGCATCTACTGCTTCAACGTCGAATCCGAGCCGGAACTGGAAGTGCTGAACCAGCGCGCCGTCCGCGCCGGCAAGGTCGCTCCCGTTTCCTTCCGCATCAATCCGGACGTTGACGCCCGCACACATGCAAAGATCTCGACCGGCAAGAAGGAAAATAAGTTCGGCATTTCCTGGCAGCGTGCCCGCGCCGTTTATGAACGTGCCGCCAGCCTGCCTGGTATCAAGGTCACTGGCATCGACATGCACATCGGCAGCCAGATTACCGAGCTGCAGCCGTTCGACGACGCCTTCAAGCTGCTGCGCGATCTTGTGGAGACCCTGCGCGGCGACGGTCACGATATCCATCATGTCGATATCGGCGGCGGTCTCGGCATTCCCTATCGCGACGACAACAATCCGCCGCCTTTGCCCGACGCCTATGCCGAGATCGTCAAGAACCAGCTGCGTGGCCTCAACTGCCGGATCGTCACCGAGCCAGGCCGCCTGATCGTCGGCAATGCCGGCATTCTGGTGACCGAAGTCATCTATGTGAAGGACGGCGGCGACAAGAGCTTCGTCATCGTCGATGGCGCCATGAACGACCTCATTCGCCCGACGCTCTATGAAGCCTATCACGAGATCCGCCCGGTTGTGACGAGTGCTGCCGATATCAAGCGCACCAAGGCCGATGTCGTCGGCCCGGTCTGCGAGACGGGCGACTATCTGGCACTCGACCGCGAGATGGCGCTGCCGAAGCCCGGCGATCTGCTGGCCGTCGGCTCAGCCGGTGCCTATGGCGCCGTGCAGGCCGGCACCTACAACAGCCGGCTTCTGGTTCCCGAAGTGCTGGTCAAGGGCAATGAGTTCCACGTCATCCGTCCGCGCGCAACCTACGAGGATCTGATCGGCCTGGATTCCATCCCGGCCTGGCTCGAAGGATAATCGGCTTCTATCCATGTCTTTCGGGCAGGACTGCGAAAGCTGCCTTGCCCGATCACGTTTCGGCGAAGTCCGATGAAAAAACAGCCTTTCACGCCCATTGCCCTCGTCTTCGCCACAAAGAATGTTATCTTTGATTGATGGTGTCTCGCCGGGCACCGCGTGCGCGAGCGTGTGGGACGCCGCGCCACCCCAACGGGCTACTAGAGCCGGATGATTGTAGATCGGATCGATCTACAATCTGAATGCGCTTTAGAATCAAAGAAGAAGAGCATGATGTCGTCCGAAAACCGCCTACACTTTTCGGCATCATGCTCTGGCCATCAATGTCAGATCGGGAGAAGACCGGACCGATGACCAGCCCCAGCAACCCTAAGAAGGGCGCTTTCGCCACCCGTCCGGCGCTGGCGCGCATGGTTGCGGTCAAGCGTCTCTTTGCTCGGATCGTGCTGGTCTCGGAGCAGCTGCTGCCACGGCTGCTGCTGCCGGCATCCATTCTGGCCCTGTTCCTGTCTGCAGCCTGGTTCGGCATTTTCCGCATTGCGCCGGATAGTCTTCGCTTCCTGATGCTTGCCGTCTTCGCTGTCGGTTTCGTCATCTCGCTCAATCCGCTGCGGCGTTTGCGCTGGCCGAATACCCCCGAAGCCGACCGCCTGCTGGAAGAGAGAAACGGCCTCGCCCACCAGCCGGTCACGGTGCAGGAGGATGAGCCGGCGCTCGATACGCCCTTTGCCCGCGCGCTCTGGCGCGAGCACCAGACCCGCATGGCCGAGCGCATCGCCGCCCTGGATGCCGGCCTGCCGCGGCCGGATATCGCCCGCTACGACCGCTTCGCACTGCGCGCCATCCCGGCATTGCTGCTGGTGACGGCTTTCAGCTTTTCCATGTCCAATAGCGGCGGCTCGCTCAGCGATGCCTTCACGACGTCTCCTTCCTCGTCGAGCAATCCGGATCTTCGCGTCGATGCATGGGTCACTCCGCCCTATTATACCGGCGAAGCGCCTGTTTACCTGACCGGCAACGTCGCCAATGCCGGCAATGGCCTCAACGTGCCGCAATTCTCCGAACTCACGGTGCGTGTCACGGGCGCGTCGGCGGATGAAAAGGTGCTGTTCCAGGCAGCCGGCAGCGACAAGGGTGCCGAAATTCCCGAACAATCCGCCGATGCCGGCAAGCAAGTCCCGGCGGGCGCCAAACCGGCAGCGCAGCCTGCAGCAGGCGGCAATGGCAATGCGCCCGCCACGGATGCATTGATTGCCCGCACCCACGTTCTCAAGCTTGAAAAGGACGGCGAACTGACCGTGAACGGCAAGTCCTGGTCCTTCAACGTCGTGGTCGACAAGCCACCGGAAATCACCTTTGACGGCATTCCGCACGCAATGACCAACGGCGCATTGGAGCTCGGCTTCAGGGTGAAGGACGATTACGGCGTCGAGGAAGCCCATGCGGAGATCGTGCCGGTCGAATCCGATCCCGCGGCAACCCCTCTTTACGGCCTGCCGGAATTCAGGCTCGAAATGCCGCGTCGCGACCGCCGCAACGGCAAGGGCCTGGCGAGCCACGATCTGACGCAGGATCCGCTGGCCGGCAAGCGCGTCCGTATCACGCTCGTCGCCAAGGACGGCGCTGGCCAGACGGGCCGCAGTGCCCCCTATGAGATGGTGCTGCCATCCCGCAATTTCAGCCAGCCGCTTGCCGCGGCCGTGGCGGAAGAGCGCCAGGTCTTCGCGCTCGATACCCGCAAGATGCCGGAGGCGATCGAGCTCAACAAATCGCTGACCATCCGGCCTGAAGAGACGATTCCGGATCTCGGCAATTATCTCGCGATCAAATCCGCTTTGACGCGCATGAAACTCGCAAGCGGCGAAACGTCATTGAAGGATACGGCCGACTATCTCTGGCAGATCGCGCTCGGCATGGAAGACGCGCAGCTGACCGACGCGGAAAAGGCCTTGCGGGATGCCCAGCAGAAGCTTTCCGATGCCCTGCAGCGCAACGCCCCTGACGCCGAGATCAAGAAGCTCACCGACGAGCTTCGCAAGGCAATGGACGCCTATATGAAGGAGCTGGCCGAGCGCATGCGCAACATGCCGGCCCAGCCCAACCAGCGGGCCGCCAATATCCTGCGCCAGCAGGACCTTCAGCGCATGATGGATCAGATCGAGAATCTGGCTCGCTCCGGCAATCGCCAGGCCGCCCAGCAGATGCTCTCGGAGCTGCAGCAGCTGATGAACAGTCTCCAGGCCGGACGGCCGCAGCGCGGGCAACAGCAACAGCAAGGCGAAGCCAATGACAAGATGCGAGAGCAGATGGACAAGCTCGGCCGCATCATGCGCGATCAGCAAAAGCTGATGGATCAGACCTTCAAGTTCGATCAGGCCATGCGCGACCGCATGCAGCGCGGCGATCCGAACGAGGATGGTGACGGCTTTATGGACCAGCCGCTGCCCGGCCTCAACGATCGGATGCGCCCGGACATGGGCCAGCGTAACCAGGACCAGCAGCAAGGCCAGAATCAGCAGGGACAGAAGGGCAATGACCCGACCGACAACATGACGGCCGACCAGCTGCGCGATGCTTTGAAAGAATTGCGCAAGCAACAGGACGATCTCGGCAAGCAGCTCGGCGAGCTGCAGAAAGACCTGGGCTCGCTCGGCATGAAGCCGAACCAGAATTACGGCAAGGCGCAACAAGAGATGAATGGCGCGTCAGGCCAGCTCTCAGAGGGCAATGGCGAAGGCGCCGTGCAGGGCCAGGGGCGCGCGCTGGATGCTCTGCGCAAGGGCACGCGCGAAATGATGAACCAGCTCATGGCGCAGATGCAGCAACAGGGACCGGGCCAAGGTCAGGGCCAAATGCCGGGACAGATGGGCCAGGGAGGCCAAAACAGCCGCGACCCGCTCGGCCGGTCACGCAACGACGGTGGTTTCTCTGACAACCCTAACGACAACATGGTGCCGAAGATCATCGATGCCCAGCGCGCCCGCGAAATTCTCGATGCCATTCGCGAGCGGCTGAGCAATAATCCGTCCTTGAGCGAGGAACGCCGCTATCTGGAGCGCTTGCTGAATCTGGGTCAGTAGGCCGCTTCAGACTACCACCCATGACGGGAATGGAGCCAGCACGGGGACACCTGTGCTGACCAAGGATCAATTTCAGGCAGCCAGCGCGCGTGCAACCGCCTTGCGGATATCGGGCAGCGCGAAGGGCTTGGCGACGACGTCGACGATCTTTTCCATGAGGTCGTCGGCACGCTCGCGCTGCTCCGCATAGCCGGTCATCAGCAGGATCTTCATGCCTGGGCAGGTCGAATGTGCCTGATGCGCGAGCTCGATGCCGTCCATCACGGGCATGCGGATATCCGACAGCAAGAGGTCGTAGCCGCCCTGCTTCAGTTTCTCCAAACCTTCCGCGCCATCCGCCGCCTCTTCGGTCTCGTGACCGTCCAAGCGCAATGCGCGAGCGACGAAGGTGCGAAGCGAGTCTTCGTCTTCCGTGATCAGAATTTTTGCCATGGTCTATGCTCCGTGGTCCGTCATGTTCCGCGACCGAAATCACCAGAATTCCGTTTGCGATAGGTAAACGACCAACAGGCGATTGGGCTCCGTGGTTAATGAGTCGTCATCGCTGGAGCAGAATGGGACAGGCGGACACGCCGCCTGTATTAACTTAAGATCAGGCCTCGGCGTCGCCCGTGACGACACCGACGAAGGGCAATTCGCGGAAAGCGTAGGCCACATCCATGCCATAGCCCACGACGAAATAATCGGGGCACTCGAAGCCGACATAATCGGCCTCCAGCTCTTCCTGCCGCTTGACGCTCTTGTCGAGCAGAACAGCCAGCGTGACATTGCGGGCGCCGCGCTCGTAGAGCAGCTCCTTGGCAAAACGCAGGGTGCGGCCGGATTCCAGAATATCGTCGATCAGCAGGACATCACGATCCTTAACGTCGCTGTCGATGTCCTTGACGATGCGCACGCCCTGGGAAACCGTGCCGGCGCCGTAACTCGAAAGGGTGATGAACTCCACTTCCGGTGCCAGTCCCGTGTCGTGCAGTGCGCGCAACAGGTCCGCCGCGAAAATGAACGAGCCCTTGAGGATGGCAATGACGAGGAGGTCCTTCGTCGGCCCGCTGGCGATTTCCTTCGCCATGGCGTGATTGCGCTCGGCAATCTGCTCGGCAGTGAAAAGCGGCTCGATATTCTTCCCGCGTACGACAGGCATTGCTTGGCATGCTCCATGGCTGCGCGGCCCTTGGCCGCCGATCAAGCACTACAGCGCCGCGCGTCATATATCATGCGCAAAGGTCGCTGCAGCACTTTAAAACTATGCAGTAGGCCGTAGCACAATCAGGAGGTCCGACACACCCCCTAAGGCATGAAGGAAAGCCGAACATCGGGCGTTTTTCCACCGGGATGCTGCAATCGCGTCGAAAATCCGCGGCTTTCATGCGGGCCGAGACGATCGATCGGCGTATCCACGACGATGCTCCTGACCAGCTGATCGCCGGCGAAGAGATCCGCACGCACCTGGGGAACCGGAAGCGTCGCGCCGCTGGCATTTTCGATGATGCCGTTCAATTTCAGCACCTGCAGTCCGTTCTCGTCGCGCGGCGTCAATGTCACATGCGAGAATTGAAGCGGTTCGCCCGCGCCGCCCTTGGCCGGCGCGCCGGACAGACCGGAAAAACCGCCTGAAAGGCCGAAGATCAATATGGCAAGGGAGACGATGAGCGCCACGAAACTGCGCCGTGATGCCTGCTGCAGAATCTCCTCCGCACCGCGCAGGCCGGACAGGATGCGCGAGAGAGCATTCTTGCGTGTCGCTGGCTGCGGCCGTGATTGCGGATGACCGCCATAGCGCATGTTGACGCCCGATGCGGTTCTGCCTCGCGCGCCGGAGACGGTCACGAATTCGGCATCGACGATATCGGGTTTCGGCATGAAGCGATGGGTCTGGCCGGATCCCGATCCACGTTCGGGCGGAATGAGGTCGTAAATTATTCCCGCCTGCTGCTGACGGTGGCGAAAAGCGCCCATGATGACCTCCCTTTGCGGTGATCCACATGGTTTCGACGCCCATTGCCAAACTGGGCATTGAAACGAATCCTGCCCAGTCGTAAATTTTATTGGTTAATGCTTCGCAAAGATCGCCATGATTAGGGCGCCTTTCCAGAAAAGTTTACCGGCTGTTAACGCCGTTGGTTAACAAGTCGCCTGATTGAACCCTGCGGAAGACTGGACTGCCCGTTGATTCATTTTGAGAACGTCGGTTTGCGCTACGGCATGGGTCCGGAAATCCTCCGTGACCTGAGCTTCGACATACCGAGGAGATCGTTCCAATTCCTGACCGGCCCTTCCGGCGCCGGCAAGACGACCCTGCTGCGGCTGCTCTTCATGTCGCTGCAGCCGACGCGTGGCTTGATCCGCATGTTCGACCGGGAGATTTCCTCGATTCCGCGCAATGAATTGCCGCTGCTGCGTCGCCGCGTTGGCATCGTCTTTCAGGATTTCCGGCTGCTGGAACATCTTACCACCTATGAAAATGTCGCCTTGCCGCTGCGCGTGCGAGGCAAGGATGAAAGCTCCTATCGCACCGATGTATTGGAGCTGCTGAAATGGGTGGGCCTGGGCGAACGCATCAATGTGCTGCCGCCGGTGCTGTCGGGCGGCGAAAAGCAGCGCGCGGCGATCGCGCGCGCCCTCATCGATCGCCCGGAAATCCTGCTCGCCGACGAACCCACGGGCAATGTCGACCCGCCGATGGCGCGCCGCCTGCTCAACCTGTTTCTGGAACTCAACCGCCTCGGCACCGCCGTCGTCATTGCCACGCACGATCTCGCTTTGATGGACCAGATCGAGGCCAGGCGCATGATTCTATCGGGGGGGCATCTCGATATCTATGACTGAGCCCGCCCCCCGCAGAAAAGCGCAGAGCACCGGCGCTCCGCAGGCACGGCAGGCGCCAGGTACACCGCCTGCGGAACGCAAGCGCCCGGAGATGCGCGTGCGCCCGACCGGGCCGATCGTGCCGTCCTCCAATATTCAGGGCAATGCGCTGATCGTCGTCATCGCCATCATGGCCTTTCTCGCCTGCCTGACGCTCGGCGCCGTCAGCATGGTGCGCTCGACGGCGGCAAGCTGGGAGAGCCAGATTTCCCGCGAGATTACCATCCAGATCAAGCCGGACGACAATCTCGACATGGAAAAGACGCTGGCAAGCGCGCGTGACATCGCGCTGAGCTTTGTCGGCACCAAGTCCGGCCAGATCGTCGACGAGGCGGCGACGGCGCGCCTGCTCGAGCCGTGGCTCGGCGCCGGTCTCGACATCAAGGAACTGCCGGTCCCGCGCCTCGTCATCATCACCATCGACGAGACCCACCCGCCTGACTTCGAGGCGATGCGCAGCCTGCTCAAGGCGCAGATCCCGCAGGCGTCACTGGACGACCATCGCACCTGGGTCGACCGGCTCGTCTCCATGGCACATACCACGGTCCTCATCGGCACCGGCGTACTGCTGCTGGTCTTCACCGCCATGGTGCTGACGGTGGTCTTCGCCACGCGCGGCGCCCTGTCAGGCAATCGCCACATCGTCGAAGTGCTGCATTTCGTCGGCGCCGAAAGCACCTTCGTCGCCAATGAATTCCAGAAGCACTTCCTGAAGATCAGCCTGAAAGGCTCCGCGGCCGGCAGCGCGCTCGCCGCCCTGTTCTTTGCCACCGCCGGCCTCCTGCAGAGCCGTACGATCGCCACGCCGCAGACCGATCAGGCAACGGCATTGTTCGGGACGTTCTCCGTCGGCGCGCTTGGCTATATCGGCATCCTCGCCACTATGATCATCATCGCCTTGCTGACGACGCTGACCGCCCGTTTCACCGTCATGCGCACGATCTACGAGATCGACCTGATCCGTTCCGATCCCGGCAGGACGGATAGTGTCCAGAATTGACGCTTTGCGATGTTTTTTTACCGTCCGCCAGCCCGTTCCTTGCCGCAATTGGCGTATAGTACCGAATCATGAGCATGGATCTGACGACTCGCAAGACCGTGAGTTCGCAGCCGTTGCAGGAGCAATCCCGCAGCGATAGACCCGTGCGGCGCAGCTTGTTTCGCCGTCTCCTACGCTGGGGCGGGTTCGCCTTCATTTTCCTCGTCGCCATCGTTTTCGGCGGCTTCCTGCATTTCGCCGATTCGATCACCACCCTGAAGCCGCCGCTCGACCCCAAGGCCGATGCCATCGTCGTGCTAACCGGCGGCTACCAGCGGATCGATCAGGCGGTCGAGTTGCTGCGCACCGGTGCAGGCAACCGCCTGCTGATCTCAGGCGCACATCCGACCACGACGCCGTCGCAGATCCGCAAGCTGACGCAGAGCTCCGTCAATCTGTTCAACTGCTGCGTCGACATCGGCTATGATGCCCTCGATACCATCGGCAATGCGCGCGAAGCAGCAAAATGGATCCATGCCAGGGGCTACAAGAGCGTTCTCGTGGTGACGAACAATTACCACATGCCCCGCAGCCTTGCGGAACTGAAATATGTCGATCCATCGACCGATTTCATCGCCTATCCGGTCGTCAACTCCGATCTCAAGACCAAGAACTGGTTCACGGATCCGAATGCATTGCGCACGATGATCTCCGAATATGCCAAGGTGCTGCTCGCGGGCGCCCGCAATCTGACCGGTCTCGGGCGGCCAGCCGGCTTGCGCTCGCGGCAGCCGATCGGTGACGATGACTAAGGTCGAAGCGAAACCACGCACCGACTTTTTATTGACGCCGTAATCGTGTAGGCAGACCTTCGAATGCCGGTGCCAAGCCGGTGCGCTGGGAAAGCCTCGATGATTATCTTGCGTTCGGTCCTGTTCAATACCGTCTTATATGCCAATCTGATCATTCGCATGATCGTATTGACGCCGATCTATTTCCTGATGCCGCGCAAGGCGGCTTACGCGATTCCCAAGGCATGGGCGAAATCCAGCACCTGGCTGATGGAGAAGATCGTCGGCACCACTTTCGAGATCGAGGGCTTGGAAAATATCCCCAAAGGCAGCTTCATCTTCGCGCCCAAACACCAGTCTTTCTGGGACACGTTTGCGCTGCTCCCTTACCTCGACGATCCGGTCTATATCCTCAAGCGCGAGCTGATGTGGATTCCGCTCTTCGGCTGGTACGCGAAGAAGCAGCGCATGATCCCGGTGGACCGCAGCGCGCGCGGCAAGGTGATGTTCGACGTGTTGAAGCGCACGCGCGAAGAACTCGCCACCGGCCGCCAGCTCATCATCTACCCGGAGGGAACGCGCCGCCCGCCGGGCGCCGAGCCCATCTATAAATACGGCATCGCCCGCATGTATCGCGACCTTGGAATACCCGTCGTCGCCGTTGCCATGCATCCCGGCCTGTTCTGGCCGCGACGGACCTTCCGCAAATATCCGGGCCACTTCAAGGTACGCATCCTGCCGCCGATCGAGCCCGGATTGGATCCGGATGCCTTCTTCGCGCGTTTGATCGAAGAAACCGAAAAGGCGAGCGACGAACTGCTGGTCGAAACGATCACCGAAAACCCGCATCTGCCCATCCCGCCAACCGCGGCCCAGCGCCTGGCGGAGATCGGCAAGACGAAGCAGGTGACCGCAGCGGTTTGAGCTTCTGCGATGGCCCGCATGGGAAAGAATGGCTAGGAAGCTTTTCGCATCCGCTCCACTTCACCGACGACTTGTTCAAGCCAGTGATCGCGGATACCCATGTCGCGCAGATGCGTCAGCGTATTGAAGACATAGGCGTCGTTCGGCCCGGAGCGCCCGCTGGCGGCTTCCACCACGTGGGCCGCCTCGACCGCATCCAATGCGCCGGCATATTGCCTGTGGGCGCGATCGACGACATAGGTGACGGCTGCGGCGCGCCGGCCATCGGCGAGCCGGATCGGCAGCGTCTTTTCAAGGTAGACATTGGTGACCAGCTCACGCTCGCGCAGATAGGTCAGCACCTCCTCCCAATCGGAGGCCGGGACACGGAAGGCCATGCCGCGGCAGGAACCGCCACGATCGAGGCCGAGGACCAGGCCGGGGCTCGCCTCTGTGCCGCGATGGACCCAGGAACGGACGCAGAGTGAGCGACGATAACCGAAAATAAGGGCCTCGGCCCGTTCGTCATAAGCAAAGCCCGGATTCCACATGAGGGATCCGTAGCCAAACACCCAAAATTCGTCCATATCCAACGCCAAATCACTGTGAAGCTTCAGTCCAACCATTGGAGAACAACATGGCGGCGTCAAGCCAGAGCGTAACGACCGGTCGAGGCAAGCGTCTGTGGTTCATCCTGCTGGGGCTGGTGGTGGTCCTGGCCGGCCTCTACACCGGCGGGTGGTATTACGCGACCAATTTCGTCAGGACCAATGTCCTGAAGGCGCTCGGCCAGCAGAACAGCGCCGGCGTTGCCGGCAAATGCGAAAACATGGCCTTCAACGGCTTCCCCTTCTCCATCGGTCTGACCTGCGACACGGTGACGGTCGATAATCAGACGCGTGGCGTTTCGGCCAGTTTCGACACGCTCAGCGCATCCGCGCCGGTCTTCCAGCCCAACCATGTCAGCTGGAGCCTGAAATCTCCGGCCGAATTGCGCACGACCGCGGGCCTGACCGTATCGGCGGAATGGGCCGATCTGCAATCGAATCTCGTCGCCAAAGGCCGCGGCGTGGCGCAGACTCAGACCGTTATCAATGGGCTGAAGGCGGGCATCGTCTCCTCCTTCACCGGCCAAAGCGTGAATGTCACCGCCGCCCATACCGAGATGCATGCCAGCCAGAACGGCAGCGACCTGGATTTCGCGATCGGCGTCGAGAACGCCAATGCCGTCATCAAGGACTTTCCGCAGACCTTGCCGACCGCATCGACCAGCGCCAATGTGACGCTATCAGGCAAAGCCGGTCTGCTTGACGGCAGCGACCGCGAGGGGCTCCGCGGTAGCGCGGGCGTGCTGCATCAGGCGGTCATCGATATCGGTGACGGCCGTATCATGACGCTTTCCGGACCCTTCAATTTCGACGATGAAGGCTTTCTGTCCGGCCAGTTCAAGCTGGAGATCAATCAGATCGGCCCCTGGGGCGATAGCCTGACCGCCACGCTTCCCGCCGCCAAGAACATCATCAAGACGGCCACGAAGATGCTGAAGGCCCTTGCCAACGGCGCCGATAAGGTCTCCGTCGATCTCACCGCCGATCGCGGCCGCCTCTCGCTCAGCGGCTTCATCCCGCTCGGCAAGATCCCGCCGATCTGAAGTGTGAAGCTTTCCGCCTGGTGGATCGCGCCCTGCAGCGATGCGAAAATCCTGCGAGAAACCCAACACCTTCTCCCCGAGGGGAGAAGGCAGAAGAAGAGCTATTCCTTCGCATCCAGGGCATGACGGCCGAAGTCAGGCACGTCGACATCCTGTCCGGCTTCGACGATCGAGCGGCGAATGGCGCGGGTGCGGGTGAAGAGCTCAAAAATCTTGTCGCCGTCACCCCAGCGGATCGCACGCTGCAGCGATGCCAGATCCTCGGAGAAGCGTGACAGCATTTCCAGGATGGCATCGCGGTTGTGCAGGCAGACGTCGCGCCACATGGTCGGGTCGGACGCGGCAAGGCGCGTGAAGTCGCGGAAGCCGGACGCCGAATATTTGATGACTTCCGACTCGGTCACCGTCTCCAGATCATCGGCGGTCCCGACGATATTGTAGGCGATCAGGTGCGGCAGATGCGATACGATCGCCAGCACCTTGTCGTGATGTTCCGGATCCATCTCGTCGACACGGGAGCCGAGAGTTTCCCAGAAGGTACGCAGCGTCTTGATCGCGGCCTCGTCGGTGCCCGGAACGGGCGTGAAGATGCACCAGCGTCCCTTGAACAGCCCGGGGAAACCCGCATCCGGACCTGACTTTTCCGTACCTGCGAGCGGATGGCCCGGAATGAAATGCACGTTGGAGGGCATATGCGGCTGCATCTGCGCGATGACCGACGCCTTGGTCGAGCCGACATCGGTGACGATGGCGCCCGGTTTCAGATGCGCAGCTATTTCCTTGGCGACACTCTCCGAAGCGCCGACAGGCACGGAAACGATGACAAGATCGGCATCCTTGGCCGCTTCGGCCGAGGACAGCGTATAGCGGTCGCCGAGCTGCAGCTCCTCGGCACGCTTCAGCGTTTCGGCGCTGCGCGTCGAGATCACCACATCCTTGGCAAGGCCCAGCCGTTTGATGTCATGGGCGATGGAAGAACCGATCAGGCCGATGCCGATCAGCGCGATGCGGTCGAACTGGATCGTGCTCATGCCTTGCGTCCCATAAATTCCGTCAGCGTGTCGATGAGGCCGAGATTGGCCTCTTCCGTTCCGATGCTCATGCGCAGCGAATTCGGGAACCCATAGGCCCGGACGGCTCGCACGATATAACCTCGGCTGGTGAGGAAATCGTCGGCCTCGCCAGCGCGCTTGCCCTCGCTATCCGGAAAATGGACGAGAACGAAATTCGCGACTGATGGCGTGACCCTGAGCCCTATCGCCTCAAGCGCAGCAGTCACCTTCTCGAGCCAAAGCGTATTGTGCGCGACGGCCTTCTCCGTGAAAGCCTGGTCGCGAATGGCAGCGGCACCCGCAGCGATGGCAGCCGTGTTCAAGTTGAACGGAGCGCGCACGCGGTTGATTGCGTCGACGATATCGACGGGTCCGTACATCCAGCCGATGCGAAGCGCCGCAAGACCATAGACCTTTGAGAAGGTACGGGTCATGACAACGTTCTGATTGGCCGAAACGAGCTCAAGGCCTGCCTCATAATCGTTGCGGCGGACATATTCGGCATAGGCGGCATCAAGCACGAGAATGACATGCTTCGGCAGGCTTGCGTGCAGGCGGCGGATCTCGCTGACCGGGACATAGGTTCCGGTCGGATTGGCGGGGTTGGCGATGAAGACCATCTTGGTCTTCTCCGTGACGGCGGCGAGGATCGCGTCGACGTCGACGGTGCAATCCTTTTCCTTGACCGTGACAGGCGTCGCGCCGGCGGCCATGATCTGGATCTTGTAGACCAGGAAGCCGTGCTCGGTGATGATGCCTTCATCACCGGTGTCGAGATAGGTGTGGCAGAGCAGGCCGAGCAGCTCGTCCGAGCCGGCGCCGCAGAGGATATTGGCCACATTCAGCCCATGCACGTCGGCGATCGCCTGGCGCAGTTCCTTGGCCTGTCCGTCCGGATAGCGTTCGAGATGCCCGGCAGCGCCGCGGAAGGCTTCGATGGCTTTGGGGCTGGCCCCAAGCGGCGTCTCGTTAGAGGAGAGCTTGAACACGCGCGCAACGCCCGGTGCATGCTCCTTGCCCGGCACATAGGCAGCGATATCGAGAATGCCGGGACGCGGGACAGGCTTGCTCATTTCCATGCTCATGGGATCGACCTTGGGAAAGACCGGAAAAGTCCGGGTTATGACACCCCGTCGCATTAATGCGGAAACGCGGTTTTGTCGAGTGTCGGCGCTTAGCTGAAACCTATCAGGGGATGTCGCGCGTCGTCGGTATGCCGCGCGGTGCCAGAACCGGCACGAAGACGCGGCGCGAGGCACGGACGGCAACCGGCAGCCCCTGATAGAGCCGTTTCTGCGCCTCGACGATGATGACGCCGGAGAAAGCGGGCCAAAGGGTGCGGCCGACCCGCTCGAAGGCGCGGCGCAGCCGCAGCACCGTGCGCAGTTTGGAGGGCGGGAAGAACAAGGCCTCCGCCGTCGCACCCGGCGTGAAATTGGTCTCGCGCAGCAGCGACGTCAGCTGGCCGCGCGAATAGGGCCGGCCGGAGCCGAACGGCGTATGCTCCATGCGCGCCCAAACGCCGGTACGGTTCGGCACCACAATGACCAGCCGACCGCCCGGCGCCAGAACCCGCCAAAGCTCCTTCAGGGTCTCGCGCGGACTTTCGGCGAATTCCAGCGAATGCACCATCAGCACCCGATCGATCGAACTATCCGGCAACGGCAGTTCTTCGTCAAAGACCAACGCCGTCGACGATGCCGATCCCATCGGCCAGTTCACCGCACCCTGCCCCGCCGGCATGAAGGCGAAGGTGCGCTCGGTATCGGCGCGGAAGCGATCGAGATAGGGAACGGCATAGCCGAGGCCGACTAGCCGCTCCTCCGGCATGCGCGCCCAGATGGAGGAAAGCGCCATGGCAATCGACTGCTCCGCCAAGCGACCGAGCTCGGAATGATAAAACTGGCGGAGATCGACGATATCGGTATGCATCGAAACAAATGTTATCAGCCGAACGTTGGACTTCAAGGCCGATCGGCTTACATTCTGTACCAACGGAAAAGACGAGGACGATTTCGATCATGAAACCATTGGAGTTAGAGATATTTATCTGCCGTTCCGACAATTACGGCGTCTTGGTCCATGATCCCGAAACCGGGTTAACGGCGTCGATCGATGCTCCGGAGGCAAATGCGATCCTGAAGGCCGCCGATCGCCGCGGCTGGACGATCAGCCATATCCTGACGACCCATCATCACACCGATCATGTCGAGGGCAATCTGGCGCTGAAGGAACAGTTCGGTTGCGAGATCATCGGCCCGATCAACGAGGCCGTTGCCATTCCCGGCCTCGATCGTGCCGTCGCCGACGGCGATACGTTCGAGTTCGCCGGTCATACGGTCAATGTCATCGAAACGCCTGGCCACACCGCCGGCCATGTCTGCTATAACTTTGCCGACGACAAGCTGCTCTTTGCCGCCGACACGCTGTTTGCGCTGGGTTGCGGCCGACTGTTCGAACGGCCGGCAACGGATATGTGGGCCTCGCTGCAGAAGCTTGCGGTTCTGCCGGACGAAACGGCCGTCTATTTCGGCCATGAATATACCCTCTCCAACGCCCGCTTCGCGCTGACCATCGATCCCGCCAATGAGCGGCTGAAGGCGCGCGCCGCCGATATCGAGGCCTTGAGGGCGGAAGGCAAGTTCACCATTCCGACGACCCTGGCATTGGAGAAGGAAACGAACCCGTTCCTGCGCCCCGCCGATCCGGCGATCCGCCGCCATCTTTTGATGGAAAGCCGCAGCAATGACGAGGTCTTTGCCGAGATCCGCAAGCGCAAGGATAATTTCTGATGCAGGCAAAAGAGATTATCGAAACGCTTTCCATGCAGCGGCATCCGGAAGGCGGCTGGTACGTGCAGACGTTCCGGGACGAGAACGGCGGTGCGCGCGGCCACTCGACGGCGATCTACTATCTGCTTGAGGCCGGCGATCGCTCGCATTGGCATCGGGTACGCGATGCCGCCGAGGTCTGGCACTACTATGCCGGCGCACCGCTCGCCCTGCATCGTTCGGCCGACGGCAAGGCCAGTGAAAGGCTGGTTCTCGGCATGGACCTGGCGAAAGGCGAGCGCCCGCAGGCGATCATTCCGGCCAATTGGTGGCAATCGGCCGAAAGCCTCGGACAATTCACGCTTGTCGGCTGCACGGTCGCCCCCGGCTTCGAATTTTCGAGCTTCGAGATGGCCGCGCCGGACTGGAAACCCACCTCAGGCTGAACCTCCCTTGCCTTTGATTGACATCACGCGGCATGCGGCCAGACGGCGCGGGGCAACGGCCTTGAAAAAGCGTTGCGCTGTGTCAGCTTTACACGGGGGGAGTGAAAATTGATTCATCTGGAGGAGGTTTTTTCGTGCGTTTGTTGTTTCCTTTGCTCGTCGCGGCAGGCTGTGTCATGAGCGTTCCTGCCCTTGCCCTTGATGCACCGGCTTCGCCGCCGGCCAGCCAGCCCCTGAAAAACTTTGTCACCTCGGTCGAGAAGGATGGTTCGATCACCTTCCGCCTTTATGCGCCCTCGGCAAAGGCCGTTTCCGTCGTCCTCGGCTCACGCGATCCGATCGACATGCAACGCGGCGACGATGGCACCTGGAGTGCCAAATCCGGGGTCCTGAAGCCCGATCTCTATGAGTATTATTTCAACGTCGATGGTTTCCGCAGCATCGATACCGGCACCAATGCGCCGAAGCCGCAGCGGCAGGTCAATACCAGCCTGATCCTGGTGCCCGGCAGTATTCTTGATACCCGCAACGTGCCGCATGGCGACTTGCGGTTGGTGACCTTGCATTCCAAGGCGCTGGATTCGGAACGGCAGATGTATGTCTATACGCCGCCCGGCTATACCGATTCCTCCAAGCCGCTGCCGGTGCTCTATCTCTATCACGGCTTCGGCGACACCGTGGGGTCCTGGGTCCTCCAGGGCCGCGCACCGCAGATCCTCGACAACCTCCTTGCCGAAAAGAAGATCGAGCCGATGATCGTCGTGATCCCGGATACGGAAACCGACGTGCCGAATGCGATCGCCGAGAACTTCCCCGCTGCCGATCGTCGCGCGAATTTCTATCCGGCCAATGCCGAGGCGGCCGATCGCGAACTGACCGAAGATCTCATTCCATACATGAAGAAGCATTACCGGGTGCGGAACGACACCGATGGCCGTGCCGTTGCCGGCCTGTCACAGGGCGGATATCAAGCCCTCGTGTCAGGCCTTTCGCATCTCGACACCTTCGGCTGGGTCGCTACCTTCAGCGGCGTCAGCACGACGACCGTTCCGAACAAGAGCGTAGACACCGTGCTGAACGAGCCGGAAAAGATCAACAAGGCTCTGCGCAATTTCACCGTGACGGTCGGCAGCAAGGATCAGGTCGTCGGCAAGGATGTCGCCGGCTTGAAGGCGACGCTGGACGAGAAAAAGATCAAGCACGAATACCACGAATATCCGGATCTCCAGCATGAGATGGATGTCTGGCGGCCGTCGCTCGCAGCCTTCCTCGAAAAGGTCTTCAAGAAATAACAATCGGATCTGGCCGTAGACTCCTCATAGGCCCGTGCTCGCCTGGGGCATTTCCAGGAAGGTGCGAAGCGGTTTCCATTCGGAATGCGTAGCAAGCAGCTTGACGAGTTTACGGCCCAAGAGGCACTGGAGATTGGAAACATGGCACTCAAGCGGATGGACAACGTCGGAATCGTCGTCGAAGACCTCGAAGGGGCTATTGATTTCTTTCGCGAACTTGGTCTCGAGCTCGAAGGACGGGCCATGATCGAAGGAGAATGGGCCGGGCGCATCACTGGACTGGGCGATCAGCGTGTCGAGATCGCCATGATGCACACACCGGACGGGCATAGCCGGCTCGAGCTCTCCCGCTTCCTCACGCCCCCTGTCGTCGCAGATCACCGCAACGCCCCGGTCAACTCTCTCGGGTACCTCCGCGTCATGTTCGCCGTCGACGACGTCGACGAGACGCTTGAAAGGCTCCGCACGCGCGGCGCGCAGCTTGTAGGCGAAGTGGTCCAATATGAAGATGCATATCGGCTCTGCTATATCCGCGGGCCTGAAGGGCTTCTCATCGGACTCGCTCAAGAACTCAGCTGACCGCAATCCGACGACAATGGGGAAGGAGATGACAGCGCGCGGCGGAGCTATTCCGCCGCTTCCGCCTGTGCCCGCAGGGCATCGTCCCGGCGCAGGATCATGCGATGGGCGGCCAGCACGGCGCCGCCGGTAATCAGCAGGCAGGCAAGCGCAATGCCCCAGCTCGGCGCGGCAAAACCGAAAAGCGTCAGGATCAGTGTCGATAGCAGCGGTGCGGCATAGCTTGCCGCGCCGAGGATCTGGATATCGCCATTCTTGACGCCGTAATCCCAGGCGTAGAAGGCGGCGCCGACCGGAAAAAGGCCAAGGCCGAGAACGGCGATCCATTGCGGTACGCCCTCGGGCCAGATGGTCTCCTCCAGACCAAGATGGCAGAAAAAGGAGAGAATCGATGTCGCCAAGCAGAAGATGGTAACGACATCGGTGGAAGCGGCCTCGAAGCGGCGCGTTATTAAGGAATAACCGGACCAGGTGAAGGCGCAGAGAAAGGCTGCGCCATAGCCGATCGCATAGGCGCTCTCGAAGTGAAAACCATTGCGACCGACGATCAGAACCGTGCCCGCAAGCCCCATCAGCGCGCCGACAATATGATACCAGCGCAGCCGCTCGCCGGGCAGCAGCGCCGAGCCGACGACAATCAACAGCGGCCACAGATAGGCAATCAAGCCCGCCTCCACGGCCGGCGCATGGCGCAACGCGGTGAAATAAAGGAAATGATAGCCGAACAGACCGGCAATGCCTGTGATCCAGACCTTGGCCGGCTGACGCAGGAGCTTCACTCGCTCAGGTCTCAGCAGGAGCACGACAATACCGGGGAAGCTGCCGATGGCAAAGCAGATGGCGAGCAGCTGAAAAGGTGGCATCGTGCCCGAGGCCACCGTCAAAAGCGCCAGAAACGACCACATCACAATGGCCGAAAAGCCCATCAATGTCGCGCGAAATTTCATCCCTGCCCTCAGCTTGCCGCTGCGGACGTCCCAAGCCCGCTAAAGCAACTCCACGAAAAATGCACAGCAATTTTCGTGGAGTTGCGTAGAAATAACTACGGGAATCGTCAAGCTTTTCCGTGAAACAGCAGCCGGTCTAGCTGCCGTATTTTACAGCCGTAATCGTCACCGTTCCGTATTGCGTCGGGATGCGGACGTAGACAGGAGCGTAGACATTCATGGTATCCGCCTTGGCGAACCAGATCTCCATATCATCGCTCTTCGCAAGATAAAGATAGTCCTTGCGGGTGCTCTTGTAGCCGCTCTTCGGCGTGAAGCGCACGCCGCAGGCAATGGTCTTGCCCTTGAAGCCCTCGGTCGAGAACGGATGCGATCCCTTCGGCGACAGCTTCAGATCCATGCGCATCTCGCCGTCGAAGACGGCCAGCGTCTGGTTGCAGAGGTTGAGGCTGGGCGTGATCGGGAAGATCATGCCGGAAATCGGATCGAGCACGGATTTCAGGTCGCCTTCCGTGATGGGAACCCAGGTGTCTGGCCGTTTCGGCTCGGGCGTGATCGTGTTCGACGTCACATTGCCATTGGTATAGGCGACATCATAGGTGCGCTCTCTCTTGCCGCTCTTGTAGAAGAGCGTGTAGTGCGTCGCCTGCAGCTTGGTGTCGTTGACGACGCCGGCCACATCCGTCCTGGCGTCGATGGAGGTGACAAGATCGGCAAGACCCGCGGACGTGATATCGCCGCGGATAGTGAACTGCTTGCCGGTGACTTCCGTCTTGAAATCCGCCCTGGCGATCGGCAGGCCGGCCAGCGAAACGCGATAACGCGTTTCATGCCGCAGCACATCGGCCAATGCCATCGACGGCATCGACGCGATAATCGCTGAAATGAGAAGCCACTTCCGAATTTGAACCATGATCAAGGCCTTCAACGAGGATCAGGCAAGTTATATAGTTGCTTTGCTCGCCTGCTGCGAGCGTCAGACAACAGCAGCTTTTTGACGGAATTGCGGGAAAAGACAAGGTTTGGCTTGACGCGGCCGGCCTCTCTGACTATAGAACCGCAACTTTCCAATTATGGCCTGTTGGATTGCGCGTCGGGCTTTGCCCGGGATGTCTACCCGATGGCCAAGAAAAACAAAAGTAGGTGTACCATGTCCCGCATGTGCGAATTGACCGGCAAGGCCGTCCTCGTGGGCAACAACGTTAGCCACGCCAACAACAAGACCAAGCGTCGGTTCCTGCCGAACCTCTGCCAGGTCACGCTGATTTCCGACGTTCTCGGCCAGCGCTACCGCCTGCGCGTTTCCGCTGCAGCGCTCCGCTCGGTCGAACATCGCGGTGGTCTGGACGCTTTCCTCCTGAAGGCAAGCGAAAACGAACTCAGCATGCGCGCTCGCCTGCTGCGTCGCCAGATCGTCAAGAAGTCTGCTGAAGCTGCTGTTGCTGCGTAAGCAGCTCTAGTACTTCACGATTTCATACCGACTAAAAGGCTTGCACGGATGATATCCGGACAAGCCTTTTTCCATGTTCGGTTTGTTTCAACTGGTGGCATCTCCCAGGATAAAAAAATGCTGACGATACGTCATACCCTTATCTACGTTCTGCTGATGACGCTGGTCGTCGTCGCCTCCAACATCCTCGTGCAGTATCCGCTGCAGGCGACACTCGCCGGCATCAATCTTGCGGATATTCTCACCTGGGGTGCCTTCACCTATCCGGTAGCCTTCCTCATCACCGATCTGACCAACCGCCAGTTCGGTCCCAAGGCCGCGCGTAAGGTCGTCTTCGCTGGCTTCGTCGTCGGCGTCGCGCTGTCCTTCTATACGGCGCAGCCGCGCATCGCGATCGCCTCCGGTTCGGCCTATCTTGCCGGCCAGCTGCTCGATATCTCGGTCTTCAATCGCCTTCGCCGCATGGCCTGGTGGCGCGCGCCGCTGTTCGGCTCGCTTATCGGCTCGATGCTCGATACGCTGATCTTCTTCTCCTTCGCCTTCGCACCCTTCTTCGTCTTCTTCGGGCCGAACGATCCCTTCGCGATCGAATGGGCTCCGATCCTCGGCGCGTTCTCTTCGTCGGCGCCTCGCTGGATCTCCTGGGCCATCGGCGATTTCTCGGTCAAGACCACGGTCGGCCTCGTCATGCTGCTGCCCTACGGTGCGCTGATGAACGTGCTGAAGCCGATGTCGCAGGCGCCCACCGCCTAACGGCGATGATCGGAAGCGCGCCGGCATCGGCGCGCGACGACATGTTTCAGTTCTGGCTGAGAAGATTTTCCTCGTGCAGGCGAAACTCCAGCATCAGGCTGCGCTGCAGGATCGAATGATTGTCATCCGAGACCAGGATGAGATGCAGTGAGCCGTCGGCGGCGCGGAAGACGTCTATGCCCTCCATATTGTCGATCTGATCTCTGCTCCCCGCCTCGAAGATCACATCGCCGTCCACGACTGTACCCGGCTTGATATCCGCACCGGCGATACGGCGGATACGCAAGCCAAGGCCATGTATCAAGCCGAAGCGCCGCTCCAGCAGCAAAAGATCCCCATCAGGCAAGAAGACACCGTCGCTGACATTGAAGCCATCATGATGCCGAACGGCAAACCGGCCCTGGAATGGCCCATCCAGAACGGCAGCCGGCATATTGCCCTGATCGTCCAGACTGTCTTCGGCGACGACGACGGCGCCCCCCGCAAGCGGGCCTGACTTTGGAGCGATCATCAGCGCCTCGAGGCTTCGATTGGCGCGCAGCTGCCATCTCGGGATCGGCAGCAGGATGGTGCCGTCAGGCGGCGAAATCTCGAAGCCCGGATCGGGATAGATATCGACACGATGATATTGCTCGTAGCTGACAAGGACACGGTCGCCGCGCAACGCCAGCCCTTCGGCATCCAAATCCCCTTTACCGGTATCTGTGCCGCCGTCACGGTCGATCATCGGCAAGATCTGCACATCACCGATGCCCCTCAGCCGGCCCGCCTCGTCACGTTCGACAGCGCCAGTGAGCCAGTGGCCGGTATCGAGCACAGAGATGAAATGCCGTTGGTCGGCGCGAAAGCGAATGGCCGAGATGGCGCCGAGAAGCGGATTGTCCGAACTGAGCTCAAGGCCGCCGAGAAACTCCAGCGAACCGAAGTGTGATTGATCAGAGCCGGACCTGAAGGTGGAAATCACCTTTGCCTGGACGGCAGCCGGACCAGCCTCGTCGGAATCACTCGCGAAACTGCAGCCTGCAAGCAGGCCGGCAAGCACGGCTATCAGGCAGGCCCATCGCCCGGCAACGGGCAAGCCCCAGGGACCAGCGATGCCGGATGGAAAGGGCAGCGGCCATGAGGCCGATGCCACGGGACGCCGAGGCGGGCTCAGCTGGCGCGACGCATGCGCGAGCGCGGCATGCTCGTCTGATCTTCGAACAGCGAGGCAAGCTGTTCCGTCATGGCGCCGGCAAGCTCGTCGGCATCGACGATGGTGACGGCGCGGCGATAGTAGCGCGTGACGTCGTGGCCGATACCGATCGCCAACAACTCCACAGGCGAACGCGTCTCGATCTGATCGATGACGGCACGCAGATGCCGCTCCAGATAATTGCCCGGATTGACCGACAGCGTGGAATCATCGACCGGCGCACCATCCGAGATCATCATCAGGATGCGGCGCTGCTCTCGGCGCCCGAGCAGGCGATTATGTGCCCAGATCAGCGCCTCGCCGTCGATATTCTCCTTGAGCAGCCCCTCGCGCATCATCAGTCCGAGATTGCTGCGCGCCCGCCGATAGGGCTCGTCCGCGGACTTGTAGATGATATGGCGCAGATCATTCAGCCGGCCCGGCGTCTGCGGCTTGCCGCTGGCAAGCCACTTTTCGCGCGCCTGTCCGCCCTTCCACGCCTTGGTGGTGAAACCGAGGATCTCGACCTTGACTCCGCAACGCTCCAGCGTACGGGCAAGAATATCGGCGCAGGAGGCGGCGACCGTAATTGGGCGGCCACGCATGGAGCCGGAATTGTCGATCAGCAGCGTCACGACCGTATCGCGGAACTGCGTATCGCGCTCCATCTTGAAGGACAGCGCCTGCATCGGGTCGATGATCAGACGCGGCAGGCGTGCCGGATCGAGGTAGCCCTCTTCCAGATCGAAGTCCCAGGAGCGGTTCTGCTGCGCCATCAGGCGACGCTGCAGACGATTGGCGAGCCGGCCGACGGCGCCCTGCAGATGCGCAAGCTGCTTGTCGAGGAAGGCGCGCAGGCGCTCGAGCTCTGCCACGTCGCACAGTTCCTGTGCCGTCGTGGTTTCGTCGAACTCCTCCGTATAGACGTGATAGTCGACCTTCTCGTTGAAATCGGCAAAGGGCGTATTCGGACGGCGGGTTTCACCCGGCGTTTCCGAGTCTTCATCACCCTCTTCGCTCATGTCGTCGTCGGAGATTTCGCCGCCGTCTTCGGTCGCGCCATCTTCCATCTGCTCGTCGGAGGCTTCGCTATCCTCGGCCGGAGCGGCATCGGCGCCTTCGTCTTCCTTGACGTCGTCGTCGTTCTGGTCCTCGCCGTTCGGCTTGTCCTCTTCGCTCTGCTGGTCTTCGCTGTCGGGCTCCGACTGCTCGTCACCATATTCCTCGGCCATCTCCATGGCCGTCAGCATGTTGCGCACGATACGGGCAAAGCTCTGCTGATCGTTGATGGACGACAGCAGAGTGTCGAGCTCGCCGCCGGTCTTTTCCTCGATGAAGGGGCGCCAGAGATCGAGCACCTTGCCGGCGCTTTCGGGCGGCTTCTGCCCGGTCAGCTTCTCGCGCACGATCATCGCCATGGCTTCGCCGATCGGCGCATCCTCGCGCCGCTCGATGCCGGAAAAATTCGCCTTGGCGTATTTTTCCGTATTCATGGAGTTGAGGTTGGCGGCAACACCGCTCATGCGCAGCGAGCCGATCGATTCGACACGCGCCTGTTCGACCGCATCGAAGATCGAGCGGGCGTCCGCGCCTTGCGGCGCCATGACGGCATGCACGCGGGCATCGTGACAGGCAAGCCGCAGGGCCATCGAATCGCCAAGGCCGCGGGTCACCGCGAGCTCATGGGCTGTCGGCCGTTTCGAAAGCTCCGGCAAGCGGATGCGCTCGCCGGTCATCCCCGGGCGTTCATTGGCAAAGGCCACCTCGACCTCGGCATCGCCGGCGATCGAGCGGACACAACCGGTGATCGCCCGGCGCAACGGCTCCATGTCCACCGGGGCACCCGGCTTCGCTTTGGAATTATCTCCGCGACCTGACATGATGTATCGGCTTTTCCCTAAAGCAATTCCAGAAAAAATGCAGAGCATTTTTCTATCCGGAGTTGCGTCAAAACAAAAAGATAGAACGTTTTCGCGATTCGAAGAAAAGCGGAAATGTTCTAGGCTTCCAGCACGATATTGGCGGCACTTTCCTTCAGCTCGACGCCGAAGGCGCGCTGATAATGCTCAGCAACGAGCGGACGCTCCAGCTCGTCGCACTTGTTGAGGAAGGTGACGCGGAAGGCAAAGGCGACATCTCCGAAGATTTCCGCATTCTCGGCCCAGGTGATGACGGTACGCGGGCTCATGACGGTCGACAGATCGCCGTTCATGAAGGCCGCACGCGTCAGATCGGCGACGCGCACCATCTTGGAAACGGTATCGCGGCCCTTGTCGGTACGGAAGGACTTCACCTTCGCCAGCACGATATCGACTTCGTTGTTGTGCGGCAGGTAATTCAGCGTCGTCACGATCGACCAGCGGTCCATCTGCGCCTGGTTGATCTGCTGCGTGCCGTGATAAAGGCCGGTCGTATCGCCCAGGCCGATCGTGTTGGCGGTCGCGAACAGGCGGAAGGCCGGGTGAGGACGGATGACGCGGCTCTGGTCGAGCAGCGTCAGGCGGCCAGAGGACTCCAGCACGCGCTGGATGACGAACATCACGTCCGGGCGGCCGGCATCATATTCGTCGAAAACGAGCGCGACATTGTGCTGATAGGCCCAAGGCAGGATGCCGTCCTTGAATTCGGTAACCTGCAGGCCGTCCTTGACGACGATCGCATCCTTGCCGACGAGATCGATACGGCTGACATGGCTGTCGAGGTTGATACGCACGCAAGGCCAGTTGAGGCGCGCGGCGACCTGCTCGATATGCGAGGACTTGCCGGTGCCGTGATAGCCCGAGATCATCACGCGGCGGTTATGCGCGAAGCCGGCGAGAATGGCGAGCGTGGTCTCGCGGTCGAAGAGGTAGTCCGTATCCAGATCGGGCACGTAGGCGCTGCCCTGGCTGTAAGCGGGCACGCGGATATCGGAATCGATGCCGAAGACTTCACGGACCGAAACGGTGGTATCGGGGATCTCGGAAATATCAAGGTCAATCTTGCTCATCATGTCTCCAGGGCGGGTGCCTCTGACCCTACCATATCAAACTCAGCCGATTTATCCGAAACGCCGCAGCTTATTGCCCGCATCCGTTCGGTCGGAACAGCGGCGATACTTCTCCGGGACTAAAGCAAAATCTCGGCGCGATAATATGATCGCTTGCGAGCATCCTTGAACAGAGTCCCGGACAAGAAACGCCGCGTCCGGAAAGTTGGCCGAGGTGCAGCCAGCCAAATGCGCACCCTGCCGCGGTTGCCCGCAGCTTCAGCCGATTTGGACCATACCTGATTGAATGCGGAGAGCAAGGACAGGAATTAACAAAAACCGTTCTGCTTCAATAATTGATAGGCCTGAATAACCGCGCGAAAACGCTCCTCCGAGCCGCGGTCGCCGCCATTGGCATCGGGGTGGTGCATTTTCACCAATTCCTTGTAGCGGCGCTTGATCTCCGGCGCCGTGGCGGTGGCGCCAAGCCCCATCGTATCGAAGGCCTTCGCCTCCAGCGTCTTCAGCTTGCGCTGCTGGGGGAAACGCGGCCCCCGGCCCTGCCCCTCCCCTTCCTTGACGAAACCGAAGGGATCGCGGACGCGGGAATAGGAGCCGGAGCGGATATCGGATTGAAGCGGGCTGTTGCGGGCAGCCTTGTTGACCCCGACCGTCCAGGTCGGACGATGGCCGGTAATCGCTTCCTTCTGGTAGCGCGCGATCTCGCCGTCCGAGAGGCCGGAGAAATAATTGTAGCCCTTGTTGTATTCCTTGACGTGCTCGAAGCAGAACAAAAAGAACTGCCCTTCCGCATTGCGCCCGACCGGGGCGCGATGCGTACCGTGCTTGTCGCAGCCGTCCCACTGGCACGTCGGCGGACCCTGCTCGGGCTCCTGCGCGCGCTTGCGGCGAGTACGGATGCGATCGAAATATTTTGAATCAAGTCTCATGGCGTCCTAATTATGGGGCCTTGGATACCCCACAACAAGAATTGACAAACAGGAATGTTACAGGCTTTGTGGGAGCCTTTTTTCGAGAGCGAGGTCGACGCGGGAATATGGAAACGACACTGCAATCCCGCATTGAACGGAAGCTCAGCGACGCTTTCGCGCCCGAGCGCCTTATCGTCATCAATGAAAGCCATCTGCATGCCGGCCATCAGCCCGACATGACAGGAACCGGCGAGACCCATATAAGAATTCGCATCGTTTCTGCCAAGTTCACGGGCATGCCGCGCCTTGCGCGCCATAGGGCGATCAACGAATTGCTGAAGCCGGAGCTTGATGCCGGCCTGCATGCATTGGCCGTAGAGCCGGCAGCTCCAGGCGAGGCTGTGCGCTGGTAGTCCATCGATGAGATAGCTCCTACGGAGCCTTCGCCTCTTCCGTCTCGGCGGGACGGATGCGCAGTTTGGTAATGCGGTTCTTTTCCCGCTTCATAACGATGAAGCGCTTGCCGTAGAAGGTGAACGCCTGACGCTCTTCCGGAATGGTCATCGATTCGTGGATGACGAGACCGGCAATCGTCGTCGCCTCTTCGTCGGGCAAGTGCCAGTCGAGCGCACGATTGAGGTCGCGAATCGGTACGACGCCATCGACGACGATCGAGCCGTCGGCCTCCTGCCGCACGCCCTGGATGTCGAGGTCGTGCTCGTCGGCGATATCGCCGACGATCTCCTCCAGAATATCCTCCAGGGTAACGATACCCTGCACCTCGCCATATTCGTCGACGACGACGGCGAAATGCTGTTTGCGGCGCAGGAAGGCGTTGAGCTGATCCTCGAGATTGGTGCTGTCGGGCACGAACCAGGGTTTTTGCGCGATCTTCACGATATCGAGATTTTCCGGCTCGATATTACGTTCCGCCAGCGCCCGCAGCAGGTCCTTGGCGTGCACGACGCCGATGATGTTGTCGATGGTGCCGCGCCAGAGCGGCATGCGCGTATAGGGGCTGTCGAGGATCGCACGCACGACCACTTCTGGCGGATCATCGGCATTGATGGCGCGCATCGCCGTGCGATGCACCATGATGTCGGACAGTTCCAGCTCGCCGAGGTCGAGGACGCCACCCAGACGGTCACGGTCGGCCTTGACCACGGAACCCTCACGGTGAAGCAGGTCCACGGCGCCGCGCAGCTCCTCATGCGCCGACAGCATCGACACTTCACGGGAGAGATTGACGCCGAAGATGCCCAGGATCTGGCGCACGATGGCATTGACGACGCTCGAGACAGGCCCGACGACGACGACGAAGAGGCGTATAGCGCTGGCGACGTTCAGCGCGAAACGGTCCGGCGTCGCAATGGCCCAGCTCTTCGGCAGAACCTCCGCGAAAATGACGAGGATAACAGTCATGGCGGCGGTGGCGATCGCCACGCCGGAATTGCCGAACAGACCGAGGAACAAGCTGGTCGCAAGCGAGGACGACAGGATGTTGGCGAGATTGTTGCCGATCAGCAGCGCGCCGATCAATCGGTCTCGACGCTCTATCAAGAGCCGCACGATGCCGGCCCGCCTGTCGCCGTTGGCTTCCAATGTGTGGATACGGCTGCGCGAAGCCGCCGTCAGCGCTGTCTCCGAGCCGGCAAAGAAGGCGGAAAGCAGCACCAGGGCCACGATCGATATAATCTCGGGCCAATATTCCCACAGAACAGCCAGCGTGCCCTCGACGGTCATCAGGGATGTTTTTCCTTCAGGAAGCTCAGGACTTCGGACGACGGCACATCGTCCGCAACGAAGGACTGGCCGATGCCGCGCGTGAGGATGAAGGTGAGCTTGCCGCTCTTGACCTTCTTGTCCTGCGCGATCGCGTCCATCAGCGTTTCGGCCGGCGGCAGCGCGCCGGGAATATCGCCCATCCGCGTTGGCAGGCCCACGGCCTTCAGATGCGCCTCGACGCGCTTGGCATCATCTGGGCTTGCGAGATTAAGGCGCGCGGAAAATTCATGCGCCAGCACCATGCCGATCGCAACACCCTCGCCATGCACCAGCCGGCGGCTGTCATAGGCGGTGGCTGCTTCGAGCGCGTGGCCGAAGGTGTGGCCGAGATTGAGCAGGGCGCGAGGCCCGTTTTCGCGCTCGTCGGCGACGACGACATCGGATTTCGCCTGGCAGCTTGCAGCAATCGCCTCGATGCGGGCCGCCCCGCCGGCAAAGACTTGCCTCCAATTGGCCTCGAGCCAGGCGAAGAAATCCGGCTTGTCGATCAGGCCATATTTGGCGACCTCGGCGTAACCGGCGCGGAATTCACGTTCGCTGAGTGAATTCAGCACATCGGTATCGGCAAGGACGAGATCCGGCTGGTGAAAGACGCCGATGAGGTTCTTGCCGTGACGGGTGTTGATGCCGGTCTTGCCGCCGACGGACGAATCCACCTGCGACAGCAGCGATGTCGGCACCTGGACGAAACGAACGCCGCGGCGAACGATGCCGGCGGCAAAGCCCGAGAGATCGCCGATGACGCCGCCGCCAAGCGCGATGACCGCATCGTTGCGCTCCACACGTGCCGTCAGCACCGCATCGCAAACGGTAATCAGATGCTCGAAGCTCTTGGTCTTTTCGCCTGCCGGCAAGACGAGGCTGGAGGCCTGGATGCCCGCAGCCTCGAGGCTGGCGACCAACGCATCGAGATAGTGTGGCGCAACATTTTCATCCGTAATGACGGCGGCCTTGCGGCCCTTCAGCCGCGCGGCAATCTCACGCCCCGCGCGGGCAATCAGGCCGGGGCCGATCAGGATGTCATAAGCGCGCTCGCCGAGAGGCACGCGCACGAGACGCTCTGACGAGGCCGGTGTGATCGCATTCATGGTATTTTGCTTTCTGCTTTCTTTCCCTCGGCGATGGCGGCAAGGACTTCCTTGACCATGATTTCCTTGCTCACATCGCGGGACAGAACCGTAAAATCGGCTTCCGCATAGATGGGGTAGCGCGCATTCATCAGGTTCTCGAGGGTTTGTTTCGGATTCTCGGTCTTCAGCAACGGCCGTGTGTCGCGCTTGTTGACGCGCTCCCACAAGACGTCGAGATCGGCCTTCAGCCAGACGGAAAGGCTGCCGCGCTTGACGTGCAGGCGCGTGCTCTCATTGATGAAGGCGCCGC
This sequence comes from Rhizobium aureum, assembly GCF_030182495.1. Lineage (NCBI taxonomy): Bacteria > Pseudomonadati > Pseudomonadota > Alphaproteobacteria > Hyphomicrobiales > Rhizobiaceae > Rhizobium > Rhizobium aureum. The sequence goes on along the minus strand of NZ_JAQJCI010000003.1, from coordinate 411,215 downwards.
CGCCAGTGGAGACGACACGCGGTCCACCCTTGAGGAGCCGCTTGATGACGCGAGTTTCCAGCGCCCGGAACTCCTGCTCGCCATAAGCAGCAAACAGTTCGGCGATGGTCATGCGCGACACGCGCTCGATCTCGACATCCGTATCGACGAAGGGAATGCCTAGCTGCTGTGCCAAAAGCCGGCCGACCGAGGATTTGCCCGCACCCATCAATCCCACGAGGACAAGATTGCGCTGACCCAGCGCAGCGCGCGCCTTGTCTTTGAGGCTTTCGGCAAGGGTCAGGACTTGTTCACTCATCGGCCCATTCACAATTTCTTTGGAAACGGTATCGTCAAATGCACCGGTAGCGTCAAGACGCCGCTATCGTAAACATGTCTGCAATATCCTTCAGCTAACCCTTGAAGGACATAATTATTGCGCATCGCCGCGCCAATGAACGGCGAAGGAGATTTTTCGAATGCCAACCCTGTTTCGCTTCCTTGTCATCTGCGCGGTCATCGCCGGATCGATATATGGAGCGATGTGGGCACTCGTGCTCTTTGTCGATCCGCAGCCGCGCGATGTGACGATCCGCATTCCGCCGGAGCGCCTCAATCCGCCGACGACGGGATCGCTGAAGCCATGAGCACACCGGCCACAAACGCAAAAACCGGCGCGCGCGATCTGGGGCGCGTGCACCTGGAGGCCTTCCTGGAAATGATGAGCGCCGAGCGCGGCGCTGCGGTCAACACGCTGCAATCCTATCAGCGCGATCTCGACGACCTCCATTCCTTTCTGTCCGGCCTCGGCGTCCGTTTGGCCGAAGCCAGTGCCAACGATCTCGGCGCCTATCTTTCCAGCCTGTCGAGCCAAGGCTTCAAACCCTCGTCGCAGGCACGACGGCTCTCAGCCATGCGCCAGTTCTACAAGTTCCTTTATGCGGAAGGGTTGCGCACGGACGATCCCACCGGAATTCTCGATGCGCCGAAGAAAGGCCGCGCCCTTCCGAAGACGATGGGCGTCGACGAGGTGACGAGGCTTCTGACCCAGGCCGAGCAGGAAGCGGCGGTCGAAGGACCGGACCGGCTGCAGCGACTGCGCATGCTGGTGCTTCTGGAAATGCTTTATGCCACCGGCATGCGCGTCAGCGAGCTCGTTTCTCTGCCGGCGAAGGTGCTGGATCAGGAGGGGCGCTTCCTGATGATCCGCGGCAAGGGAAACAAGGAACGGCTGGTGCCGCTGTCGCAATCCGCCATTTCGGCCCTGAAGACCTATGGACGGCTGCAGACGGAGATTGCGGCAAATGCCAAGCAGCCCTTGCCGGAGAGCCCATGGCTCTTTCCAGCGGCCTCCAAGCAAGGCTATTTGCCACGCCAGGTCTTCGCGCGCGATCTCAAGGATCTTGCCATTCGGGCGGGCCTGACACCATCGATGATCTCGCCGCATGTGATGCGCCATGCCTTCGCGAGCCATCTTCTGGCCAATGGCGCGGACCTGCGCGTGGTGCAGGAACTTCTCGGTCATTCGGATATCTCGACCACGCAAATCTACACACATGTGCTGGAAGAACGCCTTCATCAGCTCGTGCAAACGCATCACCCCCTTGCCAAACAGGCAAAAAAACAGGATTAGGACCGGCACACAGGCTAAAGCCGCCGTCTCTCGTCACGGGCAAAAGGATCGGAAACGCACCTCATGCACAATTATCTCGACTTCGAAAAACCCATCTCGGATCTCGAAGGCAAGATTCACGAGCTCAAGAAACTGGCGAGCGAAGACGAAAGCATCGACACATCGGACGAAGTCGGGCGGCTTGAAATCCGCGTCCGCGAGGCGATGGCCGACATCTATTCCAAGCTTAATGCCTGGCAGAAGACACAGGTCGCCCGCCATCCGCAGCGCCCGCATTTCGTCGACTACGCCAGCACCCTTTTCACCGAATTCACGCCGCTGGCCGGCGACCGCAAATTCTCCGAGGATGCCGCCATCCAGGCAGGTTTCGCCCGCTTCCGCGGACAGCCGGTCGCCCTCATCGGCCAGGAAAAAGGCAACGACACCAAGAGCCGCCTGAAGCACAATTTCGGCAGCGCCCGGCCGGAAGGCTACCGTAAGGCGATCCGTATCCTGGAAATGGCCGACCGTTTCCAGTTGCCCGTCATCACGCTTGTCGACACGGCCGGCGCCTATCCCGGCGTCGGCGCGGAAGAGCGCGGCCAGGCAGAGGCGATCGCGCGCTCCACCGAAATGTGCCTTGGCGTGAAAGTGCCGCTCATCTCGATCGTGATCGGCGAAGGCGGTTCGGGCGGCGCGATCGCGATTGCCACCGGCAACCGCGTCTACATGCTCGAACATTCGATCTACAGCGTGATTTCGCCCGAAGGCGCGGCCTCGATCCTGTGGCGCGATTCAACGCGCGCCAAGGAAGCCGCGACCAACATGAAGATCACCGCCGAAGATTTGAAGAGCCTCGGCATTATCGACGGCATCATCCCCGAACCCCTCGGCGGCGCGCACCGCGATCCTAACACGGTGATGGCCTCCGCCGGCGAGACGATTGCGAACGCGCTCGGCGAGCTTTCCAGCCGTTCCGGCGAACAGCTGCGCAACGACCGGCGTCAGAAATTCCTTTCCATGGGCCGCAATCTCTAAGCCACATTCGGAAAAAGTGATCGCTAAAAACGGGAATGAGGCCAAACCTTGGCCACATTTCCGTTATCGAAGCTTTTATGGCAAAGAAAAGCTTGCCGACGCGCTGCGGGCAGGTCATAGGCTGGTAAGGAATTTTCAAGTATAAACCGCCTATGATTCCGTTTCATGCTTCGAGGGGAGTGGCGAAACAGATCAAGCTGCCGCTCTTCGCATTTATGGGCTAAGTCAGAATGCGCATCCGTCACCTTGCCTACGTCTCATTGATGGCGCTGTCACTCGCCGGCTGCAACGATGCGCTGGACACGGCGTCGGTCGACCTGTCGACGGTCAAGAACAAGGTCGAACAACCGCTTCCGAGCCATATCCTCGCCGATATGACGAAGAAGGGCATGGACCGCAACTCGCCGATCATGATCCGCATCTTCAAGGAAGAAGGCGTGATGGAGATCCTGAAGGCGAACCAGAGCAATCGCTTCGAAGTCATCGCCGATTACAAGATCTGCGCCTGGTCCGGCCGTCTCGGCCCGAAGGTGAAGGAAGGCGACCGGCAGGCGCCGGAAGGCTTCTATATGCTGACGCCGGCCAACCTGAACCCGAATTCGAAATATTACCTCGCCATCAACACCGGTTTCCCGAACCGCTACGATGCCGCCAATGGCCGTACCGGCAACAATCTGATGATCCATGGCGCCTGCTCTTCGTCCGGCTGCTATTCGATGACAGATCAGCAGGTGCTGGAAATCTACGCCTTCGCGCGCGACGCTTTCAAGGGCGGCCAGAAGGCGATTCAGCTCGAAGCCTTCCCCTTCCGCATGACGGCGGAGAATATGTGGAAGCACCGCCTCAGCCCCAATATCGACTTCTGGAAGATGCTGAAGGTCGGTTACGACAATTTCGAGGTCACCAAGCGGCCGCCCGAGGTCGAGGTCTGCGAGAAGAAATACGTCTTCAATCAGCAGGCCAGCGGACCGTTCAATGCCGGCGGAAAATGCCCTGTCATGACCACGCCGCCCGCCCTGCAGGTGGCGCTTGCGACCTATGACAAGCAATACCAGGCCGATTATGCCATGGCCTCGAAGAAATTCGACGGCATGGCCTGGTACGATCCGACCGAAGCCGAGCGCAAGGCCATCGTCGCCAAGCAGCGCAAGGGGCACGATCTTGCCTATGCTCCCACGGGCACCGCGCTTGCCGCCGGCAAGATGATGAAGGTCGCCGATCTGGAATCGATGGTATCCAACCAGTCGGCGCAGCAGATTGCGCGGGGCGGCACGGTGGCGAGCCCGACCGCCAATCCGTCGACCGCAAGCATCCGAGTCGCGACCGCAGCTCCCGAGGCGACTGCCCAGCAGCCGAGCGGCCCTGTGGTGGCAGCCAATATGCCGGCCAATGTGCCGATCCCCATGGCAAACCCGATGAACCAGGCCGTCAATCCGCTCGCCTACGCGCCGCCTCCGCCTGTCGAGACCGCGCAGACGGAAGCCAAGAAGCCGCCTTTCTGGAAGTTCTGGGCCAAGAGTGAATAGCTCGGATAACGGGATCTATGATCTGCGCGGGCTGAAATGCCCCTACCCGGCGATCAAGACGGAGAAGCGCTTGCGCGGCATGGAAAGCGGCGCGACCTTGACCGTCGAGACGACCGACCCGCTTGCCGCCATCGATATCCCGCATCTCTGCAATGAGAAGGGCCACACGCTTCTCCTCAGCGAGAAGACGGAAAGCGGCCATCGCTTCGTGATCCGGAGAGGGTGACGACCGGGGTCATCCTTGTGGTTCGAGAGTCGCTACGCTCTCGCCTCACCATGAGGGCAATCGCATATGAGGCAGGTACGCTGCCGCACACTCCTTCTCCCCACTGGGGAGAAGGAGCTTTCAGAGCGAGGCGGATTACCAGATATCAAAGGCTGAAACTAAAATTTCATCCCCGGCACGGCGAGCGGATTGTCCTCCAGCGCCGCCCTGTCCGGCGTATCGACGCGCGGCTTGCTGAGGAAGGCGTCGAACAGGCCCTTCACGAAATCCTCGGGCAGATCCTTGGTGATGATGACCATGCGCGTCCGCCGGTCTTCGGGATCGGGCCAGGCCGGCAGCCGAACCGGCGCATGGAAGATGTTCTGCACGCCATGCAGAACGACAGGGCGCTCCGGCCGGTCCGATACGGCAACGATCGCCTTCATGCGCAGGAGCTTTTCGCCATGCGCCGAACGAAGGAGGTCGATGAACATTTCGAGCGCTGTGGGATCGATGGGCTGCGTCTCGACGATCGAGAAGGATCGGATCGAGCCGTCATGGCGGGTGACATCATGGGCGTGCTGATGCCGGTGGCCGTGGTGATGCGCATGATGGTGATGGTGGTGTCCATGATCGCCGTGATGATGATCATGGTCGTGGTGATCGTGCTCATTATGGTGATGATGATCGTCGTCCGCTTCCAGCTCGTCCTGCAGCCAGCGGCCGACATCGGCGATCTTCGAGGCCGGGTCGTAAAGGCCGTTGACGAGAACGGCGACGCGGCCGGCCTCGTCGCTATCGGCATTCAGGATCTGCGCACGCGGATTGAGCGCCCTCAGCCTGCTCTCCAGCTGCGCTTCCGGCACGGCGCCGGCGATTCCGGTCTTGGACACGATCAAGCGGTCCGCAACCGCTACCTGTTTGCGCGCTTCTTCGTGATTGTCGAGCGTCTGCAGCCCATTGACCGCATCGACGACGGTAACGACGCCATCGAGGTCGAAATTGGTCGCAATGATCGGATTGCCCATGATCGACTGCATGACGGGAGCAGGATCGGCAAGGCCGGTCGTTTCGATGACGACGCGCTTCAGCGGCCGGATGCGGCCGGTTTGCATCGCGTCCATCAGGTTCGCCAGCGTATCCACCAGCTCGCCGCGCACCGTGCAGCACAGGCAGCCATCGGAAAGCTCGATGATGGCATCGCCGGAACTCTCGACCAGCAGATGATCGATGCCGACATCGCCGAACTCGTTGATGATGACGGCCGCATCGCGCATGGCCTCATCCTTGAGGATGCGGTTGAGCAGGGTCGATTTACCCGCACCGAGGAAGCCGGTCAGGATGGCAACCGGCACTCTTTGCTGCGAAACGCTCATGATTCCTGTCCGATATTAGAAAGTGGGACGCGGCATGGGGATAGGCACACCGGATGCACCGCCGGAAATGGCGATTTTGCTGTCCCTGATTGCCTTGTCGCCTCTGGCCGCGACATCGTCCTTGTCGCCCTTGGCGGCAGTCGCGACATCCTGGCCGCCGATCAGGCCGGCATAGACGAAATTGGGCTCGTGATCCATTTCATGAATATAGGGCGACTGCACCTTGGTGCGGCCGAAGGGATCGCGGGTCTCGCTGCGCGCCTGCGCGCCCTTGGTGCTGCAGATGTCGGCCGTCACATCGGCGACGTCGGCTGCAAGCGGCGCATCGGGCCTGAGGGTCGCCAGCGTATCGCGGGTGGACAACTGGTTCTGGAAGCCTTTTTCCAGGAGATTGGCGGAATCGTCGGCGCGTGCCGCCAGGCTGTCGGTTCCGAGCACGACCGAGATCAGCGTGCGGCCGTTGCGGGTTGCCGATGCGATCTGGTTGAAACCGGCCGCGCAGATGAAGCCGGTCTTCATGCCGTCGGCGCCGTCGAAGCGGCCGATGAGCATATTGATGTTCGGCACCTGCTTCACGCCGTTGGTGAAGCCCTCGAGCGAGAAATAGCCGGCATATTGCGGGAACTCGCGGCGTAGCGCGACGCTGAGGATCGCAAGATCGCGCGCCGTGGTATATTGCCCCTTGCCGGGAAGGCCGTTCGGGTTGATGAAATGCGAGTCGCGCATGCCGAGGCGGGCGGCTTCCGCATTCATCAGCGCCACGAAGCCCTGCTGCGAACCGCCGACCGTCTCTGCGACGGCCATGGCGAGATCGTTGGCCGATTTGACCAGCATCATCTTCAAGGCGTTGTCGAGCGTCATCTTCTGGCCCGGCTTGAAATACATCTTCGCGGGCGGCTGTGCCGCCGCAAGCTTCGACATGACGACGGGCGTATCGAGCCTGACCTGGCCGGATTGGATGGCCCGGAAGGTCACATAGGTCGTCATCAGCTTGGTGAGCGAGGCGGGATACCAGCGTCGAAACGCCTCCTGCTGGTCGAGAACACGTCCCGTGCTGACATCGACGAGAATATGCGGATTGGCTGCGGCTGTGCCAGCAGCCGACAGGAAAAGCATGGATGCTGCTGCGGCCATAGGAGCGAGCCGCAGGGCGGCATACAAACGATTCTTCTTCGTCGGCACGATCTATCCTTCAGAAGTCCGGAATTTTCTCGAAAGCTTCGTCTATTTAACCTATATGGCTAGGAGAAGGCAAAGGCGATTGACGACTTTATTTGCCGTCAGCACACCGCAAAGGCCGCTATAAGCTGGTCAGGGCCGTGCGGCGGATCCGTGAATTGAACCAGAATCGATATTGAGCAGCAGGAAAATCAGCATGCCGATCTTGAACAGGGCCGCAGAACTCCAGGGCGAAGTGACCGAGTGGCGCCGCCATATCCATGCACATCCGGAACTCCTCTATGCCGTTGAGAATACGGCCGCCTTCGTGGCCGAAAAACTGCGCGCCTTCGGCGTTGACGAAGTGGTGACCGGCATCGGCCGCACCGGCGTCGTCGGCCTGATCCGCGGCAAGGCTTCGGGCCGCACGATCGGCCTGCGCGCCGACATGGACGCCCTGCCGCTGACCGAGATCACCGGCAAGCCCTATGCTTCAGAAACACCAGGGAAGATGCATGCCTGCGGCCATGACGGCCACACCGCCATGCTGCTGGGTGCCGCGAAATACCTCGCCGAAAACCGGACCTTCAACGGCAATATCGCCGTCATCTTCCAGCCGGCCGAAGAAGGCGGCGCCGGCGGCGACGCCATGGTCAAGGACGGCATGATGGAGCGCTTCGAGATCGCTGAGGTCTACGGCATGCACAACATGCCGGGCCTGCCCGTCGGCCATTTCGCCATCCGCAAAGGCCCGATCATGGCGGCGACGGATGAATTCACCGTCTCCATCAAGGGGCTCGGCGGCCATGCGGCCATGCCGCATAAAACGATCGATCCGATCGCCATCGGCGCCCAGATCGTTTCCAACCTGCAGCTCATCGCCTCGCGCAGCGCCGACCCGCTGAAATCCGTCGTCGTCTCCGTCACCAAGTTCAACGCCGGCAACGCGCATAACGTCATCCCGAACGATGCGAGCTTCGGCGGCACGGTGCGCACCCTCGATCCCGAAATGCGTGACCTCGCTGAACGGCGCTTCAAGCAGATCGTTTCCGGCATCGCCGCGAGCCACGGTGCAGAGGCCGAGATCGAATTCCACCGCAACTACCCGGTCACCTTCAACCATGCCGACGAAACCGATCACGCAATCGCCGTCGCCGAGGAAATCGCTGGCGCGGGCAATGTCATCCCGAATATCGACCCGATGATGGGCGGCGAGGATTTCTCCTACATGCTGCTCGCCCGTCCCGGCGCCTTCATCTTCGTCGGCAACGGCGACAGCGCCGGCCTGCACAATCCGGCCTACGACTTCAACGACGAAGCCATCGCCCACGGCATCTCCTACTGGGTGCGGCTCGCCGAACAGCGCCTCAACGCCTGAGGCCTGCCTCGATACCTCCGCGTGGTCTTTAAGACTGCGCGGAGCCCGCTCAAGACAGATTGTCTCCACGACGCAAAAAGGCTTGGCTTCGGGCCTTGGCTTTTGTATGGATCATGCCGAGTGGTCTCGTAGCTCAGCAGGATAGAGCATCAGATTCCTAATCTGAGGGTCACGCGTTCGAATCGCGTCGAGATCACCATTTTTCAGCTTAAATGATGATCGCGTGATCGAGATTGGGAAAACACCAGAGTTCAGCGCGCACAAGTGATTTAACCCTTGTAGAGCCAAGCCTGCTCAATTTGCGGGGTTTCGAACGAGCGCTCATGCGCGGATGGTCGCCCGATCCACGGCGCCAGCATGACAAGTCGTTTATCGAAACTGAACTGACGATACTCAGGAAAGACAGATCAGCTTTCCTCGCCCGTACTATATCGAATGAAATCGTCGCCACAGCGATATCGAATCGGGAACATCAATGCCTTGTTTCCCGCCCGTTCTGGATCTGGGATGGAGGCTTTTGCGGCTACATCACATTCCGCTATTTGGCCGGAACGACCGAACTGCCCCTACATGTGCCGGGTCATGTGGGCTATTCGGTCGTTTCTTGGAAACAAGGTCGAGGATATGCAACGCAAGCACTTCGGCTTTTATTGCCAATAGCAAGGAACGCTGGCTTTGCCAAAGTCAGCATCGTTTGCAACGACGATAACCTCGCTTCGAAGCGCGTTATAGAGAAAGTGGGCGGCGTGCTTCGCCATATAGGCACCCACGCATCGGATTTTCCAACCGTATCGAAGCTGTTCTTCGATCTGACGACTATTTGTATTTGAACGCGCCCTGCCGTGAGCCTCCATAAGGGCGCAGCGTAAGCGTGAACTTAAAGTCCAGATATCACCCCACAGCGATCCTGTTCCTCACCAGCCGCACGCCGGGAATGGATTCCGCAACCGCGGTCGCCCGCTTCACCTCCTGGGAAGTCGCGACCGAACCGTGCAGACGGATTTCCTGGCCTGCCGCAATCACGGTGACATCGGAAGCATCGATTCCGCCGGCAACGGCGAGCGCGTTGGCAACCGCAGATTCCAGCGCCGAGCGCCTGGCCTGGTCGTTTTCCAGATAGAGCTCCATGCCATGAAACGTCGCCGCCTTGAAAACCATTCATCGTCCTCCGCATTCAGGTGGTCGGAAAACGCGGCAGTTTGCATTTGGTTCAATGGAGATCGAAAAAAATATGACTAATTCACACACTCGCTTTTCGCGGGTGCTGGCAGAGGAGCGGTTGCATGGCTGCGGACTTGCCGCTCCACGCAATCCCCTGTAGAGCCTTGGGGGAACAGCAGCAAATGCGGATACCTGAATGAATACCGGCAGCAAGGCGCGTCGCCGCCTGACGATATTGGGTTCGACCGGCTCCATCGGCCAGAATACGCTCGACGTCATCGCCCAGCTTGGCGGACGTGACGCCTTCGATATCGCCGCGATCACCGGGCATGACAATATCGGCCTGCTGGCCGAGCAGGCCAAGGCCTGCGGCGCCGCTTTCGCGGTGACGGCCAATGAAGAGCGCTATCAGGAGCTGAAGGATGCGCTCGCCGGGACAGGCATTGTCGTCGGCGCGGGCAAGAATGCCTTGATCGAAGCCGCTTCGATGCCCTCGGATTGGGTCATGGCGGCGATCGTCGGCACCGCCGGTCTTGCGCCGACGCTGGCAGCTGCCCGCCGCGGCGGCGATATCGCGCTCGCCAACAAGGAATGTCTCGTCTCGGCAGGTGATCTCTTCGTGCGCGCCGTTGCCGAGGGCGGCGGCCGGCTGATCCCCGTCGACAGCGAACACAGCGCCATCTTCCAGGCACTGGAGGACGATCAACAGCACGCGGTCGAACGCATCATCCTCACCGCGTCCGGTGGCCCCTTCCGCACCTGGACGCGCGAGCAGATGGCCAATGTCACGCCGGCGATCGCGCGTGCCCATCCCAATTGGTCGATGGGTTTCAAGATCTCCATCGGCAGCGCCTCCATGTTCAACAAGGCGCTGGAGATGATCGAGGCCAAGCACCTGTTCAATGTCCGGCCCGATCAGATCGAAGTCGTGGTCCACCCGCAATCCGTCATTCACTCGATGGTCGGCTATACGGACGGCTCCATTCTGGCGCAGCTCGGCTGTCCCGACATGCGCACCGCCATCGGCTATGCGTTGGCTTACCCGGCCCGCACCAGGCTCAGCGTCGACCGGCTGGATTTCGCCAAGCTCGCCCGACTGGATTTCGAGGCGCCGGACGAGGTTCGTTTCCCGGCCCTTCGCCTTGCCCGCACCGCACTGGAACGCGGCGGCCTCCAGGGCGCGATCATGAATGCGGCCGAAGAGATCGCCTTCCACGCCTTCGTCGATGGCCGCATCGGCTTCCTGGAAATGGCCGATATCGCCGAGGCTGTCATGGACGAGATGATCGCAACCGGCAGCGCCGAGACCATGGATGCCGTCTTTGCCGCCGACGCCGAGGCGCGCAGCCGTGCCGCCGTGCTCATCGCCCAGCGGGAAAAGGCTGCGTAACGCGTAAGTAGTCGCTTACAATTTATGGCAGCTTAACAGCACGCCTGGCTCATCCGCCGTTCCAATTTCTGGCAGAAACCCCTGGGCTCTGAGAGGAAGCTTTCCTTACGCAACGGCCCTTGCGAGCGCACAGCGCGACCAGAGCGCATGCAGCGCACCGACCAGCTGCTCGATATCGCCATCCGAATGCAGCGGCGTCGGCGTGATGCGCAAGCGCTCGGTTTTCTTCGGTACGGTGGGATAATTGATCGGCTGCACATAGACGCCGGCGTCGAGCAGCAGATCCGAAATCCACTTGCACTTGGCGGCATCGCCGACCATGACCGGAACCACGTGGCTCGGGTTCGGCATATGCGGAATGCCGGCCGCATCGAGTTGTGCACGCAGCCTGCGCACGCGATCCTGATGGCGCATGCGTTCGAACTGGCTGACCTTTAGATGCTGGATAGAGGCGACGGCGCCCGCAGCCAGCGCCGGCGGCAGCGAGGTCGTGAAGATGAAGCCGGAGGCAAACGACCGGATGAAATCACAGAGTGCGGTCGAAGCGGCGATGTAACCGCCCATGACGCCGAATGCCTTGCCGAGCGTGCCTTCGATGACGGTCAGGCGATCCATCAGTCCCTCGCGCTCGGCAATACCGCCGCCGCGCGGGCCGTACATGCCGACGGCATGCACTTCGTCGAGATAGGTCATCGCGCCATACTTGTCGGCGAGGTCACAGATTTCCCTGATGGGGGCGATATCGCCATCCATGGAATAGACGCTCTCGAAGGCGATCAGCTTCGGCGCCTTGGGATCGGCAGCCTTCAACTTGGCTTCGAGATCGTGCAGATCGTTATGCTTCCAGATGACCTTGTCGCACTTCGCATAGCGAATGCCTTCGATCATTGAAGCGTGGTTCAGCGCATCCGAGAAGATGATGAGATCGGGAATGCGTGCGCCAAGCGTGCCGAGTGTCGCCCAATTGGAGATGTAGCCCGAGGTGAAGATCAGCGCGGATTCCTTGCCGTGGAGATCGGCGAGTTCCTGCTCGAGCAGAACATGGTAGTGGTTGGTGCCAGAAATATTCCGGGTGCCTCCCGCACCCGCGCCACAGTGATCGATGGCTTCTTTCATCGCCTCAATCACCTTGGGGTGTTGGCCCATGCCGAGATAGTCGTTGGAGCACCAGACGGTCACTTCCTGCGGGCCGTTCGGGGTATGTCTGACAGCGCGCGGGAAATTGCCACGGCGGCGTTCCAGATCTGCGAAGACCCGGTAGCGGCCTTCATTGTGAAGACCTTCCAGCTCGCCTTTAAAAAATGCTTCGAAATCCATCATCTGCTCCAGTACCGTGCGACCGTTTTCGAGAATGCCGGTTCACACGTCAACCCCTCCGCATTGCTTTCGCGCCCGCTGCGGCAAATGGCCACTAATTTTGAATAATTCCAGACAAGAATAACCATTCACGTCAAATTGACAATCGAAACCGTGCTGGAAACACTCTATCCGGAGCGGCGGGTAAACCCCGCCGCTCCGGCCTGTTCATGGCGAATCTAGACAGCAGCCACGGCGCGCTTGGCCATGACCTTGATCAGATTGGCGCGATATTCGGCCGTGGCGTGCAGGTCGGAGAGCAGCGCCGATGGGTCCACTGTCACGCCGGTAACTGCGTCCGGCAGCCAGTGGACCGCAAGCGCCTGTTCCAGTTCGGCATGGCGGAACACGCCGTCCGCGCCGGCACCGGTAATGGCAACGCGCACGCCCCCTGCCCCCTTGGCGACGAAGACCCCCGTCAACGCATAGCGCGAGGCGGGATTGGGAAATTTGGCATAGCCTGCCCGCTCCGGCGCATCGAAGGCGATGGAGGTGATAAGCTCCGCCCCTTCCAGCGCCGTCTCGAACAGGCCCCGAAAGAAGTCGTCGGCCGCGATCTGGCGGCGATCGGTGACGATGGTGGCATTCAGCGCCAGCATAGCCGCCGGATAATCGGCGGCCGGATCATTGTTGGCGATGGACCCACCGATCGTGCCCATATGCCGGACATGCGGATCGCCGATCATGCCGGCAAGATCGCAAAGCGCCGGACAGACCGTGCGGATCGCTGCCGAAGAGGCAACTTCCGCATGGGTGGTCGCCGCGCCGATCGTGACCCTGCGGCCATCGACACGGATTCCCTTGATCGAAGGGATATGCCTGAGATCGACGAGATCGCTCGGCGATGCCAGACGCTGTTTCATGGTCGCGATCAGCGTCATGCCACCGGAGACGTATTTGCCTTCGTCGGCATCAGACAGAAGCTTCACGGCTTCGTCGACCGAGGAGGCGCGATGATAATTCGTTGCGTACATGTCCTGTCCTCCTCTCAGCCAGCAGCCCGTGCCGCTTCCCACACCTTGAGCGGTGTGGCCGGCATGGTCAGCGTGTTGTTGCCGATCGCATCGGTGATGGCATTTATCAGCGCCGGCGGGGAGCCTATGGCGCCCGCCTCGCCGCATCCCTTCACGCCCAGCGGATTGTTCGGGCACGGCGTATTCTGGTGCGAAAGCTGGAAGGACGGCAGATCGTCCGCGCGCGGCATGGTGTAGTCCATGAAGCTTGCCGTCAGAAGCTGGCCGCTCTCGTCGTAATGCACGCCTTCCAGCAGCGCCTGGCCGATACCCTGCGCGATGCCGCCATGCACCTGCCCCTCGACGATCATCGGATTGATGATGTTGCCGAAGTCGTCGGCCGCGACGAACTGCACGATCTCGGTCTTGCCGGTCTCCGGATCCACCTCCACCTCGCAGATGTAGCAGCCGGCCGGGAAGGTGAAGTTCGCCGGATCGTAGAAGGCGGTTTCCTTCAGGCCCGGCTCCATGCCGGCGGGCAGGTTATGCGCGGTGTAGGACGCCAGCGCCACCTGGAACCAGGGCAGCGATTTGTCGGTGCCCGCCACCTTCACTTCGCCGTTCTCGATGACGATATCGCTTTCGTCTGCCTCCATCAGATGCGCGGCGATCTTCTTCGCCTTCGCCTCCACCTTGTCGAGCGCCTTGACGACGGCGGACATGCCGACGGCGCCCGAGCGGGAGCCATAGGTGCCCATGCCCATCTGCACCTTGTCGGTATCGCCATGGACGATGGAGACGCTGTCGATCGGCACGCCGAGCCGGTCGGCGACGAGCTGCGCGAAGGTGGTCTCATGTCCCTGCCCGTGGCTGTGCGAGCCCGTGAGCACTTCGATGGTCCCGACCGCGTTCACCCGCACCTCGGCGGATTCCCAAAGGCCGACGCCGGCACCGAGCGCGCCGACGGCCTGCGACGGCGCAAGGCCGCAGGCCTCGATATAGCAGCTCATACCGATGCCGCGCTTCATGCCGCGGGCGGCTGCCTTCGCCTTCCGCGAAGGAAAACCATCCCAATCCGCCTGCTGCATGGCGGCATTGAGCGAGGCCTCGTAGTCGCCGGCATCGTAGTTCATGATGACGGGCGTCTGGTGAGGGAAGGTGCGGACAAAATTGATCCGCCGCAATTCCGCCGGCGAGACGCCGAGTTCGCGCGCCGCCGTTTCGACCGTACGCTCCAGAAGATAGGTCGCCTCCGGACGTCCCGCGCCGCGATAGGCATCGACCGGCACGGTGTTGGTATAGACCGTGCGGACATTGGCATGAATCGCCGGGATCGCATACTGGCCTGACAGCAGCGTCGCATAAAGATAAGTCGGCACGCACGAAGAGAACAGCGACATATAGGCGCCGAGATTGGCGATCGTGTCGACCTTCAGCGCCGTGATGCGGTTCTGCGCATCGAAGGCCATCTTGACCTTGGAGACATGATCCCGGCCATGGGCGTCGGTCAGGAAAGCTTCCGTGCGGTCGGCCGTCCATTTCACCGGCACGCCGGTCTTCTTCGATGCCCAGAGGCAGACGATTTCCTCCGGGTAGATGTAGATCTTCGAGCCGAAGCCGCCGCCGACGTCGGGCGCGATGACACGCAGCTTGTTTTCGGGGGCGACATTGTAGAAGGCGCTCATGACCAGCCGCGCCACATGCGGGTTCTGGCTCGTCGTGTAGCAGGTATAATGGTCTTCGGCCGCATCGTAGATGCCGAGCGTGGCGCGCGGCTCCATGGCATTCGGCGAAAGCCGGTTGTTGTGGATCTCGATCTCGGTGACATGGGTTGCCTCGGCAATCGCCTTGTCGGTCGCCGCCGCATCGCCCAGTTCCCAGTCGAAGATCAGGTTATCGGGCGCTTCCGGATGGATTTGCGGCGCGCCCGCTTTCAGCGCATCCACCGCCTCGACGACGGCGGGCAGCTCCTCGTAATCGACCGCCACGGCCTCCGCGGCATCGCGCGCCTCGCCGAGACTGTCGGCAACGACGATGGCAACCGCGTCGCCGACATAGCGCACCGTATCGGCCGCCAGGGGACGCCAGGCGCCCATCTTCATCGGCGACCCGTCCTTGGAATGGATCATCCAGCCACAGATCAGGTTGCCGATACCATCATCAAGCAATTGCTTGCCGTCGAACACGCCGATCACGCCAGGCATGGCCAAAGCCGCGGTCGTATCGATGCTTTTGATCTTTGCATGCGCATGCGGGCTGCGGACGAAATAGGCATATTTCATGCCCGGCGTCACCATGTCGTCGGTGTAGCGCCCCTTGCCCGTCAGAAATCGCTTGTCTTCCTTGCGCGCCACGCGCGCACCAATGCCTTCCACGCCCATCACATCCTCCCATCGGGGTTGCGGGCCTGGCATCACGCCAAGACGACGATCATCGGCGCTCTGCCAGACGGTCTCGGTGAAACTCTATTCAGCCGCCTGCTTGGCGGCATTCATCTCGGCATTGGCTGCAAGCACCGCCTTGACGATGTTGTGATAGCCGGTGCATCGACAGATATTGCCCTCGAGTTCGCTGCGAACGGTCTTTTCGTCCAGCTTGCCGCCGTGACGATTGATCATGTCGACCGATGCCATCACCATGCCCGGGGTGCAGAAGCCGCATTGCAGGCCATGATGCTCCTTGAAGGCGGCCTGGACCGGGTGCAGCTCGCCATTGGCGGCCAGACCCTCGATGGTTGTGATCTTGGAGCCGGAAGCCTGAACGGCCAGGATCGAACAGCTCTTCACCGACTTGCCATCCATGTGGATGACACAGGCGCCGCACTGACTGGTATCGCAGCCGACATGGGTTCCGGTCAGGCCGAGTTTTTCCCTGATGAAATGGACAAGCAGCGTACGATCCTCGCACTCGCCGCTGACCGAACGGCCGTTCACCGTCAAAGTCACCTTTGCCATATTTTCCTCCTCGCCTCTCCTCCAGAGGCAAGCGGCATCATTTGACTTTTTTGCAGTCCAATCAACCTCTACTTTAGAGCAGTCGCGGATTTTCTGCTTCGCGCCGTCGTTTTATTCTCCGGATACGAAGCGGCCTATGTTCGGCAACAAAAAAACTATTGGCAGCCAATGGACAATCATATTTTGCACGATATTTTTCATCATTGCAGGACTGAAAGACAGCCCATCGTGGTGGAGCTGAAGAATGGGACGACGTTGGCCGGGGTTCGGCTTAACTAACGTTGGAGAGAGTCAATGAAGAAAGTTCTTATGCTCGCATTGGTCGGCTTGTCTATCGCAAGCTGCACGCCGACCGAACAGGGCGCAGGCATCGGTGCAGCATCCGGCGCCATCATCGGCGGCGCAGTCACCGGCAACGTCCGCGGTGCGGCGGTCGGCGCGGCCATCGGCGGCGTCTCCGGCGCCGTTATCGGCAGCGTCCAGGAGCAACCCGGCCAGTGCTACTACCGCGACCGCTATGGTCGCCGCTACATCGACGATTGCCCGCGCGGCGGCTATCGCGGTGGCTACGGCGGCGGTTACGGCGGCTACTGATCGATCCCAGTACGGCGTTTTCGAAAGTCCCGGACCGCAAGTCCGGGACTTTTTGATTCCTGCCGATAAAAGGTTGTGACACCGACCCCAAACCCGCCTGCCACATGGCCGGGACACCCCTTGGAAACTATTTTTCAGACCGCTCGAATATATGGAAATCTGGCGGAAACATCAGCGTTTCACCCAAATAATGGGCATATTTTCCACGTTTTTACTTCAAAAAGGTACACCTGAGAGATTTTTGCCTCTATGGTGGCCGCGCGTTAACTCCCGGGAAACGTCAAACTGAGTAAGTTCTCATGTAACCGTAAAGCGGCGTATGCATAAAAGAACTGAACCGAGGAAGAGTATTGCGTATCGGCGGGCAGGAACCGTGGCAGCGGTTGCGGCAGTGCTTGCGCTCGGTCCAATATGTGCCGGAAATGCCTTTGCATTTAAACTCTTTGGGATAAAGCTCTGGGGAGAGGACGAAACGGCGGACCAGGTTTCCGATCCCGTTCGCTACACGGTCGATTTCAAGGCCGACAATCTCGACAAGGATCTGAAGGACGCGTTGAACGACAGTTCGATGCTGATTGCCGACGAGAAGAAGCCCGTATCCGGCGATCTCGGCGTCGTCGTAAAGGCGCGTGACGATCGCGACCGGCTGATCGCCGTCCTCTATGAAAAGGCTCGCTACGGCGGCGTGGTTACCATCACCATCAACGGCACCCCGCTCGATGCACTGCCACCGACGCCGACCTTCAGCCGCGCCAAGCCGGTCGCGGTGACCATCGCCATCGATCCGGGCCCGGTCTTCAAACTCGGCAGAGTAAGCCTTCAGGGCGACGCCGCCAGGCTGGACCCGGCGAATTACGGGCTCGTGCGCGGCGGCGATGCAGGCTCTCTGACGATCCTGAAGGCCGGCGACAAGATGGTCGCCGATTTCAAGAACGAGGGACATCCGCTCGCCAGACTCGACAAGCGCGACGTCATCGCCGACCATGCGACCGACACCGTCGACGTATCGCTGAAGGTCGAAAGCGGCCCCGTCGCTCCCTTCGGCAATGTCGGCGTTACCGGCCAGAAATCGGTCGACCCGGATTTCATCAAGCGCTACGCCCGCATCAATGAAGGCAAGCCTTACTCTCCCGACGAATTGAAGAAGGCGTCGGACCGTTTGAGAAAACTCGGCGTCTTTTCCAGCGTCACCATTCGCGAGGCAGACAAGCTCGCGCCGGATGGCAGCATCCCGACGACTATTGAAGTCTCGGAAGGCAAGCAGCGCTTCTTCGGCGTTGGCGCACAATATTCCACCATCGACGGTTTCGGCCTGCAGGGCTATTGGGGACACCGCAACCTGACCGGCCGCGCGGATTCGCTGCGCATCGAGGGCTCCATCTCCCGCATCGGCGAGACGACCGATGTGGGCCAGTTCGATTACACGGCCGGCATCACCTATGTCAGACCCGCCACCTTCTATCCTTCGGCGACCTTCACGGCCGGCCTCAAGCTGCAGAGCCTGCATCCGGACGCCTACGACGCCAATACGGCGACGGCAAGCGGCAGCCTTGCTTATGAAATCAACGATCAGGATACCGTCTCCGCCGGCGGCGAGATCTCCTATGAATCGGATACCACCGACGCCTTCGGAAAACACAATTATCTGACGGTCGCGATCCCGCTCGAATATGTACGCGACACGCGCGACAACAAGCTGGACCCGACGGAGGGTTATCGCGCGTCTGTCGGCGCCAAGCCGAGCTATGAAGCGATGGGCGGCACGATCTTCAGCTCGTTCGAGGGTTCCATCACCGGCTACAAGGGCATCGGCGCCAACGACAACGTCGTCTTTGCCGGCAAGCTTGCGGCCGGCTCGCTGCTGGGCGCGAACAATATCGAGGATATTCCGGCCACACGGCGCTTCTATGCCGGCGGCGGCGGCTCGGTGCGCGGCTACGGCTATCAGGAGATCTCACCCTATAATTCCAATGGTGACGAAACGGGCGGACGCTCCTATGTGACCGCCTCCTTCGAAGCCCGCGTGAAGATCACCGATACGATCGGCGTCGTACCCTTTGTCGACATGGGAAGCGTTACCGACACCGCCTTCCCGGACTTTTCCGATCTGCGCATTGGCGCTGGCGTCGGCCTGCGCTACGCTACGCCCTTCGGTCCGATCAGACTCGATGTCGCCGTTCCATTGAAGAAATATGACAATGGCACATCTTATGGCATCTATGCCGGCATCGGTCAGGCCTTCTGACAAGCCGTATAGTTGTCGCGGACGTTTCAGCACACGGTTACAAAATTGAGGTTACTGTCGCTTTCATGAGCATATTGATTCGAATCCTCGGGAGATTGGTACGCTGGATCGCTTACGCGGTCGTGGCGATCCTTTTGCTCGTGATCGCGGCTGTGCTCATCGTCGGCCTCGTCCCCTCCGCAACGACCTATGCCGTCGACCAGGTGGCAAAGCTCGCCTCGACACCCGACCGCACCATTACCATCGCAGCGCCTTCCGGGCTGCTCGACGGAAACCTGAGGGTTGGTGCCATTACGGTGGCAGACACGAAAGGCGTTTATGCTAAGGTCCAGAACCTTGCCGTGGATTGGTCCCCGCTGTCCTTGCTGACAGGCACGTTCCACGCCGATCGTATCGCCGCCGATGTCGTTGATTTCCAGCGTCTGCCGGTTTCGACGGCAGCCCCCGCGCAGGAAACGCAAACGGCAGGCAGCAGCGGGTTTTCGCTGCCGATCGCCGTCAATATCGACGCAATCGCGCTGCCCGATCTTCGCGTTGGCCAGGCAGTCGCCGGACAGGATTTCGTTCTGGCCGCCGATGGCAGCGTCAAGGCAAACAGCAACAGCATGGGTCTCATGCTGAATGCCAGCCGCCATGATGTGCCCGATGCCAAGCTTTCCGCCGATATCGCCTTTGCGCCGGCGGACAACCAGCTGAAGCTGAAGACGCAGATCTCCGAGCCGCGCGACGGCATGCTGGCGGGCCTCCTGCATCTGCCGGGCGGCCCGGCGATCAACATTGATCTTTCGGGCGATGGCCCCCTCTCCAACTGGGCCGGCAAGCTGCAGGCAGCGCTGGACGGCAAGCCGACGGTCGCCATCAACGGCCATCACAGCCTCTCGGCCGACGGCCTGCATCATATCGACGTCAAGGGTGGCGGCGACGTCGACTCGCTGCTCCCGCCGACCATGCGGCCGCTCTTTGCCGGACAGACCACCATCGATCTCTCGGCAACCTTCGACGGCAAGGGCAAGATCGATATCCAGACCGGCAATCTTGCCACCGGCAGCGTGGTGCTTGCCGCATCCGGCACGCTGGATCCCAACGGCAACAACAGCCTCAATGCCAATCTGCTCGGCACTTCCGGCCCCGTCGACTTCCGCTGGCCGATGGAAGACGGCGAAGTGCGCGCGCTGATTTCCCGCGTCGATATCGCGCTGACGGGCGCGGCGCAGTCGGTGAAGATCGATGCGAAGGCGGCTCTCGACAGCGCCAGCACGCCGCAGGGGCAGATCGGTCAGGTCAATCTCAGCGCCAGAAGCGACGCTTTCAATCTGGCCTCCATGTCCGGCCCGCTGCAGCTCCGCCTGGTCGTCGGCCAGACCGCCTTCCTCAGCGCCGATCTCAACCGTCTGATCCGGGCGCCGATCGCGCTGACCGCGCCTCTGCAGCTCTCGCCCGACACGATCGGCTTCAACAATACGACGTTGGAAAGCGCCAGCATCGGCGGCACCGTCAACGGCAAATATACGCTGTCTTCGAAGGCGCTGACGGGCAATTTCAAGCTCTTCGCCCTGCCCGGCGTGCTGCCCGACGGCGTCTCGGACAAGTTCGAGGGCACGATTTCGCTGGAGGGCCAGGTCGCCGGCACGGTGCCGACCAAGATGACGCTCTCCAACCTTGCGGTGAAATCCAATGTTGCCGAGATCAACGGCAATCTCGCGCTCAACGACCAGTCGCTGACCTCGGATCTGTCGGGCAAGCTGCTCGACCTTTCCAAGCTCATTCCAAACGCCGAAGGACAGGCCGATTTCGGCCTCAAAGCCAAGGGACCGGTGACCGCTCTCGGCATTGACGCGACCGTCAAGGCCGTCAACGTGAAACTGGCGGGACGGCTGCTCGATACGCTTGATATCGGCGTGACCGGCACCGCCGATCCCAAGGCCCCACAGGCAAACATCCAGGCAAATGGGGCTATCGACGGCAAGCCGATCCGTATCGCCGCCGACGCCGTTTCAAAGGACGGCCGCACCAGCATCCCATCGTTATCGGCCGAGATCGGTACGAACAGGCTGCAAGGCAAGCTGGATCTGTCGCCGAGCTTCGAACCGTCAGGCGCGCTGACATTCGATCTGCCGGATCTGAGCCTCCTTGCAGCCCTCGCCGGACAGAAGGCCGAGGGTGATCTCAAGGGCTCGCTCGATATCGCCAGCGCCCATGGAAAGACCGGCCTGAAGATCAACGCCAGCGGCAATGGCATCCGGCGTGACGATCTCGTCATCGCCAAGCCGGCTGTCGTGCTCACCGTCGACGACCTCAAGGCCTTCTCCGCCAATGGCAGCATCCGGGCGGATACCATAGCCTCCGGCGCCAACCGCATCACCGGTCTCGGCCTGACCTTCACTCAGCAGGGCAGCCGCACGGACTTTGATCTGAAATCCACATACGACAGCGCGCCGCTGACGACGCGTGGCAGCGTCGAGACGTCTGGCGACCAGACGACGGTGAACCTCGACTCCTTTGCCGGCGCCCCGCGCACCATACCGGTGAAGCTGGCATCGCCGACCAAGATCGTCATCAAGGATGGGATCGCATCGCTGAACGGCCTGGCCCTTCAGACGGGCGGCGGCTCGGTGACCGTCGACGGCACCGCCGGTCAGACACTGAACATCAATGCCAAGATCGCCAACCTGCCGGCGAGCCTTGCCAATGTCTTCGCGCCTACCCTTGCGGCAGAAGGTGTCATTTCCGGCACGGTGGCGGTCACCGGCAAGGCGACCTCGCCTGCCGTCGTGTTCCAGACAAACTGGTCGGGCGCGGCGACGAGCCAGACGAAATCCGCCGGCCTCGCCGCACTCGGCATCAAGGCGGACGGCAAATTCGCCGACAATGTCGTGACCATCAATACCAACCTGACCGGCCAGAGCGGCCTCGCACTCAACGGCGGCGGCACTGTCGCCATTGCCGGCAGCAAGGCGATGGCGCTGAAGTTTTCCGGCAATGTGCCTTTCGATGCACTTGCCGGCCAGCTCGCCGCCCAGGGCCTGGTCATGACGGGAACGGCGAAGATCGACATGCAGATCGGCGGCACGACGGCAGCACCGGCCATCACCGGCACGATTACCGCCGACGGTGCCAAGCTGGTCGATGTCCGCCGGAACCTGACCCTCAACGGCCTTGCTGTCACAGTGAGCCTCGACGGCAAGCAGGCCGTTATCTCGCGGCTCAGCGGCAACCTGACGAGCGGCGGCAGCATTTCAGGCAGCGGCACGGTCGGGATTGCCCCGGATAGCGGTTTCCCGGCCGATATCCAGATGAAGTTCAACAACGCGACCTATGTCGACGGG
Organism: Rhizobium aureum; assembly: GCF_030182495.1. Lineage (NCBI taxonomy): Bacteria > Pseudomonadati > Pseudomonadota > Alphaproteobacteria > Hyphomicrobiales > Rhizobiaceae > Rhizobium > Rhizobium aureum. The sequence continues at coordinate 388,964 of NZ_JAQJCI010000003.1, read as the reverse complement.
ACGCTGGTGGCCGCGACCATCAATGGCACGCTCGGCGTCAAGGGTCCGCTGCTGACCGCACCGATGCTGACGGGCAATCTGAGGATCAACAAGGCGTCGATCACGGTGCCTGAAAAGCTGCCGGCATCGCTCTCCGAGATCAACATCAAGCACAAGAATGCCCCGGCTGCGGTCAACGCTCAGTTCAAGGATCAGAAGCCGGAGGGACCGCGCAGCAAATCGACCACCCTCGGCATCGACCTGCAACTCGATGCACCCTCGCAGATCTTCGTGCGCGGCCGCGGCATCGACGCCGAACTCGGCGGCAGCATCACCGTGCGCGGCACGGCAGCGGAGCCTGTGGTATCCGGCGGCTTCACCATGCGGCGCGGTCGTCTGACCGTCCTCAGCCGCCGGCTGGACTTCACGGATACCAGCAAGATCACCTTCGGCGGTGACCTGACTCCCGCGCTCAACATGGAGGCGACCTCGACGGTAAGCTCAACCACCATCACCGTCGATGTCACCGGTCTCGCGACCGATCCGCAAATCAGCTTTTCCTCCTCGCCGGCGCTGCCGCAGGACGAGGTGCTGGCGCAGCTGATCTTCGGCCAGTCCATGTCGAAACTATCGGCCATGCAGATCGCCCAGCTTGCCGATGCCGCAAGCCAGCTCGCCGGCGGACGCTCCTCATCGCTGTTCGAGGGGTTGCGCAGCCATCTCGGCGTCGACGATCTCGATATCTCGACCGATGCGAACGGCCAGGCGCAGGTGGGCGCCGGCAAATATATCAACAAGCGCACCTATATCGAACTGCAGCAGGGCGCCTCCAACAACACCAAGGCCATCATCAATTTCAACGTCGGACGCGGCGTGAAGCTGCGCGGCGCGGCAGGATCGGACGGCGCCGGAGAAGCCGGTGTCGTCTACGAGCATGAATATTGAGGGATCGCGCGGCATCTGTTGATGCCGTTGAGGAGCCTGATCCGGCGTAGCATCTCATCGAAGGAGCCGAGATCGCATTCAGATCGTCCATATGCTGGTCATTCTGTGCAATCGGACTGATCAATCTGTCGAAACCCAGTTGATTTTGGACAATTTTCCATCTTTTTGCTGTCATCCAGACAATTGATAATGCACGCCACCATAATTCAGACCGGTTCGGCTCGTCAGGGACTCTCCGAGCTGAACTATCTCTTTGTTTTCATGCCGTCCCGGGCAAAGCCGCTGCTGGCTTTTCCGGAAACGCTCTAACCTTCGGAGCAATGCCGATGAATACGCAATCCACTCCCGTTACCTTGATCGGCGTTCCCCTGGAGGAAGGTTCCGGCCGCCGCGGCGCCGGTATGGGTCCGACGGCGCTCCGCATCGCCGGCATCGAAACCACGCTGTTCGAGCTTGGCCATCGCGTCACCGACAGCGGCGACCTGCATCCTGTTCCGGCAGCGGACCTCCCGGAGCATCCACAGGCCCATAATCTGAAGATCGTCGGCGCTTTCACCCGAGCGTTGGAAGCAAAGGTCTATGATGTTGCGTCATCGGGCGGCTTTCCGCTGATCCTGGGCGGCGATCACAGCCTGTCCATGGGCAGCGTCTCCGGCATGGCGCGTCATGCAGCGGAGGTTGGTCGCCCGCTCTTCGTGCTCTGGCTCGATGCTCACTCCGATTTCAATTCGCCGGCCACCTCGCCATCAGGCAATATTCACGGCATGCCCGTCGCATTTTTCTGCGGTGAAGCCGAGATAGAGGGCGTTCTGCCGGCCGGCCGGCCATTGGTCGACCCGAGCAGGGTCTTCCAGGTCGGCATCCGCTCCGTCGATCCGCACGAGCGCGAGGAAATCCGCGAACACGGCGTCAACGTCTTCGACATGCGTTCGCTCGACGAGCAGGGTGTCGCCGCCATCATGCGCAAGGTGCTCGATACCGTCAGCGCCGCCAACGGCCTGCTGCATGTCAGCTTCGATGTCGATTTCCTCGATCCGGATATCGCACCGGGTGTGGGCACAACGGTGCCAGGCGGCGCCACCTATCGCGAGGCGCATCTCATCATGGAGATGCTCTCCGACAGCAATCTCGTCTCATCGCTCGACCTCGTCGAACTCAACCCCTTCCTCGACGATCGCGGCAAGAGCGCCCGCGTCCTGGTGGAAATGGCCGCAAGCCTCTTCGGCCGCCGCATCTTCGACCGCCCGACACGAGCCGCCTGAGGCACTGTCCGGCTGGCAGAGGAATCGGTGGTGGATTGCTGGCGGGCGAGCATTCCTATCTGGGGCCACCCTCGTCCTTCGACGGGCTCAGGATGAGAAAGGAGTGAGCCCCTTCTTCGCTATAGCTACGTTCTTTGCCAGCCTGTCCAGTCGAAACCGCTTGTATAGATTTAGGTTTGAGCAATCTTCTTGCTCTATCGTGCCAATAACGCGCCGCATTCGGCGTCAGAGTTCAACGGGAAGAACGTTCATGGCCACGATCAATTCCACCAGCTTCAGCGGCGAAACTCTGGAGATCATTGCCTTCCGGCTGCATGATCAGGAATTCTGCGTCAAGACCACCACGATCCGCGAAATTCGCGGTTGGGCACCGTCGACTCCGATCCCGCATGCGCCGGCAGATGTTATCGGCGTCATGAACCTGCGCGGTTCGGTAATCCCGATCATCGATCTCGCCTATAAGCTCGGCATGCAGAGCACGGTCGCTAATGAGCGTAGCGCCATTGTCGTCGCCGAAGTGCACAACATGGTCATCGGTATGCTGGTAGACCGCGTCTCCGACATCCTGACGATCGCCTCCAGCCAGGTACAGCCGGTGCCGGAAGTCACGGCATCTTTCGATCGCGCCTATTGCGAAGGCATCATCGCCACAGAGAACGGAATGATCTGCTTCCTGAACCTCGCCAAGATGTTCAAGGAAAACGAAACGGACGAACTCGCCGCCTAACTTCGCAGGTCGATTTTTTTGAAGCCGCTCCGGCCTTTCGGGGCGGCTTCGTCATTTTCCGAAGGGTCGCTTAGCCGAACAGCGCGTAAGTGCTCCTGATCGTCACCCATACGCCCCAGAGCAGCGGAATACCGACGATCGCCCAGGCGATCAGTGCCTTGCCGTCGAAGCCACCGGTGCCGATGCCGAAGGAGCCAGTGGGGCCTGCATTGGCGGCAGCGGTCTTTGCCTGCAACGCCGCCACCTCTGCGTCCGACATGAACCACTTGTCGGCAAGCGGTCTCACCAGCGAATTGGCGATCAGCCCCAGAGCCAGCATGCCGGCGAGGATATACATGGTGAAGGTATAGAGCTGGGCGCCTTCGACGCCGGCCGCCTTCTGTGCCTCGCGGATATAGTTGACCACGACAGGACCGATGATCCCCGCCGTTGCCCAGGCCGTCAGCAACCGGCCATGGATGGCGCCCACGAACTGAGTCCCGAAAATATCGGCGAGATAGGCGGGAACGGTAGCGAAACCGCCGCCATACATCGACAGGATGATGCAGAGCGCGCCCACGAACAGCACCTTGCTATGGATACCGGCGGCCCAGGGAGCCAGGACATAGAGCGCAATGCCGATGACGAAGAAGCAATAGTAGGTGTTCTTGCGACCGATCTTGTCGGAGAGCGATGCCCAAAAGAAGCGGCCGCCGATATTGAAGAGGGACAGCAGCCCGGCAAAGCCGGCGGCTATGGCAGCGACGGTGGCGACCTGATCCTTGCTGAGATCGGCGAATTTCACATCCGGCAGGCCGATCAAAGCACCGCCGAAAATCTCCTGCAGCATGGGCGAGGCCATGCCGATGACGCCGATACCGGCCGAGACGTTGAGGCAAAGAACCGCCCAGATCAGCCAGAACTGCAGGGTTTTGTGCGCATCGCGAAGATGCACATGCTTCGTGGTAATCATCGAGCTCTTGGCGGCAGGGGCTTTCCAGCCCTCGGGACGCCATCCGGCCGGCGGCAGACGATAGCCAAAGGCACCGCCCAGCATGAAGACGAAATAGATCGCGGCCATGACGATGAAAGTCTGCCAGACGCCGACAGCGCCATCCGTTCGGAAGTGGTTCATCAGCAGGCTCGCAAGCGGCGCCCCGATCATCGCGCCGCCGCCGAAGCCCATGATCGCCATGCCGGTCGCCATGCCGCGCCGATCCGGAAACCATTTGATCAGCGTCGACACCGGCGAGATATAGCCGAGGCCGAGCCCGATACCGCCGATGACGCCAGCCCCAATCCACATGATCCAGAGCTGGTGGAAGATGACGCCGATCGCCGCAATCAGGATGCCGCCGCACCAGCAGCAGGCAGCAACGACGCCGGCCTTACGCGGCCCGGCCCGTTCCAGCCAGCCGCCCCAGATGGCTGCGGAGGAGCCGAGCAGCACGAAGAACAGCGTATAGATCCAGCCAAGGTCGCTGACGCGCCAATCGCAGCTCGTCGTAAACAGGGCGGTCAGAAGATTGAGATTTGCGCATTCGGCCGATGGCGGAGCCGAAGCACCGAGCGCCTTGGAGAGCGGCAGCCAGAAGACGCTGAAGCCATAGGCCATGCCGATGCAGAGATGGATTGCCAGTGCCGCCGGCGGTACGAGCCATCGGTTGAAGCCCGGCTTGGCGATGATTCGCTCACGGTCGAGCAGACCGGCCGTCACCGTGCGCTCGGAAATATTCGTATCAGCAGCCGTCATGAACAACTCCTCCTTGGCCAAAAGACAGCACCTCTTCCCTTGACGGGAATTACACGTGCGGGTGGATTCTCCCTCTCCATCCCTTCATCTTGTCACTTGGATACTAAGCCGACTTGATATCCTCAACGGGTGGCGGCCTGTGGATCAACGAAGCCGCCTCAAGCACCAGCGGGTTCAGCCCACTGTCGCCATGGTCGATGATCGCGAACAGCTGTCTCCGCATGCGCGGCTCCCAGAACTTGTTGATGTGCGTCGCCACACCCTGCACCGCCTCGCCCGCCGGCTGTGTCTTGAAGAAGGTGGCGATCTGGTTTGCCATATAGATGAGCTTGGTTTCGGTCTTGCCGTGCGGCGTTTCCTCAGGCGACATCGGCGATGCTCCCTGTGATGATGCGATGCGGATGGGTGAAAATCTCGAAATCGTCGCCGCGCACCAGCGCCACCAGCGTCATGCCGGCTTCGTCGGCCGTGCGGATGGCAAGCGCCGTCGGGGCGGAGATGGCGACAAGCACGGAGCTGCCCAGGATTGCTGCCTTCTGCACCATCTCGACCGATAGCCGGCTGGTGACAGCGACCACACCATCCGCGCCCTTATGACCAGACCGGATGACCGCACCGCAAAGCTTGTCGAGCGCATTGTGCCGGCCAACATCCTCGCGCACGGCAAGCAGACCCTCGGACGGGGTATAGAAGCCAGCGCCATGCACGGCGTGAGTCTCGCGATGCAGCGGCTGGGCGTCGTTCAGAAGCGCGACCGCGCGGACGATATCCTTCTGCGTCAGCTTCAAAGCAACTTTCGAGACATCCGGCACCTTGCGCACGGCCTGCTCGATCGATTCAATGCCGCAGAGGCCACAGCCGACAGGGCCAGCCATATGACGCCGACGCAGCCGCAGCGCATCCGCGGCATCGTCGACGAGAATGATCTGCACGTCGATCCCTTGCTCGTCTTCGATCGGCTCGATCGCAGCAATCTCACTCACATCGGTGATGATGCCCTCTGTCAGGCTGAAACCGACGGCAAAATCCTCGATATCGGCGGGCGTCCCCATCATGACCGCATGCGACGTGCCGCCATAGGAAAAAGCGATCGGCACTTCCTCGGGAACGATACGGGAACCGGACCGCACCAAGCCGTTGCGACGGGCAGTTTCGGGGACGGTGGTGGTGGGAGGGAATTTGGTCATTATCCGGTCTCCCCTTCTCCCCCTCGGGGAGAAGGTGGCGCGAAGCGTCGGATGAGGGGGGCGAGGAGCGACGGCTCCGAGCGTCCTGAGCGCGAGCGAAGGCCCATTCTTCCCGTGCGGAAAGACCCCCTCATCCGCCCTGCGGGCACCTTCTCCCCAAGGGGAGAAGGAGAAAGCATCCTCAAACTCACTCCGCAGCCTCCATCTTCCCGACAATACGCCGCGACTGCCGAGCCTGTTCATCATACTCGACCTGCCACTGCGACGGACCGTTCGACGGCGAGACCTGCACCGCCGTCACCTTATATTCCGGACAGTTCGTCGCCCAGTCGGAATAGTCTGTCGTAATGACATTCGCCTGCGTATCCGGATGATGGAAGGTGGTGTAGACGACCCCGGGGGCCACGCGGTCGGTAATCAATGCCCTGAGCGTCGTGTCGCCGGAGCGGCTGCTGAGCCGGATCCAGTCGCCTTCACGGATGCCGCGCTGCTCGGCATCGTGCGGATGGATCTCCAGGCGATCCTCGGCGTGCCAGACGACGTTCTCGGTACGCCGCGTCTGGGCGCCGACATTGTACTGGCTGAGAATGCGCCCGGTCGTCAGCAACAGCGGGAAGCGAGGGCCGGTGCGCTCGTCGGTCGGGACATATTCGGTGCGGATGAACTTGCCCTTGCCGCGCACGAAGCCATCGACATGCATGATCGGCGAGCCGAGCGGGGTCTTCTCGTTGCAGGGCCACTGCACCGAGCCCATCTTGTCCAGATAGTCGTAGGAGACGAGCGCGAAGCTCGGCGTCGTCGCGGCGATTTCGTCCATGATCTCGGAGGGATGCGTGTAGTTCCAGCCGAGACCCATGGCCTGCGCCATCTTCTGCGTCACTTCCCAATCGGCATAGCCGTTGCGCGGGGTCATGACCTTGCGCACGCGGTTGATGCGCCGCTCGGCATTGGTGAAGGTGCCGTCTTTTTCGAGGAAAGTCGAGCCGGGCAGGAAGACATGCGCGTAGTTGGCTGTCTCGTTCAGGAAGAGGTCGTGGACGACGACGCATTCCATCGCGGCAAGGCCGGCCGCCACATGCTTGGTATCCGGATCGGACTGGAGGATATCCTCACCCTGGATGTAGATCCCCTTGAACGTGCCTTCGACGGCGGCATCCAGCATGTTCGGAATTCGCAAGCCCGGCTCGTTGTTGAGCTTCACGCCCCAGAGCTTTTCGAAGATATCGCGGGTCGCATCGTCCGAGATGTGGCGATAGCCCGGCAGCTCGTGCGGGAAGGAGCCCATGTCGCAGGAGCCCTGCACATTGTTCTGTCCGCGCAGCGGGTTCACGCCGACGCCTGGACGGCCGATATTGCCCGTCACCATGGCAAGGTTGGCAATCGCCATGACCGTGGTCGAGCCCTGGCTGTGTTCGGTAACGCCGAGGCCATAATAGATCGCGCCATTGCCGCCCTTGGCAAAGAGACGAGCGGCTCCGCGTACGAGTTCCGGAGAAACGCCGGTGTATTTTTCTGTTTCCTCCGGGCCGTGCTGCGGCTCGGAAACGAAGGCAGCCCAATCCTCGAATTCGGACCAGTCGCAGCGCTCGCGGATGAATTTCTCGTCGAACAGGCCTTCGGTGACGATCACATGTGCCAGCGCCGTCATAACGGCGACATTGGTGCCGGGCTTCAGCGGCAGGTGATAGCTGGCTTCGACATGCGGTGTGCGCACCAGATCGATCCGGCGCGGATCGATGACGATGAGCTTGGCCCCCTGGCGCAGCCGCTTCTTCAGGCGCGAGCCGAAGACGGGATGACCATCCGTCGGATTGGCGCCGATGACGATGACGACATCGGAATGCTCGACGCTGTCGAAATTCTGCGTGCCGGCCGAGGTTCCGAACGCCTGGCCGAGGCCGTAACCTGTAGGAGAATGGCAGACGCGGGCGCAGGTATCGACATTGTTGTTGCCGAAGCCTGCGCGCACCAGCTTCTGCACCAGAAAAGTCTCTTCATTGGTGCAGCGCGAAGACGTGATGCCGCCGATGGAATCGCGGCCATACTGATATTGCAGCCGCTTGAACTCGGTGGCGATATGGGCAAAGGCCTCGTCCCAGGTCACTTCGCGCCAGGGATCGGTCACCTTCTCGCGGATCATCGGGTTGAGGATGCGGTCCTTGTGGGTCGAATAGCCATAGGCGAAGCGGCCCTTGACGCAGGAATGGCCGCGATTGGCCTGGCCGTCCTTCCAGGGCACCATGCGCACCAGCTCCTCGCCGCGCATTTCCGCCTTGAAGGAACAGCCGACGCCGCAATAGGCGCAGGTGGTGACGACCGAATGCTCCGGCTGGCCGATCGAAATGACCGATTTTTCGGTCAGTGTCGCGGTCGGGCAGGCCTGCACGCAGGCGCCGCAGGAAACGCACTCGCTGTCGATGAAACTCTCATGCATGCCGGGCGAGACGCGCGAGCCGAAGCCGCGTCCCTCGATCGTCAGCGCAAACGTACCCTGTACTTCCTCACAGGCCCGCACGCAGCGCGAGCAGACGATGCACTTCGAGGGATCATAGGTGAAATAAGGGTTCGACTCGTCCTTCGGCATCCATTTCAGATTGATGTCGCCATTGTTACGCGCCTTGACGTGGTTGTCGCCCTCGTAGCCGTAGCGCACATCGCGCAAGCCGACGGCGCCCGCCATATCCTGCAATTCGCAATCGCCATTGGCGGCGCAGGTCAGACAGTCGAGCGGGTGGTCGGAGATATAAAGCTCCATCACGCCGCGGCGGATATCCTTCAGCCGGCCGGTCTGCGTGTGAACGACGAGGCCGGGTGCCACAGGCGTCGTGCACGAGGCCGGCGTGCCGTTGCGGCCTTCGATCTCGACGAGACAGAGGCGGCAGGAGCCGAAGGCATCGACCATATCGGTGGCGCAGAGTTTCGGCACCTGAATGCCTGCTTCCATCGAAGCGCGCATGATCGATGTGCCCTCGGGCACCGTGATCTGGCGCCCATCAATGGTCAGCGTCACCATGGTTTCGGAGGTGGAGGCCGGCGTGCCGTAATCGATTTCTGGAACGAGGGACATGGGTCTTACTCCGCCGCTTCAATCAAGGGAGCCGGAGAAAAATCCTCCGGGAAATGGGTCATCGCGCTCATGACGGGATAGGGCGTGAAGCCGCCGAGTGCACAGAGCGAACCGAACTTCATCGTGTTGCAGAGATCGGCGAGCAGAACCCGGTTCTTCTCGGGCTCGATCCCTCGCGCGATCTTGTCGGCCGTCTCGACGCCGCGCGTCGAGCCGATGCGGCAGGGCGTGCACTTGCCGCAGCTTTCGACTGCGCAGAATTCCATCGCGAAACGCGCCTGCTTCAGCATGTCGGCGGTATCGTCGAAGACGACGATGCCGGCATGGCCAATGAGACCGTCCTTGGCCGCAAACGCTTCATAGTCGAATGGCGTGTCGAATAGGGCGCGCGGGAAATAGGCGCCAAGCGGCCCACCCACCTGCACGGCCTTCACCGGTCGGCCTGTCGCCGTGCCACCGCCGATGCGGTCGACGATGTCGCCGAGCGAAAGGCCGAAGGCCGTCTCGTAAAGGCCGCCATATCTAACGTTGCCGGCGATCTGCAGCGGGATCGTGCCGCGCGACCGACCCATGCCGAAATCGCGATAAAAGGCAGCACCCTTGTCCAGGATGACGGGGACAGAGGCGAGCGAGATCACATTGTTGATGACGGTGGGGCAGTTGAAGAGGCCCTTATGCGCCGGCAGCGGCGGCTTGGCGCGCACGATGCCGCGCTTGCCCTCGAGGCTGTTCAAGAGTGCCGTTTCCTCGCCGCAGACATAGGCGCCGGCGCCGGTGCGGATTTCCATGTCGAAGGCTTTGCCCGAGCCGAGCACGGATGCGCCGAGAATACCGGCCTTGCGCGCGATTTCGACCGCCTCCGTCATCGCGGCGATCGCATGCGGATATTCCGAGCGCGTATAGACGAAGCCCTTGGTCGCGCCCGTCGCGAGGCCTGCGATCGTCATGCCCTCGATCAGCACGAAGGGGTCGCCCTCCATGATCATCCGGTCGGCGAAAGTGCCGCTATCGCCCTCGTCGGCATTGCAGACGATGTATTTACGGTCACCCGGCGCATCGAGCACCGTCTTCCATTTGATTCCGGTCGGGAAGCCCGCACCGCCACGGCCGCGCAAGCCGGAATCGGTGACGTCCTTGACGATGTCGCCAGCCGCCATATCGATGGCGCGGCGCAGCCCCTTCAGGCCACCATGAGCTTCATAATCCTGCAACGAAAGCGGGTCGGTGATACCGCAGCGGGCAAAAGTCAGGCGGGTCTGTTCTTTGAGGAATGGGAGGTTTTCGACCTCCCTAAGACAGAGCGGATGCTCGCCGCCTTCGGCGAGCCCGGCATCGAACAATGCGGAGACATCCTTGGCCTTCACCGGTCCATAGCCGATGCGCTTGCCGTCGATCTCGACTTCGACCAGCGGTTCGAGCCAGAACATGCCGCGCGAGCCGTTGCGCACGATGCGCGCATCAAGCCCGCGTTTGGCAATTTCCTGCGTGACGGCTTGCGCCACTTTCTCCGCACCGAGCGAAAGGGCGGCGGCATCGCGGGGAATATAGATGGTGAGCGTCATTGGCGTGCCTCCTTGACAAGGTCGTCGACGCTTTCGCCGTCAAGTCGGCCATAGAGCTCGCCGTCGAGCATCGCAGCCGGAGCGCAGGCGCAGAGCCCAAGACAGTAGACCGGCTCCAGCGTCACGCTGCCATCGAGCGCGGTCTGATGGAAATCGATGCCCAGGAGCCGCTTGATACGCTCTGCCAGCGCATCGCCGCCCATCGACTGACAGGCCTCGGCGCGACAGAGCTTCAGGACATGACGGCCGGCGGGATGATCGCGATAATCATGATAGAAGGTCATGACGCCATGCACTTCGGCGCGCGAAAGGTTCAGTGCCTTGGCGATCAGCGGCAGCGCATCCTGCGGCACATAACCGAATTCTTCCTGAATCCCGTGCAGGATCGGCAAAAGCGGCCCATCCATCGATTTCATGCTGTCGATGATGGTGCCGGCGCGGGTTGCGACATCGCCCGCAGCCTGATTCAAACTCATTAGCAGCCTCCCGCGCATAGTTTCCGAAAATCGAAGGCGAATCTTCGGAAAAGGCCTATGCGGCATTTCCTCCTGGCGCGCGATCGACACGCCACAACGATAAGCTCGCAGGGAGAGGGCAAAGGATCAATAATGCAGTCCCGTCATTCGATAGGAATTTTCTATCGATTTTTATTCTCTTCCGCGAGCAATCTCGCCTCGTGCAACAAGGCGGAGACGAGGGGCGTAAAAGGTTCGCGGTGTGTGGCGACCAAGCCGACGAGATGCTCGGCGTCGGGTTCCGTGATCGGGATCTTGTGAATATCGGCCGGAAAACCGAAGGAATCAGCAATATTCTTCGGCATGATGCTCGCCCAGCGACCGGTCTGCACATGCGAAAACAGCACGATCATCGAATTGGATTCCAGCGTCGGCTTTGCCGTTGCGCCTGCCTCGGCAAGATGCCGATTGATGATGCGGCGATTCTGCATGTCGGCAGTCAATAGACAAAGCCGAAGATCGCCGACCTCCTTCCAGGTGACGGTCTTGCGCTCGGAAAACGGGCTGCCCGCCGCCGTGATGAGGTGATAGCGCTCGGCATAGAGCGGCACGCTGGTGACACGGCCGAGCGGCTCGTTTTCCAGATAGGTGATACCGGCATCGATCTCGAGATTTTCAAGCAGGCTCAAAACCTGCAGCGAATTGCGCGATAGAATGGAGAAGGTGACGTCCGGATGCCTTTCCTGGAAAGGCGTGGTGATTTTCTGCACCATCGCAAGCGCTGTCGGAATGGCGGCGATGCGGATATGGCCGGCAAGGCCCTTGCGTGCCGCTCGCATTTCCTCGCGCATGGTGCGGCTGTCGCCGACGATACGGCGCGCCCATTCCAAAACGCGCTGACCCTCAGGCGTCAGTCCCTGGAAGCGGGAACCGCGGCTGACGAGCATCACGCCCAGCTGGTCTTCCAGCTGCCTGATCGCCGCCGATAAGGTCGGCTGCGTCACGCCGCATTCCTCGGCCGCACGGCCGAAATGCTTCTGATTCGCCAGCGCGATGAAGAATTCCAGCTTGTCGATCATCCCGCTCTCCCGAAACGAAAGAGTTAGACCGGCAGCCCGGTGAACGCAACATGCGAGGCTGCTTCAAACCTCAACGTTCGCCCCGACAGAATGCCTTCTGCAACGAATCAACCACGGCGCAGATTTCCGAATGCGCAACGGCGTAGTGAATGAGTCGCCCTTCGCGGCGCGTATCGACGAGCTTGTCCAGACGAAGGCGTGCCAGATGCTGCGAAACGACGGCCTGTGGCAGATCGAGAAGGGCCTCGAGTTCCATCACTGTTTTCTCCCGCTTGGCAAGCATGAAAAGGATCGCCAGGCGGGTTTCGTGGGAGAGTGCTTTCAGCAGGACACTCGCCTTTCGAGCCCTGTCAGTCATTTCCTCGACATCATGCTCTGCGGCACCGCCTTGCGGTGGAGACGACAACATATCACGGCCTCTCGTGAGAACTCACACAGAGAAATGCTTATAATATTATCAAATCAAAAGCTGATTGAGAAAGATACGGAAAACCAAAAAAGGTCCGTTTTTTCAGCAGATAAGCTGGCCGCCATTGATCTCGATCACCTGTCCGGTGATGTAGCCGGACAACGTCGGCGCCGCCAGGAAAAGATAGGCGGGCGCACAATCCTCCGATGTGCCCAAGCGCTGCAGCGGGATCGATTTGCGCGTCTGCTCCAGTTTCTCTCTGGACGAATAACGCTCGTGAAAGTCGGTCGATATCGTGCCGGGCGAGACGCAGTTCACTCGAATGCCGTCCGGCGCCAATTCGCGCGCCAAGGCTTTCGAATAGGTCGAGACGAAGGCCTTGGAGGCGGAATAGATGGCGGAGCCGGGACTGCCGCCGGTGAGCGCGGAAATCGAAACCGTGTTGACGATCGCCGCCTGCCCGGCAGCCCGCAGCAGCGGCAGCAATCCCCGCGTGACCTCCACGACGGAGGTCTGATTGAGATGAACGATCCCTTCATACTGCTCATCCGTCAATTCACCGGCTGGAAAGCGCCCGACCATGGTGCCGGCATTGTTGACGAGGACGTCGACGCGGTCGAAACGCTCGCCGGCGGCGCTGACGAAATCCCGCGTGCCGTGGCCGGTGGCGAAATCGCCGGCAATGAGGAAGGCGCGGCGGTCGGCTTCCGCTTCCATCAGGAAATCAGGCAATTCGCGATCGGCATCACGGCCGATATGGACAAGCACGCGCGCGCCGCAATCGAGAAACTGCCTCGCGACTTCCAGCCCGATACCGCGGCCGGCGCCGGTGACGACGACGTTGCGATTTTCGAATAGCTTCGGATGAAACACGATAACCTCCTAAACCGCACTCAATTCGCGCGTCGGTAATTGCGGAATTTTCACTTTATCATATGATGACGAAAAAACGAAAGAAAGGGAGCGAAAACCATGTTCCTATCCGGACGTCAGACGGAGATCCTCGACATCGCCAAGGCGGAGGGCCGCGTGCTGGTGGAGGAGCTGGCGTTGCGCTTTTCGGTCACGCCGCAAACCATCCGCAAGGATCTCAATGATCTCTGCGATGGCCGCGTATTGTCGCGCGTGCATGGCGGCGCGATCTTTCCCGGCGGAACCGAGAATGTGAAATACGAGGCACGCCGCTCGATCGCCGCGCCCGAAAAGCAGGCGATCGGCCGCGCCGCTGCCAGCATGATCCCCAACAACAGCTCGCTTTTCATCAATATCGGCACGACGACGGAAGCGGTCGGCGAAGCCCTGCTTGGCCATCACGAGCTGATGGTCATCACCAACAACATCAATGTTGCCAATAAGTTGCGGATTTTCCCATCCATCGAAGTCGTCATTGCCGGCGGTGTCGTACGTGGCTCGGATGGCGGCATCGTCGGCGAGGCCGCCGTCGATTTCATCAGACAGTTCAAAGTCGACTATGCCGTCATCGGCGCCTCCGCGATTGATGCCGACGGCGCGCTTCTCGATTTCGATTTTCGCGAAGTGAAAGTGGCGCAGGCCATCATCGCCAATGCCCGCCACGTCATTCTCGTCGCCGACAGCACCAAGTTCGAACGAACCGCCCCGGTTCGCATCGGCCATTTGTCGCAAGTCCACACCTTCGTCACCGACGAATGCAGCATTGAATCCGTACGTTCCATCGCTGCAGAACATGACGTGCGCCTCATTGAGACCGACCGCCGGCCGGGCTAAGCGGCTCGCTTTCCGTCAAGAAACGTTCGTTTGACATTCGTATCTGTTTCGCTTTAGATGGATTAGTTTCGATTTTCCATCTTCACGGGATGGCTGACCTTTGCGGAGGGGCGGGTGAGCGAACAGGTCTACGATATTTTCGTTATCGGCGGCGGCATCAACGGCTGCGGTATCGCCCGCGACGCTGCTGGACGCGGCTACAAGGTCGCGCTCGCCGAGATGAACGACTTTGCCTCCGGCACATCATCCGGCGCCACCAAGCTCATCCACGGCGGCCTGCGTTATCTCGAGCATTATGAATTCCGTCTTGTGCGCGAATCGCTGATGGAGCGCGAAGTGCTCTGGGCGATGGCGCCGCACATCATCTGGCCGATGCGCTTCGTGCTGCCCTATCACAAGGGCGGCATCCGCCCGGCTTGGCTCATCCGGCTCGGCCTGTTCCTCTACGACCACCTCGGCGGCCGAAAACTGCTGCCGCCGACCGCGACGCTGGACATGAAGACGGATCCCGCCGGCAAGCCGCTGAAGGCGCTCTTCACCAAGGCTTTCGAATATTCCGACGGCTGGGTCGACGATGCCCGCATGGTGGTGCTGAACGCACGCGATGCGGCAGACCGCGGTGCGACAATCATGCCGCGAACGAAGGTGATTTCCGCCCGCCGCGACGGCACCACCTGGGCGATCGAAACGGAAGATACGATCAGCGGCCAGAAGCGCCGGTTTCGCGCGCGCATGCTGGTCAATGCCGCCGGTCCCTGGGTCGATCATGTCCTGTCCGATGCCTTCGGCAAGAACCAGGTGCACAATGTCCGCCTCGTTCAGGGCAGCCATATCGTCGTACGCAAGAAGTTCGACGACCCCCGCGCCTATTTCTTCCAGAACCCGGACAACCGCATCATCTTTGCCATTCCCTATGAACAGGATTTCACTCTGATCGGCACCACGGATCGCGACTACAAGGACGATCCTAAGGATGTGAAGATCACCGAGGAGGAAACCGCCTACCTGTGCAACGCGGCCAGCGAATACTTCAAGGAGCCGGTGCGACCCGAGGATATCATCTGGACCTACTCGGCCGTGCGCCCGCTTTATGATGACGGCGCATCCAAGGCACAGGAGGCGACACGCGACTACGTGCTGAAGGTGGAGGGCGAAGAAGGCCAGGCTCCGCTGCTCAATGTCTTCGGCGGCAAGCTCACCACCTATCGCCGGCTGAGCGAGCATGCGCTGGAAAAGATCGGCGAATCCATCGGGCTGAAAGGCACGCCCTGGACGGCCAGGAGCTCGCTGCCGGGCGGCGATTTCCCGGCTCGCGGCTATGACGCCGAAGTCTCGAAGCTGAAATCGCGCTATCCCTTCCTCGCCGACCAGCACGCGCGCCGCCTCATCCGGCGCTACGGCACCCGGGCCGCGATGATCCTTGGCGACGCCAAGGCGATCGCCGATCTCGGCCGCTGTTTCGGAAGCGATCTTTACGAGGCTGAGGTGCGTTACCTGATCGAACAGGAATGGGCCTATAGTGCCGCCGACATTCTCTGGCGCCGTTCCAAGAAAGGGCTCTACCTTTCGAAGGAAGAAGCCGCCGTTCTCGAAAGCTACATGGCCGAAAGCCGCGTCCACGCCTGAGCCTGCAATTTACTCTCCGGGATCGAGCAGCCGCGGTCCCGCCCCCTCCTCGGAAAGCCGGTCCCAGGGATTGCGCAAGGGACAGCTGTCGAGCGAGAGGCAGCCGCAGCCGATGCAGCCGTCCAACTGATCGCGCAGTCCCTGCAGGCGTTTGATCCTGGCGTCGAGATCGTCCTTCCACACTTCCGAGAGCGCCTTCCAGTCGGCCGCGGTCGGCGTGCGTCCCTGGGGTAAGGCTTCCAGCGCCGCCTGGATCTCGGCAAGCGGAATGCCGACACGTTGCGCCACCTTGATGACGGCGACCCGGCGCAGCACCTCGCGCGGATAACGCCGCTGGTTGCCGCGGCTGCGATGACTCTCGATCAGCCCTTTCGCCTCGTAGAAATGCAGCGCGGAGACCGCCACGCCGCTGCGCGCCGCCACCTCGCCGACGGTCAGCTGCCTGGAAAATTGACCAGGTTCGATTTTTCCCATTTTACGCTATTGACCTCAACTTTACTTGAGGTTTTATAACGCCAGCTCCGAACCGCGTAAAGCAGGAGCAAGACATGACAGAAAGAACCCGGCTGGCGATCATTTATGGCAGCACGCGTCGGGGACGGCTATGCGACCGGGTAGTCAACTGGGTCGCTCAGGAACTGGCACACTATCCCCTCATCGACATCGATCTGATCGACCCTCTCGAGTTCGACCTGCCCTTCCAGCATGATCGCGAGCATCCCGGCGTTGCCGCGCTTTCAGCGCGGCTTTCGGAGGCGGATGCCTTCATTGTCGTCACGCCCGAATACAATCACAGCTTCACGGCCTCGCTGAAATTCCTGCTCGATCTCGTCTATGAGCCGTGGCACGGCAAGCCCGTCGCCTTCGTTTCCTATGGCGGAATTTCCGGCGGGCTGCGCGCGGTGGAACAGTTGCGGCTCGTCTTTGCCGAACTGCACACGATCACCGTGCGCGATACGGTGAGCTTCGCCAATCCCTGGGGCAGATTTGCCGAGGATGGCACGCTTGAAAACCCGCTGGACGCCCGGAAGTCGCTGGTGCTTCTAATCGCGCGGCTGAACTGGTGGAGCAACGCCTTGAAGCCCGCGCGCGCAACGCGCCCCTATCGCTCCGTCGCCGCCTGATCCTTTTTCCAACATCCGAATCCGGTCTCTCGTTTCTGGCAGGTACAGGAGACCGGTCGACGCCCGGACCTTGCACCACAGGTTCGGGCGTCGTGCTTTCATGCATCTGCCTTGCCGAAACCGCCGCGATGACCTAACCCAATGGAGACGGAGTTTCGGCGGATACGGGAATGGAGAACGGAAGACGTCTGGGAGGAGCGGATTTCATGCGCGCTGTCGCATGTCTGATGGTGCTTGTTCACCATCTCGTGCTTCGCATGAATTTCTACAAGATCCCACCGGATCTGGACATGACTTTCATAATCGCGCGCTTCGGCAATCACGGCGTCTCGGTCTTCTTCGTCCTCAGCGGCTTTCTGCTTGCCCGCCCCTTCTGGCTGGCGCTGGATAGAGCCGAATCCCTGCCTTCGCTGAAGATCTACGCCATGCGCCGCGCCGCACGCATCCTGCCGGGTTTCTGGTTTGCTCTGACGGTCGGCTTCCTGATCAGCTTCACGATCTACGGCTTTCCGCTCGATGGAGAGCTCGTCGGCCGCTACATCTCCGGTTTCTTCCTGATGAGTCAATGGCACTGGCGCACCTTCTTCCCGGTACAGGGCGATGGGCCGCTATGGTCGATCCCCTTCGAGACGACCTGCTATGTGCTCTTGCCGATCGGTTTCCTGCTGCTGTTTCATCCGAAATCGAGATCGCGTTCCATTCTTGTCAGCCGCCTGCTCTGGATCGGCATCATTGCGATATCATTGATCGGCCATTGGCTTGTCGTCACCTATCTTCCAACGGACACTGCCGGGCGCGGATGGCAATATGGCTTCCAGGGTGGCGCCAAGGAATGGATGCCGCGTTACAATCCCATCGGCTTTTTCGCGATATTCGCGATCGGCGCGCTGGCCGCCGGAATCCAAACCATCCTCCCGGCGCGGCGCTCGGCAATCTATGACATCATCGGCGCGCTCGCGATCGTCATGGGCGCATGGCAATTGCCGCAGTCGATCGGCGGCGCGGGAGAAGGCTATGCCTGGCTCGGCATTCCCTATCAATTCCCGCTGCTTCCCCTCGCGGTCGCGATCGCGCTTTGTGCGCTTCCGCAATCGCTGCTGCTGGCAAAGCTGCTCGACAATCCCGTGAGCCGTTATGTCGCCACCGTCTCCTTCGGCGTCTACATTTGGCAGGATATCGTGCTGACCTTGATGCCTCAGCTCTTTCCCTCATCCTTCGGCGCAGGTTCGGACGACGTTCTCGGCGGCTGGATAGTCTCAAGCCTGATCGCAACCGCCATCATTTTTGCCATCGGCACGCTGAGCTATGTGCTGCTCGAACGCCCCGTCATTCAGTGGGCACGCTCGCGGGAAAACACGCTGATACGGCCTGTCGCTGCGTGATATCGGGCCATCGCATGTGAGACACGTCGGCGGCGCGCTCCCCTTTTCCCCTCGGCGAGAAGGTGCCGTCAGGCGGATGAGGGGGAGCTCCCAAGAGCACGAAAATCCCCCGCATCCAAATCGCTCAACCCCCTCATCCGACCCTTCGGGCCACCTTCTCCCCAAGGGGAGAAGGAGCTGCGGTGTTCACGCACCTCACATGCCAGGCCTTGCTATCTAATTCAGCAGATGCCTTCAGATGCGCGTCGCCTTCAGACGCTCCTCATCGAGAACGATGCCGAGGCCTGGTGCGGCGCCGAGATCCAGCCAGCCGGCCTCGTGCTTGAGCGGCGAGGCCATCGGATAGTCGCGGCGGGCTTCACTCCATTCCGGATTGTCATAGGGGTATTCGAGCCAGGCCGCATCGCCCACTCCGGCGGTCAGATGGGCATTGGCGAGAACGCCGACGCCATTCGTCCACGAATGCGGCGTGAATTGCACACCCGCTTCGCGGGCCTGATAGACCAGCCGCCGGCAGCCCGTGATGCCGCCGACGAGCGCGACATCCGGCTGGATGACGTCGAAAGCGCGCTCCTCGATGATGTCGCGGAACTCGTAGAGCTCGCGCGTCATCTCGCCGCCGACGATTCTGACCGAGGTTGCCTGTTTCAACTCTTTCATGCCCTTGCGGTCGGAGCGGTGAAGCGGCTCTTCCATCCAGTAGACGGCGAGCCGCTCCAGCTCCCTGGCGACGGCAAGCGCATCCTTGAAAGTCCATGGCAGGGTCGTATCCCAGGGCATGCGCCAACCCTGATTGCAGTCGACCATCAGCTCCAGCCGATCACCGACGCGGGCGCGGATCGCTTCCAGTGCCTTGACGTCCTCGCGCCAGCCGCCGCGGCCGCCCGAAGACGAGGAGAAGCGCACCTTCATGGCAGGGAAGCCTTCGTCGATATAACGCTCGGCCTGATCCGCCATGGCAGAGGGCTCGCGCAACACGCCGGAGGAGGCATAGAGCCGCACCCGGCTGGCACGGCCGCCGAGCATCCGCCAGACCGGCTCGCCGGTAATCTTGCCGGAGAGGTCCCACAGCGCCAGATCCATCGGCCAGCAGCGGCCATAATGGAAGCTGATATGCGAGAGGACTTCATAGTGCCGTTCGACGTGCCGGGGATCCTGCCCGATGAACAGATCCTCATGGCCCTCGAAACCCTTCATCAGATCGCCGGAGCCGATGCCTTCGCGACCTTCATCGTCTCGGACGCGCACGATGGTCGCATCGAAATGCCGGCGTGGACGGCCATCCCAGCTCGCCTTGAACGCCGGATCGAGCTGCAGGCGATGATGGGTGATCTCGATGGAAACGATCTTGCTCATGGTCGTACCTCCCTACAAACCTCAGCCGAACTGCTGCCAGATCGTCTTGTAGTCGCAATATTTGTCGATCGCATGCACCGAGCGGTCGCGGCCGAAACCGGACTGCTTGAAGCCGCCGAACGGCGTCGCGAAATTCGACATGTCATAGGTGTTGATCCACACCGTACCCGCATGGATCTCTTCGGAAAAACGGTGGGCGCGATCCATGTCCCTGGTAAAGACCGCTCCGGCCAACCCGTAAATCGTGTCGTTGGCGATCTTCAGTGCCTCCTCCTCTGTATCGAAGGGAATGGCGGCGAGCACGGGGCCGAAGATTTCCTGCCGTGCCAGGCTCATGTCGTTGGTCATGTCGACGAAGACACCCGGCGAAACATAATAGCCGCCGGTCTCGCTCATGACGCGCTCGGCACCGAAGGCTCGGCGCGCGCCTTCCTTCTCGCCGGCCGCAATCATCGCCAGCACCTTGTTCATATGCTCTTCCTCGATCAGCGCGCCAATCTGCGCCGAGGGGTCGAGCGGATGCTTGAGGGCGATATCGGAGCGGGTGACAGCCTCGATCTTCGCGATCAGTCTGTCCTGCACCGAACGCTGCACGATGAGGCGGGTCGAGGCATGGCAAGTCTCGCCAGAATTGTAGAAGCAGCCCCAGGCAGCCGCGACAGCGGCGGCATCCAGATCGGCATCTTCGAACACGACCAGCGGCGACTTGCCGCCAAGCTCGAGTGCCACCCGCTTGACGTTCGATTGCGCCGCATAACCCATGATCAGCTTGCCGACTTCAGTGGAGCCGGTGAAGGCGATCATGTCGACATCCATGTGCAGCGCCAGCGGCTTGCCGGTTTCCTCTCCGTAACCCGTCACCACGTTGAAGACGCCAGCCGGAAGGCCGGCTTCGACGGCAAGCTCGGCAAGCCGAATCGCGGAAAGCGAGGACTGTTCGGCCGGCTTCAGCACGACGGAATTGCCGGCGGCAATGGCCGGCCCGAGCTTCCAGGCATCGATGATCATCGGATAATTCCAGGGCGTGATCGCCCCGATGACGCCAAGCGGCACCTTGCGCACCAAGGCCCGCGCATTCGGGCCGGTCGGCGCAATCTCGTCATACATCTTGTCGATCATTTCGCCGTAGAACTGGATGCCGTCGGCGCAGAGCCGCACATCGACACCAAGCGACGCCATGACCGGCTTGCCGACATCGATCGTCTCGAGCATGGCCAGCTCGTCACCATGGGCGCGGATGAGATCAGCCCATTTCAACATGATCTTCTTCTTTTCGAGCGGCTCCTTCTTGCGCCAGATACCGCTCTCGAAGGCAGCGCGAGCCGAGGCAACGGCAGCGTCGACGTCAGCGGCATTGCCGCGCGCAAGCTCAGCGCCGGGCTTGCCGTCCATCGGCCGAATGCGGATAAAAGTCTCGCCGGATGCGGCGGCACGATGGGCGCCGTCAATGAAGTGCCGTCCTTCGGGCTTGAGGCCAGAGAGAACGCTTTCCCAATAGTCGCGCGTGTAATTCTTGGTCATTTCAGATTCCTTTCGGCAGCGCCATGACGGCGGCAGCAAAGCGGTCGATATCGGCATCCGTCACGTCACGGATCGTCGAACGCCGCATGGGCTGATTTTCGGTCGCGCGCATCTCGCGGGCGAGATCGGTTTCGTTGAACGGCTTGAATGCAGCCGGCAGCGCGCGCACGATGCCGCAGCGATCCATCCAGTCGGAGACGAAAGCGGGAAGTTCGGCGGCTTTATCGAGGCCGCAGGCCTTAGCCGCGGCATTCAGATCTGCGGTATCGGCCTCGACGAGCCAGGGCAGCGTCACCTCGAAGCCCAGCGCCGTCGCAAGCCCGTGATGGACAGGGCCGAGGCCGGCGAGCGCATGGCTGATATTGTGGGCAATCGCCGTGCCGCAATTGTCGATGGCAATGCCGGCAAAGCAGGAGCCAAGCAGCACGTCGCCCCGCGCCGCCATATCATTGGGCTGCTTGACGGCAGTCTCGAGAGCGCCGGTGATCAAACGCAGCGCCTGATGGGCATAGAACTGGGCGCCGTGATGCGTGTTGCGGTTCGTGGCTGCTTCGAAGGCATGGATGAAAGCATCGAGACCGCACCACGCAGTGAGATTAGCAGGCAAGGTCTTCGTCAGCGCCGGATCGAGGATGACGAGGTCAGCCTTCGTCTCCGGTCCCCAGATCCAGAGCTTCTTGCCCTCAGGCCCGGCAAAGATATTCGTCGCCGATGTCTCCGAACCCGTCCCGGCCGTGGTGGGGATCATGATTTTCTTCAGCGGGTTTTTCGGCAGGGGATTGGCGGCCAGCGCGTAATGCATCGGATCCTTGCCCGACGCGATGCAGCAGGCGACGATCTTGCCGATATCGAGCGCCGAGCCGCCGCCGATGCCGATCACCATATCCGCGCCCTGCCCCGCCACGATCGCCGCATGCAGATGCGCAAGCTTCGGCTCGCCGGCAAAATCGGAAAAGACCCGCGTCTTTACGCCTGCTTCCGCAAGCTCTGCGCTGACCCTGGCAGCAAGTCCAGACTGCGCCAGGAAGGCATCGATGACGAGCAGAACGGTGCGAACGCCATCGAAGGATTTGACCGCAGCGGGAAGGCCGGAGAGCGCACCGTCGCCGAAACGAATGTCAGGAATGGCGGAAATGGAAAAGGACACGTGGGATCCCCTTGGAAAAGCGGCCGAAAATGATGCCACAATCCTGCATCACAATTTCAGATCTTCAAATCCGGGCAATTATCGGGAATATTGATGATTTGAAGTCATGGAGAACAGATGCTGGAGAAAATACCGCTGGAGGCCTTCCGCGTCTTCGACGCGGCAGCGCGTGCCATGAACTTCTCTCGCGCCGGCCGCGAGCTCAACATCACCCAGGCCGCCGTCAGCCGCCGCGTCAAGGGACTGGAGGATCATCTCGGCGCGACGCTCTTCACCAGGCGTGGCCGAAATCTGGCACTGACACCGGACGGCGAGCGGCTATTCCAGCGCGTCCGCGCCACGCTGGAATATCTGGAGGAAAGCCTGGAGCCATTTCGCACAGGAACAGGCGAAATCATCTCGATCGCGGCCAGCGGCTCTATCTCCCATCTCTGGCTCGGGCAGCGGCTGCGGGATTTCGGCAAGGAGAGCCCCGGCATCTCCGTGCGCCTGCTGACGACCGACGTTCATTCCGAACTCGCCTCGGAGAACAACGATCTCATCATCATCTATTCCACCGGCGAGCATCCGCGCTGGAGTCTGACGCCGCTTTTGAATGAAGTGCTGATCCCAGTTGCCTCGCCGGATTATCTGGCAGCCCGCAGTCTCGACCCGCAGGCACAGACGGCGGTCGACATTGCCGGGCTCGATCTCATCGATTACGAACGCGCCAACGCCCATTGGATCAGCTTCCGCCAATGGTTCGGCCGCGTTGGTGACCCCTTGAAGGGCAAGCTGCCGCGACCGCGCCTGTCCTTCTCGACCTATATCATGGCGGTGGAAGCAGCACTCAGGGGCGAAGGTATCGCGCTCGGCAGCCTCGGCCTCATCGAAGAATATCTGCAATCCGGCGCGCTGGTCACAGTAGGCCAGGATCGTGTCGAGAGCGGCTTCGGATATTATCTCGGTGCACCGCGCTTTCGCGCGCTGTCTCCGGAGGCGGCCCAGCTGCACCGGTTCCTACTGCAGGGGCAGTCGGTCTGATGCGGGTTCGGAAAAAAATTCCGACTACCCTACAGGGCAACCGCATGTGAAATCGTTGCCTCCCCACCTTCTCCCCCTCGGGGAGAAGGGATTGCTGAGCTGACACGCCTCATATGCGACTACCTAACTTCCCGGTCATGACTTACCGAACAGCAGCACCAGCAAAGGCATGACATCACAACAAAAAAGCGGCCCAGAGGACCGCTTTCATCTCACTCATCGATGTTCGGATCTTATCAATCCTGCGGGATCGAGCCGCGCAGATGCGAGAGTTCCATGATGAAGTGCTCCAGGCGCGATTTGTGCTCGTGATGCTCGGCATCTTCAAGCTCGGCCTTGGCGGCATTGATGCGGCGGTCCAGCTCGTCGCGGCTCATGTCTTCGACCGGAACGGCGGATTCGGCGAGCAGCGTGCAGCCGGTCGGCAGGATGTCGGCGAAACCGCCGAAAACGACGTAGTCCTGCTTCTTGCCCGAAGCCGAATGCACCTTGACGACGCCCGGCTTGATCGTGGTCATGGTCGGCGCATGGTTCGCCATGACGGTCATCTCGCCTTCGCTGGCGGGGATGACGACATCGATGACCTGTTCCGACAGCAGCAGGCGCTCCGGAGAAACCAGTTCGAAATTGAAATTGTCAGCCATGGCCCGTCACTTCTCGATTGTCTTATTCGCAAGGCAAGGGCGCGCGGACAAGGCCGCGCGCCGATGGATTGGCCTGATCAGGCAGCCAGTTTCTTGGCCTTTTCGATCGCTTCGTCGATCGAGCCGACCATGTAGAAGGCAGCTTCCGGCAGGTGGTCGTATTCGCCGTTGACGAGGCCCTTGAAGCCCTTGATCGTGTCTTCGAGGGCGACGAGCTTGCCCGGCGAACCGGTGAAGACTTCGGCGACGAAGAACGGCTGCGACAGGAAGCGCTCGATCTTGCGGGCGCGGGCAACGGCCAGCTTGTCGTCTTCGGACAGTTCGTCCATGCCCAGGATGGCGATGATGTCCTGCAGGGCCTTGTAGCGCTGCAGCGTCGACTGAACCTTACGGGCAACTTCGTAATGCTCTTCGCCGACGACCATCGGGTCGAGCATGCGCGAGGTGGAGTCGAGCGGGTCGACGGCCGGATAGATGCCCTTTTCAGCGATCGAGCGCGACAGAACGGTCGTTGCGTCCAGGTGGGCGAACGAGGTTGCCGGTGCCGGGTCGGTCAAGTCGTCGGCCGGAACGTAAATGGCCTGAACCGAGGTGATCGAGCCCGTCGTCGTCGTGGTGATGCGTTCCTGCATCTGGCCCATGTCGGTTGCGAGCGTCGGCTGATAGCCCACGGCCGAAGGAATACGGCCGAGCAGAGCCGACACTTCCGAACCAGCCTGCGTGAAGCGGAAGATGTTGTCGACGAAGAACAGAACGTCCTGGCCTTCATCGCGGAAGTTTTCAGCGACGGTCAGACCGGTCAGAGCGACGCGAGCGCGGGCGCCCGGCGGTTCGTTCATCTGGCCGTAAACGAGCGCGGCCTTGGAGCCTTCACCGCCGCCGTGCTTGTTGACGCCCGATTCGATCATTTCGTGGTAAAGGTCGTTACCTTCGCGGGTACGCTCACCCACGCCTGCAAACACCGAGTAACCACCGTGCGCCTTGGCGACGTTGTTGATCAGTTCCATGATGAGAACGGTCTTGCCGACACCGGCGCCGCCGAACAGGCCGATCTTGCCGCCCTTCGCATAAGGAGCGAGCAGGTCGACGACCTTGATGCCGGTGACGAGGATCTGCGCTTCCGTGGACTGCTCGACGTAGGACGGAGCTTCCTGGTGGATGGCGCGCTTCTTGGAGGTGTTCAGCGGACCTGCTTCGTCGACCGGCTCGCCGATGACGTTCATGATACGGCCGAGCGTCTCATGTCCGACCGGAACCGAAATCGGTGCGCCCGTGTCCTTGACCGGCTGACCGCGAACCAGACCTTCGGTCGAGTCCATGGCAATGGTGCGGACGGAATTTTCGCCGAGGTGCTGTGCGACTTCGAGAACCAGACGATTGCCGTTATTGTCGGTTTCAAGCGCGTTCAGGATCGCCGGGAGCTCGCCGTCGAAAGCAACGTCCACAACGGCGCCGATAACCTGAGTAACCTTACCGACAGAACCTGCGGGGGTAGCTGCGTCAGCCATATTCTTACCCTCTTTTCCCTAACCTCAGAGCGCTTCCGCGCCCGAAATGATTTCAATCAATTCCTTGGTGATCTGTGCCTGACGCTGACGGTTGTAGTTCAGCGTCAGCTTGTTGATCATCTCACCAGCGTTGCGCGTCGCATTGTCCATCGCGCTCATCTTGGCGCCCATCTCGCCGGCGACGTTTTCGAGCAACGCGCGGAAGATCTGGACCGAGATGTTGCGCGGGATCAGGTCCGCGAGGATCGAAGCCGCATCCGGCTCGTATTCGTAGACGGCGCCCTTGTGGGCCGCATCTTCTTCGACGACGGCGGGAGCCGAAGCCGGAATGAGCTGCTGTGCCGTCGGGATCTGGCTGATCACCGACTTGAATTCGGAATAGAACAGCGTGCAGACATCGAATTCGCCGGCTTCGAACATCTCGATGATGCGCTTGCCGATGGCGTCGGCATTGTCGAAACCGATGCGCTTGACGTCGCGCAATTCCTTGCGCTCGACGATCAGCGAGGCGTATTCGCGGCGAAGGACGTCATAGCCCTTCTTGCCGACGGTGAAGATCTTCACCGTCTTGCCTTCGGCCAGAAGCTTGCGGGCATGATCGCGGGCAAAGCGCGAAATCTGCGAATTGAAACCGCCGCACAGACCGCGCTCGGCCGTGCAGACGACGAGCAGATGCACATCGCTCTTGCCGGTTCCGGTCATCAGCAGCGGTGCACCGTCAGCATCGCTGACGGCAGCCGAAATATTGGCCAGAACAGCGGCCATGCGCTGCGAGTAAGGCCGGGCGGCCTCGGCCGCCTCCTGCGCACGCCGAAGCTTCGCCGCGGCGACCATTTTCATCGCCTTGGTGATCTTCTGCGTCGCCTTGACGGAGGCGATCCGGTTTTTCAGATCCTTGAGTGAAGGCATCCTTGATCCGTCCTAGAGCTTGGCCCGATTACGCGAAAGACTTGGCGAAGCTGTCGAGAGCAGCGGTGAGCTTGCCCTTCGTCGCGTCGCTGATGGCCTTTTCGGTACGGATGGTGTCGAGGATGTCCTTGCCTTCCGAGCGGAGGTACGACAGCAGGCCCTGCTCGAACTTGCCAACCTGAGCAACAGGCAGCTTGTCGAGGTAGCCGTTGACGCCGGCGAAGATCACCGCAACCTGCTCTTCCGTCTTCAGCGGCGAGAACTGCGGCTGCTTCAGGAGTTCGGTCAGGCGAGCACCACGGTTCAGCAGGCGCTGCGTTGCCGCATCGAGGTCGGAACCGAACTGGGCGAAGGCGGCCATTTCACGATACTGGGCGAGTTCACCCTTGATCGAGCCGGCAACCTGCTTCATCGCCTTGATCTGAGCGGACGAGCCGACGCGCGAAACCGAGAGACCGACGTTAACAGCCGGGCGGATACCCTGATAGAACAGGTCGGTTTCAAGGAAGATCTGGCCGTCGGTGATCGAGATCACGTTGGTCGGAATGAAGGCCGAAACGTCGTTGCCCTGCGTTTCGATGACCGGCAGAGCGGTGAGCGAACCAGCGCCCTTCTCGTCGTTCATCTTTGCAGCGCGCTCGAGGAGGCGCGAGTGCAGGTAGAAAACATCGCCGGGATAAGCTTCGCGGCCCGGCGGGCGGCGCAGCAGCAGCGACATCTGACGGTAGGCAACGGCCTGCTTGGAGAGGTCGTCATAACCGATCAGGGCGTGCTGGGCGTTGTCACGGAAGTATTCGCCCATGGCGCAGCCGGCGAACGGAGCCAGGAACTGCATCGGAGCCGGATCGGAAGCGGTCGCCGCGACGATGATCGAGTACTTCAGGGCGCCGCGCTCTTCGAGCACCTTGACGAACTGGGCGACGGTCGAACGCTTCTGGCCGACAGCGACGTAGACGCAGAACAGCTTTTCACTGTCCGGACCGTTATCCTGAATGGACTTCTGGTTCAGGATCGTGTCGAGGATGATGGCGGTCTTGCCGGTCTGACGGTCACCGATGACGAGCTCGCGCTGGCCGCGGCCAACGGGGATCAGGGCGTCGATGGCCTTGAGGCCGGTCGACATCGGCTCATGAACCGACTTGCGCGGAATGATGCCCGGAGCCTTGACGTCGACGCGCGAACGGCGGGTCGCATTGATCGGGCCCTTGCCGTCGATCGGGTTGCCGAGCGCGTCGACAACGCGGCCGAGAAGTTCCGGACCGACCGGAACGTCAACGATCGCGCCGGTGCGCTTGACGGTGTCGCCTTCCTTGATATCACGGTCGGAGCCGAAGATAACCACGCCGACATTGTCGGCTTCGAGGTTCAGCGCCATGCCGCGGATACCGCCGGGGAATTCGACCATTTCGCCGGCCTGAACATTGTCCAGACCGTAGACGCGGGCGATACCGTCACCGACAGAGAGAACCTGGCCGACTTCGGAGACTTCAGCTTCCTTGCCGAAGTTTTTGATCTGATCTTTCAGAATTGCGGAAATTTCCGCGGCGCGGATATCCATCAGCCGACCTCTTTCAATGCAAGCTTAAGGGTGGAGAGTTTGGTGCGAAGGGACGTATCGATCTGACGCGAACCGACCTTGACGATCAGGCCGCCAAGGATCGACGGATCGACGGTGACGGCAATCGTCACGTCCTTGCCGGTGACGCCCTTCAGCGCCGCCTTCAATTCATCTTCCTGCGCCGGGGTCAGCGCATGGGCCGAGGTGACCTCGGCGGAAATCTCGCCGCGATGCTGGGCGGCGATGATGCGGAAAGCCTTGATCATGCCCGGCAGCGCAAAAAGGCGCCGGTTGCTGGCCACAAGCTTCAGAAAATTGGTGACATAGGCACCGAAGCCGACCTTCTTTGCCAGCGCCTCGATCGCGCCGACCTGCTCTTCAGCCGAAAAGACCGGGCTGAGGACGAAGCGCTTCAGATCGTCGCTTTCGTCGAGCATGGCTTGGAACCGATCGAGATCGGCGGTCACCGCCGGTACGGCAGCCTCTTCAAGGGCCAATTCGAACAGCGACGAGGCATATCGTTCTGCAACGCCAGAAACATGCTGGGATGTGTCTGCCACGGGCACAAAATTCCCTGATTTCAACCCAAGAACCAAACTTCCGGGTGACGGAAGCCATATGTCCTTGAATTCGTTTTGATTTCCCCCAGAAATCAGCAGGAGTGCGCTCCCACCTCATCCGAAATTCGGGGTTCGTCTAACATAGGATATTGAGACTCGCAACACGCGTAATCGACGAATACGCCATTCGGGCGAATTTATGATGGCAAAATTCTAAAAGCATGGGGATAGCGCGGCCGAAAAAGCCCGCATCGGCGCCATTTTCAGCTCAAATATAGCCGAGACCGTAGAGAAAAGGTAGCGCAGCAAGAATCGCCTGCACAACCAGAAGGAGAAGACTCAAAAATACACTGCCCCGATCGGACATCAGCGACAG
This sequence comes from Rhizobium aureum, assembly GCF_030182495.1. Taxonomy (NCBI): domain Bacteria; kingdom Pseudomonadati; phylum Pseudomonadota; class Alphaproteobacteria; order Hyphomicrobiales; family Rhizobiaceae; genus Rhizobium; species Rhizobium aureum. The sequence goes on along the minus strand of NZ_JAQJCI010000003.1, from coordinate 360,080 downwards.
GATGCGACCGAACACCGCGACGCCGAAGGAAGCACCGAGCGCGAGATAGATCATCGGCTGCGCAAGCAGGATCGCCACCAGCCCGAAGCCAACCATGAAGCCGCCGGCCGAGCGCGCCTCGGCATAAGCTTCGGATCGCCCTTCCTTCACCTGCAGCTTGAGGAAGCGGTAGGTGTAACCCGGCGCAAACATCAGGAAGAGGCCGATCAGCGCCGTGGCGGCAGCCGAACAATAGGCAAGCCGCTCGCCGAATTCTGTCGGAAAATAAAGCTCCATCGGTCGCCCTCAAATCAGCCCAAATCAAATCAATCACAGGAGGAGATCGACATATGGCATGAAGCGCAGGAAGAGGGAATACGGAATGAAAGCACTTCGTCGCAGGATATATGTAACTGCGTTAATGTTTTGAAAATACGTAGATTATCCCTTTTTTTATGTTATTCTTGAGGAAAGGGGATAATTTGCCGCTGACGCCGCCTCTTTGCGGAGGAGAATTTATCCCCTTTTAGCAAGATATTTTTCCAAAAGGGATAAATTGTTTTATTTCAGCGAATTAAAGAGCGATCAAATAAGGCAGACCATCGATACGGAGCAGCTGTTCGAGGCGTGGCTTGCCGTAAATGCCGAGTTGTCCCATCGATTTGCAGGCGCCATGGCGTGGAAAACAGTTTCCGGACGCGACTACCTTTATCGCAAGGCAAAGACCGCATGGAAATCACTTGGCCCACGCTCTTCCGACACTGAGCAAACTTACCACCAATTTCATGAGGGAAGAAACGAACGTCGGCAGCACTTGGCCACATTATCAACCAAGCTCGACGAAATGGCGGCTATCAATCGAGCTATGCGACTTGGCAGAATGCCATTAACAACCGCGCGTATTCTGCGGGCGCTCAATAGGGCCGATCTTATCGGTAGCGCTCTGGATATTGTCGGCACGAATGCGCTTTTTCTCTATGAGAGACTTGGCGGCATCAGGATCGAGAGCGGTCTCCTCGCAACCGGCGACATCGATCTGCTTTTCGACGCGCGAACAAACCTCAATCTTTTGCGAAGGAATATCGGCGCGGAAGGGTTGATGGGTATCCTACGCACTGCCGACAAATCCTTTCATTCACTTGGTAAGCGGAGTTTCCGCGCGGCAAACAAGGATGGATATCTTGTCGATTTGATCGGCCCCATGCCATCGCATCCCATCAGCAATTCAAGGCCCGCCAGTATTGGGCAGAATGAGGATGATCTGGCTGCCGTCGAAATAGAGGGCCTGCAATGGCTGGTTAATAGCCCTAAAGTGGCGGCCATTGTCCTTGATGAACGCGGCTACCCCGTACAATATACGTGCCCCGATCCCAGAAGTTTTGCCTTGCACAAGCTTTGGCTTTCACGCCGGGAAGATCGTGACCCACTGAAGAAACTCCGCGATGAAGCGCAGGCTCATGCGGTCGCAAACATGATAGGCCGTTATCTGCCGCATCTTCGATTTGACGACCCCGTACTCGGCGCTATTCCGAAGGGCCTGCGAAAGCTGTCTCATGAGTTGGAACAAACAGTCTCGAAGTCGCCAGACGATAAAATCGAGCCGAATTGGTAACCTCACAGAAAGCTTTGCGGATCGATATCGAGCTGCACCTGCACGGAGCCGCGCTCCTTCGGGGATTGCGCCAGCATCGCGCGCAGAAAACCCTGCATGTCGGAATTGCGCCGGCCATGCACGAGCAGGCGGAAGCGATGGCGGCCGCGCACCAGCGCGATCGGCGCTTCTGCCGGACCGAGCACCGAAATACCCGAAACCTGCGGCGCCGCATTGCGCATGCCGCGGGCGTGGGTTTCGGCATCCTGCCTCGTGTCGGCCGAGACGATGATCGAGGCGAGCCGGCCGAAGGGCGGCAAGATGGCCCTCTCCCGCTCCGAAATCTCCCGCTCGTAAAAGGCGCTGGCATCGCCCGAGACGATCGCCTGCATCACCGGGTGTTGCGGCTGGTAGGTCTGCAGCAGACCATGGCTCTTGAGGCCGGTTCGCCCGGCGCGTCCTGTCACCTGCGACAGGAGCTGGAACGTCCGCTCGGCGGCGCGCGGATCGCCATTCGCCAGGCCAAGATCCGCATCGACGATGCCGACCAGCGTCATCAGCGGGAAATTGTGTCCCTTGGCGACGAGCTGCGTACCGATGACGATATCAGCCTCGCCCTTGGCAATGGCGTCGAGCTCCAGTCTCAGCCGCTTGACGCCGCCCATGATGTCGGAGGAGAGCACGATCGTCCGCGCCTCGGGGAAATGCCGCTCCACCTCTTCCGCGATACGCTCGACGCCCGGACCGCAGGCAACGAGATGGTCGAGCGTGCCGCATTCGGGGCAGGCCTCCGGCGTGCGCTCGGCATAGCCGCATTGATGGCACTGGATCTGGTTGCGGAAGCGGTGCTCCACCAGCCAGCTCGAACATTGCGGGCACTGGAAGCGATGACCGCAGACGCGGCAGAGCGTCAGCGGCGCATAGCCGCGCCTGTTGAGGAACAGCAGCGCCTGCTCGCCCTTGGCAACCGTCTTACCGATCGCGCGGATCATCACGGGCGAAAGGAAGCCCCCGCGCTCTGGCGCATGCCGGCGCATATCGATCAGATGCAGGTCGGGAAGAGCCGCATCGCCAAAGCGCGTCGGCAGGTGGATTGTCGTGTAGCGCCCGCTCTGGCCGTTGACCTGACTTTCCACTGATGGGGTCGCCGACACCAGCACCACGGGAAAATCGCCGATGCGGCCGCGCACCACGGCCATATCTCGCGCATTATAATAGACGCGATCCTCCTGCTTGTAGGCAGGGTCATGCTCTTCATCGACGATGATGAGGCCGAGATCCTCGAAAGGCAGGAAGAGCGCCGAACGCGCCCCGGCCACGACCCGCACCTCGCCGGTGACCGCCTGGCGCCAGACTTTCTCGCGCATGCGCGGCGCAAGATCGGAATGCCATTCGGCCGGCTTGGCGCCGAAGCGATCCTGAAAACGCTCCAGAAAGCTTGCCGTCAGCGCGATTTCCGGCAGCAGGATCAGCACCTGCTTGCCACGCCTCAGCGTTTCGGCGATGGCCTCGAAATAGACCTCCGTCTTGCCGGAGCCGGTAACGCCGTCGATCAGGGAAACCGCGAACTCGCCCTTGCGGACATCGGCCAGGATCTCATCGGCAGCATCCTTCTGCGGCCCCTGCAGCCGCGACGCGGTGAATTCGGGATCCGGTTTGGCGACGACGGGCGGCGGCGGCAGGAAGATGGTCTCGAAAATGCCCTGCGCGATCAGCCCGTCGACGACGCTGGTGGACACACCCGCCGCATGCGCAAGCCCAGTGCGTGTCCACGACAATCCATCGGCGGCAATCTCCATCACCTTGGCGCGAGCCGGCGTCAGCCGCTCCGGCTGCCCGCCGATGAAGTGCAAGCCTTCGATCATCGGTTCGGGGTCGAAGGCGGCCGGCGCTCGAAGCGCCATGCGTGCCACCAGCCCCGGCGGCGACAGCGTATAGGCGGCAACCCAATCGATGAAATCGCGCATATGCTTGCCGAGCGGCGGACAATCGAACACATGGCTGATCGGCCGAAGCTTCTTCGGATCGACACCGCCATCATCCTCGCCATCCCAGACGACGCCGATCACCTGCCGCGGCCCGAGCGGCACCTGCACGACCGAACCCGGCTCCACCGCCAATCCCTCGGGCACGGCATAGGAATAGGCCCGCGGCGCCGGCATCGGCACGAGAACGGGAACCGTACGGCTCATCATAGACTTCGCGGGCGCCGCCTCGAAAAGCGCACCGAACAGATCGGAAGAATCTTTGCTCATTGCGCCAGACCATGCCCCGGACAGACAAAAAAGAAAACCCGGATTGCCGCTACTCGTCGTCATCATCGATCTCGCCAGTCGACCTCATGCCGTCGATCCAGGTGGAGCCGTCCTCACGGATCACCCGGCGCGGCTTCGCGCCGCAGCGTTCGCGCACGGCCTCGGCCAGACGTTCGGAATGGGTAACGATCCAGATCTGGCTCGTCTTTGCGGCCTCAGCGATCATGTCGGCAAGCGGCACCAGCATGTCGGGATGCAGGCTCGCCTCCGGCTCGTTGAGCGCGATCAGCGGCGGCAGGCGGTAGGACATCAAGGCGGCGGCGAGACCAAGGAAGCGGATCTGGCCATCGGAGAGCTCGCGCGGCTGGAAGACGCGATTGGGAAACTCGGGCAGCATCAGGCCGAAATCCGCCGTTTCCTGTGGCTCCGGCACCACGAGCCGCGCCCCTCCGAGCGCTGCGGCAAGAACCCGGTCCAGCTCGACAGTATCCTCGCGCGTATGGACGAGGGTTGCGAAAACGGCGGCGATATTGGCGCCATCCTCATCCAGCATGGGAGACGTCACGGCAAGGCAAGGCGCACGCAGCGGCGAGCCGCGATCTGTGCGGAAGCCGTGGTAGAATCGCCAGGCGTCAACGGCGCGCCGGAACGTGCCGACCTCGGGAAAATGACCGGCATCACCCAGCAACGCGACCGCCGTTTCGGAAGTCAGGGCGTTCTCGGGATGCGGCTGCATGCGGCCGCTCACGCCGCGCACGGAAATGCCTGGCCCGTCGCGCTTCATCATCGTCACCGGCCGCCGCCCGGTCTCGACCGAAAGCTCCTCGGCCTTGACCTGCGGCTCCAGCGGAAAGCCGGCGGAGGCGCAGGGCGGCCGCATGCCCGCTTCGATCCAGTAACGGAACGTCGCCGCCCGTTCCATGTCGAGCAGCTCGATATCGAAGCGGATACGAGGGGACTCATGCGAACGCCGCTTGCCCGACCACATGGCCGAGAACATCCCGCCTTCGCTGGAGATTTCATGCGCCAGCCGGCCACGAACCGCCGCCTGCACGAGCTGCAGCGAACGATAGAGATTGGACTTGCCCACCCCGTTCTCGCCGATGAACAGATTGACATCGGAAAGATCCATGCGGATCGAGCGCAGGGAACGATAATTCCGGGCAAACATGGAGCGTAGCTGCATGCCACGCGGTTTAGCCGATTCCCCTGTCAAAGAGAATGCGAACCAGGGGTTCATCCTGCTTTGGGGGCACAAGCGGCGAGAAGGTTGCGTTTCCATCCGCTGCAAGATCGAAGACCGTATGCTTCTCCAGCGCCTTCGTCACCTCGTTGACGTCGCCGTCCAGATGCTCGACGGGGATGAGATTGCCGACAAGGAAATCGAACCGGTCGCCGCGCTTGTTGAGCAGCTCGTGGAAGACGGTCATGTCGCGCAGCTCTGTCGACCATTTGGCGAACCAGTAGAACAGGCCGGAATTGCGCGCCGTCAGATGCACGGGCAGGATCGGCAGATTGTATTTGCGCGCCAGACCCACGGCCGAGGTCTTCCACGGCCGCTCATTCAGCTTGCCGTTCGCCCAATAGGCGATACGGCCGGATGGGAAGAGCACGGTGACCTTGCCCTCCGCCACGGCACGGTTGGTCAGCTGCAGCGTCTCGCGCGTCTTTGGCTTGCTCTTATATTCCTCGCGCCACTCCACAGGGATGATCATCTCGGCAAAGCGCGGGTTGACGCGTACCGCATCGCGATTGGCAAAGATCATCATATCGGGCCGGCGCGATTTCAGAAGATCGAAGACAGCGACGCCATCGGCAATGCCTGTGGGGTGATTGCTGACGAGGATGAAACCGCCCGAAGCGGGAATGCGGTCGGCATGGGTCACGCCGATATCGAGCCGCAACAAGTCGCTCATATATTCGAAGCACTGGAAGCCCGAAAGCTTGGCGACATCATCGGCGAATTCGATCGCCTTGTTGTAGCGCAGCAGCGTGTAGAGAAACGGGCGCATGAACGGCCAAAGCGGATTGCGCACGATTTTTTGCCCGCGCTCTGCGATCAGAGTATCGACAATATGCCCGGGCTGACCCTGGGACACCAAAGCGATTGCTTCTGCAATCTGTCCCAGTGCAGTTATCGACCCGCGGCGTGCCATGAAGTGTCCTGAATGGTTGGGAAATATTCTATCGCAATCGAATATGATCGAAGCATGACAAGCGCCTCGCATATGGAAGGCGAACCATCCGAGATTCGGAATCGACCATATGCAGTTTCATTGAAGTCGAGCTGCATCCCCGTAGCACGAAGGAAAACGCGCCGGAAGCAGCGGGAAAGTTAGCGATTCCATAACCTTCCTTCCTTCAAAGTGGCAGAAGGAATCCGAATTTCAAGGGGTTTTCCACTGAACGAGTTGTTGATCATCGCCGACCCAGGGTTGATGGCGGAGCGCGGCCGCTGGCTCGACGCACTCGGCCGGGAACGACGGCTCGCGGCTCACACGTTGAATGCCTATGAGCGCGATACGCGGCAGTTTTTGACGTTTCTCACCGGCCATCTCGGCGGTCCGGCGACGATCGCCGATATTCGCGACCTGCGCCCCGCCGACTTCCGCGCCTTTCTTGCCGCGCGCCGCAAGGATGGAGCCGGCGCGCGCTCGCTCGGGCGCAATCTTGCCGGGCTTCGTTCGTTGTTGCGCTACCTCGAAAAGAAGGGTTTGGTCAACGCCGCCGGTGCCGCCGCCGTGCGTTCGCCGAAGCAGCCGAAATCGCTTCCCAAGCCGCTCTCCGACAAGCAGGCGATCACTGTCGTCAGCGATGAGGCGCAGCTGCACGAGGAACCATGGATCGCCGCGCGCGATGCGGCGGTGCTGACCCTGCTTTATGGCTGCGGCCTGCGCATTTCCGAAGCACTGGATCTGAAGCCGCAGGATTTTCCGCCGGGCGCAACCTCGCTGCGCATCACCGGCAAGGGCAACAAGACCCGGCTGGTGCCGTTGCTGCCGATCGTTGTCGAAGCGGTCGGCCACTACCGGGCGATTTGCCCGTATCATCTCGATGCGGACGGTCCGCTCTTTCGCGGTGCGCGCGGCGGCAAGCTGCAGCCGGGCATCATCCAGCACGGCATGCAGAAATTGCGCAGCGCCTTCGGCCTGCCGGATACGGCGACGCCGCATGCCCTGCGCCATTCCTTCGCCACCCATCTGCTCGCCGGCGGCGGCGACCTGCGCACGATCCAGGAACTGCTCGGCCATGCGAGCCTCTCGACGACGCAGGTCTATACAGGCGTCGATTCCTCACGCCTGCTCGAGGTCTACGACCGCGCTCATCCCCGCGCGTAAGGCCTGTTCGCACGTGTAAGAAAAGATTAACTCCTTGCGTTAAGGAAATCTCCGTCTCGTGCGCATAAAGCAGAACCATGTCTCGGCATGCCTCCCGAAAGCCGCTTTCGAGCGTTAGGGATCACGCCTCTGCGAACGGAAGATTTTGATGATTTCTGCCCTCGGATCCAGGACGATGCGGTCGACGAAACCGGCACTCGGCGATATCCTGCTTTGGCTTGCCACGGCTATTCCGTTGATGCTGGCGATCCTGCTGATCGCGACGATGCTGACGCTGCAGCAGGCGCATGCGGAAGGCGCAATCTCCGATAGCTGCGGCGGCAAGGATCTCATGGCCGAACTTCAAAAGACCGATCCAGCCAAATATGCCTCCATCATCGCCGCCGGCGACAAGGTGGAGAATGGCAAGGGCATCTTCTGGAAGATCGAAAAGCCCGGCCTGAAGCCGTCATGGCTGCTCGGCACCATGCATGTCTCGGATTCCCGCGTGCTCACCATGCCGAAAGGTGCAGCCGACGCTGCTGCGGGAGCCGATACGATCATCGTCGAATCCGACGAGATCCTGGATGACAAGAAGGCGGCCCTTGCGCTTTTTTCCAATCCTTCCCTGACGATGCTGACCGACGGATCGACGATCAGCGAGCATCTGTCGCCTGAAGACAATACCCGGCTCGAAGCCGGTCTGAAGGAGCGCGGCCTGACGCTCGCCGCCGTCTCGCGCATGCAGCCCTGGCTGATCTCGAGCTCCTTCGAAATGACCGGCTGCGAGGTCCGCCGCAAGGCAGCTGGTGCAAAGTTTCTCGACCAGAAGCTCGCCGGCGATGCCGCCGCCGAGGGTAAGAAGGTCGTGGGCCTCGAAACGCTGGCCGAGCAGGCCAAGGCCATGAGCGATCTGCCGATCGCGCTGCATCTGAAGTCGCTGATGCAGACGCTCGAAATGGGCAACAAGATCAACGACGTCAACGAAACCATGACCGGCCTTTATCTCGCCGGCAATATCGGCGCGATGATCCCGATGCTGAAGGTGATCGAACCGGACCAGAAGATCACGGACGACGATACCGCCGCCTTCGAGCAGCGCATCATCCTCGATCGCAACAAGGTGATGGCCGAACGCGCCGCGCCGGTTCTCGACAAGGGTAATGCCTTCATGGCCGTCGGCGCACTGCACCTCGTCGGCGACCAAGGGCTCGTTGCGCTGCTGCGCAAGCAGGGCTTTACAGTGACGGCTGCGAACTGACCGCTTGCATCCGCTTACCCAAATTGGCAAGCGTCGTCGCGACGATCAGCCGGTGGAATGGCGTGATGATGGCGAGATAGATCCGGCCAAGCAATATGTTCCGCCGGACGAGCGTCGTGGCATCGATCAGCCGGCATCCCTGATCGTCATCACGCACGTCGATGACGACGCGAAAATCGAGATGCCGATCGTCGAACCCGAGCACGACCTGATTGTCTGATTTGCTGACGACGGGAAAGAAGCCGATCTTTTCCAACTCCTCTGCTCGAAGATCGCTGGTGGATCTCAAGCCGAACAACCCCGTTACCACATCGCGCACTCGTATCAGCAACCGCACCCAATATGGAAAGCGGCTGAGCATCGTTCGGGCGGCAGCAATGGCCGTCAGGTCCGAGTTCGGGATCTTCAGTTCGTAGCAGTCAGCCCAATCGGCATCCGGCAATGCGGGATGCGGCATAAGGGGCTTCACCATCAGAGGCCTTGCGGACATGGTTTCATCCGTCTTTATTCGACGTCTGAAGGCTACCACACATTGCGATGCGACCCGATCGGCAAATGCCGACTGCGGCAATTTGGCCGGCAGATAATGGACTAACGCACCGCCGATCCACCGGCCGGCAATATCTTCATCCGCCAGGAGGTTGCCGGCTTCAGATAGGTGGTCGCGATGGCGCGAACGTCCTGTGCTGTTACAGCCTGGTAACCGCCGATGCCGCTGCGAATCCGTTCGAGGCGACGCGGATCCGTCTGGGCGTTCTGCAGGCTTTGAAGCCAGTAGCTGTTGGTCTGTTGCGACCGTTTGACCTCCTCGATGATCGGAGCCTTCGCGCGCGTCAGCTCATCCGGCGAGACATCTCCGCTGCGCAGATCGCCGGCGATCTTGTCCACTAGATCGAAGAAGTGATCCAGCTTGGCCGGCGTCGTCTCGACATAGGCGTAGGCGAAGCCATAGCCCGGAATCGACCTCGACAGATCGACCTCGCTTTGCGGACTATAGGTTGCTCCCTCGGCGAGGCGGAACTGGTCGATCAGGCGATTCTGCAGGATCGCCCCGGTCACATTGGCGGCCGCGGCTCTCGGCAGATCCGAGAGAAAATCGCCGATCGGCATGGCGACGGCTGCGCCGGCATTGTCGCTTCGACCGTCGTGAAGCCGGATGACCGGCTCCCTGGTCGGTGCGGGAAAATGCACATCGGCGCCATCCACCTGGCCTTGTGCGTCGCTGCGCGGCGGCAGCGCGCCGAAGGTCTCGGCCGTCATGCGAATGGCATCGTCGACCTCGACGTCGCCGGCGATGATGACCTCGATCGGTCCCTTGGAAAGGAGCGGCTGCAGAAGCGTCTCGAAATCTTCCGGCTTGGCATCGAGCAGTTGCGACCGGTTCGGGAATACCCAGCGCGGATCGCCGGAATGCAGGAGACCGGGCAATTCGCGGCCGACCACGCTGCCCGGCGTCGCCTGAAGCTGATCAAGACTGTTCAGATAGGCCTGCTGCACCCGCTTGAAGACGTCCGGACGATAGGCCGGATCCGAAGCATAGGCCGTCAGAAGCTGCAATTGCGCCGCCAGATCGCGCGGCCGCGTGGCACCCTCGAATTTGAAGGTGGCATCCTGGATAGCAAAGTCATTGCCGACGACCTTTTCGGCAAAAGCCTTCTGCATATCGTCATAGCTGATGGCCTTCAGGCCGGACAGCGGCAGCGCCGGCGCCGCCCAGATCGGCAACGGACGGTCCCGCGGCAGATCCAGCCGGCCGTGGCCGATATTGGCCCGCACCAGAACTTCGTCGAGACGGTACTTGGTCGGCTTTACGGTCAGGCGGACGCCATTGGCAAAGCGAACCATGATAATGCCGAGATCGTCGACCGACCGCCGTTCGACGACGGTCCCAGGCTGCCCGAAATTAGTATAGGGCCATGCGACCGCGGCCGCCTGTTCCGGCGCGGTGACCGCAACGGCGCGCGACTCGGCATAGGCCTTCTCGACGGCGGTATTGCCACCCTCGGGCATTTGCGGGATTTGCAGCACGAGCTGCGGACCGTTGCCGGAGAAAACGCGCTGAAGAGTTTGATTGACTTCGCTGGCGCTCAGCCCCTTCATCGCGGCATCGAACAGCGTGAGATCGTCGGCAGGTGAGGTGAAAACCAGGTTCTCGCCGACGCTCCAGGCAAGCGATCCGGCGATATCCGGGCTGGTGCGCGTCGCAGCTCCGCTCGCTGCAGCCTGCAGCGTGGAGCGATATTCGGCAATTTCCCGATCGATCTCGCTTTGGTCGGCACCGAACTGCGCAAGACGGCGCTGCTCCTGATCGATAGCTGCCAGGGCAAGCTGCCACTTGGTGGGATCGCTATCGGCGGCAATCATCGCGACATGGGCCGATTTGAAGAAGTCCTGCGCACCGGCCTGCGCGCTAACGAAGGGCGGATTGGGCTGCTGCGCCAGAAGGGATAGACGCTGGTTGAGAACGGCAAGGCCGATATCCTCCACCAGCTGCGCGCGGCGCTTGACGACCATATCCGGCGAGGCATCATAGGGCCGCGTCCAGGCAAGTTGCACGCGGGTCGCACCGCCAGGCACGACGACTGTGCCGACCCGCTTTCCATAGCTTTGGAGAGTACCGAGGTCAGGGTCGGCGGGCGCCGCGCTGGCGGCGGCCCAATTGCCGAACCGGTTGCGGATATCAGCTTCGATGGCGGCGGAATCGATATCGCCGACGACGATCAGCGTGGCGCGATCCGGGCGATAATAGCTGCGGTAAAAGTCTCGGACGAGATCGACCGGAGCATTGCGGATGATATCGGTCTTGCCGATGGGCGGGCGCTGCGGCACACGCTGCCCTGGCAGCAGCTGAGCAAGCAAACCGGTGCCGCCACGATATTGCGGCGTGTCGCGCAGTTTCTCTTCCGAGAGAATCACTCCCCGCTCGCGGTCGAAGGCGCCGGCATCGAGCGTCAACTTGCTGGCCGTCTCCCGCATCAGCATCAATCCGGTCGAGACCGTCTCCGGATTGGCTTCGGGAAGATCCAGCGCATAAACGGTTTCGCCGTAGCTTGTGGAAGCGTTCGTATCCGCGCCGAAAGCCAAACCCAGGCGCTGGAGGGTGCGCACCATCTCGCCTTCAGGAACATGGGTCGAGCCCTTGAAGGCCATATGCTCGAGGAAATGCGCCAGACCCTGCTGATCGTCGCGCTCCTGCAGCGAACCGGCGCCGATACGGAAGCGGATCGCCACCTGGCCGGCCGGTGTCGCATTGTGCATGACGGCAAAGCGCATGCCGTTCGGCAAAGTCCCGAAGCGGATTCCTTGCTCCACCGGCAGATCGCTGACCGCCTGAGGCCAGCCCGCGGCCAGCGATTCGGCATGCACAGGTGCCGCAACGACAACGAGGAATGCAAGCGCCGTCGCAACGAAAAGTTTCAGGGATGGGTAAGCGGCTGGGTTTTGACGTGACATGCTTGCTTTGTCGGTGAGAACGATTGGATGATGCGATGCACGGGAGCTCTGTACATCGCATCATCAGGCAAGCATTGCAATCCCGGCGCTTGTCGCGCCGGGATCGTCCGATCTTACATATGGATCGGTTTGAAGAAGGTCGCGAGCGCGGCTTCCTTGACGGCTTCCGACATGGTGGGATGCGCGTGGCAGGTGCGCCCGAGGTCCTCCGACGAACCGCCGAATTCCATCAGCACGGCGATCTCGTGGATCATTTCACCGGCGCCGAAGCCGACGATATGGCCGCCGAGAACGCGATCCGTTTCCTTGTCGGCGAGGATCTTGACGAAACCGTCCGTCGCCAGCATGGCGCGGGCGCGACCGTTTGCCGAGAACGGGAACTTGCCGACCTTGTAGGCGATGCCCGCAGCCTTCAGCTCTTCCTCGGTCTTACCGACGGAGGCGACTTCCGGCTGCGTGTAGACGACGCTCGGAATGACATCGTAGTTCACATGGCCGGCCTGGCCGGCGAGGATCTCGGCAAGCGCAACGCCCTCGTCTTCCGCCTTATGTGCCAGCATCGGCCCCTTCACGACGTCGCCGATGGCATAGATGCCGGCGAGGTTGGTCTTGAAGTGGCCATCGATCTCGACGCGGCCGCGATTGTCGAGCGCCACACCGGCTTCCTCGAGGCCGAGGCCTGCCGTGTACGGCTTGCGGCCGGTGGCGACGAGAACGACATCGGCATCGAGCACGACCTTGTCGCCGCCCTTGACCGGTTCAAAGGTGACCTTCGCGCCGTTGCCGGTTTTTTCGACTCCGACGACCTTGGCGCCGAGATGGAATTCGATACCCTGCTTGGCGAGCATGCGCTGGAACTGCTTGGAGACTTCGCCGTCCATGCCGCCGAGGATGGTGTCGAGATATTCGACGACGGTGACCTTGGCGCCGAGACGGGACCAGACCGAACCGAGCTCAAGGCCGATGACGCCGCCGCCGACCACGATCATCTTGCCCGGAACCTTGTCGAGCGCGATGCCGCCGGTCGACGAGATGATGACCTTCTCGTCGATCTCGAGCGGCACGCCCGGGATGCCGGCGACGTCGGAGCCGGTGGCGATGACGATATTCTTGCCTTCGATCTCGGTGACCTTGCCGTCGTCAGCCGTGACGGAAACCTTGCCGGCCGAAACGATCTTGCCGGTGCCCTGGAAGGCATCGATCTTGTTCTTCTTGAACAGGAAGGCGACGCCGTCGACGTTCGACTTCACGGTCGCATCCTTGTGCGCCAGCATCTTTTCAAGATTGAGCTTCGGTGCGTCGACTTCGACGCCGAGGGCATCCATGCCATGGCCGGCATGATGGAACACTTCGGAAGCGTGCAGCAGCGCCTTGGACGGAATGCAACCGACATTGAGGCAGGTGCCGCCATAGGTCGCGCGCTTTTCGACGACCGCGACCTTCAGGCCGAGCTGCGCTGCCTTGACTGCGCAGACATAGCCGCCGGGGCCGGTTCCGATAATGATCACATCGTAGGACATTTTTTAATTTCCTTGTTTTGTATCCGTTTTAGAGCATGATGCCGAAAAGTGTGAGCGGTTTTCGGACGACATCATGCTCTACTTCTTTGATTCTAGAGCGGATTCAGATTTTAGGTCGATTCGACCTAAAATCATCCGGCTCTAATCGGTCGCCCGTGCCAAGGCGAGGCGGATGCCGAAGCCGACGAGCGCCGCTCCGGTGATGCGGTTGAACCATTTGCCCGATGCGATGAAGCGATCGCGGACCGGCTTGACGGTGAAGAAGGTGGAAACGCCGGCAAACCAGGCGACAAGCGCCGTTGCCATGCCGATGCCGTAGCTGAACTGGATGAGCGCCGGCGTATCGTGATGGACGAGCGTCGAAAACAGCGACAGGAAGAACAGCACCGGCTTCGGGTTCAGCGCATTGGTGATGAAGCCCGTCGCCAGGCAGCGCCAGACGGAAACCGGCTTGCGATCTTCCTCGGTGATCTCGACATCCTTCACCTGAAAGCCGGATTGGCGGAAGGATTTGAAGCCGAGATAGACGAGATAGAGAACGCCAGCCCATTTGATCAGGCTGAACAGGACAAGCGACTGCGACACGATCAAGCCAAGGCCGAGAATGGTGTAGCTGATGTGGAAGAGCAGGGAGAAGCCCATGCCGAGCCCCGTCATCATGGCGGCGCGGCGGCCATGCAAGATGCTCTGCCGCAGGATCACGGCGAAATCGGCGCCCGGAACGACGATGAAGATCGAGAACACCGCCATCAGGCCGAGAAATTCGAGAATATACTGCATGTCATCCATCCGTTCTGATCAGCGGCCACCGCTCACATCGAGCACGGCACCCGTTATATAGGATGCGTGCGGGCTCAAGAGATAGAGGATGGCGTCGGCAACCTCATCGGCCGTTCCCGCCCGTTTCATCGGCAGTTGCGGTGCGATATCGCGCGCCCGATCCGGCAGGCCGGCAGCTGCATGGATATCGGTATCGATGATGCCCGGCCGCACCGCATTGACGCGGATGCCTTCCGCCGCCGCCTCGCGCGCGAGCCCCACAGTGAACGTATCGATTGCGCCCTTGGAGGCGGCATAGTCGACATATTGCCCGCCGCCGCCAAGCGTTGCCGCCATGGAGGAGAGATTGACGATCACTCCGCCCTTGCCGCCATGCCGGGTCGACATGCGGCGCACGGCTTCGGCGGCCGCCAGCATCGAGCCAGTGATGTTGATGCGGAACATGCGGTCGAGCCGCTCCGGCGTCATCTCGTCCAGGCGCTGGATGGTATCGACGATGCCGGCATTGTTGACGAGTCCGTCGATGCGGCCGAAATGCGTGTCGACTTTGGCAAACATGGCTTTGATATCCTCGGGCTTGCCGACATCGGCGGCGATTGCAATCGCCTCACCGCCGGCCTCGCGGATCGTTGCCACCACAGCCTCGGCCGCATCCTTGTTGGACGCATAATTGACCGCCACGGCCCAGCCATGCTGAGCGGCAGCCAGACAAACCGCAGCGCCGATGCCGCGGCTGCCGCCGGTCACGAGAAGCACAGGTGTATCGTCGGTCATTGATTGCATCCTTTCAGACTAAGGACATCCCAGGGCGCGACAGTTGCCTTGCCCTTGCCCCAGAGGGACGACTTCTGGATCGAAGGACCAAGTGCCGGCAGGAACAGCCGGTCTGCAGCGCTCTCGCCTTCCGCCGGCAATGCCCGGATATGGCCCTTCAGATCGGAGGCGTAGACCATGCCCTGCCAGACGGTACAGGCCCGGAGATCCGCGCCGGTGACATCGCCCTCGGGGCATTCGAACATGATCCGGCCATCGGCGCGCAGCCGATCGTCACTGCGCATCACGATGCCTTCGGCCACGATGGTGGTATTGCGCACGGCGAGCTTGAACCTATTGCTGACCGATGATTCCGAGCCCATCGGCTCGAACCGCAACTCATAGGCATTGTCCATATCGACGTAGACGGCCTTTTCCTGCACGCATTCTTCCGCATGGACAGAGACGGGAGCGACCACACAGGCGAATGTTATCAAGAGCATCGAGGCCAGCCGTGCCATCATGTTCTGAGCCGGCATGGTCATTCCCCTTCCGGCTCATGCCGGCCATCGGCATTTTCAGTCACGCCGAAATCGGTAAACAGAACGAGCGGCCGGCCGCGGGCATCGAGCCCCCAGAAGACCGGATAGAAGCCGTCGCCCCAGCCGCTCCAGAAAATAGCGACGTTGCCGCGCTTGCCCGCTATCGGCCGATGCATGACATAGCTGTCGCTGTTGGCGCTCAGTTCGGACGCGAGAACATCATCATAGTAATTGATGTCGGACGACGCCTTCTCCAGCTGGACCTGCTTTTCGCGTTCCTGGATCAGCGCATAGGTGTCGGCATCCATGTAGCAGCCGAGACCGGCATCGACCGGATAGCCGAAGAATTCGTCATTCTTCAGCGAATTGATGTCCTGGCCGGGGATTACCGCCAGTTCCCAGCGCACCGACCTGCCCTCGGCAAAGCGCATGCTGGCTGCGGCGATGCGGCCGAAAGCCTGATAGAGAGTGACGGGATAATCACCGGGGGAAACGGTGCGAGTGAGCGCCGGGCGATCAGGCCCGACGAGCGGATCGCTGGCGACGATGCGCCCGGAAGTCAGCTCGACCTTGCCGATGCGCAGCACGCTGATCGAGCGGGCCGCAAGATCGGCGTCGCCAAGCGACGCCAGATCGAGATTGCTGCTGAACTTGGAAATGTCGATCTCGGCCGTCGCTGCGGACGATGGCACCCATGCGGCGACGGCGCACATCAATCCGCGCAGCATCCGCATGGGCCATGTCGACATGATCCAACGCTCCCATTAGAGATCGAGAACGAGACGTTCCGGATCTTCCAGGCTTTCCTTGACGCGCACGAGGAAGGTAACCGCTTCCTTGCCGTCCACCATACGATGGTCGTAGGAGAGCGCCAGGTACATCATCGGGCGGATGACGACCTGACCGCCGATGGCGACCGGGCGCTCCTGGATCTTGTGCATGCCGAGAATGCCCGACTGCGGCGCATTCAGGATCGGCGAGGACATCAGCGAACCGTAGACGCCACCATTGGTGATGGTGAAGGTGCCGCCCTGCATGTCGGCCATCGACAGCGAGCCGTCGCGGGCAGCCTTCGCCAGACGGCCAAGTTCCTTCTCGACTTCGGCGATCGACATCTGGTCGGCATCGCGGATAACAGGAACGACGAGGCCCTTGTCGGTACCGACAGCCATACCGATGTGGCAGTAGTTCTTGTAGATGATGTCGGTGCCGTCGATCTCGGCGTTGACAGCAGGCAATTCCTTCAGCGCGTGCGTAACGGCCTTGGTGAAGAAGCCCATGAAGCCGAGCTTCACGCCATGCTTCTTCTCGAAGACGTCCTTGTACTTGTTGCGCAGGTCCATGACAGCCTTCATGTCCACCTCATTATAGGTGGTGAGCATGGCGGCGGTGTTCTGTGCATCCTTGAGGCGGCGCGCAATCGTCTGGCGCAGGCGCGTCATCTTCACGCGCTCTTCGCGATTGACATCCTCGACGGCGGTCGGGGCACGGGCGGCAACGGGCGCGGCCGGTGCGGCGGCCGGCGCCGAAGCAGCCTTGGCGACGGCGGCGATGGCATCACCCTTCAGGACCTGGCCGCGCTTGCCGCTGCCTTCGACCTGATCGGCGGAGAGATTGTTTTCGGCGAGCAGCTTGGCTGCAGCCGGTGCCGGCGGCATGGAAGACGCCGGAGCGGAAACGGCAGGCGCTGCAACCGGTGCAGCCGCGGCCGGTGCCGGAGCAGCCGGAGCCGCGGGTGCGGCAGCCTGTGCCGGAGCGGCGGCAGCGCCGTTGCCGGCGGAGATCTGGCCGAGCAGCGCGCCGAGGCCTACGGTTTCGCCGGCCTGGGCAACGATTTCGGAAAGCGTACCGGCGGAAGGTGCCGGAACTTCGATCGTGACCTTGTCGGTTTCAAGTTCGAGAAGCGGCTCATCAGCCTTGATGGCATCGCCGACCTTCTTGAACCAGGTACCGACGGTCGCTTCGCTGACGGATTCGCCGAGGGTAGGAACGCGGATTTCAGTGGCCATTGTTCAAATCCTGATTTTCGTCATTTTGAGTTAGATGGAATTCCGGCGACAGAGGACCGGCGGACGGGTGACACACCGCGACGCTGGCGCCCGGACAACATCAGCGGCCGACCGGGCTTTTGCTTGATCGTGGCGATAGGCTGCATGTTGCTGCATGACGGCCATCTTCTCCCCCGTCGCATCAAGCGGAAGGCTGGAGCGCGACGACGCAATTTTCAAACGAAAACGCGTCATCGCGCAACCCCTCACCCGCCAAGCGCGTCCTCGAGGAACGCCGCAAGCTGCGACAGATGCTTGGACATCAGGCCCGTCGCCGGAGAGGCGGCGGCCGGACGGCCGGTGTAGCGAACGCGCTGGTACTTGGCATCGATATGGGCAAGCACCCATTCCAGATAGGGATCGATGAAGGACCATGCGCCCATGTTCTTCGGCTCTTCCTGGCACCAGACCATTTCCGCATTGCGGAAGCGGCTGAGCTCATTGATGAGCGCCTTGGCCGGGAACGGATAGAGCTGTTCGATGCGCAGCAGGTAGATATCGTCGATGCCGCGCTTCTCGCGCTCTTCCAGGAGATCATAGTAGACCTTGCCCGAGCAGATGACGACGCGACGGATCTTGTTGTCCTTCTGCAGCTTGATCGGGCCATCCTTGATCACTTCCGCATCGTCCCACAGCAGGCGATGGAAGGAGCTCTCGCCCGCCATCTCCGTAAGCGTCGACACGGCGCGCTTGTGGCGCAGCAGCGACTTCGGCGTCATCAGGATCAGCGGCTTGCGGAAGTCGCGCTTCAGCTGACGGCGCAGGATGTGGAAGTAGTTCGCCGGCGTCGTGACGTTGGCGACCTGCATGTTGTCTTCGGCACAGAGCTGCAGGTAGCGTTCCAGACGGGCCGAAGAATGTTCCGGACCCTGGCCTTCATAGCCATGCGGCAGCAGGCAGACGAGACCGGACATGCGCAGCCACTTGCGTTCGCCCGACGAGATGAACTGGTCGAAAACGACCTGTGCACCATTGGCGAAGTCGCCGAACTGGGCTTCCCAGAGGGTCAGCGCATTCGGACGGGCGAGCGAATAGCCGTATTCGAAGCCGAGAACCGCTTCTTCCGAGAGCATCGAGTTGATGACTTCGTAGCGGGCCTGGGTGGGCGAAAGATTGGCGAGCGGAATGTAGCGCTCTTCGGTCTCCTGATCGTAGAGAACCGAATGACGCTGCGAGAAGGTGCCGCGTTCGCAATCCTGACCGGACAGGCGGATCTTGTGGCCTTCGACCACGAGCGAACCGAATGCCAGGGCTTCCGCCATTGCCCAGTCGATGCCTTCGCCCGTCTGCACCATGTTGGCGCGGTTTTCCATGAAGCGCTGGATGGTGCGGTGGGCGTGGAAGCCGGCCGGGATTTCCGACAGCTTACGGCCGATTTCCTTCAGCGACTTCATCGGCACGGCGGTCTTGCCGCGGCGCTGCTCGTCGGCATTGTCGGCCGTATGCAGGCCGGACCACTCGCCGTCAAGCCAGTCGGCCTTGTTCGGCTTGTAGGACTGGCCGGCCTCGAACTCCTGCTCGAGGTGGGCGCGCCAATCGGCCTTCATCTTCTCGACTTCGCCTTCGGTCAGCACGCCTTCGCTGATCAGACGCTGCGAATAGATCTGCAGCACCGTCTTGTGGGCGCGGATGACCTTGTACATGTTCGGCTGCGTGAAGGACGGCTCATCGCCTTCATTATGGCCGTACCGGCGGTAGCAGAAGAGGTCCACCACAACGGGCTTGTGGAACTTCATGCGGAATTCGGTCGCGATCTTCGCGGCATAAACAACCGCTTCCGGATCGTCGCCGTTGACGTGGAAGATCGGCGCTTCGATCATCTTGGCGACGTCGGACGGATAGGGCGACGAGCGCGAGAAGGCCGGATTGGTGGTGAAACCGATCTGGTTGTTGATGATGACATGCATCGTGCCGGCAACGCGGTGACCGCGCAGGCCGGAGAGGCCGAGGATTTCGGCAACAACGCCCTGGCCGGCGAAAGCCGCGTCACCATGGATCAGCAGCGGCACGACCTTGGCGCGTTCGGAGAGCGGGATGATATCGCCGTCCCACTGGGTGGCGCCCATGTCCTGCTTGGCGCGGGCCTTGCCCATGACCACCGGATTGACGATTTCCAGATGCGACGGGTTTGCCGTCAACGAGACGTGCACCTTGGCGCCGTCGAAATCGCGGTCCGAGGAGGCGCCGAGATGGTACTTCACGTCGCCCGAACCTTCGACTTCGTCAGGCGCGTAGGAGCCGCCCTTGAACTCGTGGAAGATGGCGCGGTGCGGCTTGCCCATAACCTGGGACAGCACGTTCAGGCGGCCGCGATGGGCCATGCCGAACACGGCTTCCCTGAGACCGAGCTGGCTGCCGCTCTTCAGGATCTGTTCGAGCGCCGGGATCAGCGATTCGCCGCCGTCGAGGCCGAAGCGCTTGGTGCCCTTGAACTTGACGTCGAGGAACTGCTCGTAGCCTTCGGCTTCGATGATCTTCTGGAGGATGGCCTTCTTGCGCTCGGGATTGAAAGCGATGCCCTTGTCCGGCCCTTCGATGCGCTCCTGAATCCAGGCCTTTTCCTCCGGGTTGGAGATGTGCATGAATTCGACGCCGAGGGTGGAGCAATAGGTGCGCTCAAGGATCTCGATCATCTCGCGAAGGGTCGCGAATTCGAGGCCGAGCACGTTGTCGATGAAGATCTTTCGGTCGAGGTCGGCCTCGGTGAAGCCGTAGGCTTCCGGCGACAGCTCCTTGTAGTCTTCAACGGGAGCGGCGATGCCGAGCGGGTCGAGCTTGGCGTGCAGATGGCCGCGCATGCGATAAGCGCGGATCATCATGATGGCGCGCACGGAATCGCGCGTCGCCTGCAGGACATCGGTTGCGCTCGCCGGCGCGCTGGCGGTTTCGGCCTTCGCCTTCAGCTTGGTTTCGATAACCTTCTCGACAACGCCCCAATCGCCGTCGAGCGCGGAAACGAGATCGCCCTTTGCCGGGATCGGCCAGTTCTTACGCTGCCAGGAGGCGCCCTTGGCCGCCCTCTTCACGTCGTCGGGGCTATCCTCGAGCGCCTTGAAGAAAGACCGCCATTCGTCGGTCACCGACGAAGGATCGTCCTCGTAGCGCGCATAAAGCTGCTCGATATAGGCAGCGTTGGCGCCATCCAGGAACGAGGTGATCTGAAATTGCTCGTTGGCTTCTTGCCTTGCCATGGTGAATCTGCGGGCGCTCTCGCCCGTCTCCCAACTTGTTTGCATTGCCGGTTTTCGGGTTCCCGGCGACCGTATTTCATCTGAGGCCATCAAGGCCGTCGGTATGCACTTGCGAATGTCTAAACCGGACGGGACAAGGCGTCTGCCGCCCCGTCCGGCCTTGCTATAGGTAGGCTCAGCCCTTCAGGACTTCCACCAGCGTCTTGCCGAGACGCGCCGGCGACGGCGACACGCGGATGCCTGCCGATTCCATCGCCGCGATCTTGTCTTCCGCGCCGCCCTTGCCGCCGGAGATGACAGCGCCGGCATGGCCCATCGTGCGGCCGGGAGGTGCCGTGCGGCCGGCGATGAAGCCGACCATCGGCTTCTTGCGGCCCTTCTTGGCTTCGTCCTTGAGGAACTGTGCGGCGTCTTCTTCCGCCGAGCCGCCGATTTCGCCGATCATGATGATCGACTTGGTTTCGTCGTCGGCAAGGAACATTTCCAGGACGTCGATGAATTCGGTGCCCTTGACGGGGTCGCCGCCGATGCCGACAGCCGTTGTCTGGCCAAGGCCTTCATTGGTGGTCTGGAACACGGCTTCATAGGTCAGCGTGCCGGAACGCGAGAGAACGCCGACGGAGCCCTTCTTGAAGATGGAGCCCGGCATGATGCCGATCTTGCACTCGTTCGGGGTCAGGACGCCCGGGCAGTTCGGTCCGATCAGGCGCGACTTCGACTTGATCAGGCGATCCTTGACCTTGACCATGTCGGCGACCGGAATGCCTTCCGTGATGCAGACGATGAGCGGGATCTCGGCGTCGATCGCTTCGAGGATCGCAGCTGCGGCGCCCGCCGGCGGAACGTAGATGACCGAGGCGTTGGCGCCGGTAGCGTCCTTGCCTTCGGCGACGGACTTGAAGATCGGCAGCTTTTCGCCGTCCTTGCCGGTCCAGGTTTCACCGCCCTTGGAAGGATGGATACCGCCGACCATCTTCGTGCCGTGATAGGCAAGCGCCTGTTCGGTGTGGAAGGTACCGGTCTTGCCGGTCAGGCCCTGAACCAGAACCTTGGTGTCTTTGTTGATGAGAATAGACATGCGAGGCCTTTGTTACGAGAGGTTGGAAGACGCGGAGGCAACGCGACGGTACAAGCCGCTGACGACCTCCTGCCATGTATCGCTGCCGGCGGGCGAGAACGTGACGCCCATGCGGTAGCAGTCTTCATTTTCGAACTGAAAGAGAGTGCGTTGTTGACCGCGCGGCGAGACCTTGGTCAGCACAAGCTTGTCGTCGATCCATTCGCCGGAAGCCGGCGCGGCAGGCGTAAAGCCCACCGTATCGAACTGATAGAGCTTGTAGGCCTGATCCGCAGCGTCGAAGCCGAGAATGTTCCGGGCTTCGAACGATGTGGCGCCGTCCCGCTTCTGGACATAGCGCTGTTCGACGAAAAATCCGCCGAACAGACACTCGGCCGTGAGCTGCGCGGTTGCCGTGCCTTCCTTCGTCCAGGCCGAAGCCGCGACACGCTCCTCCCCTTCCCAGGTGCCGGCAAAGGCACCGAGGCGAAGATGAGCAGCCGTTGGAGCGAAGGAAGCAGCCATCCCGATCAGCCCTTGACTGCCTTCACGATCTTCTGGGCGGCATCGTCCAGGTCATCTGCGGAGATGACGTTGAGACCGGATTCGTTGATGATCTTCTTGCCGAGCTCGACATTGGTGCCCTCGAGGCGCACGACGAGCGGAACCTTCAGACCGACTTCCTTGACGGCTGCGAGCACGCCTTCGGCAATGACGTCGCACTTCATGATGCCGCCGAAGATGTTGACCAGAATGCCCTGGACAGCCGGATCGGCGGTGATGATCTTGAAGGCGGCCGTGACCTTTTCCTTGGTAGCGCCGCCGCCGACATCGAGGAAGTTCGCCGGCTCAGCGCCGTAGAGCTTGATGATGTCCATGGTTGCCATGGCGAGACCGGCGCCATTGACCATGCAGCCGATGTTGCCGTCGAGGGCGACATAGGCGAGATCATATTCGTGGGCCTGGATTTCCTTCTCGTCTTCTTCCGTCGTGTCGCGCAGCGCGCGGATATCTTCATGGCGGAAGAGCGCATTGCCGTCGAAGGAAACCTTGGCGTCGAGAACGCGAAGGTGGCCATTGGTCATCACGATCAGCGGGTTGACCTCGAGGAGCGCCATGTCCTTTTCGACGAAGGCCTTGTAGAGGATCGGAAAGAGCTTGGCGGCATCTTCGCGGGCAGCACCCTCGAGCTTCAGCGCGTCGGAAAGGGCAGCCGTGTTGGCAGCCGTCACACCCGTCGACGGTTCGATGGCCACGGTGATGATCTTTTCCGGCGTGTCGTGCGCGACGGTCTCGATGTCCATGCCGCCTTCGGTCGAAACGACGAAAGCAACCTGACCGACGGAGCGGTCGACGAGGATCGAGAGGTAGAGTTCGCGATCAATGTCGGCGCCGTCTTCGATATAGAGGCGGTTGACCTGCTTGCCGGCCGGCCCGGTCTGCTTGGTCACCAGCGTGTGGCCGAGCATTTCCTTGGCGTTGGCGACAACATCGTCAACGGACTTGGCGAGGCGAACGCCGCCCTTGGCGTCCGGGCCGAGTTCCTTGAACTTGCCCTTGCCACGGCCACCAGCGTGAATCTGGCTCTTGACGACGTAGAGCGGGCCGGGGAGCTGCTTGGCAGCGGCGGCGGCTTCATCGGCGGAGAAGATGGCAACGCCGTCCGCGACGGGGGCGCCATAGCTCTTCAACAGCGCCTTGGCCTGGTATTCATGAATGTTCATGGGTCTATCCCTGTTGGAAGGCGGAAATTACTTCAGCGACGGCGCGATCGTGGCGCAAGCTTCGCAAAGACCCGCAACGGCTGCGACCGACTTGTCGAAGGCTTCCTTTTCGGCCTTGTTCAGGTCGATCTCGATAACGCGCTCGATGCCGCCGGCACCGATGACGGTGGGAACGCCGACATACATGTCCTTGACGCCATACTGGCCATCGAGGTGCGCGGCGCAAGGCAGGACGCGCTTCTTGTCCTTGAGGTAGGATTCAGCCATGGCGATGGCGGAAGCGGCCGGAGCGTAATAGGCAGAACCGGTCTTGAGCAGGCCGACGATTTCGGCGCCGCCGTCACGGGTGCGCTGGATGATTTCTTCGAGGCGCTCGGCGGTCAGCCAGCCCATGGTGACGAGGTCGGTCAGCGGAATGCCGGCAACGGTGGAGTAGCGGGCGAGCGGAACCATCGAGTCGCCGTGGCCGCCGAGAACGAAGGCCGTGACGTCTTCGACCGATACGTTGAATTCTTTGGCGAGGAAGAGGCGGAAGCGCGACGAGTCGAGCACGCCGGCCATGCCGACGACCTTGTTGGTCGGCAGGCCCGAGAACTTCTGCAGCGCCCAGACCATGGCGTCGAGCGGATTGGTGATGCAGATCACGAAAGCGTTCGGAGCATACTTCTTGATGCCGGCGCCGACCTGCTCCATGACCTTGAGGTTGATGCCGAGAAGATCGTCGCGGCTCATGCCCGGCTTGCGGGGAACGCCGGCGGTGACGATGCAGACGTCAGCGCCTTCGATCGCGGAATAGTCGCTGGCGCCGGTGAGGTTGGCGTCGAAGCCTTCGACCGGGGAGGACTGGGCGATGTCGAGGCCCTTGCCCTGAGGAATGCCGTCCGCGATGTCGAACAGGACGATGTCGCCCAGTTCCTTCAGGCCGGCGAGATGCGCCAGCGTGCCACCAATCATGCCAGAACCAATAAGTGCGATCTTGTTGCGCGCCATTTCGGTGTATCCTTTGCGATCAAAATCCGTGGCGGGATACCGTGAAAGGCATCCACAATAGCCGCCAATCGCATAGACCCAAAGGGCGAAATTGGCAATTGATTATTTTGAGATCAGGAATTTCAATCGGTTAGATCGAAAATGTCTTACGTAAACGTAAGACATTTCGTCACCGAATTGTTACTCGGCGGCACGTCTGGCCGGAGTCTGAGCCAGATATTCGGCGCTGCGCATCTCGAAAAGCCTCGACGCTGTGCGGTCGAATTCGAAGCCTTCCGTCCCCCGCCGCTCCTCAAGCAAATCTTCCGGCATGGCAGCCGCGGAGACGTAAAGGCGGATATTATGATCGTAGAGCGTATCGATCAAAATGATAAAACGCTTCGTTTGGTTCCGCTTATCCGGACCGAGCTTCGGCACGTGATCGAGGAAGATCGTGTCGAAACGCTCGGCGATGGTGAGGAAATCGGCAGGCCCGAGTGGCGCATCGCAGAGATCGGCGAAGGAGAAGCGCGCCATGCGATCGACGGAAAGCGGCACATGGATGGAGCGCCCCTTCATGGGGATTTCCATCGGCTGCGCCTTGCGCCCGTGCAATGCCTGCATCCAGGAGGCGTCCATCGCCATGTCGGCGCGTTGGTCGAGCGGAGTGAGATAGACAGGCTGGCTGTTCAGCTTCTCCATGCGGTAATCGGTCGGCGAATCCAGCGTCACCACATCGACATGCTTCTTGAGCAGATCGATGAAGGGCAGGAAGAGGCCACGATTGAGCCCGTCGCGATAGAGATTGTCCGGCTCGACATTCGACGTCGCGATCAGCACGCAGCCGAGCGAGAACAGCTCGGAAAACAGCCGTGAGAGGATCATCGCATCGGCAATGTCGGTGACGGTGAATTCATCGAAGCACAGCAGTTCGGCTTCGGCGTAGAGATCGGCTGCAACAGGCGGTATGGGATCGGACTGCTTGGTCTCGCCATTCTTGAATTTCAGCCGCTGCGCCGCAATGCGATTGTGCACATCGGCCATGAACTCGAAGAAATGCGCCCGACGCTTCTTCTGGCAGGGCGCCATCGAGAAGAACATGTCCATCAACATGGTCTTGCCGCGTCCGACGCTGCCGTGAATATAAAGGCCTTTGATCGTCTCGGCGGACTTCTTGCGCGCGGCAAACATCCAGCCGAGCGCGCTGGATTTGGCAGCCGGCCGCTTCCGCTTGAGATCGGCAAGCACTCGGTCCAACATTTTCGCCACATCCATCTGCGCCGAATCCACCTGAAGGGATCCGGACGCCGTCAGCGCCTTTAGCTGTTCGCAGACGCTGAGCGCGTAATCTGGCATGGGCTGCATGGGGAAATATCCGCCTGTGCAAATGGGGCGCATCCAAGGGATGCCGCCCCTTCAAATAAGCTTATCGGCTGAGGCTGAGCGGCTGGCCGGAGGCGGTCGAGCCGTCAAAGCGGGAATCTGCTGTCTTGTAGACCGTGCCGATCGTCGAGCCGTCACGATTTTTCAGGAGAACCTGCTTGCCGGAAACTTCCCACGAACCCATCGAGGTCAGTTCGCCGGCGCAACCGCGCGTACCGCCGCGCGAGCCGCCGCCGAGGTTCGTCAGCGTCAGGAACATGTCGCAGCTCGATCCGCCATTGCTGACCTTCCAGCTGCCGACCATCGATTCCTTCGTAACATCCATGGCGGAAGCCGCCATCGCCTGCTGCTGCGCGGGATTGGCCCCATTCGGCGCGCTCGCCGGAGCAGCCGGGAATTGCGAACCGTTACCGGCGCCTGGGGGCGGAAGCTGGCTGGACTGGACGGAAGGAACAGGCTGAGCCTGCAGTGGTGCCGGAGACGAATAACTGTCGTTATTGTATGCCGTGCGCTGGCAACCGGCAAGCGACAGGCCAATCGCCGCAGCCGTCACTGCATATCTAAACTGCATCATCACACTCCTAGTTGATTGTCCACCGCTGACATCTGCGAAGTCATGTTTAATGATGTCCGAATTATCGTATTTCACTTTGGTTAATCAAGTCGATACCGCTACAAATTGCCGTAGGCGATAGCTGGACAAGAATCGGGTGGTTTCAAGGCTAATCTCTGCCAGCCTCGCCCAAAATGGATGCAGGTGGCAAATTTCGCCGTCCTGACCGATCTCATCCGAGACGGATGATATCTCATCTAGTCTGGCGACCACTCGGGCGCTTCGGCAAATCTGCCGAAGCATTATCTCCTTGTTCGCGGTCAAATGGCCGGAAACGGCGGGCTTAAACCCGCCGCTCGACCATCATCTTCTTGATTTCGGCGATCGCCTTGGCCGGGTTCAGACCCTTCGGGCAGGTCTGGGCGCAGTTCATGATCGTGTGGCAGCGATAGAGGCGGAAGGGATCCTCGAGGTTGTCGAGGCGTTCGCCCTTGGCTTCGTCTCTGGAATCGATCAGCCAGCGATAGGCCTGCAGCAGGACGGCCGGGCCGAGATAGCGGTCGCCGTTCCACCAGTAGCTCGGACAGGAGGTCGAGCAGCAGGCGCAGAGAATGCATTCGTAAAGACCGTCGAGCTTCAGGCGGTCTTCATGGCTTTGCTTCCATTCCTTGGCCGGCGGCGGCGAGACCGTCTTCAGCCAGGGTTCGATCGAGCGGTGCTGCGCGTAGAAGTTCGTCAGATCGGGGACGAGATCCTTGACGACGGGCATATGCGGCAGCGGATAGATCTTCACGGTGCCCTTAATCTCGTCCAGACCCTTTGTGCAGGCGAGCGTGTTGGTACCGTCGATGTTCATCGCGCAGGAGCCGCAAATGCCTTCGCGACAGGAGCGGCGCAGCGTCAGCGTCGGGTCGATCTTGTTCTTGATGTAGAGCAGACCGTCGAGCACCATCGGACCGCAGTCGTCGACATCGATATAATAAGTATCGATGCTCGGGTTCTGGCCATCATCCGGGCTCCAGCGATAGACGCGGAATTCGCGCGTATTCTTGGCGCCGACCGGCTTCGGCCAGACCTTGCCTTCGCGCATCTGAGAGTTCTTGGGGAGAGCGAGTTCAACCATGGTCAGTTCCTCTCAGATCAGTACACGCGTGCCTTCGGCTCGATCTTGTGCGGATCGATGCCTTCGGCGATCAGGTCGGTGTGAACCGGACGATAGTCGAGCTTCACGTCGCCTGCCTCATTGACCCAGGCAAGCGTATGCTTGCGCCAGTTTTCGTCGTCGCG
Organism: Rhizobium aureum; assembly: GCF_030182495.1. Lineage (NCBI taxonomy): Bacteria > Pseudomonadati > Pseudomonadota > Alphaproteobacteria > Hyphomicrobiales > Rhizobiaceae > Rhizobium > Rhizobium aureum. Next base: position 332,417 of record NZ_JAQJCI010000003.1, on the reverse strand, counting down.
GCCGGCGAACTTGCCCTCCGTATAGTCCTCGCGGGCATGCGAGCCGCGGCTTTCCTTGCGGGCCTCGGCGCCGTAGATCGTCGTGATGGCATTGGCCATCAGATTGTGCAGCTCCAGGGTCTCGACAAGGTCGGAATTCCAGATCAGCGAGCGGTCGGTGACCTTGATGTCAGGCAGCTCCTTCCAGATCTCCGACAGGCGGCGGCAGCCGGATTCCAGCGATTCCTGCGTACGGAACACGGCGGCGTCTTCCTGCATGGCGCGCTGCATCTTCTCGCGCAGTGCTGCCGTCGGCGTCGAGCCGCTGGCATGGCGCAGGCGATCGAAGCGCTCCATGATCTTGTCGCAGGCGGCAACGTTGACCGGCGGAACCGGGCTGTTGCGGTCGATGACCTGACCGGCGCGGATGGCGGCGGCACGGCCGAAGACCACGAGGTCGATCAGCGAGTTGGAGCCGAGGCGGTTGGCGCCGTGCACCGATGCGCAGCCGGCTTCGCCGACGGCCATCAGGCCCGGCAGCACGCGCTCGGGATTGCTGCTGTCGGCATTCAGCACTTCGCCCCAATAGTTCGTGGGAATACCGCCCATATTGTAGTGAACGGTCGGCAGGACAGGAATCGGATCGCGGGTCACGTCGACGCCGGCGAAGATACGCGCGCTCTCGGAAATGCCGGGCAGGCGCTCGTGCAGCACGGCCGGATCGAGATGGTCGAGATGCAGGAAGATATGGTCCTTGTTCTTGCCGACGCCGCGTCCTTCGCGAATTTCCAGCGTCATGCAGCGCGAAACGACGTCGCGCGAGGCAAGGTCCTTCGCCGAGGGAGCATAGCGCTCCATGAAACGCTCGCCCTCGGAATTGACGAGATAACCGCCTTCGCCGCGCGCGCCTTCGGTGATCAGGCAGCCCGACCCGTAGATGCCGGTCGGGTGGAACTGCACGAACTCCATGTCCTGCAACGGCAGGCCGGCGCGAGCCACCATGCCGCCGCCGTCGCCGGTGCAGGTATGGGCAGACGTCGCCGAGAAATAGGCGCGGCCGTAGCCGCCGGTCGCCAGCACCACCATCTTGGCGGCGAAGCGATGGATCGTGCCGTCATCGAGGCACCATGCAACGACGCCGGTGCAGCGGCTGCCATCGTCGGACATGATGAGGTCGAGCGCGAAATACTCAATGAAGAATTCCGCATTGTTGCGCAGCGACTGGCCGTAGAGCGTGTGCAGGATGGCGTGGCCGGTACGGTCGGCGGCAGCACAGGTGCGCTGTACCGGCGGTCCCTCGCCGAAGTTCTGCATGTGGCCGCCGAACGGGCGTTGATAGATCTTGCCTTCTTCGTTACGCGAGAAGGGCACGCCGTAGTGCTCGAGCTCGTAGACGGCCTTCGGCGCTTCCATGACCATGTACTGCATGGCGTCGACATCGCCCAGCCAGTCGGAGCCCTTGACGGTGTCGTAGAGGTGCCACTGCCAGCTGTCCGGCGTCATGTTCTGCAGCGAGGCGGCAATGCCGCCCTGGGCTGCGACGGTGTGCGAACGGGTGGGGAAGACCTTGGTGATGCAGGCGGTGCGGAAGCCCTGTTCGGCCATGCCGAGCGTGGCGCGCAGACCCGCGCCGCCGGCGCCGACGACGATCACGTCATAGGAGTGGTCGATATACTTGTAGGCTTTCCCGTTCTGAGCGGGCCCATTCTGAGCAGAAGAGTTCGGTGCCATGATGCAATTATCCTACGAACGCGATCTTCAGAATGGCGAAAAGACAGAGCCCCGCCACGACGACCGCGAAGAACGTGTTGAGCATGAGAAGGACGATCTTGCCGAATTCGCCGTGGACATAGTCCTCGATGATAACCTGCATGCCGATCTTCATATGAATGATGGCGGAGATCACCATCAGGCCGAAGATGACGGCGACGATCGGGTTCGAGATCGCATGCACGACTTCAGCGTAGGGCGCGCCGGCATAGATTAGCAGGAAGATGACGAAGAAGAGAAAGAGCGGAACGTTGGCAACGGCGGTCAGGCGCTGGCGCCAGAAATGATCGGTACCTTCCTTGGCGGAACCGAGACCGCGGACTTTGCCCAGGGGAGTGCGCATATCCATGAGAAATATCCTTTAAAGCATGATCCCGAAAGGCATCCGAGCGCTTCCGGGAGCGGTCATGCCAATCAACCCAGCCGGATGACGATGCCGATGATCCAGACCAAAGCGGTCAGACAGATCGAGCCGACGAGCGTGGCCTTGGCCATCCTGGTCGAAACGGCGGGATCGAAACCATGCCCGAGATCCCACACGAAATGGCGCAGACCGCCAAGCATGTGGTGCAGCAGCGCCCAGGTGTAGCCAAGCAGGATGATGCGGCCGATGATCGTGCCCATGATCCAGTTGACCAGCTCGAAATAGCCCTGGCCCGTCGCCGCGGCGATCAGCCACCAGGCGACCAACAACGTGCCGAAGTAGAGCGCGCCGCCGGTAATGCGGTGAACGATCGACATGACCATGGTAGGGATGGGTTTGTAAATTTGCAGGTGCGGCGACAGAGGCCGGTTTTGTGTGACGTTCGCCATCAGAACCTCGCGGCGTTACGATACGCTTAGAACCCGGTTATCCGGGGCAACGCCCTTACAAAGACATGTAGTGTGCGTTGCATCATTGCGACCATTAATCACCCGGACGCCTATCGACAAGCACAATTGATGCCTGCCTTGAATTTAATCGATTCGGATCGCTCTGCACTTTAGCGAGTATGCAGAGAAGAGCTTTCCAATCCGGGCCGTTTACCATTTCATCAACCCTGGCGTGGACTTCGTTGCGGTCTTGGGGCAATCTGTCGTTAAGATTTCATTAACCGGCCGAAGCGGAGCGAATCATGAAGCCGCATCTTTTCAAGGCAGCAGCGCTCGTTTTGGCGGCAGCAGCCACTCTTTCCTTCGCCCCGGCCTCGGCGGGCGACTACCGCCACTGGCATCATCACGATCGCTCCGGCTTGGTGCACCTGAGCCAAATATCCCAGCCCCAGAGGCGCGAGCAGCAACCTGCCCGGATCGTCATCATGGAACGGCATGACGCGGCAAACGCCGGCAGCTATGCCGGCTCGGCCGATGTCTATCGGGCTGATGGCGGCACCTATGTTATCGGCTATGGCGGCTACAATCCCTATGCCCGCCCCGCCGCGATTCAGCCGAGGCCAAAGGCGAAAGTCATCGATGTCCGCTATGCCGCCAACCCCTGCTCATACGAAGCGGGCGTCTGCGTCATCCGGCACTGACGATCTTTACCCGGCAAGAAATCGCCAAACCGTCGTTTTCTTGACTTCGCTATCCTCAAGTGCCCGCGTGACCGGCACTTGATAGGTGGCCTGTGCCTCCAGACGATCCTTCGGAAGATAGGCCCTGCCGGGATCGCCGACCAGAACGGTCTTCCCGTCGCCCGCCAAACGTCTTAGCCAGGGAACGAGGCTCGCGGCAAAATCGCGATCATAGAAGACATCGCCGGCAAGAATGACGCCCTCATCCACGGCCTGCCCGATCATATCGTCGCCGGAAAAATCCAGGGCCACACCATTTTCAGCAGCATTGAGCCGGATCGCCGTGCCGGCCCATGGATCGATATCGACGGCCAACACATGTCGCGCACCCGCACGTTTGGCAGCAATCGCGACAAGCCCGGAGCCGCTCGCAAAATCCAGCACTGTTCTGCCGGCAACGATCTCCGGATGATCGAGTATATAGCGCGCCAGACCCTGGCCGCCGGCCCAGGCAAAAGCCCAGAAGGGCGGCGGCAGGCCGATCGCTTCCAACTCCTCCTCCGTCTTCAGCCACAGCTCATGCGCCTCGCTTGCCAGCTGCAGCCGGATTTCCGGCACATGCGGCGGCGCCATGAGGCTGGTATTAGCACGGATGAAGCTCTCGGGATCGGTTTTCACTCAACCTCCAGTCGGATCAGACCGGCGGATTGTCCAGACCGCCCATGCGGCAGACTTCCAGCCATTCCTCATCCTTCACGGGCTGCACCGAAAGCCGCATGGAGGTGACGAGCGACATTTGCGAGAGCTTCGGATTGGCCTTGATATCCTTGAGCGACACCGGGTTCGGCATATCACGGACGGCGCGGATGTCGACACATTCCCAGCGCGGATCGTCCTTGGCGGTCGAATCCGGATGCGCGAGTGCGCAGACCTCGACGATACCAACGATTTCGAGCCCGTCATTGGAATGATAGAAGAAGCCCTTGTCGCCGATCTGCATGGCCCGCATGTTGTTCCGGGCGAGATAGTTGCGCACGCCGGTCCATTCGGTGCCTTTTGCGCCGGCATCCTTCTGCTGCTGCCAGGACCAGGAGGACGGCTCGGATTTATAAAGCCAGTGCGCCATCTCTCATGCCTCCGGATTGTTGAAGACCCAGTTGAACGGCTTGATTTCGACGCTCTCGAACAGGCCGGCCTTCGTATAGGGATCGGCATCGGCAAGCGCCTTGGCCGCCTCGATGTTCTCGGCATCGACGACCACGAGGCTGCCGTTCGGCTTGCCCTCCGCGTCCAGGAAGGGACCGGCCATCTTCAGCGTCCCTTCGGCATTGAGCTTGTTCAGATGCTCCAGATGCGCCGGACGCGTCTCCATGCGAACATTCAGATGACCGGGCTTGTCCTTGCAGACAAAGGCAAACAGCATGGTTTAATTCTCCCAAGAAAATCGAAACTATTGATGGCGATGGATAAGGCCTTACTTGCGGCACGTCATCCTGTTTCTGCGCGAAGGGGGTTGATGATATCGAGGCCCCAAAAGTCTTTTTCGTTGTCCGTGGCCAAAACACAATCGTTCACGACAGCTATAGAGGCGATAATCATATCAAAGGCATTTCTTGGGCGCCCAATCGACCGCCCTTCGGCCATGAGTTGCGCCCAGATCAATCCAGCGCGCTCGTCAAAAGGAAGGATTCGCCCGGCAAATACTGTCTGCGGTCCTGCAAAGCTTGAAAACCATGCTTCCAGCAAACTGCGCCTGCGACCCACCGGCATGATTAAAATACCGCGCCGAATCTCGGCCACCACGAGAGATGGAACAAATAAATCGTCATCCGCTTGCTCCGCATACCATGCCAAAAGCGCCTGCGAAGGCTCCGGTTTGATCGCATTGCTAACAATGTTGGTATCCAGCAGGTAGCGCGTCACAGATCGATCTCACGCGGCTCGGTCCGCAGCCGTTCGAGATCCAGTTCAGCGTCTTCGAGAGGAAAACTTCGGAGCGCGGCAATGACACCGCCCTTTTTTGAAGGCTCTTTCGAGATCGTCTTGGTGACGACATCGCGAATGCGGGCCGCTTCGGCACCATCCTCGGCTAAATGCCGTGCCAGCGAGCGAAGGAGCGCCTTATCCTCATCGAGCCCCAGCACCTCGAAGCGTGCCAGACCGCGCTCGCCAAGACGGGAGCGGTAATTCTGCACTGCGCGTTTCTGCGAGCTGGTCATCAGGGTCTCCTATATATCCAGTAATATATCCAGAGACGCCCTGTTATTCAATCTATTCCGTGGTGATCGGCCGCGTCATCAATTGCCCGATGGCTGTGGCTATGTCGAGCTTGCCGTCGATAATGGCGGACACCGCGTCGGTGATCGGCATGTCGATGCCGAGTTCGTGGGCGAGCCGCGAAGCGATGGAAGCGGCATAGGCGCCTTCGACCAGCGCGCCATGCGTCGGATCGCCGGCCTTGCCTTCACCCAGCGCGATACCGAATCGCAGGTTGCGTGATTGATGGCTGGTAGCCGTCAGCACGAGATCGCCAAGACCGGAAAGCCCGCGCACGGTCTCGGCTTTGCCGCCCTTGGCCGCAACGAAGCGAGACATCTCGGCAAGACCGCGGCTGATCAGCGCCGCACGGGCGGAATCGCCGATCCCGCGGCCCTCGACGATGCCGCAGGCAATCGCGAGCACATTCTTCAAGGCACCGCCGAGCTGCACGCCAATGCGGTCATCCGAGGCGTAGAGGCGGAAGGTCGGGCCGGAAATCGCCTGGGCAAGCCGTTCCGCCACCGCCATGTCTGCGGCAGCGATCGCCATGGCAGTCGGCAGGCCCTTGGCGATGTCGGCGGCAAAGCCCGGCCCGGAAAGAACGGCGATGGCATGCTCCGGCAGCTCCCGCTCCAGCATGTCGGTCAGCAGATCGCCGGAAACCTTGTCGATACCCTTGGCGCAGGTGACGACGACGGCATCCTTGGTGAGATAAGGACCATAATGGCGGGCAGCATCGGCCTGCGCCTGCGAGGGCATGGCGAAGAGAATGATGCCGGCATTGGAAACGGCATCCGCCTCGGCCGAAAACCCCAGCGAATCCGGCAGCTCGACCCCGGGCAACACGGCATCATGCATGCGATCGGCGGCGAGATCCGCCATCAAACCGGCCTTGCGGCCGACGAGGGTGACGTCGCTGCGGCCGGTCAACGCGATGACGGCGGCAAGCGCCGTGCCGAAAGCGCCGGCGCCGATGACTGCGATCCGCTCGTTGCCGCTCATGCCTTTGCTCCTCGTTTGCCGTGTCCGAGCAGGGTTTCCGCCTTCTGATCCAGCGGCCAGCGCGAGCGCGGCTGCACATCGAGATCGTCAGGCACCGCTCCCGTTGCCATGCGCTCCAGTCCCGCCCAGGCGATCATGACGGCATTGTCCGTACACAATCTCAATGGCGGCGCGATGAAGCGGAAGCCATTGGCATCGCAAAGCTCCTGCAGCGTGCGGCGCAGTTCGAGATTGGCGGCGACACCGCCGGCCACGACAAGCGACGGCTTTTCCTCGGTCTTCGGGAACTCCGTCTTGAAGCGTTGCAGGCCTCGGCCGATGCGATCCTTCAGCGTGCGCGAGATTGCCTTCTGGAAGGAGGCGCAGATATCGGCAATATCCTGCTCGGTGACAGGAGCAATCGCAGTGGCCGCCTGCCGCACCGCCGTTTTCAGCCCGGAAAAGGAAAAATCGAGACGCGTCTCGCCGACCAGCGGCCGCGGAAGATCGAAACGGTCCGGATTGCCGTTTTTCGCGGCTGCTTCCACGGCCGGGCCGCCGGGATAGGGCAGTCCCAGAAGTTTGGCCGTTTTGTCGAAAGCTTCGCCGAGCGCATCGTCAATGGTCGTACCCCAGCGCTCGTATTGGCCGACACCGCGCACCAGGATCAGCTGCGTGTGGCCGCCGGACACGAGCAGCATCAGATAGGGAAACGCAAGTCCGTCCGTCAGCCGCGCCGTCAGGGCATGGCCTTCGAGATGGTTGATGGCGTATAATGGCTTGCCTATCGCCCGCGAGATCGCCTTGCCGGTCATCAGCCCGACGAGCAGGCCGCCGATGAGGCCGGGACCGGATGTGGCGGCAATGGCATCGACGTCCGAGAGCGACACATTGGCGCGTTTCAATGCTTCGTCGATCAGCGTATCGAGCGCCTCGACATGCGCCCGCGCGGCGATTTCCGGCACGACGCCGCCATAGGCGCTATGCTCGTCCAATTGGCTGAGGACGACATCGGAACAGACCATGGGCGTGCCGTCATCCCGGCGCTCGACAATGGCCGCGGCGGTTTCGTCGCAGCTTGTTTCGATGCCGAGAATACGAAGAACGGATGCCATGGAGAAAGTTCGTTGCCTACAGGTCGATTGCGGTAAAGCGGAAATATGGTTACGGGAACTGTCGGTAACAACGGATCAAAGCGGATGCAAACAAAACCTTTCCGGATCGGCACGCGCGGCAGCCCGCTGGCGCTCGCCCAGGCGCGAGAAGCGCGCGACCGCCTGATGGCGGCCCACGGCCTTCCGGAGGAGATGTTCGAAATCGTCGTTCTCACCACCAAGGGCGACCGCATCACCGACCGCTCGCTCGCGGCAATCGGCGGCAAGGGCCTGTTCACCGAGGAGCTGGAAGAAAAACTGACGTCGGGCGAGCTCGACTTCGCCGTGCATTCGGCCAAGGATATGGCGACGAAGCTGCCCCAAGGCCTCGGGCTTACCGCTTATCTGCCGCGTGAAGATATCCGCGATTCCGTCATCGGCCGCACCGCGCCGAAACTGATCGAGCTGCCGTACGGCGCCACCGTCGGCTCGGCATCGCTGCGCCGCCAGGCGCTGATCCGCCGTCTGCGCCCGGATATCAATGTCATCACCTTCCGCGGCTCCGTCCAGACGCGTCTGCGCAAGCTGGAAGAGGGACAGGCCGACGCCACCTTGCTGGCGCTTGCCGGGCTGAAGCGGCTTGGCATGGTCGAGGTCATCACCGATATTCTCGACCCCGATGATTTTCCGCCGGCACCCGCGCAAGGCGCAATCGCCATCGAAAGCCGGATCGACGATCAGCGGATGAATAACCTGCTCGCCGCCATCAATGACGGGCCGACCTTCGACGCCGTATCCTGCGAACGTGCCTTCCTGGCGGCACTTGACGGTTCATGTCGCACGCCAATAGCCGGCTACGCAATTTGCGAAGGCGATCATCTGCGCTTCTTCGGCATGATCCTCACTCCGGATGGCAGGCAGGTACACACAACAACTATCGAGGGCCACCGGCGCGATGCCGAGGCACTCGGCGTCAATGCCGGCCAGGCGATTCGGGCCGAGGCCGGCAGCACCTTCTTCGAAGACTGGACCTGATGAAAGATGCGCGTCGTCGTCACCCGCCCCCAGCATTCGGGTGAACGCACCGTGCGGCGACTGGCGCAGATGGGGCACGAAGCCCTCCTGCTGCCGCTCGCGGAGCCCGTGCATCATGTCGCAGAAGCAGGGCGGGCGCTCCTGAGCACGCGCGGCGCCATCGCCGTCACCAGTGCCGAAGCAATCCGCACGCTTGCATCATTAGGCGCGGATCTGGCGCCGCATTTAGGTCGCCGTCTTTTTGCTGTCGGAAAGGCCACAGCAAAGGAAGCCGCCGATCTCGGATTCAGCAATGTCGCCGTGTCCGAAGGTGGCGGCGCCGAGCTTGCCACCTTGATATCAGGCCATCCGGCCAGCCCAGGTGGGAACCCCCTGCTCTATCTCGCCGGCTCTCCGCGCGCGCCCGGTTTCGAAGCCGGATTGACGGAGCTGCAGCTGCCTTTCGTCACTGTAGAATGCTACCGGATGCATGACATCACTCCCGAAAATGCCGTTCTTCGCCGGCTTTTTACAGACGCCCGCGCCGATGCCGTGCTGCTTTACTCCCGTCAAACGGCACAGCGCTTTTTCGGCCTACCCTTCGTCCGGCAAAATCCGGAAGCCTTCACCGAAACGCGATTCCTCTGCCTGAGCGAAGCGATCGCCGAAGCCGTTCCGGCGCGGATGCATTCCCAAACCGACATCGCCGACATGCCGAACGAAGACCGTCTTCTGTCGTTCCTGATCCAGGCGTAACGCCGCAATTTTGATCTAAGGCCTTTCCATAATCGTCTTGTCTGTCTAACTTCGTTGCAGCGCATGATAAAGAGGACCTCATGGTATCGCGAAAACCGCCTAACCATTCGAAGCCCAACGACGAACCGGTCACGATCGACCTGGAAGCCGAAAAAACAGCGCAGGACGCAGCTTCGGAAGACGTGACGGAGCGCAGTCATGATGAACCTGGCTCCTCCTCCGCCAATGAAGTGGAAATGCCGCTCGAAACGGACAAGGAGCCGCTTCCCGAGGAATCCAAGGAGTCCATCTTCGCCGCCACTCCGCAAGAACGGCAAACGACGACACAGCAGGCAGAGCCTGAGCCTCCTCACGCCGACCGGCCGCGGCAGCCGCCGCGCGAAGGCTCGACCTCGGGCCTTATTGCGGCCGGCATTGTCGGCGGCTTGATTGCCCTCATCTGTGCCGGCGCCTTGCAATATGCCGGTTTCCTGCCCGGCAGCCGCGCCGCCAAGGACAATTCCGCCGACATAGCCGCATTGAATGCCGAGATCGACGGGCTGAAGCAGAGCATCGCCAATCTCGCTGCCGCGCCGGCGGCCAAGCCCGACGAGACCCTAACAGCCCGCGTCGCAGCGCTGGAGACAAGCGTAGCCAACGGCACGTCTGCGGGCGGATCGGGTGGGGCTGCAGGCGCAGCATCCGACCAGAAGATCGCGTCGCTGACCGGCGAAGTCGAGCAGCTAAAGGCGGACCTCAGCAAGGCGACCCAGAGCCAGGCAACCTCGGATGCCGAAGTCAACAAACGTCTCGACGACGCCGAAAAGAAGCTGAGCGGACCGAGCCAGGAAAGCGCTGTGGCCCGCGCCATCGCCGCAGCTGCGTTGAAGGCGGCGATTGACCGCGGCGGTCCCTTCCAGCCCGAGCTTGATACCTTCGCCAATGTCGCGCCGGACGATCCTGCCGTTGCCGATCTCAAGAATTTCGCCCAAACCGGCGTGCCCTCCCGCGCCGACCTGATCCGCCAGGTCTCCGATGTTGCAACCGCAATCGTCGCAACGGCACAGACGGACGATCCGAACCAGAGCTGGAGCAGCCGCCTGATGGCGGGCGCCAAGTCGTTGGTGCAGGTCCGCCCCGTTGGTAATGTCCCCGGCGACAGCATCGATGCCATCGCCGCCCGCTTCGAGGATAAGGTCAGGAATGGCGATCTGCCGGGCGCGGTTACCGAATGGAACGGCCTGCCCGATGCGGCCAAATCGGCCTCGGCCGCCTTCAAGCAATCGCTGGAGGCCCGCATCCGCGTCGAGGATCTGGTAAGCGACGCCCTGTCGAAGGCGATCGCCAATACCGGGAAACAGAATTAAGGACGGAGTATAGCAATGATCAGACTGCTTATCTTCGCCATTCTTGTCCTGGCCCTCGGCTATGGTTTCTCCTGGCTCGCGGATCGTCCCGGCGATCTCTCGCTGGTCTGGGAAGGCCAGCTTTATCAGACGAAGCTGATCGTCGCCGCCGCGATCCTGATTGCGATCGTGGCGACTGTCATGATCGTCTGGTGGTTCGTGCGGCTGATCTGGACCTCGCCGCATTCCATCACCCGCTATTTCCGCGCCCGCAAGCGCGATCGCGGCTATCAGGCGCTGTCGACGGGCCTGATTGCAGCCGGCGCCGGCAATTCGCTGCTCGCCCGCAAGATGGCGGCCCGCACGCGCGGCCTTATCCGCGCCGATCAGGAGCCGCTCATCAACCTGCTTGAGGCCCAGGCCGCCTTGATTGAAGGTAAGCATGACGAGGCCCGTCAGAAGTTCGAGCAGATGGCCAATGATCCCGAAACGCGCGAACTCGGCCTGCGCGGCCTCTATCTCGAAGCCAAGCGCCTCGGCGCACACGAAGCAGCGCGGCAATATGCCGAGAAGGCGGCCGACCAGGCGCCCTACCTGCCCTGGGCGGCTCAGGCGACGCTGGAATATCGCAGCCAGGCCGGCCGTTGGGATGATGCCATCAAGCTGCTCGATCAGCAGAAGGTTGCCCATGTCGTCGACAAGGCAACCGCCAATCGTCAACGCGCCGTGCTGCTGACGGCCCGCGCCGACGAGAAATTGGAAAGCGATCCCGCCGGCGCGCGCGACGATGCGCTTGCGGCATTGAAGCTCGTGGACGATTTTGTGCCCGCAGCGTTGATCGCCGCCAAGGCGCTCTTCCGCGAAGACAAGGTGCGCAAGGCCGCCTCCATCCTTGAGCAGGTCTGGAAGGCGCATCCGCACCCCGAGATCGGCAGGGCCTATGTACGAGCCCGTAGCGGCGATTCCGTGACCGATCGCCTGAAGCGCGCCGAACGGCTGGAAGCGATCCGCCCCAACAATGTCGAGGCGCTGCTGCTGACCGCCAAGGCGGCGATGGACGCCGGCGATTTCGCAAAGGCCCGCGCCAAGGCCGAAGCCGCCGCGCGGATCGATGCGCGCGAAGGCGCCTTCTTGCTTCTTGCCGACATCGAAGAGGCCGAAACCGGCGATCAGGGCCGCGTCCGCCACTGGATGGCACAGGCATTGCGCGCGCCGCGCGATCCGGCCTGGGTCGCCGACGGTTTCGTCTCGGACAAGTGGCTGCCGCTGTCTCCGGTCACCGGCCGTCTCGATGCGTTCGAGTGGAAGGCACCCTTCGGCCAGATCGAAGGTCCCGTGGAAGAGGGTTCGGCCGTTTCGGTCGATGCGGCACTGAAGTCGCTGCCGCCGGTGCGCGAGGCCGCCTCCACAACCTCGCCGGCGAGGCCAAGTTCACCGAAAGTTGCATCGCCGGCGCGCGATACTTATGTCATGGAATTGGAGCCCGCCGTGGCGAAGGCCGCGCCGAGCGCACCCGGGGCAGCGCCGAAACCGGCGCAGCAGGACGAGGAACCTCGGCCTTTCTTCGGCGGTGCGCCGGACGATCCGGGTGTCAAGGATCACAAGCCTGAACCGGAACCCAAGACACGGCTCAAGCTGTTTTAAGGCAATTCCGGTAAAACCGCGCAGCGGTTTTGTGTCCGGAATTGCGTAAATGCAAAAAGATGGGGCATGGTGACCCAAGCACCCTGCTCGGCCTGCTTTGAGAATGGAAACGCATGTTCGAACGCTTTCAGGAATTTCTTCATAACCTGACCCAAGACCATCCCAGATCCGGCTTTGCACCCGACGACCCACGTGTCGCGGTGGCGGCGCTCTGTATCCAGGTGATGGAGGCGGACGGCAAGATCGAGAACAGCGAGAAGAAAAGGCTGCGCAAGCTCCTGAAGGAACAATATGGTCTCGATGGCCGCCAGCTTGATGCGCTGATCGCCGCCGGTGAGGAAGCCGAAAGCGAGGCGGTTGATTACTATCGTTTCACCTCGGATCTGAAGCGTCATCTCGATAGCACGCAACGCCTCGAACTGCTCGGCATTCTCTGGGATATCGTCTATGCCGATGGAGAACGCAGCGAGATGGAAGACCATGCGATCTGGCGCATCGCCGACCTCATGGGCATTTCCGACCGCGAGCGCATCATGAAGCGCCAGGAAGCAGCCGCACGCGCACCCGGTTCCAGGGTGGAGACAGGCAATGATGATTGAAGCGCCGAGGAACACCGGCCGCCCGATATTGATCGTCCTGCATCAGGAGCGCTCCAGCCCCGGCCGCGTGGGCCAGATGCTGCTGCAAAAAGGCTTCGATCTCGATATCCGCCGTCCGGCCCTCGGCGATCCGCTGCCTCCGACACTTGAGGCCCATGCCGGCGCCGTGGTCTTCGGCGGCCCGATGAGCGCCAACGACCCGGACGAGTTCATCAGGACCGAGACCGACTGGCTGAAGGTTCCCCTTAAGGAAAACCGGCCCTATCTCGGCATCTGCCTTGGCGCGCAGCTGCTCGCCCGCCATCTCGGCGCCAAGGTCAAGGCCCGCGACGACGGCAAGACCGAGATCGGCTGGTATGCCCTGCAGCCGACGGAAAAGGGCCGGCTGCTGATGCACTGGCCGCAGATGGTCTATCATTTCCACCGCGAAGGCTTCGAGCTGCCGCACGGCGCCGACCTGCTGGCGACGGGCGAGACCTATCCCAACCAGGCCTATCGCTATGGCGCCAATGCCTGGGGCCTGCAATTCCATGCGGAGCTCACCCGCGCCATGATGCAGCGCTGGGTCGTGCACGGCGAACATCGCTTCTGCATGCCGAACGCCCAGCAGGGCCGCGAGCATCTCGAAGGCCGCATGATCTTCGACGCAGCCCTCAAGACCTGGCTGTCGGAATTCCTCGATCTCGTCTTCGAGGGCAAGCAGGCAATGGCCGCCTAAGGGCCTTCGCCTGACGAAAATGCTCGCTCGACATCATCGAAAATTTCGATGAGCCGATTGCAGCAGCTCAAACCGGCTGCGGCTCGCTCTCGCGGTCGGGCGCATTGAGGCTATCGATCCGGCGGAGCTGCGGGAAACCCGTGGCCCAGAGGATGGCGACCGTCAGTGTACCCAGCCCGCCAATCACCACGGCGGGGATCGCGCCGAAATAATGCGCCATGGTGCCGGCGCGGAATTCGCCAAGCTCGTTCGACGCACCCACGAACACCATGTTGACGGCATTGACGCGGCCACGGACATGATCCGGCGTCCAGAGCGTAATCAGCGTTTCGCGCACATAGACGGAGATCAGGTCGGATGCACCCATGATGGCCAGAGCTGTTATCGACAGCCATGGCGTATGCGAGATGCCGAAGATCAGCGTGCCCACGCCGAACATGGCGACGCCGGCAAACATGCAGATACCGGCGCGATTGCGGATCGGATAGGTTGCCAGGAAAAGGCCCATGGCGATCGCGCCGAAGCTTGGCGCCGCGCGCAGCATGCCGAGACCCCACGGCCCGAGCGTCAGGATATCGCGCGCGTAGATGGGCATCAGCGCGACGGCGCCGCCGAGCAGCACGGCGAAAAGATCAAGCGAGATCGCACCGAGCACCACTTTCTCCGACCAGATGAAGCGGAAGCCGGCGAGCATCTCATTCAGGCTGCGCCGCTCATGCGCGGTGCGCTGCTGCGGCTTCGGGATCAGGAAGGTCAGCACCGAACCGGCTGCAAAGAAAAGCACGGCTACGGTATAGGCGACATTGGCCCCGATGCCATAAAGCAGGCCGCCGGCAACAGGACCGAGGATGGCGGCCGCATCCCATGACATCGAGTTCCAGGTGATGGCATTCGTCAGGTCTTCGGGCGGGATCAGATTGGGCGCCAGCGACTGCATGGCCGGCGTCATGAAGGCGCGTTCTATGCCGAAGACCGTGAGGATCAGAAAGACCGGCAGCGGCGCGAAGGTGCCCGATACGGTCAGGAACAGCAGGGCAGCCGCACAGAGGGTGCCGACGAAAATGCAGATCGCGGAAATCCGCCGCCTGTTGTAGCGGTCCGCAGCCGTGCCCGTCACCAGGATCAGCAGCAGCGACGGCAGGAACTGAACGAGGCCGATGAGACCGAGATAGATCGGTTGGCCGGTGTGCTCATACATCTGCCAGCCAACGGAGACACTGACGACCTGCGTGGCGAAGGCCGTCAGAAACCGCGCAAAGAAGAAATAAGTATAGGCAATGTGCCTGAAGGCGGCAAACCGGTCGCCGCTGGCGGCAAATGACATGGGACGAGACTTTCCGACGCGAAGACCAGCGTAAACGCCTTCATCCGCCTTTTAAACATGATTCAACATGCTTCGGAGCATGGGACTTGCCCGTTTAGTCGCCAATGTCTACATGTCTGTCAACCGCGAATTTGGAGACGGACATGCTCGCCTTATTTCAAACCATTGATCTGGCTTTGAATCTTTATACCTGGGTGCTGATCGCCAGCGCTATCTTTTCCTGGCTCTATGCGTTCAACGTCATCAATTCGAGCAACCAGTTCGTCAATTCCGTCGGCAACTTCCTCTATGCAGTCACCGAGCCAGCCCTGCGCCCGATCCGCCGCATCCTGCCGGATCTCGGCGGCATCGACATCTCGCCGGTCATCCTGCTGCTGATCATCTTCTTCATCCGCTCGCTGATGTGGAATTCGATCGTCCCGTTGTTCCTGCGGTGAACAAGCCTTGGCAGGCCTTTCCGGATCATGTCAGGCTTTCCGTGCGGCTCACGCCCAATGGCGGGCGTGATGCGATCGATGGGCTGGAAGCCGGCAGCGACGGCGAATGCTATTTGAAGGCGCGCGTCTCGGCAGCACCTGAAAAGGGCAAGGCCAACAAGGCGCTGATCGTGCTGCTTGCCAAGAGCCTCAGCATTCCCAAATCTTCGCTTAGCCTGGTCAGCGGCGACACGGCGCGCAAAAAAATCCTCCGGATCGAGGGCGAACCGGAGGATTTGATGAAGAAGCTTGGAGCTTTGGTAGAGGCCTGATCAGGCCTTTGCCTTCTTGGCGCGGGCGATGGCTTCGACGATGAGCTCACCGGCTTCCTTGGAGCCGCCCCAGCCAAAAATCTTGACCCACTTGCCGGGCTCGAGATCCTTGTAGTGCTCGAAGAAATGCTCGATCTGCTTCACCGTGATCTCCGGCAGATCGGTATATTCCTTGACCTTCTCGTAACGCAGCGTCAGCTTCGGCGAGGGAACGGCGATGATCTTCTCGTCCTTGCCGGAATTGTCTTCCATCTTCAGCACGCCGATCGGGCGGACATTGATGACGCAGCCAGGAACCAGCGGACGCGTGCTGGCGATCAGCACGTCGATCGGGTCGCCGTCTTCGGAGAGCGTGTGCGGAACGAAGCCGTAATTGCCCGGATAGGTCATCGGCGTGTAGAGGAAACGGTCAACGACCAGCGTGCCGGCCTCCTTGTCCATTTCATACTTGATCGGATGGCCGCCGACCGGCACTTCAACGATGACGTTGACGTCTTCGGGCGGGTTCTTGCCAATGGAAATCGCGTCGATACGCATACTTGTCCCCTAGATAAGGATGGTTGCCGCCAGCCAAATAATAGGATTCATGCCGCAACGCAACAACACATCGGGAAAGAGGCGGATTTACTGCATGATTCCTTAAATCGGAATCGATGCGCTACAGCGCCGCTCAAGGCCAGACGAAACCGATCTTGCGAAGCTGCCTGTGATCGAAGGTTTCGATGCCTTCGCAGAAATCCGCGCCGCCCTGCCCGCGATAGAAGCGGTAGGCATTCTCGTTTTCCTCAAGGCACCAGACGACAAGCCCCTTGCAGCCGAGCGACTTCAACAGCCGGCGCGCTTCGCCGAACAACATGCGCCCGAGGCCAAGTCCCTGATATTGCGGGCGAAGATAGAGTTCGTAAACTTCGCCTTCCTGCGGCAGCGCGCGGGCACGGTTGAGGCCGAGCGTGGCATAGCCCGCGATCTCGCCGGCGACATCCAGAACCAGCAGCGTCGCCGGACCGCTGGTCGCCTTGCGCCACCAGTTTTCGCCGCGACGCTCGATCATTTGCCCGAGGGCGCGATGCGGAATGATGCCGGCATAGGTGTACTGCCACGATTGGCGGTGCACCTCCGAAATGGCTCGGGCATCATGGGGTTCTGCCCGCCGAACATCGATCGACAACGTCTTCATAACGTCTACTCTGGTCTTACCTACGCGAATTAACCATCCTCATTCATAAAGATGGCGAACTTGCCCACAGGCTTTATCCGTGGATCATCGACAAAAATTAACGACTTTTTAACCTTTAGGACAAGGGCTCAAAAACCGAACACGCAAATAAAAACCCCGGCACAATGGCCGGGGTCGAATGGCTCGAAGCGAAACAGCCTATCAGGCGAGGCGTGCCTTCTCGTAACGCTTGCGCTCGTTCGGATCGAGATACATCTTGCGGAGGCGGATCGACTTCGGCGTCACTTCCACCAGCTCGTCGTCCTGGATCCAGGATAGAGCGCGGTCCAGCGTCATGCGGATCGGCGGCGTCAGCTTCACGGCTTCGTCCTTGCCGGCGGCGCGGATGTTGGTGAGCTTCTTGCCCTTCAGCACGTTGACTTCGAGATCGTTGTCGCGCGAGTGGATGCCGATGATCATGCCGGCATAGACCTTCTCGCCGGCGTCGATGATCATCGGGCCGCGGTCTTCCAAATTGAACAGGGCATAGGCCACGGCTTCGCCGGCTTCGTTGGCGAGCAGCACGCCGTTCACACGGCCGCCGATTTCGCCCTTGTACGGCTGGTAGTCATGGAACAGACGGTTCATGACGGCCGTGCCGCGCGTGTCGGTCAGAAGTTCCGACTGATAGCCGATGAGGCCGCGCGTCGGCGCCAAGAACACCAGACGGACGCGATTGCCGCCTGAAGGACGCAGCTCGGACATTTCAGCCTTACGCTCAGACATCTTCTGCACGACGATTCCGGAATGCTCTTCATCGACGTCGATGACGACTTCTTCGATCGGCTCGAGCAGCTGGCCGTTTTCATCCTTGTGCATGACGACGCGCGGACGCGAGACGGCAAGCTCGAAGCCTTCGCGGCGCATGGTTTCGATGAGAACTGCGAGCTGCAATTCGCCACGGCCGGAGACATAGAACGAATCCTTGCCTTCGGCTTCCTCGATCTTCAGCGCGACGTTGCCTTCGGCTTCCTTGAAGAGGCGGTCGCGGATGACGCGCGAGGTGACCTTGTCGCCTTCGGTGCCCGCATAGGGGCTGTCGTTGACGATGAAGGACATGGTGACGGTCGGCGGGTCGATCGGCTGTGCGACCAGCGGCTCACTGACCTGCGGGTCGCAGAAGGTGTCGGCAACCGTGCCCTTGGAAAGGCCGGCAATGGCGACGATGTCGCCTGCCTGCGCTTCTTCGATCGGCTGACGCTCGATGCCGCGGAAGGCGAGGATCTTGGAGATACGGCCGGTTTCGATGAGGTTGCCGTCGGCACCCAGAACCTTGACAGCCTGGTTCGGCTTGATCGAGCCGGAGTGGATGCGGCCGGTGATGATGCGGCCGAGGAAGGGGTTGGCTTCCAGGATCGTGCCGATCATGCGGAACGGGCCTTCGCCGACGGTCGGCTCGGGAACGTGCTTGACAACGAGATCGAGAAGCGGACCGAGGCCCTCTTCCTTCGGGCCGTCAGGCGAATAGTTCATCCAGCCGTTACGGCCGGAACCGTAGAGGATCGGGAAATCGAGCTGTTCGTCGGTCGCGTCGAGATTGGCGAAGAGATCGAAGACTTCGTTGATGACTTCGTCTGCGCGGGCGTCCGGACGGTCGATCTTGTTGATCGCAACGATCGGGCGCAGGCCGACCTTGAGCGCCTTGCCGACGACGAACTTGGTCTGCGGCATCGGGCCTTCGGCGGCGTCGACGAGAACGATCGCGCCGTCCACCATCGAGAGAATGCGCTCGACTTCACCGCCAAAGTCGGCGTGGCCGGGGGTGTCGACGATATTGATGCGGGTGTCCTTCCAGACGACCGAGGTCGCCTTGGCAAGAATGGTGATCCCGCGCTCCTTTTCCAGATCGTTGGAGTCCATGACGCGCTCGGCAACGCGCTGGTTCTCGCGGAACGAGCCGGACTGCTTCAAGAGCTCGTCGACGAGGGTGGTTTTCCCATGGTCAACGTGCGCGATGATCGCGATGTTGCGAAGTGCCATATGTCTTAATCTCTGAGGCTGGGGCGCAGTGTTTCAGTAACACGCCAATTGCATTTGGCGCGCTCATACCCTTTTTTTCGCGAATGCGAAAGGGGGGAGGCAAGAAAGGGGCTGAAAGCTTGCCCTTGCGCCCCCACGAATACATCAATCTCGCGTTGGCCGGCGGCAAAGCCTCTGCTGACCCATGCCGCCAACATAAACGGCATGCGGTGCCTTAGCCGGTATTTTTGTGCCCTCCTCAGGCAGCCAGCTTCAGCAACCACGCGTCATGATTCACCAGGAAAGCCTTGAGGCGCTCGGGGTAGTCCTGCGTCACCGCATCTCGCACGCTTTGCCGCGATGCCAGCTCTGTGCGCCATGTCTTGACACGCGGTAGGCCGTCGAAAACGCCGGTCGATGTGATGGTGTCGAACACATCGAAGTAACGAAAGATCGGCGCAAAAACCGCATCGACCAGGCTGAACGCTTCTCCGGCAAAAAAAGGCCCGTTTCTCAATTCCGCCTCGACACGAGCAAATTTATCGATCAGCGCTCTGCGCTTGGCCTCATAGGTCCCCTCGTCCTTCGCGGTCTCGAACCCCCACAAGTCCGAAAGGATGGAAGAGCCGAATTCCATCCAGCCGCGATGGCGGGCACGCGCGAGCAGATCGGCGGGGTGGAGCCGAGCGCCGGATTGGGTTTCCTCGAGATATTCGCAGATTACCGCGCTTTCGAACAATACCGTTTCTGATCCGTCACCCTGCCGCACGATCAGGAGGGGCACCTTGCCGAGCGGAGAAATGGCAAGAAACCAGTCGGGCTTTGCAGACAGGTCGACATAGCGGATCTCGAATGGCGCGGCCTTTTCAGCGAGCGTGATGGCTGCCCGCTGGACGTAGGGGCAGAGATAGTGGCTGACGAGGATCAGCCTTCCGTCGGACATGATCAAATCTCCCAGAGGCTCCGTTTCAGATAGATGTAATTGCATCTATATTCAGACTTGTCGCAGTCGTCAATATAGATGTAATTGCATCCATGTCCGATGATTCAGATGCCGCCCCTTCAAAACCCTCCGCCGCGGTGACGCGAGCAT
The DNA here is from genome assembly GCF_030182495.1 of Rhizobium aureum. Lineage (NCBI taxonomy): Bacteria > Pseudomonadati > Pseudomonadota > Alphaproteobacteria > Hyphomicrobiales > Rhizobiaceae > Rhizobium > Rhizobium aureum. Next base: position 312,445 of record NZ_JAQJCI010000003.1, on the reverse strand, counting down.
GGGTGCGCCTCGTGCGCACCCAGCAAATCGTCCTTGCGGCGATCGAACAGGATTTGAAGGCAGCCGGCCTGCCGCCACTCGGTTGGTACGACGTACTATGGGAACTGACGCAGGCCACGGACGGGAAATTGCGGCCCTATGAGATCGAGGAGCGCACGCTGCTCGCCCAGCATAATCTCTCCCGCCTTCTCGACCGGATGGAAAAGGCCGGTCTTGTTCATCGTGAAATATTTTCCGAGGACGGACGAGGCCGCTGGGTGGTTATCACCGAGGCAGGGAGTGCCATGCGCAGCCGCATATGGACCGTCTATGCTGCGGCGCTCCAGCGCTACGTGGGCGATAAGCTCGACGACGCCCAAGCCGATCAGCTCACCGAGTTGTTAGATCTGCTTTCGCGCAAGCCTTGATTGACCGGGAAAGATCAACTCAGTCGCGAAAGTGGACCTTCCGCGACCGATCTTGTGACACACCGAAGGTGGGGAATCAGGCCGCCAGCCCCTTCTTCTTCAGCATCGCATCTGCACTCGGCAGCTTGCCGCGGAAGGCCTTGTAGGCGTCTTCCGGATCGATCGAGCCGCCGACGGAGTAGATGTTGGCCTTCAATTTTCCGGCCATGTCGGAATTGAAGGCATCGCCGGTTTCCTCGAAGGCGGCGAAGGCATCGGCATCGAGCACCTCCGACCACATGTAGGAATAATAGCCGGCCGAATAGCCGTCGCCGGAAAACACATGCTGGAAGTGCGGCGTCGCATGGCGCATGACGATGGATTTCGGCATGCCGATCTCCGCAAGCACCTGTGCTTGTACCGCCATAGGATCCTCGACGGCGCCGCGCGTATGGAAGGCCATGTCGACCAGAGCCGAGGAGGTGAACTCGACCGTGTTGAAACCGGCATTGAAGGTGCGGGCCGCCAGAACCTTGTCGAGCAGCGCCTGCGGGATCGGCGCGCCAGTCTCGTAGTGGACGGCATATTCCTTAAGGATGGCGGGTACCGTCAGCCAATGCTCGTAGAGCTGCGACGGCAGTTCGACGAAATCGCGCGAGACGCCGGTGCCCGATACCGAGGGATAGGTGACGTTGGAAAGCATTCCGTGCAGCGCATGGCCGAATTCGTGAAACAGCGTCCGCGCATCGTCGAGCGACAAGAGCGCCGGCTTCCCTTCCGCCGGCTTGGCGAAGTTGCAGACATTGTAGATGATCGGCAGTTCACCGACCTTACCGTTCTTCAGCGGCAACTTGTGCTGCGACTGGAACGAGCTCATCCAGGCGCCGGAGCGCTTCGAGCTGCGCGCGAAATAGTCGCCGAGGAACAGGGCGACGAGCTTGTCGGAACGGTCACGGATCTCGAAGACGCGGACGTCGGGATGATAGGCGGGAATGCCCTTCTGCTCGACTGCCTTGATGCCGAAGAGGCGGCCGGCAACGTCGAAGCAGGCGGCAATGATCTTTTCGAGCTGCAGATAGGGCTTCAATTCAGTTTCGGAGAAATCGAACTTCCGCGTCCGGATCTTCTCGGCATAGTGCCGCCAGTCCCAGGGCATGACCTCGTGATTGCGGCCTTCCTCGGCAATCAGCGCCGCAATATCCCTTTCCTCTTCCGCTGCACGCGCGGCCGCCTTGGCCCAAACGGTCATCAGAAGATCGTTCACCGCATTCGGCGTCTTCGCCATGGTATTGTCGAGCTTGAGTTCGGCGAAATTGGCATAGCCGAGCAGCTTTGCCTTCTCTGCCCGGAGCGCCAGCGTCTTGCGGACGATCTCGCGGTTGTCGGTCTCGCCGCCATTGGCGCCGCGCGCCACCCAGGCGTTGAAGGCTTGTTCGCGCAGATCGCGGCGCTCGGATGAGGCGAGAAACGGTTCGATGATCGAGCGCGACAGCGTGACGGCGTATTTGCCTTCGTCGCCGCGTTCGCGGGCCGCCGCCGCCATGGCATCGCGCAGATAGTCTGGAAGACCTGCAAGATCGGCCTCCTCAGACAGCAGCAGCGCCCAGTTCTTCTCATCCGCCAGCACGTTTTGGCCGAACTGCGCGCCGAGGCCCGCAAGCGTCTCGTTGATTGCAGAAAGCCGCTCCTGCTCCACCTTCGGCAGCTTTGCGCCCGACTTGACGAAGCCTTTCCAGTGCCGCTCCAGAACGCGGGTCTCTTCGAGCGTCAGCCCGAGCGCTTCGCGGCCCTCCCACAGAGCGTCGAGACGGGCAAAGAGCGCCGCATTCGTGCCGATCTTCGAGTAATGCCGCGCCATCTTCGGCGCGATCTCGCGCTCGAGTGCCTGGATGATCTCGTTCGTGTGCGCACCCGCCTTGTTCCAGAAGAGCGCGGAAATGCGCGAGAGTTCATCGCCGGCGATTTCGAGCGCGATCACGGTATTGGCGAAGGTCGGCGCCTCGCTATTGCCGGCAATCGCATCGATCTCGGCCTCATGCGATGCGAGCGCCGCATCGAAGGCAGCGGCAAAATCCGTATCCTTCACCGCATCGAAACGCGGCAGCCCCTGATGTCCGGTCCATTCGGTGAGCGCAGGATTGACGGCGGCAAGAGAAGACATGCAAGGCATCCTTTCGACAGCATCTGATCGAAGCACGATATAAGGCTGCTCTCGCCGAATTGGTATGGCGGGGGAGCGAACAAATTGAACGAGGATGGTCAGGCCTTGCGCCAGCCAAGCAGGCCGGGCGTGGCGTGCCAGAGCGCCTGCGCCGCAAAGCCCATAAAGAGCACGCCCGAGCAGCGCACGATCAGCCGCTCATGTGCGCGATAGAAACGCCGGACAGCGCTGGCGCCGATGATGCTGATCAGGATAAGATCGGCAGTGATAAAACCCGCAAGGGAAACGGCTAGCAGCAGCGGCAACGCGCTGAAGGTCAATGCGCCGGCGGAACCCGCGACAAGAGCCGTGAAAGTCGCCAGGGCCACGGGATATCCCTTGGGATTGGTGACGCCGAAGATCAGGCCGCGACGGAACGGGCGGTTAACATTGACGAGTGCCTTACCGTCACCCTTCGGCTTGGCGGTCACGGCGCTCCAGCCGATCCAGGCAAGATAGAAGCCGCACAGCAAACCGAGCAGATCGAAGACGAAGGTGCCGATAGTCTTGGCACCGACGATGGCGACCAATGCGAGCGTCGACCAGACGAGATCACCAAGCAGATGGCCGCTGACGAAGAATGCACCCGCCTTGCGGCCCTGGCCGGCGCCAATGCCGAGCAGCGCCAGGAATGCGGGACCGGGAATAAGGACGTAGAAAAGCGCGGCCAGAAAGGCACCGACAACAAGCGATTGCGTCATGATGAGTGTTCCCGCTGTTAATCGCGCGAGAGTAGCAATCTGCTGAACCCGGTCAAGCAGCAGCGCGTTTTCGGACAGAAGTCGTTGTGTTCATAGAACGAAATCAATAAGAACGTTGTGGGGCCTAAAAATTAAAGAGCGTAGGTAGGGAAGCGCTTATGAGCAGCAGGATTAATACGGATTCACTTGCCTTTCTTGTGACCGACTGCGCCCGACTGATCAGGGCGGCCTTCGAGCGACGTATTCTTGTCGCGGGGCTCGGACTGACGGCGGGCGAAGCGCGGACGCTGATGCAGGTGGCCGCCATCAACGGCAGCCGCCAGCTCGACATCGCCTCCCGGATGGGGCTGGAGCCGATGACGGTCAGCGCCTTTCTGGACAAGCTGCAGGCGCGCGGCTTGATCGAACGCCAACCCGACCCGCTCGATCGCCGCGCCAAGCGGATCGTGCTTTCGGAATCCGCCGACGCCAAATTGAAGCAGATCGACAGGGAAATCTGCGAAGTTGAACGCAACGCGACGCAAGGCTTCGACAAAGACCTTCAAGTTCAGCTGCATGACGCACTCTGCGCCTTCCGCAGCAATCTGCAGAAAGCCGAAGCACCTGCCGAAGTCGAACGTGAATTGAGACCGGTCGATTAACTCCGGCCGCCACTTTCCACATAAGAAAGCCCGCCTCCGGCGACCGGAAGCGGGCCCTTCAGCATCTGGAAATGTCGATTATTTCGACATATTGCGCTTGGCGAGCGTGCGCAGGCGCAGCGCGTTCAGCTTGATGAAGCCAGCGGCATCCTTCTGGTCGTAGGCGCCCTGGTCGTCCTCGAAGGTGACCAGCTTGTCGGAATAGAGCGACTTCGGGCTTTCGCGGCCGATGACCATGACATTGCCCTTGTAGAGCTTCAGCGTCACTTCGCCTTCGACGTGCTCCTGGCTCTTGTCGATCAGTGCCTGCAACATTTCGCGCTCCGGCGAAAACCAGAAGCCGTAGTAGATCAGCTCGGCATAGCGCGGCATCAGCTCGTCCTTGAGGTGTGCGGCGCCGCGATCGAGCGTGATGGACTCGATGGCGCGATGGGCTGCAAGCAGGATCGTACCGCCGGGCGTTTCGTAGACGCCGCGCGACTTCATGCCGACGAAGCGGTTCTCGACGAGGTCGAGACGGCCGATGCCGTTGTCGCGGCCATACTCGTTCAACTTCGCAAGCAGCGTTGCCGGGCTCAGACGCTCGCCATTGACCGAAACGGCATCACCCTTTTCGAAGCCGACCTTGATGACCGTGGCCTTATCGGGAGCAGCTTCCGGCGAGATCGTGCGCATATGCACATACTCAGGCGCCTCCTGCGACGGATCTTCCAGAACCTTGCCTTCGGAAGAGGAGTGCAACAGGTTGGCATCGACGGAGAACGGCGCTTCGCCCTTCTTGTCCTTGGCAACCGGAATCTGGTGCTTCTCGGCGAATTCGAGGAGGTCGGTACGGCTCTTGAACGACCAGTCGCGCCAGGGGGCGATGATCTTGATATCCGGGTTCAACGCATAGGCCGAAAGCTCGAAACGAACCTGGTCGTTGCCCTTGCCGGTCGCGCCATGCGCGATGGCGTCGGCACCGGTTTTCCTGGCGATATCGATGAGGTGCTTGGAGATCAGCGGACGGGCGATCGAGGTGCCGAGCAGGTAGACGCCTTCGTAAACGGCATTGGCGCGGAACATCGGGAAGACGAAATCGCGCACGAATTCCTCGCGCACGTCCTCGATATAGATTTCCTTGATGCCGAGCATTTCAGCCTTCTTGCGCGCCGGCTCCAGCTCTTCGCCCTGGCCGAGATCGGCGGTAAAGGTGACGACTTCGGCGCCGAGCTCCGTCTGCAGCCACTTCAGGATAATCGAGGTGTCGAGACCGCCGGAATAGGCGAGAACGACTTTCTTCACGTCTTTATGTGATGCCATGATGAGTTCCGTTTCAAGGCGGACCAGAGAAAAGGCCCGCAAAGCTGTATCGCGGAACTTTTAGCGAGATTATCGTGCGGCGCAAGGGGAAGCGCGGCGGGACCTCTCAGGACGGCATCAGAGATGAGCGCCGATGTTCATCCGCCGATGCAGGATGCGGATGATCGTGACCGTTTGGGCGCTATCCTTATAGCCGGAGGCGAGAGCAAGATAATCTCGTTTGATGCCGCTGACCTTGCGACCACGTGCGGTCCCAGCTGCCAGTTCCGGAAAACAACCAATCAGCTCTTTATAATAAGTATTTGCCTGCTGAAGAGACCAAGCCTCAAATGTATATCGCCAAATAGCTTCCAAATCCTGTCGTGCTTTCGGCAAGAGCTTATAGGATCGGCCTTTAACGGACATGTTTGCGGTGCAGCTCGGTCAGAAACGCTTCACCGTCAAACTCCTCCGGCTCGCCCGAGGCTTCGCCTTCGGCGATCGCCGCCGCAATCGCTTCTATTTCCGCCCGGCTGCGCAGCAATTTCAGCGCAGCATCGATGACCTCGCTTGGCGAATCGTAATTGCCGTGGCTGATCTGCTCGCCGATAAAGGCGTCCATCTGCTCGTCGATCTCTACGGACATATGTTTTGTCACGGGCGCGACCTCCAGCGGTTTGACTTGATTGCCGAAAGTACCATATTCGGCGGCGACCGAACAATGCCTGAGGAGGGCGCCGCTCGTGACCGATATTCAAACCATTTTCAAGAAATCCAATGTTGCCGTCATCACCGGAGGTGCATCCGGCATCGGTTTTGCCGCGGCGAAATATTTCGCCTCGCTGGGCATGAGCGTCGTTATCGCCGACCTCGCGGGCGAACGGCTGGCCGACGCTAGCGCTGAACTCAAGGCAATCACCGGCGAAGAGCATGTCATGGCCATCGAGACCGATGTCGCCAGCAAAGACGCGCTGGAAGCGCTGGAGCGCGCTGTCCTGCAGCGTTTCGGCCGCGTACATGTGTTGATGAACAATGCCGGCATCGGCCCGGACACCTCGATCTTCAGCGGCCAGGCCGGCTGGGACGCCATCCTTGGCGTCAATCTGCTCGGCGTCATCAACGGCACACGCACCTTTGGACCCGGTATGCTGGCGCATGGCGAACCGGGTGTCATCATCAACACCGGCTCGAAACAGGGCATCACCACCCCTCCCGGCAATCCTGCCTACAATGTCTCGAAGGCCGGCGTGAAGGTCTTCACCGAGGCGCTGCAGCACGAACTGCGCAATACGGAAGGCGCCAAGATTTCGGCCCACCTCCTCATCCCCGGCTTCGTCTTCACCGGTCTGACCAAAGGTGATCGAAGGGAAAAGCCTGCCGGAGCCTGGACGCCGGAGCAGACTGTCGAGTTCATGGTGGAAAGCCTGAAGCGCGGCGACTTCTATATTCTCTGCCCCGATAACGACGTGGCCCGGCCGGTCGACGAACGTCGCATGCTCTGGGCCGCCGGCGATATCGTCGAGAACCGGCCGCCGCTATCGCGCTGGCACCCCGACTATGCCGATCAATTCAAGGCCTTCCTCGAAAAGAATGATTGATTTGCAATCAACCGAAAGCCGGATAACAACGGGCAGACCCTAAAGCACGTCGCGATCTTTCAGGTTCGCTTCCTGTGCTTTAGGTCGTTAATTTTGTGCATGTCGTTCTGCAAAACCGCTACACACTTTTGCGCGACATGCTTTAATCCGGCTTGCGGAGCGACTTTCATGGATTTCATACCGAGCCTGCCGACCCTCCTTGCCTTTGCGGCAGCGAGCCTGTTGCTGGCCATGACCCCAGGTCCCGACATGACGCTGTCGATCAGCCGGGCACTGGCACAGGGCAAGAAGCCGGCGCTCTTCGTCGTACTTGGCACCAGCCTCGGCGTCATCGTCCACACCTGCCTGGTGGCCTTCGGCATTTCGGCGCTGATAACAGCCTCCCCGCTTGCCTTCACCATGCTCAAGACCGGTGGCGCTGCCTATCTGCTTTGGCTGGCGATCCAGGCAATCCGCTTCGGCTCAAGCCTGTCGGTCAAAAAGGTCGATGCCATCAGGGGCACGCCGCTTGCCAACATTTCAACCGGCTTCTGGGTCAATCTGCTGAACCCGAAGGTCATCATCTTCTTCATGACCTTCCTGCCGCAGTTCGTCACGGCGGGCGATCCGGCCGTCACGCACAAGCTGCTCTTCCTCGGCTTCTTCTTCATCGTCATCGGCATGCCGGTAAACATGCTCGTCGTCCTTGCCGCCGATGGCCTGTCGTCGTGGCTGCAGAGGAACCGCGGCGTGATGCGCGGCCTCGACTATGCCTTCGCCGGAGTCTTCTCAATCTTCGCGGTGAAGATCTTCTTCACTCAGGCTCGTTGAGTATGGTGCAACGGCCGGCAAACCGGCCGGCAATCCACCAATAGACGGTGGCGCTGGCCATGCCCAGGAATGCGAAGCAGACCGCAATGGTGATCAGATTGAGGGTCTGCGGTCGTTCAATGCCGCCGGAAATCAGGGTGGAAGCCACGGCAGACAGACTGGCCCCGTAGATCGCATAGCCGTACCAGCGACGGACCCGCCGCCATTCGAGGATGGGGATCACGACCAGGGACGGCAGGATGCTGACGATCATGGCGACCTTCGTCAACCCGACGGTCAGAACGAAAAGCTCGGGCGCCGCAGTCTCCGGCACTGTCCATACGGCAGCGCAGGCCAGCACGAAGCCCATCAGAACGCAAGCGGCGAGATAGCCCCATAAGAGCCGTATCGGCTTGCGCAGTCCAAGAAGCATCAATCTCAATCCTCGCCGTGGTTGGCGATCATCATTGCTTCGAAAGCCAACCGCTCCGTCTTGCGCATGCGCTCCGACTCCGATTTCAGCTGACCGCAGGCGGCAAGAATGTCACGCCCGCGCGGCGTGCGGATCGGAGAGGCATAACCGGCCGAATTGATGAAATCGGCAAACTTCTCGATCTGCTCCCAATCGGAACACTGATAGTTCGTGCCTGGCCAGGGATTGAAGGGGATCAGGTTGATCTTGGCCGGAATGCCCTTCAGAAGCTGGATCAGCCCCTTGGCGTCTTCGAGGCTGTCGTTGACGCCCTTCAGCATCACATATTCGAAGGTGATGCGGCGCGCATTCGACAGGCCGGGATAGGCGCGGCAGGCATCCATCAGCTCCTTCAGCGGATACTTCTTGTTGATCGGCACCAGCATGTCGCGCAGATCGTCCCGCACGGCATGCAGCGAGATCGCCAGCATGACGCCGATCTCGTCGCCGGTGCGGTAGATTTCCGGCACGACGCCAGAGGTCGAAAGCGTGATGCGGCGCTTGGAGAGCGACAGGCCGTCGCCGTCGGAGGCGATGAGCAACGCCGTCTTGACGCTGTCGAAATTATAAAGCGGCTCGCCCATGCCCATCATCACGATATTGCTGACCTTACGGCCCTCGGCGGGCATGATCGTGCCCTGCGGCGCTTCGCGGTCCGGGAAATCTCCCAAACGATCGCGCGCCAGAAGCAATTGCGACAGGATCTCTTCCGCCGTCAGATTGCGCACCAGCCGCTGCGTGCCGGTATGACAGAAGGAACAGGTGAGCGAACAGCCGACCTGGCTGGAAATGCAGAGCGTGCCGCGCCCTTCTTCCGGAATATAGACGCTCTCGACCTCGACGGGACGGCCGGCGCCACGCGGCGGGAAGCGGAGCAGCCATTTGCGGGTGCCGTCATTGGAGACCTGTTCCTCGACGATTTCGGGACGCGCGATGGTGAAATGCGTCTTCAGCATTTCGCGCATGTCTTTCGACACATTGGCCATGGCATCGAAATCGGAGACGCCGCGCACATAGATCCAGTTCCAGAGCTGGCTGACGCGCATCTTGATCTGCTTGTCGGCTACGCCTTTTTCCTTGAGGGCGGCGCCCATCTCTTCACGCGTCATGCCGATCAGCGACGGCTTCGGCGAAAGCTCGACCGGCTGCGACACGGGCATCGGCTTGAGCCTGGAGGGGGTTATGACATCGGTGGCGGACATAGGATCGTTCCAACGGTTCACATCGGCGATGCCGCAAAAGCTGACCATAGCTGCGGATGCGGGCAAGGCACGGAAATCTGAAGATTCATGCGGTGGCGGGACAAGCTGTCTGCCGGACACCTATCGTTGGCGCGGCCTTTAGCATTAATTTCCGCTCGCGTCATCCCTTTCCCTGAAAAGCAAAAGGCCGGTCGAATTGACCGGCCTTGTCATTACGGTCGTGGCGTTTGGGCGATCACGTTTCCGTGATGCCTCGGCCTTCGATCTTACTTGCAGTTTTCGATCTGCTTGAGCGCAGCGCTGACGCCCTTCAGCGAATAGGTGTAGGAGGTCGCCGTGCCCTTCTTGGAGGTCGCCGAAACCTTCAGCGAATGGCCGGACTTCAACGCTGCGACCAGAGCAGGTTCTTGCGCTGCGTTTTCGACCCAGGCAGCCTTGTCCTTGGTGAACATCACGAAGGTCTTGTTGTCGATGGCGACGTTGACCTTGGAGTTCTCCTTGAGCGAGTAGCCCATCATCGCCTGCGGCTCATACGAGATGTTCTGGCCCGGACGCTGCGACACGATGAAGAAATTGTCGCCGTGATCAATGCCCGTTGCCGGCGTCTTCGCAGTCGGCACGGAGAGGACGTAGCAGACTTTGCCGCCGGCGGACTGGTAGGAATAGGCACCCCAGGCGTCGAACTGCTGAATGCGCGTCGGAGCCGCCGGCGCTGCTGGCGCCGCTGCCTGCGTCTGCGTCTGCTTCTTGGTCTGCGCGGACGCTATGCCGGTTCCGGCCAGAACGAGCGAGAGGGCGATTGCGAAGCTTTTTACAAACATGGTTTCCTGCCGATTTCTTGCGATCCAGAGCGCATGGCGATTCGATTGACGCACGCCTGTGCTCGTGAGCTGCTTTATTTTGACTTTATTCAGGTTACCAAACCGTCAACGGAGCGCTGCCGCCACCGGCCCCGTGCCATTTCAATCCAGTTATCGCGTAAAGCTTGAAACGCATCAGAAGGAATTGGAAAACCCGGATGATGAAGTACCACCCTGCAGGTTCGATTTAAGACAGAAAGATTCAGGCAAGAATTTGACCTCGCTAAAATCAGGGGCGTCTCATAAATCTCTGGAAACCTGAGAGGATTCAGATCGGCTCTTTAAGACAGGCATCAGGCAGTCTTGACAGACTCCGGCTCGTTCTCCAGCGCGCGGTCGGCGGCGTCGTAATGTTCCTGACGGATATGCCCCCTGATCATGCTGAAAGCGAGCGTCAGCACCGCGACATCGTCGGAAAAGCCGATGACGGCAAAGAAATCGGGGATGATATCGACCGGCATGACGAAATAGCCGAGTGCTGCCAGGAGGATGCCGCGAACACGCGTCGGCGTCTGGGGGTCGAACGCACAATAGAAGGCGGCCACGACGTCGCGGGAAAACGGAATATGGCGAGCTGCCTTCCGCAAGGTCGGCCAGAATTTGCTGCGCACCGATTTCTCCTGCTCCCTTTGGGTCTCTTCATCACCAGGCATCAGGATTTCCCCATACTTGATGTCATCCATTCCATTCACCTCTAGCGAGGCCCGTCGCCCGGGCCGGGTAAACATATGGTGATCGCTTGCCGCGATTCAATCGAGCCGGCGTGCAGCCGCCTTCTCCATCGCCTTTGCCAGCTTGACGTCATGGTCGGTCAGGCCACCGACGTCGTGCGTCGTCAGCTTCACCTCGACCCGGGAATAGACGTTGAACCATTCCGGGTGATGGTTGAATTTTTCCGCGGCAAGGGCGGCTTCCGTCATGAAGCCGAAGGCCTCGACGAAATTTCGGAATTTGAAGGTCTTCGAAATCGAAAGGCCGTCATCCGCAAGCGCCCAGCCGGAGAGCTCCGCAAGATTTTCCTCGATTGCCGCGCGGTCCAGCTTGTCGTACTTCATGGCAAGTCACTCCTCTCTAAAGCAATTCCGGGAAAAGTGCGTAGCGGTTTTCCGTCCGGAATTGCGTATAAACAAAAGGATGGAGGGTTTTCGCATTCGAAGAAAAGCTGAAAAGCTCCAGCGGTTGAACGATAACATGGATCGTCACAGGATTCTTTTCGTCTGCGCCGGCAATATCTGCCGGTCGCCCCTTGCCGAAGGCATATTCAAACATCTGGCAGGCGAGGCGGGCCGCACGGCAGAGTTCGAAGTCGATTCGGCCGGTACCGGCGGCTGGCATCAGGGCGAGCGTCCGGATCGGCGTTCGATTGCCGTTGCGGCCAATCACGGAATCGATATCTCGGATCAGCGCGCCCGGCGTATCGAACCCGCCGATTTCGGCAGATTCGATCTGATCCTGGCAATGGATCAAGACAATTTGAAGAACTTGCGCAAGGCGGCATCCGCCGATGCGCTCGGCAAGCTGCATCTCTTCAATGCCCTGGCGCTCGGCAGCAACCAAGACATTCCCGATCCCTACTACGGCGATCGCGGGGATTTCGAGACCGTTTACACCATGCTCTTGGCGGGCTGCAGCATGCTGTTGCCCAAGGCCGGGAAGGTGCCGCGCGGCTCGTGAAGCGGGAATATCTCTTCGGTGAGATAGGGCCCGCCGCCAACCGATTCGCGCGAGGACAGAAGCACGAAACGCCCGACCGTGAACGGCGCGGTATAGAAGTTGCCGCGACCGGAGAGATAGTGGACGACATCATCGACCCGTGAGGATTTCAGCCTGGCGAGCGTCACGTGCGGCGTGAACTTGCGGGGGTCCGGCTGCAGGCCGATACGCTGGCAGATGCGCTCGATCTCGCCTTGCAGCGCGAACATATCCGGTGTCTGCGAGACCCCGGCCCAAACCGAATGCGGTTTCTTGGAGCCGAAGGAACCGATGCCCTCCAGCCGAAGCTGGAATTCAGGCCGATCTATCCGGTCCAGACGGTCGACGATCTCATCCGCAGTACGGCCATCGACATCGCCGATGAAGCGCAAAGTGATGTGATAATTTTCAACGTCGATCCACCTGGCTCCCGGGAGACCACCGCGCAACAATGACAGGCTCATGGCCGCATTGCGCGGAATTTCGAGGGCGGTAAAAAGTCTCGGCATGACGAGCACTCCCCGAATCTCTTGCAGGTACAACTAGGGAATCACGCATTTGCAGTCGGTGCAAGCACCTATTTCGCACCTGCGTCAATCGTCCCTACAAAACTGATAACAGCCGGCAACATATGCTCGACCATCACATCCACGCCCTTAGAGTTCGGATGCATGCCATCGGCGAGCTGCAGATCCGCATGCGTGGCGACGCCATCGAGGAAGAACGGATAGAGCGCAAGCTTATATTTGTCGGCAAGACGCTTGTAGATCGGGTTGAATTTATCGGCATAATCCGGCCCCATGTTCGGCGGCGCCAGCATGCCGACGAGAAAGATCGGAATTTTTCTGCCCTTCAACCGCTCGATCATCATCTCGAGATTCTTTTCCGTCTGCTCCGGCGGAATGCCACGCAGCGCGTCGTTGGCGCCGAGCTCGAGAATGACGCCATCGGTCCCATCCGGCACCGACCAGTCGATGCGTGAAAGCCCGCCCGAGGTCGTATCGCCGGAGACGCCGGCGTCGGCGACGGCAAGATCCAGCCCCTTGGCCTTCAGCGCGGCCTCCAGTTTGGCGGGAAAGCCATCGCCTGATGGCAGCTGGTAGCCCGCCATCAGGCTGTCGCCGAAGCCGACCAGCTGGATCGTCCGTGCGTTTGCAGCAGCAGCCGCGCCAAACAAAAGACCGAAAGTGATGACAGCGAAGTGAAGCGCAGCAACTTTAAAACCCATGATCCATTTCCTAAATTCGCTGCTCGGGCCAGTCGCGCCCGCCATTGTCTCTGATGTTCTCTGATATATAGGGCGTTCGCATTGGCAAAAACCATCATCGAGCTGAAGAAGGCGGATTTGACGCTCGGCAATGCCGCCGCCTCGGTCCATGTGCTGAAGAGCATCGATCTCACGGTCATAGAAGGTGAGGCCGTCGGCATCGTCGGCCCCTCCGGCTCCGGCAAGTCGACCCTGCTGATGGTGCTGGCCGGTCTCGAAAAGCTCGACAGTGGCGAACTACTGATCCGCGACACGCCGCTGCACAGCCTCAGCGAAGACCGCATCGCCGATTTCCGCGGCCGCAATATCGGCATCGTTTTCCAGTCCTTCCATCTCATCGCCAATATGACGGCGCTGGAAAACGTCGCCGTGCCGCTGGAGCTTGCCAATATCCGCAATGCCTTCGACATCGCCCGGCGCGAGCTGGAAGCTGTCGGGCTTAGTGAGCGGCTCAATCACTATCCCGGCCAGCTTTCCGGCGGCGAACAGCAGCGCGTGGCGATCGCCCGCGCGCTTGCCCCCTCGCCAGCCGTCCTGATCGCAGACGAACCCACGGGCAATCTCGACACCGACACCGGCCGGCAGATCGCCGATCTGCTCTTCGCCCAGCAGGCCGAGCGCGGCACGACCATGCTGCTCGTCACCCATGATCCCGCACTTGCCGCCCGCTGCTCGCGCCAGATCCGCGTCCGCTCCGGCGAGATAGAGAACGACGGTACGCGCACACGCACCGGCCAGGCGGCGATTGCATGAGCGGGGCGGGATTTCGCCTGAGGCTCGCCTTCCGCCTTGCCCTGCGCGAATTGCGCGGGGGGCTCGCCGGCTTCTACATCTTCCTCGCCTGCATCGCACTCGGCACCGGCGCGATTGCCGCCGTCAATTCCGTATCCCGCTCGATCACCGATGCTATCGCGACGCAGGGGCAATCGCTGCTGTCAGGGGATGCACGGTTCGAGCTGCGCAACCGCGAGGCGACGCCGGAAGAATTCGCCTATCTCCAAAGCTTGGGGAAAGTCTCCCGCTCCACCGGCCTGCGCTCCATGGCACGCCTGCCCGACGGCTCCGATCAGGCGCTGGTCGAGGTCAAGGCGGTTGACGATGCCTATCCGCTCTACGGCACCTTCGAGGCGGAGCCGGACCAGCCGCTCGCAGCGCTGCTCGCCGCCAGGGACGGCACCTACGGCGCCGTCGTCGCTCCCCTGCTGCTCGAACGCCTGAACCTCAAGATCGGCGATACCCTGCTGCTGGGTAACGCCAAGCTTCGCATATCAGGCACGGTTGAGAGAGAACCGGATGCGGTCTCCGAAGGCTTCGGCTTTGCGCCTCGCGTGATGACGAGCCGCGACGCCCTGATTGCCTCCGGCCTGATCACGACAGGCAGCCTCGTCGAACAGGCTTACCGAATCCGCATGGACAACCCCGCAGCCGGCATTCGCAATCTCACCGACCGCGCCAATGCCGCCTTCCCGCAAGCCGGCTGGTCGATCCGCAGCAGCGACCGCGCCGCACCTCAGCTTGCCGACAACGTCACCCGCTTCTCGCAATTCCTCACGCTCGTCGGCCTGGCCGCTCTCATCGTCGGCGGCGTCGGCGTTGCCAACGCCGTGCGGGCCTTCCTCGATTCGAAGCGCACGACCATTGCCACCTTCAAGTGCCTGGGCGCGCCGGCCTTTGTGGTGGTGCTGATCTATCTCATCCAGATTGCCGTCATTGCGCTCGCCGGCATCGTTATCGGCCTCGCCCTCGGCGCTATTGCGCCGATGATCGCTTCGCAATTCATGGCGGAATTCCTGCCGATTTCGACCGCACCGAGGCTTTACCCCGGCGCATTGACGCTGGCGGCCCTTTTCGGCCTGCTGACGACGCTGGCCTTCGCCATTCCGCCGCTCGGCCACGCTCGTGAAGTGCCGGCAACGGCGCTGTTCCGCGAACAGGGTTTCGAAGCGCGCCGCCTGCCCGGCTGGCCTTATCTGCTGGCTGCCGGTGTCCTGATGGCAGCCCTTGCTGCCCTTGCGATCGTTACCGCCTATGACCGCTTCATCGCGATCGTCTTCGTCGTGTCGATCGCCGGCGCTTTCGTGGTGCTGCGCGCCGTTGCCGCCCTGCTCTCCTGGCTTGCCCGCCGCAGCCCGCGCGTGCGCTCCCCCGCTTTGCGCCTGGCGATCGGCAACATCCACCGGCCAGGCGCTCTCACCTCGTCCGTCGTGCTGTCGCTGGGCCTCGGCCTGGCGCTGCTCGTCACCCTGACGCTGATCGACGGCAATATGCGCCGCGAGCTGATGGGCCGCATGAGCGAACAGGCGCCGAACTTCTTCTTCGTCGACATTCAGGGGCCGGAGCTAGAGGGCTTCCGCAAGATCGTGCTCGCCGAGGATCCGAAAGGCAAACTCGTCGAGGCGCCGATGCTGCGCGGCCGCATCGTCGCCTTCAACGGCGAGGATGTCACCAAGATGAAGGTGCCGGCAGCAGGCCAATGGGTGCTGCGCGGCGACCGCGGCATCACCTATGCCGAAACCGTGCCGGAAAACGCCTCGGTTACGGAAGGCAAATGGTGGGACAAGGATTATAGCGGCGAACCGCTGGTCTCCTTTTCCGAAGAGGAAGGCAAGGCGCTCGGCCTGAAGCTCGGCGACAAGGTCACCGTCAATGTCCTCGGCCGCAACGTCACCGCCAAGATCGCCAGCTTCCGCAAGGTTCAATGGCAATCGCTGTCGATCAATTTCGTGATGATCTTCTCGCCCAATACCTTCAGGGGCGCCCCGCATGCGTGGCTGGCAACATTGACCGACGCTTCGGCCACCTCCGCTCAGGAGGCCGCAATCCTGAGGAAAGTCACCAATACCTACCCGACCATCACAAGCGTCCGCGTAAAGGATGCACTCGATGTCGTCAACACGCTCGTGGGACAGCTGGCGACGGCGATCCGTTCCGCCGCCTCCGTCGCGCTCATCGCATCCGTGCTCGTGCTGGCGGGAGCGCTTGCCGCCGGCAACCGCGCCCGCACGCATGATGCGGTCATCCTCAAGACGCTCGGCGCGACGCGCGCGACACTCATTCGCGCCTTCAGCTACGAATATCTGATCCTCGGCGCGGCGACCGCCATCTTCGCGCTGATCGCCGGCTCCGCATCCGCCTGGTATATCGTCAGCCGCATCATGCGCCTGCCGTCGGCTTTCCTGCCCGACGTCGCCTTCTCGACGCTGATCATCGCCCTGGTGCTGACCGTCGGCATCGGCCTGATCGGCACCTGGCGCATCCTGGGCCAGAAGGCGGCGCCTGTTCTGCGCGAGCTCTGATTCGTTGCGGAGATGAACCGGAAGCCGGCAAAACGGCTCGATATTACATCGATTTAACCTGCGCCGGATCGCTTGACCCTTGTGTATGAGGCCCGAAAGCCTCATATTCTCTGCAGGCATGCTGAGCTCCGCAGCGGCGCCTGGGCCTCGAGAGACCCGACACCGTAATCAAATCGGAGCTTGAAAGAGGAAAACATGGCTGACTTCCGCAATTACCAAAACCGGGCGCAGAGCGGTGCGCAATCCGGTGCGATGATAGACGAGGGCCTTCGAGCCTACATGCTCAAGGTCTATAACCTGATGGCGCTGGGTCTGGCGATCACGGGTGTTGCCGCCTATCTATCCTTCTCGCTCGCCTTTGCAAACGGACAGATCACGGCCTTCGGCCAGGCGATCTATCTCAGCCCGCTGAAGTGGGTTGTCATTCTCGCCCCGCTGGCAATGGTCTTCTTCCTGAGCTTCAGGATCAACCGCATGAGCGTGGCCGCCGCGACGACGACCTTCTGGGTCTACGCCGCACTGGTGGGATTGTCGCTGTCGTCGATCTTCATCATCTACACCGGCCAGAGCGTCGTGCAGACCTTCTTCGTGACCGCCGCCTCCTTCGGCGCGCTGTCGCTGTTCGGATACACGACGAAGCGTGATTTGTCCGCGATGGGCTCGTTCCTGATGATGGGTCTCTTCGGCCTGATCATCGCAACGCTCGTCAACATCTTCCTGGCTTCGTCCGCCCTGCAGTTCGCCATCTCCGTGATCGGCGTCCTGATCTTCGCCGGCCTCACCGCCTGGGATACGCAGCGGATCAAGGAAATGTACTACGAAGCCGACGACGTGACCGTGGCTGGCCGCAAGGCGATCATGGGCGCCCTGTCGCTCTACCTCGACTTCATCAACCTATTCATGTTCCTGCTGCAGTTCATGGGCAACCGCCGTTGATCGCAGCATGAAATGAGTAGCGAAAAGGCGGCCTCGGCCGCCTTTTTATTTGCCTGGCCGATAACCCTGCTATTTGATAGCGGCCTTCGCAAACCGCAGATCAGGCAATGAAAACAATGTCCGTCAGCCTTCGCAACGCTACCGCAGACGACCTTCCCCATATCACAGCAATCTATCGCGACTCCGTTCTCAACGGCACCGCGAGCTATGAGATCACGCCGCCGACCCAGGACGAGATGGCAGACCGTTTCCAGGCAATCTGTGAAAAGGGCTATCCCTATCTCGTCGCCGAAGACGAGACCGGCGCGTTCCTGGGCTATGCCTACGCCTCGGCGTTCCGCACGCGGCCGGCCTATCGCTGGATGGTGGAGGATTCGATCTATCTGGCGCCGGAGGCGCGCGGTCGCGGCATCGGCAGGCTGCTGCTCGACGCGCTCGTCGAACGCTGCGAGGCGCTCGGCTTCCGCCAGATGATCGCCGTCATCGGCGGCGTCCATCCCGCCTCCGTCGCCGTGCATCGCGCCGCAGGCTTCACCGAAACCGGCCTTTTGAAAGGCACCGGCTACAAGCATGGCCGATGGTTGGATACGATGCTGATGCAGAAAGCGCTCGGAGACGGCGCGGAAACCGATCCGGATCCGTCGGTTTATCCGGGGACGTTGTTTGGGGAGTAGTGTCGAGCTGCCTTTATGCCGAACCTCTGGCACCCCCTCTGTCACAAAGTGACAGAGGGGGTGCCACACTCGCCACAAGCGCGTAGCCAATGACGAGAAACTACTTCTCCACCAGCTTCAGCTGCTTGTCGAACACCTTCAGAACCTGCTGCACCTCGTGGCCACGCTTCAGGATCATGCCGTTGGTGTTGACGACGGAAAAGGCGCCCTGCTTGGCGGCGAGCTTCGGATTCTTTTCGATGCGGAAGAGCGGCATCTCACCGGAGCGCTTGAAGACGGAGAAAACCGCCTTGTCCTTCAGATGGTCGATGGCGTAGTCGCGCCACTCACCTTCGCCAACCATGCGGCCGTAGATCCACAAAATCGCGTCCAGCTCCCGGCGATGGAAGGTCACCGGTAGCGGATCCTTGCTTTGTTTGTATTCTCTGAGATCGACGACGGTGGAATTAGTATCGGCGGAAGGGCGTTCGCCGCGTCGCAAATCCGGCTGATCAGTCATCAATCCCCCAAGGGTTATCTCATGACAGGAGAATGACAGTTTGCCTCAGCCGCACCAAATTGCAAGACGGCTGACGGCTCACAATTTTTTTCCCGTGCCCGAAAGCATCTCGGCAACGCCGCATTTCAGACAAAACGACGCCCAATTTACAGGAAGTATAGGCAGCCGTTTGGCGCCGCCGCGTCAAACGGCCCGGCCGGGGCGTATCGATTAAACCCCAGCCCCGAATGCGTCCCCGCCGGGCACCTCCCCTTTTTGGTACAGCCAAAATAGGGCCCTTTTTGGCGCCCGCAAAAATAGGGAGCCTTTCGGCACCAGTCAAAATTCAGAAATGCCGCTCAGCCGTCCGAGCCGATGGTCAGAACCGTCGCTCCAAGAATGGCGGCCGGATCGCCCGAAGGCGTCGACGATTGCAGAAGGACGGCAAGGCCCCTTCGGCCGGCCTTTTCAAGCACGGTGGAGGGCAATACCAGGCTCATGGCCTTGCCATCCCACATGCCCACGGTCTCGACGTCCGATACGGCATGCATGTAGGCAATCTGCTGGCCGGTGTTTTCGCCGCCTTTCGGCGCCACCATCTGTTCCTTGTCGAAATAGACGACAACAACATTGGCCTTGCCGGCGCCGGCGCCGATCTTGATCTCGAGTTCGTCGCCCTTGGTGGCGGCATTCACCGGAACCGTCAGTCCTTCGCCGTCACGCTGGAAATCGTCGAGCTTGACATTGATGGCGTCGAGATCGGCGCCGTTCATATGGTCCCTGCCGTTGACGATCGCCTGTGGCGTATAGACCCCGCTGCGTCCCATCGAGCGGGCATAGGCATATTGGCGCGCCGTATTGTCCTTGGACGCCATTGTATCGTTCCAGCCGAGATAGTTCCAATAGTCGACATGATAGGCGAGCGCGACGACATTGCCCTGGCGGATCAGCTTGCGGAACGCCGCGTCGGCGGGAGGACAGGAGGCGCAGCCCTGCGAGGTGAAGAGTTCGACAACGCCCTTGATCTTCGGGGCTTCCTGCGCATGCAGCGAACTTGCGAGCACGATGCCTGCCAGAAGTGGAGCCGAAAATCGAAGGCGCATTTCCCTTTTACCTCTTTCGCAAAATTCCGGCGCCACTCACGAGTGCACACGCCCGGACCAATCACGCTCCTTGGGGCCGCCCAGCCCACATCAAGCCCGAAAAATCTGAAACAAGAGATAATGGTTTAGCGCGATGACGCAAAGTCACGATGGGGTGAGGCAGAGGACCGGCAACGGCTTGCCGTACACATCACCGTGAAAAACAAGACGCCGCCGGGAGACTTTTCCCGGCGGCGTGCAAGAGGAGTTCAGACGCCTATCAGGCGGCGAGATCGCGCAGAACGGTCTGCAGGATGCCGCCATTGTTGACGTAGACGACCTCATCCAGCGTATCGATACGGCAGATGATGGGAACATCCTTCACGGAACCGTCGCCATAGGTGATCTTGGCGATCTTACGCTCGCGTGGCTTGATGTTTTCCAGGCCTTCGATCGTCACGAGTTCGTCGCCTTTCAGGCCGAGGCTTGCCCAGGTAGTGCCTTCCTCGAAGACGAAGGGGATGACGCCCATTCCCACCAGGTTCGAGCGGTGGATGCGCTCGAAGGACTGGGCGATCACGGCGCGCACGCCGAGCAGGTTCGTGCCCTTGGCAGCCCAGTCGCGCGACGAGCCGTTGCCGTATTCGACACCGGCGAAGATGACGAGCGGGACGCCCTCGGCCTTGTACTGCATGGCCGCATCGTAGATCGACGTCTCTTCCTTGGACGGATAATGGATGGTGTAGCCACCTTCCTTGCCGTTCGGGCCAAGCATGTGATTGCGGATGCGGATGTTGGCAAAGGTGCCGCGCATCATGACTTCATGGTTGCCGCGGCGCGTGCCGTACTGGTTGAAGTCGGCAACGCCGACGCCGTGACCGAGGAGATACGAGCCGGCGGGCGAGGCAGCCTTGATCGAACCGGCCGGAGAAATATGGTCGGTGGTGATCTTGTCGCCGAAGAGGCCGAGAACGCGCGCGCCCTTGATGTCGGAAACGCCGGCGCCCTTCTTGCCCATGCCCACGAAGTAAGGTGGGTTCTGCACATAGGTCGAGTTGTCGTCCCACGCATAGGTCTGGCCCGGAGGAACCTGCACGGCCTGCCAGTTGGCGTCGCCCTTGAAGACGTCGGCATACTTGGTTTCATAAAGCTCGCGGGTGACGTACTTCTGGATGAACTCCTGAACCTCGTGCGAGGTCGGCCAGATGTCCTTCAGATAGACCGGCTTGCCGTTCTGGTCTTCGCCGATCGGCTCCTTCGTTAGGTCGAGCTGCACCGAGCCGGCGAGCGCGTAGGCGACGACGAGCGGCGGCGAAGCAAGATAGTTCGCCTGGACGTCTGGCGAGATGCGGCCTTCGAAGTTGCGGTTACCGGAGAGAACGCCGGCAACGATCAGGCCCTTGTCGTTGATCGTCTTGGAGATCGGCGCCGGCAGCGGGCCGGAATTACCGATGCAGGTGGTGCAGCCGAAGCCGACCAGGTTGAAGCCGAGCTTGTCGAGATCGGCCTGCAGGCCGGACTTGGCGAGATATTCGCCGACGACCTGGGATCCCGGTGCGAGCGAGGTCTTGACCCACGGCTTGCTCTTCAGGCCCTTGGCAACGGCGTTGCGGGCGAGAAGGCCGGCTGCGATCAGCACCGACGGGTTGGAGGTGTTGGTGCAGGAGGTGATGGCAGCGATGGCAACGTCGCCATGGCCGATATCGAAATCCGTGCCTTCGACCGCATAGCGGTTGGAGAGCTGGCCGGGCTTCTTGTATTCGGTTTCGAGCGAGGTTGCGAAGCCGGAAGCGATGTTTTCCAGCGCGATGCGGCCTTCCGGACGCTTCGGGCCGGCCATCGACGGCACGACGTCGCCGAGATCGAGTTCCAGCGTGTCTGTGAAGACGAGATCGGAACCATCATTATCGCGCCACATGCCCTGAGCCTTGGAATAGGCTTCGACGAGCGCGATACGGTCCTTGGCACGGCCGGACATGTTGAGGTAGTTCAGCGTTTCCTTGTCGACCGGGAAGAAGCCGCAGGTCGCGCCATATTCCGGACCCATGTTGCCGATGGTGGCGCGGTCGGCGAGCGGCATGTTGTCGAGGCCGGGGCCGAAGAATTCGACGAACTTGGAAACGACGCCCTTCTTGCGCAGCATCTGCACGACGGTCAGAACGAGGTCGGTCGCGGTAACGCCTTCCTTGAGCTTGCCGGTCAGCTTGAAGCCGATGACTTCAGGCAGCAGCATGGAGACCGGCTGGCCGAGCATGGCGGCTTCAGCTTCGATACCGCCGACACCCCAGCCGAGAACGCCGAGGCCGTTGATCATGGTCGTGTGCGAATCGGTGCCGACGCAGGTGTCGGGATAAGCGATCGTTTCGCCATCCTCTTCCTTCGTCCAGACGGTCTGGCCGAGATATTCGAGGTTCACCTGGTGACAGATGCCGGTGCCGGGAGGAACGACGCGGAAGTTCTTGAATGCCTGCTGGCCCCACTTCAGGAAGCGGTAGCGCTCGCCGTTGCGCTGGTATTCCAGCTCGACGTTCTTGGCGAAAGCCTGCGGTGTGCCGAATTCGTCGACGATGACCGAGTGGTCGATGACGAGATCGACGGGAACGAGCGGATTGATCTTTTCCGGATCGCCACCGAGGGAGACCATCGCGTCGCGCATGGCAGCAAGGTCGACGACGGCCGGAACGCCGGTGAAGTCCTGCATCAGCACGCGCGCCGGGCGATAGGCGATTTCGTTCTCGACGGTGCCCTTGTTGGTCAGCCATTCGGCGACGGCAAGGATATGCTCCTTGGTGACCGACTGCCCGTCTTCAAAACGCAGCAGGTTTTCCAGCAGTACCTTCATGGAGTAAGGCAGCTTGGAAACGCCGGGCAGACCATTGGCTTCAGCCTTGGGAAGGCTGAAATACACATAGTCTTTCCCGCCCACGGTCAGCGTGGAACGACAATTGAAACTGTCAAGAGATTTAGACACGAGATACCCCGTTTCTGATAGCCAACACAGTCGTGCGAACGCCTATGCACTTTATGCACATCAGGATGCGGGTGCGGCCATTTCCGCTGTCCGCACGTAAGGCAGAAAACCTTATGTTCGGCGCAAGGATGAAATTCACGCCGACCGCTGGCGTGGTTGCAGGTCTTATAGATAATTTCGTAAAGACTTGCCAGAGTGGCAAAGCGCAAATTTGGACAATTTTTTGCGCGCTGCGGCAACGACAACGGGGAAAGTCTGAGCGAATGCATCTATGCGCTGAAAATCTGGCGGCAAGGCGGGGCGAAGACCTGATTTTCTCGAATGTTTCCTTTGACTTGGAGGGTGGTGACGCCCTCGTTCTGACCGGGCGCAATGGATCGGGAAAGACAACGCTTCTGCGTGTCGTGGCAGGCCTTCTGAAGCCGGAAAAAGGTCGTGTCACCTTCACCGGAAGTGATGGCGAATCGAGCCGGCCACCGGGCGAAACCAGCCACTATCTCGGCCACCGCAACGCGATGAAATCCGAGCTGACCGTCGCGGAAAATCTGACCTTCTGGAAAACCTTCCTCGGCGATGTGCCGGGCGGCTCCGGCCTGGCTGCCGATGAAGCCGCCGACGCCGTCGGCCTTGCCGGTATCACCCATTTGCCTTTCGGCTATCTCTCCGCCGGCCAGCAGCGGCGAATCGCTTTCGCCAAACTTCTGGTCGCCCACCGCCCCATCTGGATTCTCGACGAGCCGACCGCGGCGCTGGACAGCTCGGCAGACCGGCTGTTTGCGGAGCTAATCATCGCGCATCAGAAGAGTGGCGGCATCGTTCTTGCGGCCACGCATCAGCCCCTGGGGTTGGAGAATGTGCAGGAGATGCGAATGACGGGATTTGCCGGGGTGAGTGAGGGGGTGTGGGGATGATGCAGATATTTCCTCTTATGCCGCACCTTCGTCACCCCCCTCTGTCACTTCGTGACATCTCCCCCACGAGGGGGGAGATCGTTGGGAGTTTGCCGCATCCGCCTACAAAGCCGGCGGACTCCGCTTCTGCTTCTACAGATTCGATGTTGGATCAGGCGATGCGCGCGCCACAAGTTACCAATCTCCCCCCTTGTGGGGGAGATGTCGCGACAGCGACAGAGGGGGGTGAGGAGCGGAGCGACGATCATCTGACGTATATACAAAGTGACGGTTCTTTCCTGGGTAAAAGCCCCCTCATCCGACCCGTCGGGCCACCTTCTCCCCGAGGGGAGAGGGAGATTGGTGCCGCCCGATGACCGCCCTCTTCCTCCGTGACCTCAGACTTTCGGTGCGCGCCGGCGGCGGAGCGTTGATCGGCATCCTGTTCTTCCTCACCGTCGTCGCCGTCATTCCCTTCGGCGTCGGCCCCGACCTGAAGCTCCTCTCGCGCATCGGCCCGGCCATCGTCTGGATCGGCGCGCTGCTCGCAAGCCTGCTTGGCCTCGATCGGCTGTTCCAGGCAGAACGCGATGACGGCTCGCTCGATCTGCTTGTCATGCAGGAAACGCCACTGGTATTGACGGTCTTCATTAAATGCGTGGCGCATTGGGTCGCGACAGGCTTGCCCCTCGTCATCGCCTCGCCGCTGCTCGGCCTCTTTATGAATATGAACGAGACGGCGATCGGCGCGACGGCCCTGACCCTGCTCGTCGGCTCGCCGGCGATCACCTTCATCGGCGCGGTTGGTGCTGCCGTTGCCGTGGCGCTGCCGCGCGGCGGGCTGCTTGTCTCCATTCTGGTGCTACCGCTCACGATCCCCGTGCTGATCTTCGGCGTCAGCGCCACCTATGCCACAGTCGAAGGGCCGCAGCCGTTCCTACCGCCCTTCCTGATCCTGATCGCGCTCACCTTGTTCTTCGCCGTCCTCGGCCCGGCCGCTGCTGCTCTTGCCCTACGGAACACGACTGATTGATCGCAATAAGATACTGTTTCGTCCATCCGGGACAATGCGGTCGATTGCCGGAAAAGCCATATCGGGTTAAACAAGCCGCATGAGCGATATCACTGCGATCAGCCGATTTTCCGACCTTGCCAACCCCACGCGGTTCCTGGCTTTCTCGGCGCGTCTCATTCCCTGGCTCGCGGCCATCTCGGCGATGCTCTTCGCGATCGGCCTCTATCTGTCCTTTACGACCGAGGGCGATTACCAGCAGGGCGATACCGTCCGCATCATGTATATTCACGTTCCGGCCGCCTGGCTGTCGATGATGTGCTACACGATCATGAGCATGTCGGCGATCGGCACACTTGTCTGGCGCCACCCGCTCGCCGATGTCGCCGGTAAGACGGCAGCCCCGCTCGGCGCCGCCTTCACGCTGATCGCGCTGGTCACCGGCTCGCTCTGGGGCAAGCCGATGTGGGGCACCTATTGGGTCTGGGATGCGCGGCTGACCTCGGTCTTCATCCTGTTCCTCATGTATCTCGGCCTGATCGCGCTGAACCGCGCCATGGACGACCCATCAAAAGCTGCCCGTGTCGCCTCGATCCTGACGCTGGTCGGCTTCATCAATATCCCGATTATCAAGTTCTCCGTGGACTGGTGGAACACGCTGCATCAGTCGGAAAGCATCATGCGGATGGATGGCCCGGCCATCGACGCGGAGTTCCTCTGGCCGCTCTTCACCATGGCGCTCGCCTTCACGCTGCTGTTCTTCACGCTGCACCTGATGGCGATTCGCAACGAGATTTGGCGCCGCCGCATCGCCGCGCAGCGCCGCATCGCCGCACGCATGGCAAGCCGGGAGGACTAGCATGACGCATCCCTTCTACGTCTACGGCTCCTACGGCTTTGCTGCCGTCATGATCCTCGCCGTCATCGCCTGTACATGGATCGACGGACGCCTTCGACGTCGTGAGCTCGCCGCATTGGAAGCCTCCGGCATCCGCCGCCGCTCACAGCGCGCGCCGGAAAGCGAGACGAAATGACCACGGATGCCGATAACAAGGATCAGCCGAAATCGAGCGGCACCGCACGCTATCTGCTGGCGCTGATCCCGCTGATCGTCTTTGCCTGCATCGCTTTTGCCGTCGGCAAGGTCATGTATGATCAGGAAGTGCACGGCACCGACATATCGGCCATTCCTTCGGCGCTGATCGGTACGAAGGCGCCGAAGCTCGCGCTCCCACCTCTCGAAGGCTCCAACCTGCGGGCGCTGACCGATGACGCCATCAAGGGCAAGCTTACGCTCGTCAATGTCTTTGCCTCCTGGTGCATTCCCTGTCGCGACGAGCATCCAGTGCTGAAGGAGCTTGCCAAGAGCGGTCAGCTCAATATCGTGGCCATCAATTACAAGGACACGAGCGAGAACGCACTTCGCTTCCTCGGCGAACTCGGCAATCCCTACAACGCCATCGGCATCGACCCGAACGGCTCTGCCGCCATCGACTGGGGCGTCTACGGCATTCCGGAATCCTACCTCGTCTCGCCCGACGGCACGATCCTCTACAAGCAGGTCGGCCCGTTCACGCCGACCAGCCTGAAGGAAGGGCTCTATCCGGCCATAGCGAAGGCGCAGGGGAAGCCGGCGTCTTAATTCCCTTTTCTCCTTGGGAAGAAGGTGCCCGAAGGGCGGATGAGGGGGCTGGGGCACGAAGCAAAAAGGTCTTGAGCGACGAGCGAAAGTCAGCACTCTCCCGGTAGCGCCTCCTCACCCGGCGCTATCGTGCCTCCATCTCCCCGCAGGGGCGAGGGTTAAAAGACTAAATCCCGCCCTGCCAAGTCTTGATCGCCTCGACCGGCCAGACCAGCATCAGCACGTTGAGCGTAAGATTGTCGCGGATCAGATAACCGGTAAGCAGCTCGAAGAAGATGGCGATGACAACCGTCACCAGCACCGGCGCGCGCCAGGCAAACAGGAATCCGACCACCATGAACACCGCATCCATCGAGGAATTGAGGATGCTGTCGCCGACATAATCGAGCGAGATCGTCGTGGCGCGGTAGCGGTTGATGATGATAGGGGAATTTTCCAGGATCTCCCAGCCTGATTCGATCAACATGGCAACGAAGAGCCGCATCGACAGCGGCTTGCCGCGCATGATCAGATGCGTGAGACCGAAAAAGAGAAAACCGTGGATGATGTGCGACGGCGTGTACCAGTCGGCGATGTGCTGCGAATTGCCACTGGATTTCACCACCGGCTCGAAGAGCTTCACATAGCCGCAAGTGCAGATCGGCACACGGCCCATCATGTATTCGGTCACGATCTGCACCAGCAGAACGACGGCGCAGGCGATGAACCAGAAGCTCTGTTGCCGATAGCGGCTTTGGGCGTCGATGGCTTGGCTCATTTACCGTTTTCCACCGGCGGCTCGACCGTGTGCTTCATGATCAGCGGCATCTGCGACAGCGTGAAGAGGATGGTGATCGGCATCGTTCCCCAGACCTTGAAGTTCACCCAGAGATTATCCGCGGCCTTGGTGTCCGGAAGATAAAGCCAGTTCGAGCCGCGCCAGACGACTTCGTTGAGCACGGCGAGAACGAAGAAGAAGATACCCCAGCGCAGCGTCAGCTTGCGCCAGCCCTCGGCATCCAGCTGAAAGGCGGCATTGAAGACATAGCCGAGCAGCGACTTGCCGAAAGCAAGGCCGCCGAGCAGCACGATGCCGAACAGCGCATTGACGATGGTCGGCTTCATCTTGATGAAGGTTTCGTTCTGAAGATAGATGCCGAGCGCACCGAAAATCAGCACCACAATGCCGGAGACGAAGGGCATTAGCGGCAAATGGCCGAGCATGACCTTCGAAACGATGAGCGAGATCACCGTTGCCGCCATGAACAGGCCGGTGGCGACGAAGAGCGGGCCGCCGAGCGCTGCCAGTTGCGGAAAATGCTGCGCCAGCCATTCGCCGCGCAAATTGCCGAAGAAGAACACCAGCAAAGGCCCGAGTTCCAGCACCAGCTTCAGCATCGGATGATGCCTGTCGGCGGCACTTGGGGTGAGATCGCTGTCGCTGGTCGTCATTGCGGCACTTTCCCTATCATCAAACTTGTTCTTGTCATTCATTGGCTGTTTACAGCCCCCGTACCGGCGATGGCATGAGCAAAATCCTCGGCTTCGAACGGCTCGAGATCCTCTACACCTTCGCCGACGCCGATGAAATAGACCGGCAGCTTATGCTTGGCCGAGATGGCGACAAGGATGCCGCCGCGCGCCGTGCCGTCGAGCTTGGTCATGATGAGCCCGTTGACGCCGGCAACATTGCGGAAGATTTCCACCTGGTTCAAGGCGTTCTGGCCGGTGGTGGCATCGAGCGTCTGCAGCACGGTATGCGGCGCGTCCGGATCGAGCTTGCCGAGGACGCGCACGATCTTTTCGAGCTCCGCCATCAGCTCCGCCTTGTTCTGCAGACGGCCGGCCGTATCGATGATCAGCACGTCGCTCTTGTTGGCCTTGGCCTGCTGGAAGGCATCGAAGGCAAGACCGGCAGCATCGGCGCCGAGCTTCGTCCCTATGAAGTCCGATTTCGTACGCTCGGCCCAGATCTTCAATTGCTCGATGGCAGCCGCGCGGAACGTATCGCCGGCAGCCAGCGTGACCTTCAGCCCCGCACCGGAGAGTTTTGCGGCCAGCTTGCCGATCGTCGTCGTCTTGCCGGTGCCGTTGACGCCGACGACGAGGATCACATGCGGCTTATGGCTGAGATCGAGCTGCAGCGGCTTTGCCACAGGCTTCAGCACCTTGGCGATTTCCTGCGCCATGATGCGGCCGACATCTTCGCCGGTCACATCCTTGCCATAGCGCTCGGACGCCAGCGTATCGGTGACGCGCATCGCCGTCTCGACGCCGAGATCGGCCTGGATCAGCAGATCCTCCAGATCCTGCAGCGTCTGATCGTCGAGCTTGCGCTTGGTAAAGAGCGCCGCGATCTGACCGGTCAGCTGCGACGAGGTCCGCGCAAGCCCGGCGCGTAGGCGCTGGAACCAGGAGAGTTTCTGCTTGGGGGCCTCGGGAGCCGGTGCGGGAGCAGAGGCGGCGGCCGAAAAGCCCTTGGGAAGGATGGGGGCTTCGACTGGGGGGGCGCTAATTTCGGATGAGGATTCGGCGTCTTCCGACGAAGATTCCGAGCTTGCCGTACCTTCGTCAGCCCCCTCTGTCCTGTCGGACATCTCCCCCACAAGGGGGGAGATCGGTTCGATGGGGTGCTCTTCCGAAACTACGTGGACTTCAGGATCGGCAGGTTGCTCCGATTCGATGGCCTTACGGTCTTCGGGCTGTTCTTGCAGCTCGGATTCGAGAGAATGAGCAGCCTCAACGGCCTCAATCTCTTTCGCGCCGGCCGCATCTGCAGGCTCTTCAGCCTGCGGCTCTTGCTCGGTCGGCGCTCCACTCTCCAACCGATCTCCCCCCTCGTGGGGGAGATGTCCCGAAGGGACAGAGGGGGGCGACGGCGGCTCGACAGACTCGGAAGCCGGCGAAACATCCACAGCAGGCGCCTGCTCCTCAGCCGGCTTTTCGCGGCCGAAGGTGAAGACTTTTTTGATGAAACCGAGCGCCATGAAGTGTCCGTTGAAGCATTAGGCCGCGTCGGCGGCCAGAAGTTGCATGTCGAGGTGCTTGCCATTGTGGCCGGTGATTGCGACCTGCACAAGGTCGCGCGGGCGAAGGCCGGGGGCGGCGACAAGCGTGAAGTTTTCCGTATGCGCCAGTCCGCCATTCTCCACAAGCAGCCATTGCCGCGTGCCGACCATGCTGTCGAGATGGGTCCGGTGCAATCTTTGTCCGGCCTCGCGCAGGCGGGCGGCACGTTCCTTGATCAGCCCGCGATCGAGCTGCGGCATGCGGGCGGCCGGCGTGCCGGGGCGCGGGCTGTAGGGGAAGACGTGCAGATGCGCGATGCCGGCCTCTTGCGCCAAGCCGACAGCATTGGCGAACATCTCTTCCGTCTCAGTCGGGAAGCCGGCGATCATATCGGCGCCGAAGCTCGTCTCCGGGCGCAGGCGGCGCACATCCTCGATGAAACGCACGGCATCGGCGCGCGAGTGCCGCCGCTTCATGCGCTTGAGGATCATGTCGTCACCATGCTGCAACGAGAGATGCAGATGCGGCATGAATCGCGGCTCGTCGGCGATGAGATCCATCAGGTGCCGGTCTGCCTCGATACTGTCGATCGAGGAGAGCCGCAGCCGGCGGATCTCCGGGATCTGCTTCAGCAGCGTCTTGGCAAGCAGGCCGAGCGTCGGCGTACCCGGCAGGTCGGCGCCATAGCTTGTTGCATCGACGCCGGTCAGCACGATTTCGCGATAGCCGCTTTCGACGAGATTGCGCGCCTGATCGACCACAGCACCCATCGGCACCGAACGCGAATTGCCGCGGCCATAGGGAATGATGCAGAAGGTGCAGCGGTGATCGCAGCCGTTCTGCACCTGGATGAAGGCGCGCACGTGACCATCGATATGACGGATCATCTGCGGCGCGGTCGCCCGCACGCTCATGATATCGTTGACGCGCAGCTTTTCTTCGGCCGAAACGCCAAAATCCGGCAGGGAGCGGTAGGAGGCGCTTTTCAGCTTCTCCTCGTTGCCGAGCACGGCATCGACTTCCGCCATCTCGGCAAAGGTCTGCTTCTCGGTCTGCGCGGCGCAGCCTGTGACGATGATACGGGCATGCGGATTGCCACGGCGCGCGCGGCGGATTGCCTGCCGCGCCTGGCGCACGGCCTCGCCCGTCACGGCACAGGTATTGACCAGAATGGCGTTGTTGAGCCCGGCTTTCTCTGCCTCGGCCCTCATCACTTCGGATTCATAGGTGTTGAGACGACAGCCGAAGGTAATGACCTCGACCCCGCTCACCGCGCCTGAGCCTCTTGCTCCGGATCGCGCGAGAAGCTGCCAGTGACAGGATCGACGGTGCCGGACCATTCCCATTCGGCAGGCCCGGTCATGACGACATGGTCGTTGCTCTCGAGCCATTCAATGGTGAGCTTGCCAGGCGCCGGCGCGGAGGCAACTTCGATCATCACCTTGCGGCCGGTGCGGCCGGTGCGCGCGGCGCTGACGGCGGAGGCACAGGCGGCCGAACCGCATGCAAGCGTCAGGCCGGCGCCGCGCTCCCAGGTGCGTGTGCGCAGCGAGGTCGGCGACAGCACCTGCGCCAGCGTGATATTGGCGCGCTCGGGAAACATCGGGTGGTTTTCGAGCAGCGGGCCGAAACGATCGAGATCGAAGGACATCGGATCCCTATCGACCCAGAAGATCGCATGCGGATTACCCATCGACATCACGGAAGGCGAATGCAGTACGGGATTGTCGATCGGCCCGATCTGCAGCTCGATGCGGCTGGTATCAGCAAATTCCTCGGCAAGCGGGATCTGGTCCCAGGCAAAGACGGGCGTGCCCATATCGACCGAGATCGTGCCGTCCTCATGCTCACTGGCATTCAGGATGCCGGCGACCGTCTGGAAGGTGAACACCTTTTTGCCAGTTTCGGCCGCCAGCGCCTGCACGACGCAGCGCGTGCCGTTGCCGCAGGCCTGCGCCTTCGTTCCGTCGCAGTTCAGGATATCGATCCAGGCATCGGTGCCCTGCAGCTTCGGATCGTGGATCGCCATGATCTGATCGAACTGGGTGGCCGGATCGGCATTGAGCGCAATCGCCGCAGCGGGCGTCACCACATCCTTGCGGCCGCGCATGTCGATAACCAGGATCTTGTTGCCAAGCCCGTTCATCCTCGCGAATTCGACCGTATTGCTCATGATGCCAAGTCCGTCCGTGTTTCGAGCTGTATATGGCGGAAATGCGGGGGAATTACCAGTGGGACATGAAGAACGGCATTATTCAGGATTGGGCGAGCTCTCCCGGGCCGCCCCGATCCTTCGAGGCTTCACTCTTCGAGCTCCACACCCCAGGATGAGGCGGAGTTAGCATCGTCGCTGCGGCCATGATTTGTGCTGCAGTGCCTAGATCCCGGAAATGTATGATCGACGCAAAAGATCAGCCCTCACGGTTAGGAGGCCTGCAGGGCCGTCTCGAACCACGAGGGGCGGGCGGCCGTCCTTTGACCACAGCAAAAATCCCACCGAGAAGTCTTGACCCGCATTATTTTGAGAAAAGATCATTCATCGATGTCGGATTACCAAAAGCTGCCACGTCCTAGGCTCGTCCACTCCGTCAAACCATAGGGATTATGACCATGCCGAATACCATACGCCTGCACCGCGTCCTGGCCACCAGCCCGGAAAAGGTCTATCGCGCATTCATCGAAGCGGATGCGCTGGCCAAATGGTTGCCGCCGAACGGTTTTGCCTGCAGCGTGCGTCACTTCGAAGGAAAAGTCGGCGGCACGTTCAAGATGTCGTTCCGCAACTTCACGACCAGCGAGAAGCACTCCTTCGGCGGCGATTTTCTCGAGCTTATCCCGGGCGAACTTGTGCGCTACATTGACAGATTCGACGATCCGAACCTGCCCGGCGAAATGGAAGTGACGGTGACCCTGAAGAAGGTTCTCGTCGGAACCGAGGTCAACATCACTCAAGCCGGCATTCCCGATGTCATCCCGCCGGAAGCCTGCTATCTCGGTTGGCAGGAATCGCTGATCAATCTCGCGAAACTGGTTGAGCCCGAGATCAAGCAGTAAGGCTTCCAACGCAGGACGCAACCCTTCTCCCCTCGGGGAGAAGGGATATTTGGCGCCCTCAGACGACAGGCACATCGAAAACTTCCCCCGCCCTGAGCGGACGAAAGCGATCCGCCTCCACACTCTCAGCTTTCAAGGCCGCATCCAGCGCCTGAACGGGCTCATCGATCCCTTCGTCCGTCAGCTGGAAGGTCGCGAAGTGATGCCCGGCGACATAGGCCGCGTTGCAGAGCTTCATGCCCTTCACCGCCTCTTCCGGATTCTGGTGCTGACCCTTCATGAACCAGCGCGGCTCGTAAGCGCCAAAAGGCAGGATCGCGAGGCGGAAACCGCCATGTTTTTGCCGGGCAGCCTCATAATTGATGCCATCGTGAAAGCCGGTGTCGCCGACATGGTAGATCTTGCCCGCTGGTGTGCTCAGCACGAAAGCGGCCCAGAGTGCCATGCGCCGGTCGCCCATGCCGCGCGCCGACCAGTGATGGCAGGGCTCGGCATCGATCGTCACGCCGGCCTTGAGGGCGATGCGATCGCCCCAGTCGACCACCGTGATGTCGGCATCGGGAACGGCACGGCGGATGATCATGTCGTTGCCGAGCGGCGTGACGATCTTTGGCCGATGCGCCTGCTGCAGGCGGGCAAGCGTTGCAACATCGAGGTGGTCATAGTGATTATGCGTGACGAGCACGACGTCGATATGCGGCAGATCCTCGAAGCGGATGCCGGGCGGCACCACACGCTTCGGTCCGAAAGATCGGAAAGGGCTGACCCGCTCCGACCAGACCGGATCCGTCAGAATGTTCAGCCCGGCAATCTGCATCAGCATCGAGGCATGCCCGACCATGGTCACCCGCATCTGCTCGCCGAACACGTGCCGGTCCGGCCTAGCCGGAGGAAAGGCGCTGATGACCGGGTTGGGCCACCGCACCCGGCCACCGCCGAACTGCCAGCGCAAAAGGTCGAATGCACCGCCCGGCGCGACGCCACCGGGATTGAAGAAGCGCACGCCGTCGAAATGATCGGAAACCGGCCCCTGGTAATAGGGATTCTTCTTGGCTGAGTCGGATGAGCTCGTCATGGCTTGTCCACCGCCTGTGCGCTTGTCGCCTTCCCGGCTGGTAAGCCGAACCTGGCGAGCCACTCTTCGACCTCACGCGCCGTCAGCGTCTCCTCCAGCACGACATTCGCCGGCATGACGAAAAGCTGCGGCGTGAAAAAGCTCGTATCCCACAATGCAGCGCCCTTGACCGGCGATGAAAGCAGGATGACCTGCCGGTCATCGATGCGGGCAATCGTCTCGACGGATGCTTCTCCGGAAATCTCGACAAGCCCTTGCTCATCCGGCTGCACCGTCTCGTAGCGCCACCAGGGCTCGTCATTGCCATCTTCCGCCACGGTCACGCAGCGCGCCATGTCGATTATGAACCTGTTGGGCACGCGGCCGCCGGGAAGCGTCTCGCCGAATGCCGCCTGGATCAGCGTGAACAGATGGAAGCAATTGACGATATTCTGATAGCGCAGGCGAAAACCCTGACGGCTCGGCAGATGCAGCACCAGCAGCGCGTCGCTGCGGCTCAGGAGCATCTGGCGGACCCAGGCCGCACCCGGCGTATAATCCTGCAGCTGGGCAAGCTGCGCCATCAGCGCCTTGTCGCCGGCGGCGCGCTCGCGTTCCCGCGGCATGGCAGCAAGATGCGATACCGCCGATTGGCCAAGCAGCTGGAAAGCGTCGAGCAGCTGCCTTTGCCTCGGGCTCAGCTCCTTGCGGCCGGCAAAGCCGCGATGGATTTGCGGCAACCACGCCATGTAGAGCTCCCACACCGCAGCACCGCTGCGCTCCACCGACCCGCCCTTTTCGACGATGGTGCCGAGCATATTCGCAAGGATCGCGGCCCCCGGCGGCGGCAGGCGGCTAAGCTCGCGCGCCGCCCGCGCCATGATCTTCGGCTGGGCAATGGCACTCGCGTAGAAGGCCTGGGCCGCCGCGTTGAATTGTGCGTCGACACGACCGCCGGCGTAAGCGCGGCAGGCGGCGAGAAGATTGGTCAGGGCTGCATCATTCATTCGGAGCTGTCTCGGGGAATCACTTGATGACGGGGATCGATGTAACGATTGGAAGAGGATGGTATGGTCAAATCGAGGTTGAGATAACGCTGTCATCCGCGCATTTCAGGCATTTCGGCCGCATTGGGTTGACTTTGGCGGCCTTTTCCTGTTTATCGCCCGCAATCTGCGACGAGCACAAGCCTCCGAGCCACCGACCGGGACCCATAAAGGTATAAAGAGATCCCGGAGGTCAACACCCGACAGCGCGATGCGCCCTCGGGTGCTTTTTGGCTTTGCGTCTTGTTTTCGTCATGGAAAAGCACGACGTTTTCGGGCGAGGAACGGCGCAAACTTGCGCCAAGTCCAAATCCCAAGCGATCGATAAGGAAGAACCGATGTTTGAAAACCTCCAGGACCGTCTTGGTTCCATTCTGAATGGACTGACAGGCCGCGGCGCGCTTTCGGAAGCCGATGTTTCCGCTGCGCTTCGCGAGGTTCGCCGCGCGCTGCTCGAAGCCGACGTGGCGCTGGATGTCGTGCGCTCCTTTACCGATCGCGTTCGCGAAAAGGCCGTCGGCGCCGAGATCCTAAAGTCGATCAAGCCGGGCCAGATGGTCGTCAAGATCGTCCATGACGAGCTGATCGAGATGCTTGGCGGCGAAGGCGTCGGCATCGACCTCAATGCGCCGGCTCCGGTCGTCGTCATGATGGTGGGTCTGCAGGGCTCCGGTAAGACGACCACCACGGCCAAGATCGCCAGCCGCCTGACGAGCCGCGACCGCAAGAAGGTCCTGATGGCCTCCCTCGACACGCGCCGTCCGGCAGCCCAGGAGCAGCTGCGTCAGCTCGGCGTCCAGACCGGCGTCGACACGCTGCCGATCATATCAGGCCAATCGCCGACCGATATTGCCGCACGCGCAGTCCAGGCCGCCAAGCTCGGCGGCCATGACATCGTCATCCTCGACACCGCCGGCCGTACGCATATCGACGAGCCGCTCATGGTCGAGATGGCGGATATCAAGAAGAAGTCCAATCCGCACGAAATCCTGCTGGTCGCCGATAGCTTGACCGGTCAGGACGCCGTCAACCTCGCCCGCAATTTCGACGAGCGCGTCGGGATCACCGGCCTCGTGCTGACCCGCATGGACGGCGATGGCCGCGGCGGTGCGGCCCTTTCGATGCGCGCAGTCACCGGCAAGCCGATCAAGCTGATCGGCGTCGGCGAAAAGATGGGCGAGCTGGAGGAATTCCATCCCCGCCGTATCGCTGACCGCATCCTCGGCATGGGCGACATCGTCTCGCTCGTCGAGAAGGCTGCCGAGAATATCGACGCCGAGAAGGCGGCCGCCATGGCTGCCAAGATGGCCAAGGGCAAGTTCGACCTCAACGATCTCGCCGACCAGCTCGGCCAGATGCAGAAGATGGGCGGCATGGGCGGCATTATGGGCCTGATGCCCGGCATGTCCGGCATGAAGGACAAAATGGCAGCCGCCGGCCTCGATGACCGCCTGTTCAAACGCCAGCTCGCTATCATCTCCTCGATGACCAAGGCCGAGCGCGCCAATCCGGATCTCCTCAAGCATTCCCGCAAGAAGCGTATCGCCGCAGGCTCCGGCACCGACGCCTCCGACATCAACAAGCTTCTGAAGATGCACCGCCAGATGGCGGATATGATGAAGATGATGGGCGGCAAGGGCAAAGGCGGCATGATGAAGCAGCTGATGGGCGGCCTTGCCGGCAAAATGGGTCTCGGTGGCGGTATGGGTGGGATGCCCGACCTGTCGAACATGGATCCCAAGCAGCTCGAAGCCTTGCAGAAGCAAGCCGAAGCGGCCGGCCTCGGCCGTCCCGGCGGCCTGCCGGGTGGCTTGCCGGGTCTGGGCGGCGGTGGCGGTTTGCCGGGTCTCGGCGGCGCCAAACTGCCGGGCCTTGGCGGTGGTTTCCCGGGCCTCCCCGGTTTGCCGAAGAAGAAGTGAGAAGGATCTTTGACCCCCATGATTGATCCAGACGTAAAGGCCCAACTGGGCAAATACCGCCAGTCGATCGACAATATCGATGCCGCACTGGTGCACATGCTGGCCGAGCGCTTCCGCTGCACGAAGGAAGTGGGCGTGCTGAAGGCCAAGTACGACCTGCCGCCGGCCGACCCGGCGCGCGAAGAATTTCAGATCGAGCGCCTGCGCCGCCTGGCAAAGGACGCCAATCTGGACCCGGATTTCGCCGAGAAGTTCCTGAACTTCGTCATCAAGGAAGTCATCCGGCATCATGAACAGATCGCTGCGGATTTCAAAGGGTAACCCCTGGCCGCATGATCCCGAAGGACGCAGGGCGTTTTGAACCGGGATCACGCGGTACGAGAAAAGCAGCGCGACGTAACCATACCGCACAACGAAGCGGTCAAGAAAAGCCTAAGGAGAATTGACATGGCACTGAAAATTCGTCTCGCCCGCGGTGGCTCCAAGAAGCGCCCGTACTACCACGTTGTCGTAGCCGACGCTCGCTCGCCGCGCGACGGCCGTTTCCTGGAGACCCTCGGCTCCTGGAACCCGATGCTTGCCAAGGACGACGCCAAGCGCGTTGAACTGAAGGTCGAACGCATCAAGCATTGGCTCGACCACGGCGCACAGCCGACCGACCGCGTTCTGCGCTTCCTCAACGAAGCCGGCATCGCAAAGCGCGAAGCCAAGAACAACCCGGAAAAGGCAAAGCCGGGCAAGAAGGCTCAGGAGCGCGCTGCCGAAAAGGCACAGAAGGCTGCTGACGCCGCTGCCGCTTCCGAGTAATCGGACCTCGCATTGATTGAAAACGGGTGGCATGGCGACATGCCACCCGTTTTTTGTTTCCCATCGGCAAATGTTCAGCCTATGAGAGAACCAACGACAGCGCCGCGTGTCACATGGGGTGGACAAAGGTCGCTGTAGCATTTTGGATCTGCTGCATAATCCCGGCAATCGACGAAGAGACCATGACGAAACTGCAAAATCCGGTATTGATGGCCACCATCGGCGCTGCACAGGGCTTGCGAGGCGAAGTGCGTGCCCGCGCCTATACATCCGATCCGACCGCACTTGGCGATTACGGCCACCTGCACAGCATGGATGGCCGCAGCTTCGAAGTTCTGGAAATCCGCGAGGCCAAGAATGTCGTCATCGTGCGCTTTCGCGGCATCAACGACCGTAATGCCGCCGAGGCGCTGAACGGGCTGGAACTCTATATCGAGCGCGACAACCTGCCGGATGACGAGCTCGACGACGACGAATTCTTCTACACCGATCTCGAAGGGCTGGAAGCCGTCGATGACCAAGGCGTCGGCTACGGCACCGTCAGCGGCATCTATGATTTCGGCGCCGGCGACCTATTGGAGCTGAAGGGGCCGGGCAAGCGCCCGGTGCTGATCCCCTTTTCCGAAGCCGCCGTGCTCGAAATCGACCTCGAAGCAGGCAAGATCCTGATCGATCCGCTCGCCGCCGGCTTGATCGACAGCCCCGATGACCTCATCGGCAAGCCGGAAAAGCCGCAGGACAAGACGAAGAAGTAACCCTCATTGGGAAGTGCCCTCATTAGGAAGTGATCGCGCCATGAGTTTTCGGGCGACCATACTGACGCTTTATCCCGAGATGTTTCCCGGCCATCTCGGCACGTCGCTTGCCGGCAAGGCGATGGAACGCGGGCAATGGTCGCTGGACACCGTGCAGATCCGTGATTTCGCCACCGACAAGCACCGCACCGTCGACGACACGCCGGCCGGCGGCGGCGCCGGCATGGTGCTGAAACCGGATGTGCTTGCCCGCGCCATCGATCATGCCAGCGAAAACGACAGCCGCCCGCGCCTGCTGATGAGCCCGCGCGGCAAGCCGCTGACGCAGAAGCGCGTGCGCGAGCTTGCAAGCGGCGACGGCGTCATCATCGTCTGCGGCCGCTTCGAAGGCGTCGACCAGCGCGTCATCGACGGCCGTGGCCTCGAGGAAGTCTCGATCGGCGACTATATCCTTTCGGGCGGCGAGCCGGCTGCCCTCATCCTCCTCGACGCTATCGTTCGCATCCTGCCCGGCGTCATGGGCAACGACCTCTCCGGCCTTCATGAAAGCTTCGAAGGCGGCCTGCTGGAACATCCGCATTATACGCGACCGCAGATCTGGGAAGGCCGCGAGATTCCCGCCATCCTCACCTCGGGCAATCACGCGGCGATCGCCAAATGGCAGAGGGAGAAGGCCGAAGAGCTGACGCGAGCGCGCCGGCCGGATTTGCTGGACGAATTGCGGAAGAAGTAGCGGCAACACCGGCTAGATGAGCGACATTGGTTCAAGCGCCGCAAAACTGGCACCAATCGCCACTTAATTCAGCCGCAAGGGGTGACAAAGGCGTGACAATAGGATATGTGCGCGGCCGGCATGGGAAATTTCCCATCAACCAGCAAAGAAGAGCAGACGTATTCGCTCCTGCCTGAACGGGCATACATCCGAGGCGTGATCTCCGGGTCCGACCAAAGATAGAATGATGAGCGCTCTGGCTGTTGAAGCAACAACGAGGTTGATAACATGAACATCATTCAGCAATTGGAAGCCGAACAGGCTGCCAAGATCGAAGCCAAGCGCACCCTTCCCGAATTTTCCGCTGGCGACACCGTTCGCGTCAACGTAAAGGTCACGGAAGGCAACCGTACCCGCGTTCAGGCCTATGAAGGCGTTTGCATCGCTCGCTCCGGCGGCGGCCTGCAGGAAAACTTCACCGTTCGCAAGATCTCCTACGGCGAAGGCGTCGAGCGCGTATTCCCGGTTTACTCGCCGATGATCGAAAGCGTCGAAGTCGTTCGCCGCGGTAAGGTCCGTCGCGCCAAGCTCTACTACCTGCGCGACCTGCGCGGTAAGGCTGCCCGTATCGTCGAAAACACCGGCACCCGCGCCCGCAAGCTCAACGATGCCGAGCGCCAGGCTCTGGCCGACGAGAAGGCACGTATCGAAGCCGAGAAGGTTGCAGCCGCTCAGGCACTCGCAGCTGAAAAGGCAGCAGCAGAAGCTGCAGAAGCAAAGGCAGCAGCAGAAGCTGCTGCAGCCGCAGCAGCCGAGCCGGCAGCGGAATAAGTTTCGATCCCGACGGATTGTGACAATTGAAGGCGGTCTTCGGGCCGCCTTTTTTACTGCCTGTCGCAATGCGACGCGGCAAACGGAAATTTCTTAGGCAGCCGTATGTTTTAGAGCTGCTTTTCCTTTTTTATGATCGCTACGATGGCTATAACCTTGCCATCCGCTTTCCAAATATGACACTTTCCCGCCACGCTAATCGGGGAGATTTCCATGGCATTCCGTCGTTCGTTCCTTCTGGGCCTCAGCGCCCTCGTGCTTGCACCTTTCGCCGCCTTTGCGGCCGACCTTCCGAACCTGAATGGCAAGACGGTCGTCGTCGTCACCGAGAATGCCTATCCGCCGCTGCAGTTTATCGACCCAAAAACGAACAAGGCGATCGGCTGGGAATATGACGCGATGAACGAGATCGCCAAGCGTCTGAACTTCAAGGTCGAGTACCAGAACACCAGCTGGGACGCGATGATCCAGGCCGTTTCCGAAGGCCAGTACAACATCGGCATGACCGGCATCACCATCAAGGAAGACCGCAAGCAGAAGGTCGATTTCTCCGACCCCTATATGCGCTCGCAGCAGTTCATGCTCGTGCGCGGCGACGAGAAACGCTTTGCCGACGCCAAGAGCTTCGCCGCCGTCAAGGAGGCCCTGATCGGCGCGCAGCCGGGCACGACGCCCTTCTACACCGCCGTCTATGAAGTCCTTGACGGCAACGAGCAAAACCCACGCATCAAGACCTTCGAAACCTTCGGCGCCACCGTGCAGGCGCTGAAGACCGGGGACGTCGACATGGTGCTGACCGACGGCACGGCCGGCAAAGGCTACGTCGACGCTTCCAATGGCGGCCTGAAGCTGGTCGGCGGCCCGCTCGGCACAGAGGATTTCGGCTTCATCTTCCAGAAGGGTTCCGATCTTGTCGCCCCGGTCAATGCCGCCATTGCCAGCCTCAAGGCCGACGGCACGCTCGACTCGCTGAACAAGAAGTGGTTCCTCGACTACAAGATGGGCCAATGAACTCTGAAGACCGATATATTGGAAGCCCGCTCTGATGGCACCTTTGGCAGGTCCGGGCGGGCACCGCGGCAAGGAAGACTTTCCCTGGTGGCTGGTCGCCCTCGCTATCCTCGGCATCGCCGCCTCATTCGTAATTGCGGCGAACGGCCTCTATGCCCAGATTTTCTCTCTTCTGCTGAATGGCATCGGCGTCACGGTCTTCGTGACGCTGGTGGCCTTTACGCTAGCCATGCTGCTCGGCCTGGCGCTGGCGCTGCTCGGTCTTTCCGATTTCCTCGTGCTGCGACAGGTCGCGCGCTTTTATATCGAGATCGTGCGCGGCATCCCGATGCTGGTGCTGCTCTCCTATGTCGCCTTCGTCGGCACACCGGCCTTTGTCGCCGTCTATAACTTCATCACGTCTCCATTGGCCTCCGCAGGCTGGGCGACACCCCTCGTCACCCGCGATGTGCCTTTCGTCTGGCGCACGATCATCGCGCTGACGATCGGCTATTCGTCCTTCATCGCCGAAATCTTCCGCGCTGGCATCCAGGCGGTCGACCAGGGCCAGATCGAAGCGGCAAAGGCCTTGGGCCTCAGCCGCTTCCAGCGCTTCCGGCTTGTCGTCTTCCCCCAGGCGATCCGCGTCATCCTGCCGCCGCTGTCGAATGATTTCATCGCCATGGTGAAGGACAGTTCGCTCGTGTCCGTGCTCGGCGTCGCCGATATCAGCCAGCTCGCCAAGCTCTATTACTCGGCCAATTTCCGCTACTTCGAAACGCTGTCGATCCTCGCCTTCATCTACCTGCTGCTGACGATCGGCCTGTCGCTGCTGCTCAGGCAACTCGAAGCCTGGATGCGCCGCCGCTCAGGCAGCGACCGCTCCGCTTTCCCTCGCTTGGCGGCGGGCCAACCGCCAGGCGCACAGGTGTGATTGGTCCGGCCGGATCCCGGCCGTTCCGATACAGCCTGTCGTCGCCATTGCCGAAGGTTTTGAAAATTGATATGAGCATGGCCATGAGTAAGATCATGAGCAAAGACGGACGATACGTCACGGCTTTCGTGCTGCAGGACCATAAGCGCCTGCCGGCACGATTCTTTGCGATGATTTCGGGCGCGCTCAACAGCCGACTTCGCTGATCACACCCGAGGCCGGCGGTCCTGATCCGTCAACCCCCATCTTCGATAATGCCAATATGGATTTGTAGCCATGAGCGCTCCACGCACACTGTACGATAAAATCTGGGACGACCATCTGGTCGACGCCCAAGAAGACGGCACCTGTCTTCTCTATATCGACCGTCATCTCGTTCACGAGGTGACGTCGCCGCAGGCTTTCGAAGGTCTGCGCATGTCCGGCCGCAAGGTTCACGCGCCGCAGAAGACGCTGGCTGTCGTCGACCACAATGTCCCGACCTCGCCGGATCGCCACCTCGGCATCAAGAACGAGGAAAGCCGCATTCAGGTCGAGCAGCTCGCCAAGAATGCCGCCGAATTCGGCGTGGAATACTACTCCGAGAACGACAAGCGTCAGGGCATCGTTCACATCATCGGTCCTGAGCAGGGCTTCACCCTGCCCGGCATGACCATCGTCTGCGGTGACAGCCACACCTCGACCCACGGCGCCTTCGGCTCCCTGGCCCATGGTATCGGCACCTCCGAAGTCGAACATGTGCTTGCCACGCAGACGCTGATCCAGAAAAAGGCCAAGAACATGCTGGTGCAGGTCGACGGCCAGCTTCCGCCGGGCGTCACCGCCAAGGACATTATCCTCGCCATCATAGGCGAAATCGGCACCGCAGGCGGCACCGGCTACGTCATCGAATATGCTGGCGAAGCCATTCGCTCGCTATCGATGGAAGGCCGCATGACCATCTGCAACATGTCGATCGAAGGCGGCGCCCGCGCTGGCCTGATCGCTCCGGATGAGGTCACCTTCGAATATATCAAGGGCAAGCCGCGCGCGCCGAAGGGCGAAGCGCTGGAACAGGCGATCGCCTACTGGAAGACGCTGAAGTCCGACGAAGGCGCGCATTACGACCGCATCGTCAAGCTCGATGCCGCAAGCCTGCCGCCGATCGTCTCCTGGGGTTCCTCGCCGGAAGACGTCATCTCCGTTCAGGGTATCGTTCCGAACCCGGACGAAATCCAGGACGAGACCAAGCGCGCCTCCAAGTGGCGTGCGCTCGACTATATGGGCCTGAAGCCGGGCACCCCGATGACCGAGATCAACATCGATCGCGTCTTCATCGGCTCCTGTACCAATGGCCGCATCGAAGACCTGCGCGCTGTCGCCAAGGTCGTCGAAGGCAAGACGGTTGCTTCCACGGTCAACGCCATGATCGTGCCGGGCTCCGGCCTCGTGAAGGAACAGGCCGAGGCCGAAGGCCTCGACAAGATCTTCAAGGCTGCCGGCTTCGACTGGCGCGAGCCTGGCTGTTCCATGTGCCTCGCCATGAACGACGACCGCCTGAAGCCGGGCGAGCGCTGCGCCTCGACCTCGAACCGCAACTTCGAAGGCCGCCAGGGCTTCAAGGGCCGCACCCATCTGGTCTCGCCGGCCATGGCCGCAGCTGCCGCAATCGCAGGCCACTTCGTCGATATCCGCGAGTGGAAGTGATCGGCCTGAAGGCATGAATGACGAAGGGCGGCTGCAAGGGCCGCCCTTTTCGTTTGTAGGCAGAGCAGCCGCATATGAGGTGAGGTCGGTGCCGCGCACTTCTTCTCCCCTCGGGGAGAAGGTGCCGCCAAGCGGATGAGGGGTGCCCCGCCAAGC
The DNA here is from genome assembly GCF_030182495.1 of Rhizobium aureum. Taxonomy (NCBI): domain Bacteria; kingdom Pseudomonadati; phylum Pseudomonadota; class Alphaproteobacteria; order Hyphomicrobiales; family Rhizobiaceae; genus Rhizobium; species Rhizobium aureum. The sequence goes on along the minus strand of NZ_JAQJCI010000003.1, from coordinate 269,443 downwards.
GCACTGAAATTCATGAATTCTGCCGGTGAAATCCCCTCATCCGACCTCATGAGTTTATCGAAGGGCGGGCCACCTTCTCCCCGAGGGGGAAGAGGGTTGAGCGGCCGGACCCAGCTGCGCTCGCTGGCTGAGCCAGACGCTGGCGAGCACGGTGACGATGCCAAAGATCTGCATCGGGCTCAGCTGCTGGCCGAGCACGGCCCACCCCAGGATGACCGCCGTCGTCGGGCTGAGGAAGCCGAGCGGCGAGACCATAGAGGGCTCCAGCCGCGACAGACCCTGAAACCAGAGAATATAGGTGAGTGCTGCGCCGATCAGCCCGAGATAGGCGAAGCCGAGAATGTTGGCTCCGGTCAGATGCGGCAGCGGCGGCTCAAGCAGCAGCGCCACTGGCAGCAAAAGCACACCGCCTGCCGTCAATTGCCATGCCGTGAAGGTCAGCGGCGAGACATCAGGCCGCCAGCGGCGGCTGAGGACGGTGCCGGCTGCCATGGAGAAAGCACCGCCGATGCCCGCAACAATGCCGATCGGATCGAGCGTCGCATTCGGCGTCAGGATCAGCAGCCCGACACCGCCGATGCCGGCAATCGCGGCAACAATCGAAAGACTACGGATCGGCGAGCCCAGCAGCAACCGCGCCAGCACGATGACGATCAGCGGCTGGACGGCACCGACCGTCGCGGCCACGCCACCGGGCAGCCGATAAGCCGAAATGAACAGCAGCCACCAGAAGATGGAGAAATTCAGCGCCCCAAGAACCAGCGACTTCAGCCACCAGACCCCATGCGGCAGCCGCCGCACGATCAGGAGCAGCAACAAGCCGGCCGGCAGCGCCCGCAGCATGGCGACAGTCAGTGGATAACCGACCGGCAGAAGCTGCGTCGTTACCAAATAGGTGCTGCCCCAGATCGCCGGCGCGATGGCGGTGAGCAACAGGTCGAAATTGCGATTCATGGCATCAGTCTCGAAATTTATCTTGACCTCAAGATAAATCGAAATGTCTTGACGTCAAGATAAAATCATGGCGAGGTCTTGACATGGATCGCATCGATAAAATTCTCGCGCAGTGGCGCCGCGAACGGCCGGATCTCGACACGACGGCCATGGGCCTGTTCGGGCGCATGCGCAATCTCGCGCTCCATCTCTCCCGCGAGATGGAGAAGACCTTCGGCCGTTTCGGCCTGAACGCGGCGAACTTCGACATGCTGGCGACCCTGCGCCGCTCGGGGGAGCCCTATACTCTCTCCCCTAGTGATCTGATGGATACGATGATGGTGTCGTCGGGCACGATGACCAATCGCATCGATCAGCTGGAGAGGGCCGGCCTCGTCACGCGCAGCCAGAACCCGGATGATGGCCGCAGCTTCCTGATATCCCTGACGCCGAAAGGCTTCGAGCTTATCGATGCGGCGGTGACGGCACATGTCGAAACGCAGGCACGCCTGATCTCCACTCTTTCCGAAGGCGAACGAAAGGCTTTTGACCGCCTGCTACGCAATTATCTAGCCGACTTCGAATCCAGTTGATCGCTCCGAACGCCGCTCGGCGCAGACATCGCGAATGCAGCCCCGCAGCCAGCGATGCGCCGGATCCGCATCCATCCGCGGATGCCAGAGCAGCGAGATCATGACGTCCGATGTCGGCACCGGCAGTGCGAAACTGTACATGTCAACACGCAGATTGCCCGTATAACGCTCCGGCACACTGACGATCAGGTCGGAGGCGCGCACCAAGGCCAGCGCAGCCGAGAAGCTGCCGACAATCGTTGCGATCTGTCGCTTCAGGCCCAGCTTTTCCAGCATCTCGTCGATCTGCCCTTTTTGGAGGCCGCGCCGCGAAACGAGGATATGCTGTCCCGCGGCGTAGCGCTCCGGCGTCACAACACCCTCGCTCAACGGATGTCGGCGCCGGACCACGCCGATGAAGCGATCGCGGAACAGCGCCTGCGTCCTGAGCTCCGGACCTGTATCGCCGCCGACAATACCAGTCTCGAAGTCGATCGTCCCATCGCGCAAAGGTGTGCTGTCCTTGTCCAACTTCTGCGTGAAGTAGAGCCGAACGCCAGGCGCCTGCTCAGCAATGCGCGCAATCAGTTCGGCACCAAAGTTCTCCACGAAGCCTTCGCGGGTGCGCAGCGTGAAGATTCGAGCAAGCTGCTTCAGATCGAGGCTTTGGGCGGGCCGCAAGGCGGCCTCCGCCTCCTGAATGAGATGACCGACGCGCTCGCGTAGCTCCAGCGCCCGCGGCGTCGGCACGAGCCCCCGCCCCGCCCGAACCAGCAGCGGATCCCCCATCGTCTCGCGCAGGCGCGCCAGCTGCCGGCTCATCGCCGATGGGCTCAGCCGCAGCCTCCGGGCAGCACGCGCAACGCTGCCTTCGGCAAGCAGGACATTCAGGGTAACAAGCAGGTTGAGATCGGGCGTGGACATGAGGAGAGCATAGCACGGTTTGTATAAGATATAGCGTCAAACGCACGAATGAAGTGCAAATGCTGCGCATTCCGCCATATCGCGTCGAGAACTACCTTTCTGCCGGGACTTTTTAGACGTCACCAGAAATGGAGCTCATGTTGCAGCCAATCATCGAAAATCCGGGCAAAGCCGGCCACACAAAATCAGCATCCTCGACCCGCTGGGCGCTCGCCAGCCTCTCGCTTTCCATGCTGATGCCGTCGCTCGGCACCAGCATTGCCAATATCGCTCTGCCGACACTTGCACAGGCATTCGGCGCCTCCTTCCAGCAGGCGCAATGGATCGTGCTTGCCTATCTGCTCGCTATCACCACGCTGATCGTCAGCGTCGGGCGCCTGGGCGACATTTTCGGCCGGCGGCGCCTGCTGCTGATCGGAATCAGCCTCTTCACCCTCGCCTCCCTTTTCTGCGGCATCGCTCCGACGCTTTCCCTCCTGCTTGCCGCCAGAGCTTTTCAGGGCCTAGGCGCAGCAATGATGATGGCGCTCACTGTCGCGATGGTCGGCGAAACCGTTCCCAAGGAGAGGACCGGCAGCGCCATGGGCCTGCTCGGCACCATGTCTGCGATCGGCACCACGCTCGGCCCGTCGCTCGGCGGCATCCTGATCGCCGGCTTCGGCTGGAAGACCATCTTCCTGATCAACGTGCCGCTCGGCATTGTAAACGTCCTGCTCGCCGCGCGCTTCCTGTCGGCGGATCGTCCGAACGAAAAAACCACGCAGGGGCGGCCGGATGCGATCGGCACCCTGCTGCTGGCGCTGACGCTTGCCGCCTATGCGCTGGCAATGACCATAGGGCGCGGCAGCTTCGGCGGGGTAAATATCGGCCTCCTGCTGGCCACGGCTTTCGGAACGGCACTGTTCCTGCTTTCGCAAGCCAAGGTGAAATCGCCGCTGCTGCGCCTTTCCATGTTCCGCGATTCGACGCTGACGGCGGGCCTTGCCATGAGCACATTGGTTTCGACCGTGATGATGGCGACGCTGGTGGTCGGCCCCTTCTACCTCTCTTCCGCACTCGGTTTCGACGCGGCTGAAGTCGGCGCCATCATGTCGGCGGGTCCGCTGGTGGCGGCATTGATGGGCGTGCCGGCAGGCCGCATCGTCGACCGTTTCGGCACTCACCGCATGACGATCGCAGGCCTCGCCGGCATGATAGCCGGCCTCTTCCTGCTCTCGGCCATGCAAGGTAGGTTCGGAGCGGCCGGTTACATCGGGCCGATCGCCGTCGTCACGGCAAACTACGCGCTGTTTCAGGCGGCCAATAACACCATGGTCATGACTGATATCCAATCCGAGCAGCGCGGCGTCATATCGGGTATGCTGAACCTGTCGCGAAATCTCGGCCTGATCACCGGCGCATCCGTCATGGGCGCAGTCTTCACGCTGGCCTCGGGAACCACGGACATTACCACCGCAGCGCCGCAGGCGGTGGCAAGCGGAATGCAGATCACCTTTGCGGTGGCCGCTCTGCTAATCGTCGGGGCATCGGCAATCGCACTCACCGGTTTTGCCTGCGCGAAGCGAGCGTCTTTTTCAGAAGAAGCGCTATGATCCACTTCATAGCGAAAAGGCCGGGCGCAAATGCTTCCGGCCTTCCAGAGTTCGATTTCTGAAATCAGAAACTCGCCGTCATCGGATCCGGGCCGATGCGCCCGTCGGGTGAATCGAGCTTGGCGATCTCGGCCAGATCGTCGCCATCGAGCTTGAAATCGAAAACCCTGAGGTTTTCCTCGATGCGGCTCGGCGTCACCGATTTCGGGATGACGATCAGGCCGTTGTCGATATGCCAGCGGATGATGACCTGCGCCGGCGTGCGGCCGTGCTTGGCGGCGACCTTGCCGATAACGGCATTGGTGAGAAGCTTGCCTTGGCCGAGCGGGCTCCAGGATTCCGTCTTGATGCCGAGCTTGTCGTGTACCTCGCGAAGCGCCTTCTGCTGGAAGGTCGGGTGCAGCTCGATCTGATTGAGCACGGGCGTCACGCCGGTTTCGCCGATGATGCGGTCAAGATGCTCCTTGGCGAAGTTGGAAACGCCGATCGACCGGGCGCGGCCTTCTTCCTTGAGACGGACGAAAGCCTTCCAGGTATCGAGATAGCGGTTGCGATGCGGCGACGGCCAGTGGATGAGGTAGAGATCGACATAATCAGTGCCGAGGCGCTTCAGGCTTTGGTCGAAGGCCTTCAGCGTGGAATCGAAGCCCTGCTCCTCATTCCAGAGTTTGGTTGTGAGATAGATGTCCTTGCGGGCGACGCCAGACTGGCGCATGCCTTCGCCGACGCCATCCTCGTTGGCATAAATGGCCGCCGTATCGACATGGCGGTAGCCGGCTTTCAGCGCCGTGCTGACCGCCATCGGCGCGACGTTTTCCGGCGTCTGCCAGACGCCGAGGCCGACCTGCGGAATGGAATTGCCGTCATTGAAAGTGATTGTCGGTTGCGTGGTCACGATAAGTCTCCAAAGGATGAGAGAGGGTGGAGTGAAGGCGTGATTTTAAATTCGAAATGAAAGGACCGGGCCAAGCCCTGCGCAGGCGCGCCGGTAAAAGCCCATATGGTCGAGGATGTTGGAATTCTAACTCCGGGCCGCCGCTCAGACAACCCGGATGGTCGTTCCCTTGCGCAACAGCGGAAGGATGCGCCGCATGTCGCGAAGACTGATCGCGACGCATCCCGCCGTCGGCTCGTAGCCCGGCCTGATCAGATGGAAGAAGATCGCCGAGCCGCGATGACGCCGGCGCGAAGTCACGTTCCAGTCGAGCACGAGACATATGTCATAGAGACCGTCGCTCCGCCGCATTTCCTCGTGGCCCGGCTTGAAGGGAGCCTTCACCAGCCTGTTGTAGTTGGCATTGTCAGGCTGATCGCACCAGAGCATGTCCTTGCGGATACGCCGCATCGGCAGGCTCGTCTTGAGAAAGCGGACGTGATCGCCGCGCGTGAAGCCATAAAGCAGCTTCATGCAGGCGATCGGCGTCGCGCCGTCTCCTTCCCGCTTCAAGATGCTGCGCCCCGATCTGCCGATCGCCGCCGGCATGGTAAGTGATCCGATCTGCACCAGCGCTCGGGTCCTCTTGCCCGGCGCGGGGCGTACGACGATGGTGGAAGCGGTCCGCCGGGCCGCCGCCCTTGTCTTTTCCATTTTCCTCACATGTTTTTGCTTTGCGTGTGATTTCATTTGAAATCATAGCAGTTTCAATCAAACGACCAAGCCTGAGCCGCGTCGCGACTTGCCAAAAATGCAATTTGGCGTAGGACTTAGGTGGGATTAGAACGAGGATCCGAACGGCATGACCGCACGCACCATTCTCCTGGTGGACGATGATAACGACCTTCGCGAGATGCTGGTCGAGCAATTGTCGCTTTACGAGGAATTCAACGTCCTGCAGGAAGCCACCGCCGGAAAAGGCGTGCAGACCGCGCGCACCGTGCCTGTCGATCTCCTCATCATGGATGTCGGGCTGCCTGACATGGACGGCCGCGAAGCGGTGAAACTGCTGCGCAAGAACGGCTTCAAGGCGCCGATCATCATGTTGACGGGCCATGACACTGATTCCGACACCATCCTCGGCCTGGAAGCCGGCGCGAATGATTACGTGACCAAGCCTTTCCGCTTCGCCGTGCTGCTCGCCCGCATCCGCGCGCAACTGCGCCAGCACGAGCAGAGCGAAGATGCGACCTTCACTGTAGGACGCTACCTCTTCAAGCCGAGCCAGAAGCTGCTCACCACGGAAGACGGCCAAAAGATCCGGCTCACGGAAAAGGAAGCCGCCATCATCCGCTATCTCTATCGCGCAGACCAGAAGGTCGTGACCCGCGATATCCTTCTCGAAGAAGTCTGGGGCTATAATTCCGGCGTCACCACCCATACGCTCGAAACCCACGTCTACCGCCTCCGCCAGAAAATCGAGCGCGACCCTTCCAATGCCGAGATCCTGGTGACGGAAAACGGCGGTTACAAGATCATTCCATAGGCGATCGATGGCGCTGAACGACGATATTCGACTGCTGTCGCAACTGCCGCTGTTTCACGGCATGGGCGATGAGCCGCTGCGGCTGATCGCTTTCGGCGCCGACCGCCGCCATGTGAACGAAGGCCAGACGCTGTTCCGGGAAAAATCCCCCGCCGAATGCGCCTACGTCATCACGCGTGGCAGTTTCGAGCTCAGCATCATCGATGCCGACGGCCAGAAACAGGTGGAAGCGATAGTCCAGGCAGGCACCATGCTTTCAGAACTGGCGATGGTGACCTTGGTGGAGCGGAAATACACGGCTGTTGCCGCCGAGGAATCCGACGTGATCCGCATCACGCGTGCCCTCTTCCACCGGCTGATCGAGGAATATCCCGACGCCGGCCTGCTGATTCAGAACCGCATCCGCGAAAACTTCGCAACACTTGCGCGGCAAGCGGCCGCATTGCTCGGCCGCTTTTCTTGAAAAACTCGCCCCACTCAGAGATTGAAATGCGCCGTCACGGGCACATGGTCGGACGGACGATCCCAGCCGCGCGCCGCCTTGAGGATATCGATCCGCTGCAGGAGCGGGCCGAGATCGGAGGATGACCAGATGTGGTCGAGGCGGCGGCCGCGGTCGGCAGCCTCCCAATCCTTGGCGCGGTAGCTCCACCACGTATAGAGCTTTTCGTTTTCCGGCACGTGCTGGCGCATAAGATCGAGCCAGGCGCCGCGCTTCATCACCTCGATCAGCCCGTCGGTTTCCACTGGCGTATGGCTGACGATCTTCAAGAGCTGCTTATGTGACCAGACGTCATGCTCCAGCGGCGCGATATTGAGATCGCCGACGAGGATCGCGGAGGTATTCTGTTCGGCATTGGCATGCAGCCGCTTCATTTCCTCGATGAAATCGAGCTTGTGGCCGAACTTCGGATTGATGGTGCGATCCGGTTCGTCGCCACCGGCCGGGACGTAGAAATTATGCAGGCGCACGCGCCGGCCGCCACGCTCGAAGATCGCCGAAATATGCCTGCTGTCACCGACGTTGCAGTAATCCTGCCGATGATCCTCGCTCAGCGGGATGCGCGAGGCGATCGCGACGCCATGATAGCCCTTCTGGCCGTGGACGATGATGTGTTCATAGCCGAGGGCGCGTAAGGGAGCATAGGGGAAAAGCTCGTTCGGAACCTTGGTTTCCTGCAGGCAGAGGATGTCGGGCCGGGCCTGCATGACGAACTGCTCGACGATGGGCATGCGCAGCCGCACCGAGTTGATGTTCCACGTCGCAATCGATAATCCCATGCCCGAACCTTTCCCCAAGAACAATTCCAGGAAAAGTGCGCAGCGGTTTTCCGTCCGGAATTGCGTCAAAACAGACAGCAGGAACAGCCGGGCGATTCGGTGAAACGCCAGGCCCTCCAGTCAGGTCTAAGGCTTTAGACCGGCCGCCACGGAAAGGAAAGCGCCATTCGGCGCTTACCCTGCGGCAGAATGTGGAGAGGGCGATCAGCGCGTATAATCGATGCGGAAAACGCTGTCGTCGAAGGCGACATTGGTCTTCACATTGTTGATGATGACGTCGGTCGTCTTGCCCTGCGGATCGATCACGGTCCATTGGCGCAGATCGTAGCTCTTCGAATCGAAAATCATCGTGATGGTGGAATCACCGAAGACGGTACGATTGCCGAGCGTGATCTTGGTGAGATCCGGTTTGGAATCGACATCGCGCACCATATCGGCGGAAAGGTCGATCTTATTGGCCAGCAGCAGGCTCAGCGGCGTCTTCGACAGCTGATACATGTTTCTGGTCTGCGTCTGGTCGTTGATGACCTGCACGTTATTGCCATCGCAGATGACGCGCATGCGGGACGGCGGATCGTAGTTGAAACGCATCTTGCCGGGGCGCTGGATGAAAAAAGAGCCGCTCATCTGATCGCCGCGCGGGCCGATCTGCAGGAAACCGCCCTTCATCGTCTTGATGGACGAGAAGTGATCGGCAATGGCCTGGGCGATACCGGGATTGAGGGCGGCTGTCGCCGGCTGTGCCTGTGTTTGCGCCTGCGCCTGTGCAAAAGCCGAAACCGGCAGCGTGCCCGCCGCGCCGACCGCGACCACGACGCCGAGGAAATGCCGGCGGGTCAGGGAAAGTCGGCTGGACGGCTGCGCATCAAACTTGGTCATCGAATTCTCCTTCATGGCTTTGTCCATGGCGCGCAAAATCGGCGTCTTCATGGCGCGGCGGCCCATGTGCGGTTGTTGGGCCACAATCAAATTTTCCTGAGCATAGCCGGGATATGCGACGCGGAAAGGGCCTGCGGCCTCAGCGATCCAGAATATCGGCTTTGGTCGGAACGAGAATCTCGCGCTTGCCGGCATGATTGGCCGGGCCGATCACGCCCTCCTCCTCCATGCGCTCGATAAGCGAGGCGGCACGGTTGTAGCCGATGCCGAGACGGCGCTGGATGTATGAGGTCGAAGCCTTGCCGTCGTTGAGAACAATCGCGACCGCCTGATCGTAGGGGTCTTCCGAATCGGCGAGATTGGATGTGCCCGCCGGACCATGGCCGTCATCGTCATCCTCGTCATCATCGGCAGTGATCGCATCGAGATATTGCGGTGCGCCCTGCGTCTTCAGATAGGCGACGATATCTTCCACCTCGCCATCGGAGACGAAGGGGCCGTGGACGCGCTGGATGCGCCCGCCGCCGGCCATGTAGAGCATGTCGCCCATGCCGAGCAGCTGTTCCGCTCCCTGTTCGCCGAGGATCGTGCGGCTGTCGATCTTCGAGGTCACCTGGAAGGAAATGCGGGTCGGGAAGTTCGCCTTGATCGTGCCGGTGATGACGTCGACGGACGGACGCTGCGTCGCCATGATGACGTGGATGCCGGCGGCACGCGCCATCTGCGCCAAGCGCTGCACCGCGCCTTCGATATCCTTGCCGGCGACCATCATCAGATCGGCCATCTCGTCGATGATGACGACGATATAGGGCATCGGCTTCAGGTCGAATTCTTCCGTCTCATAGATCGCCTCGCCGGTTTGGCGGTCGAAGCCGGTCTGCACCGTGCGGCTGATCGCCTCGCCCTTGGCGACGGCCTGCTCGACGCGGCTGTTGAAGCCGTCGATGTTGCGCACGCCGATCTTCGACATCTTCTTATAGCGCTCTTCCATCTCGCGGACGGTCCATTTGAGCGCGACGACAGCTTTCTTAGGGTCGGTGACGACAGGCGACAGGAGGTGCGGGATACCGTCATAGACGGAGAGTTCGAGCATCTTGGGATCGATCATGATCAGGCGGCATTGCTCGGGCGTCATGCGGTAGAGCAGCGACAGGATCATGGTGTTGATGGCAACGGATTTACCCGAGCCGGTGGTGCCGGCAACAAGCAGATGCGGCATCTTGGCGAGATCGGCAATCACGGGCTCGCCGCCGATCGTCTTGCCGAGCGACATGGCAAGCTTGGCCTTGGAGGTCTCGAAATCGCGGCTGGCGATGAGCTCGCGCAGATAGACCGTCTCGCGCGTCGAATTCGGCAGCTCGATGCCGATCGCATTGCGACCGGGAACGACGGCGACGCGGGCGGCGATCGCGCTCATCGAGCGGGCGATATCGTCGGCAAGGCCGATGACGCGGGACGACTTGATGCCGGGCGCCGGCTCCAGCTCGTAAAGTGTTACGACGGGGCCGGGACGGACATGGATAATTTCGCCTTTGACGCCGAAATCCTCCAGCACCCCTTCGAGCATGCGGGCATTCTGCTCCAGCGCATCGGCGGAGAGCGTCGCATCGCGGGCGACCGCCTTCGGCTCGGCGAGCAGATGAACGGCCGGAAGCTGGAAGCCATACGTGCGGATGAAGGAGGTCTGTGCCTCGCGCTCGGCCCGCGCGCCGGGCTTCGGGCGCGGCGCGGCCGGCGTGACGCGGTGGCCGGCAGCAGCTCCCCTCGGTGAGGCCGGGGTCAACGGCCAGTCCTCGTCATCGTCATCGGGCAGGATACCGGCCGGACGCGGCGGATCACGATCATAGATCGAATCATCGTCCTCATCCTCGTCATCGCCAAGGCTGATCGACGGCGCGGATACGACGCGGCGTGCTGCGGGACCATCCATGGACGGCTCGAGGCGATCGCCGCGGGCAACCGGCGCCTTGGCGCGCACGGGTTCGTTCAGGGTCCCGAATTCGTCGTCGTTGAAATCATAAGGCGCATCGAAGGCGTGGTCGCGGCGCTTGCGCGGACCCATGCCGAACAGACGGCGAAGGCGGGCCTGGGCATTGTACCAGGCATGCATGACGGCACCGAAGGCGAGGAAATTGCCAAGGAAACCGCCGCGGTCGTCATCCTCGTCTTCATCACCCACCCGACGGGCGCGGCTGCGCGTTTCCTCGTAATCCTCCTCGCCCTCCTCATCCTCGACCAGGCTTTCGCCGATCACGCCGGAGGCAAAGAGCATGAGCCAGATGGCCGGAATGGCGAGAAGCGAGCCGATGATGGCGGCGACGATGCCGCTCGGATAGGTGCCGATGAACAAGGCGGGAAAGCGCAGGAGAAGATCGCCGACCACGCCGCCGATGCCGTTCGGGATCGGCCAGGTCGGCGGCGCCGGAAAGCAGGCGATGGAGCCGGCCGCAACAATGCAGCCGCCGAACCAGGCGCCGAGCCGCGAGGGCACGCGATGAAGCTTGCGATTGGAAATCAACGCGAAGGCCCAGGCGACGATCGGCAGCAGCGCCAGCACCGAGGCAAGGCCGAGCGACTGCATCATGATGTCGGCAAAGGCAGCACCAGGAAAACCGAGAAGATTGGTCGGCGCATTGGCCGTTGCGTAGGAATAGCTGGGATCCATGACGTTCCACGTCGCCAGCGCCGCCACGGCGAGCGCCAACAGGAACAGCAATGCGAAGCCCGTCAGGCCCTTGACTTGACGCCAAACGACACTCGATAGCGATAAACGGTCTGGCCGACCGCTCAACGCCGCCGAATTGCTTCTGCCCATGATATCCAGCCCCGTTCCTTGTCGATAGCGCAAGCGAATCGGTCTATGCCCACTCGCCGGCAGGTTAGCCCTACCTAATCAGAGGAGGGTTAATGGCATGTTAACCATGCGCCGCAGCCCCACGAATCGCCGATTTTTACAGCCCGCTCAGCTGTACAAACAAAAAGGGCCCGAACCGGGGTTCGGGCCAAAAGCGGCCTATTTGCAATGAAACAGGTCGCGACGGGACGTTCAGCGATGCCGGAGGTCTTGCCCCGGCATCGCAAGCTCCAATCAGGAATTGTGGTATGCGGCTTCGCCGTGGGAGGCGAGGTCGAGACCTTCGCGCTCGGCTTCCGGAGCAACTCGCAGGCCGATGATGACGTCGACGACCTTGTAGAGGATGGCGGAGCCGATGCCGCACCACAGGATGGTGGTGACGACGGCGGTCAGCTGCACGACGACCTGGCTGCTCATGGTGACGCCTTCGGCATAGCCGACGCCGCCGAGCGAGGCGCTGGCGAAGATACCGGTTGCAATGGCGCCGAAGATACCGCCGATGCAGTGTACGCCGAAGACATCGGCCGTATCGTCATAGCCGAACTTGTTCTTCACGACCGAGACGAAGAAGTAGCACAGCGGCGAAACGATGAGGCCCATGACGATCGCGCCCATCGGGCCGGCGATACCGGCGGCAGGCGTGATGGCGACGAGGCCGGCGACCATGCCCGAGGCGCCGCCGAGCATGGAAGCTTTGCCGCGGGTGAAGGTTTCGACCAGCGACCAGGAGATGATCGCGGCTGCCGTTGCAATGAAGGTGTTGACGGTTGCGAGCATTGCGCCTCCGGATGCTTCAAGGTTCGAACCGGCATTGAAGCCGAACCAGCCAACCCAGAGCATGGATGCGCCGACCATGGTCAGTGTCATGGAATGCGGAGCCATCATGTCCTTGCCGAAGCCGACGCGCTTGCCGACGAGAATGGCGCCGACGATGCCCGCGACACCGGCATTGATGTGAACGACGGTGCCGCCAGCGAAGTCGAGAGCGCCCATCTTGAAGAGCATGCCGTTGGAATCCCAGACCATGTGAGCGATCGGGAAGTAGACGAAGGTCGCCCACAGCGCGCAGAAGAGCACGGCCGCGCCGAACTTGATGCGCTCGGCAAAGGCGCCGATGATCAGGGCCGGCGTAATGGCGGCAAAGGTCATCTGGAACAGCATGAAGATGAATTCAGGGATGACGACGCCCTTGGAGAAGGTTGCAGCCGTCGTCGAGGTCGAAACGCCCGAGAGGAACATCTTGGCCGTGCCGCCCCAATAGGGGCTGGTGCCGCCGCCGAAGGCGAAAGAATAGCCGTAGAGAACCCAGAGGATCATCACGACCGCGCCGATCATCGTGCACTGCATCAGAACCGAGAGCATGTTCTTGGCGCGGACGAGACCGCCGTAGAACAGCGCAAGACCCGGCACGAGCATGAAAAGCACGAGAATGGTGGAGATGAACATGAAGGCGGTATCGCCCTTGTCCGGAACCGGAGCTGCAGCGGTCGCAGCGGCGGCGGCCGGTGCGGCCTCCTGCGCGAAAGCGATCGCCGGCGCAAGCAGCGCCGCAGAAAGCGCGCCCACCCGTGCAAAGGTGGAGGAAAGCTTGGAAAATGACATGCAAATAACTCCCTGATCGGCCGTGTCTTACAGCGCTTCTGAATCGGTTTCGCCAGTACGGATGCGCACGGCATGGTCAATGGAATAGACAAAGATCTTGCCGTCGCCGATCTGGCCGGTCTTGGCGGCAGACGCGATGGCCTCGACGGCCTTGTCGACGATTTCGGATGCGACTGCGACTTCGATCTTCAGCTTCGGCAGGAAGCTGACGGCATATTCGGTGCCGCGATAGATTTCAGTGTGCCCCTTCTGGCGCCCGTAGCCCTTCACTTCGGTCACAGTCAGGCCCTGGATGCCGACAGCCGTGAGGGCCTCACGGACCTCATCGAGCTTGAACGGCTTGATAATGGCCATCACAATTTTCATCTGGTTTCCCATCCTTTGTTTACCCTCGGCACGGAGCCGACTCTCCTTGCCGCCGACGAGTGTTTCTGCAGCGACTGGCCATACACATTCAAAGGACGTGCCAGATTCGTGACACATTTATAACTTATTGAAATTTAAAGGATTTATCGCACAAAGCCAATAAAGCGGCAATTTATGCCGCGCGGGTTGCGCAAATAAAGTGCAAATTTATAAATTTGCACTTTATTTAATCATTTGCCTTTTTACGAATCAGGCCTTCCTGCGCCACGGACGCAATCAGAACACCGGATCGCGTAAACAGACTGCCGCGGGTAAAGCCGCGCGCGCCGGATGCGCTGGGGCTTTCCTGGCTGTAGAGCAGCCAGTCATCGAGCTGGAACGGACGATGGAACCACATGGCGTGGTCGAGGCTCGCCACCTGGACGTTCGGGTCGAGAACCGACGTGCCATGCGCATTCAGGGAGACATCGAGCAGCGTCATGTCGGAGAGATAGGCGAGCACGGCGTTCCGGTAGAGCCGGTCGTCGGGAACAGGCCCGGTCAGACGGATCCAGATATTCTGCCGCTGGCTTGGCTGCGCGCGCGAGAAATAGCTCTCGATCGAGACGGGCCGAATCTCGATCGCCCGCTTGCGCTCCCAGTAGCGGCGCACATTCTCGGGCGCATGCGCGAGATAGCGCTGTTTCACCTGCTCCTCGTCCATCAGCTCCTCCGGCATCGGCACGTCAGGCATGCCGCCCTGATGATCGAAGCCGGGCTCATCGACCTGGAAGGATGCGGTCAGCGCAAAGATCGCCTTACCATGTTGGACGGCTAGCACGCGCCGCGTATTGAAGCTCGAACCATCGCGCAGGCGGTCGACCTGATAGAGGATCGGAACGGAAGGGTCGCCCGGCAGCATGAAATAGGCATGCAGCGAATGCGCGAAGCGATCGCCATCCACGGTCCTCTGCGCCGCCATCAGCGCCTGGCCGATGACCTGCCCGCCGAAAACGCGCTGCCAGCCGACCTGCGGGCTGTTGCCGCGAAACAGGTTCATCTCGATCGTTTCCAGATCGAGCGTCGCAAGCACGGTTTCCATCGGGGTGGGCTTCTCGGTCTCTCGCGACATTTTGCTTGAACTCCAATGGTAGGAACCACGAACGGGATGTTCTATATAGAGCAGGAAGTGACAGTAAGACACGGGGAAGCGTTATGTTGGACATGCTGGTAGTGGGTGGCGGATATGTAGGTCTTGCCGCAGCGGTCGCAGTCAAGCAGGCAGCGCCACACCTCGAGGTCATGATCGTGGAAGCGGCCCACGAAACCGCCTGGAAGAAGGATATGCGGGCCTCGGCGATCATCGCGGCTGCCTCGAAGATGCTTGAAGTCCTCGGCGTCTGGAACGAGATCGCGCCGGAGGCCGAGCCGATCACCCGCATGATCGTCACCGATTCGCGCACCAGCGATCCGGTCCGCCCGGTCTTCCTCACCTTCGACGGCCAAGTCGCCGAAGGCCAGCCCTTCGCCCATATGGTGCCGAACCTGACCATGGTCGGGGCGCTCCGCGGCGCCTGCGAGCGTCTCGGCATCACGATCAAGCATGGGCTCAGCGCCACCGGCTTCGTCACAGACGATGCCAAGACCACCCTCACCCTCTCGGATGGCAGCACGCTGGAAACGCGGCTCCTGGTCGCCTGTGACGGCGTGCGCTCCAAGCTGCGCGACATGGCTGGCATCAAGACGGTCAATTGGGAGTACGGCCAGTCCGGCATCGTCGTCACCGTTGAGCATGAGCGGCCGCATGGCGGCTGCGCCGAGGAGCATTTCCTTCCCTCCGGCCCCTTCGCCATCCTGCCGCTGAAGAACAACCGCTCCTCGCTCGTCTGGACGGAGCGCACCTCCGACGCCGAGCGGCTGGTCGCCTCCGACGACCTGCTCTTCGAAGAGGAACTGGAGCGCCGCTTCGGCCATAAGCTCGGTGCGCTGCGCGCGGTCGGCGAGCGCCGCGCCTTCCCGCTCGGCCTGACGCTTGCCCGCGCCTTCGTCGCGCCGCGCTTCGCGCTGGCGGGCGACGCCGCCCACGGCATCCATCCGATCTCCGGCCAGGGACTCAATCTTGGTTTCAAGGATGTGGCGGCCCTGGCCGAAACCATCGTCGAGGCCGACCGTCTCGGCCTCGATATCGGCTCGATCAATATCCTCGAGCGCTACCAGACCTGGCGTCGCTTCGACACCTTCCGCATGGGGGTGACAACCGACGTGCTGAACCGGCTGTTCTCCAACGATATCTCGCCGCTTCGCATCGCCCGCGACTTTGGGCTAGGGATCGTCGACCGCCTGCCGAACCTCAAATCCTTCTTCATCGGCCAGGCGGCCGGCACCACGGCAAAGCACAATCCGCGGCTGCTGGCTGGCGAGGCGATTTGAGCGCGGGAAATTGGAAGGGGTGTAATTCGTCGCAGATGTCTGCCAAGGGGCGGGCATCAGACGGCCCCGTTTCAGCGTACATCTGCGATTAGCGGCCGCTCCGCAGTCGACCTACAGTGAACAACGTGTTGGTAGAAGTCGCTGCGGCGTACGGCCAATTATGGCTGCGGTCAGTAAGTTTCTCCATCCCTCCTCCGCAACAGCAATAAAAAAACGCAAATGCCTCAGTTCCACCGGGGTCCTCGCTATACCTTTAGGGCATAGCTCGAACGTACAAGGTATTTGTCCCTGATAAAAGGGAGATTTAGTGTCCAAAATTGGGGTATGATCAAACGCGCCTCACCGGAGGTATTTCCCAAGTAACTGTGTCCAATCGAAGAAGGAGCGACCGATGCCTACAATTACTACCGCGGACGGCGTAAACATCTTCTACAAGGACTGGGGCTCGGGCCAGCCGATCGTTTTCAGCCACGGCTGGCCGCTGTCGGCGGACGACTGGGACGCCCAGATGACCTTCTTCCTTCGCCACGGCTACCGGGTGATCGCCCACGACCGGCGCGGCCATGGCCGGTCCGACCAGCCCGCCACCGGCAACGACATGGACCACTGGGTTGCCGACCTCGCGGCCCTGACCGAGCACCTCAACCTACGCGACGCAATCCACATCGGCCACTCCACAGGTGGCGGTGAGGTAGCTCGCTATGTCGCGCGCCACCCAGAGCGCGTCGCGAAGGCGGTACTGGTCGCTTCCCTGACGCCGAACATGTACCGGAGCGAGGAAAACCCGTCCGGTCAGTCGCCGGAGTGGTTCGAGGTGATCCGCGCGGGCGTGCTGGGCAACCGGTCGGAATTCTACCGTTTCGTCCCTGAGAACCCGTTCTACGGCTACAACCTCGATGGGGCGAACCCTTCGGAGGCGATCATTGCGAACTGGTGGCGCCAAGGCATGGCCGGCGGTGCCCTCGCTCATTACGCAACCGTCGACTCTTGGCTGGAGGATTATACCGAAGACCTCAAGAAAATCACCGTGCCGGTGCTGGTAATGCATGGCGAGGCCGATCAAGTCGTCCCGTTTGCAAGTTCCGTGCCGCGTGCGGTCGACCTGCTCGAGAACGGGTCGCTGAAAACCTATCCGGGCTACCCCCATGGTATGTTGACCACGCATGCGGATGTCCTCAACCCCGACCTGCTCTCGTTCATCAAGTCTTAACCACATCGACCGGACCGCGGGCGTCACCCAGCGTCGGCCGGACGATCTGTCACCCGGCAGTGCCGGGTGACACCTGTTGGTGCTGGTCCGTGGAGCGTTCCCGGAGGGTGCTCCGATAGTGACAATTTGCTTGGTGCGTAGTGAAAGACGCAATTTGTCGCGCTTAAATTTTTCGTTGCGGTGGCCGATTACTCCACCGGCCGAAATGGCTCGGCGTCTCGGCTTCAACATCTAGGAATTAAGAGCGGGGGATGTCCGTCCATTTAATGTCGGAAGTACCACCAGCTTTCGAAGTGCTTATTATAGGTTCGTTTTTCGGCTTCTCGCCTTTAGGTAACTTTAGGCTGGCGTTGCTGTCGTCTTTGAGTTTTATGGCGCTCAGCTCGATGGCAGCTTTTAGGACACTGACCATAGTGTTTGAACGGCCGACATGGTGAAGGCGCAAAGCTGCCATTCCATTGATCCCTGAGAGGAACGGCCGGCCTCTAATCCACAATCCCGAAAGAAATAGACCTCAATCCTCGATTCGTCTTGCTTCCGAGATCAGCATGATCGGAATGCCGTCGCGGATCGGATAGGCGAGGCGTCCCGTTTCCGAGACCAGTTCGTTCTTTTCCCGGTCATAGCTCAACCGCCCCTTGGTGAGCGGGCAGACGAGCAGGTCGAGCAGTTTCGGATCCACCTTGCTGACCGTGACATCCATCGGCAGGCTCCTATTGCATCATGGAATCGGTGTCGCCGGCGCCGGCCAGCACGATCTTGACGATGGCGATGAAGGTTTCGGCGCGGGTCTTCAGATCAGGCGCCTCCAGAAGAGCCTGCTTCTCGGCCGGATCGAAGGGCGCCATGATCGACAGCGAATTGACCAGCATCATGTTGTCGGCACGCTCAACGCTTTCCCAATCCGCTTCGAGCTTGTTGGCCTCTAGATAGGCGCGGAAAGCCGAAAGCAGCGCCGCGCGATCGACCGTGCCTTCCTCATGATGGGACTTGAGGTCGGAGATGAAGGGCGTGATGCGGAATGTGCGATAGGGCTGATGTCCGGTAATTTCATCCATCAGCCGGAAGCGGCATATGCCGGTCAGCGCGGCGATGTAGCGCCCGTCTCCGGTCTCGGCGATGGACGTGATGCGCCCGAGACAACCGACATGCGAGAGATTGGTGGATTCGGCCGGTTCGGAAAGAGCGGGCTGCACGATGCCGATCAGCCTGTTGCCGGCGATGGCGTCATCGAACATGGCAAGATAGCGCGGCTCGAAGACATTGAGGGGAAGCTGCGCACCTGGCAGCAAAAGCGCGCCGGAAAGCGGAAATATAGCCACCGATTCAGGTAGATCGCCCGGCTTCAAATATCTGGCATTACCGACTTGCATCTCTTCCATCCCGCTAGATCACTGCGCTGCCGGCCGCAGTGGGCCGCACAGGAACGACACACTCGCGGTCGCGCCATCCCGCGCCGCGTTATCAGACAATGTGGGCTCATCTGCCGAAAACACAAGGACATTCTAGCCGCCGTGCGACCGGCTGCGTCTCCCGGTCGCCTTCGTCTAACAAACGACCGCGCGAAAGGTTTCGCGCGACCGTCCTCGCGCGACCGTCGCGGCCATCAGGAGAAAAGGATCGAAGACAGCTTACGGCGAGCCGCGATCGTGGCCGCATCCTTCGGCCCCCACACTTCGAAAAACTCCAGGAGCTGGCGGCGTGCGCCATCATCATCGTAGCTGCGGTCCTTACGCATGACGGTCAGAAGGTGATCGGCCGCCTCTTCCCGCTTGCCTTCGACATTGCGGATCTTGGCGAGCTTGATGCGCTGCTCATGATTGTCGGGATTGGCGGCCAGTTCTCGCTCGATCGCAACGGGATCGCCGAGCTTGCGGGCCTCGTCGATCTGGTCGAGCTTCTTGACCACGGCCAGGATGCCGGCATCGTTGGCGAGCGTTTCCGGCAGGTCGGCAAGCGCCTCGCGGGCGCGCTGGCTCTGGCCGGCGGCGATCATGCATTCCGCCATGCCGGCGAGCGCTTTGGCATTTTCGGGGTCGGCCTGCAGCACCGCACCGAAGAGTTCGGCAGCGCCATTGACGTCACCGGCGGCCAGCAGACCACTTGCCTCTTCGAGAACGGCGGCAATTTCAGCCGCCTGATCGTCCGCACCGCCGGCAGGACCGCCGAGACGATCGATGAACTGGCGGACCTGGCTCTCGGGAACCGCACCCATGAAGCCATCGGCCGGGCGGCCATCGACAAAGGCGATGACGGCCGGGATCGACTGGATGCCGAGCTGGCCGGCGATCGACGGATGGTCGTCGATGTTCATCTTGACCAGCTTGACGCGGCCCTGGGCTTCCGTGACCACCTTTTCGAGAACCGGCGTCAGCTGCTTGCACGGGCCGCACCACGGCGCCCAGAAATCGACCAGCACCGGCTGCTTGCGCGACTCTTCGATAACATCCTTGGCGAAGTTGGCAGTCGTCGTATCCTTGATCGGCGAGGCGGTGCCCGCAGCCGGCGCGCCGCCGTAGGATGCCGTGGCCGACATCTGTCCGCCGAAGGAAGCGTTGTAGGGATTGTTCGAACCGCTCATGAGTGTCTCCCGCCTGCCGGCATCCTTGATTTTATGAGGAGCATGATTTCCAAACGAACCTATGAAATTCGTCTGGCAGCACGCCGAATGAAATGGTCAAAGCACGCGGACAGCTCGAAGAGAAACCGCCTGCCATATCTTAGCGCTAAAATCGTACGTTAGCTCGTGACTTTCAAGACTAGCGGCGCATGACCCGTCGCCTCCATGAAGCGCAGGAGGTCGCCGCTGCCGATCGATGTCGTCGCATCGTTCGACAGCGGATGGCAATTGACGATGTCATGCGCCATCAGATCGGCATCGAGGACGAAGGTGACATTCTTGCCCGCGTCGTTGATCGCTCCGAAAGCAGTGACCGAACCGGGAATGACGCCGAGATATTCCATCAGCTTTTCCGGCTTGCCGAAGGAGACCTTGCTCGCTGCACCGATCAGCGTGTGCACGGTCTTCAGATCGACGGTCGCGTTTTCCTCGACGGTCAGCAGGAAGAAATTGTCCTTCTTGTCCTTCACGAACAGGTTCTTCGTATGGCCGCCGGGGATCTCGTCGCGCAGCGACACCGATTCGGCAACGGTGAAGACGGGAGCGTGGTCCTTGGTCGTATGGGCAATGCCGAGCCCATCCAGGAATCGGAAAAGATCGTCGCGGGTTTTCGGTCTGGTCTCGGTCATGACGTCTCGCAATCGAAAATGGTTCGCCCCTGATACGTCGCCCACAATTTCATTGCAATCTTCGAGACGACAAAGCCCGGCGTTTCCGGGGTTTCCGCCAATCGCGGCAAGGGTATTGAAATTTTTCTTCGCGAACTCGTCATTTCCCTGTTGCATTTGAAAAATGGTTAGGCCATATAGCGCCCGTCGCCGCAAGACGACGCCCAGCGGTCCAACACACTACCCCGGATCGCGACGGGAATGAGCGGGTGTAGCTCAGGGGTAGAGCACAACCTTGCCAAGGTTGGGGTCGAGGGTTCGAATCCCTTCGCCCGCTCCAGTTTTCCAAATTTTTCTCCGATGAGATGAAGTCACGGCGTACGCCGAGGCTGGTATTTTGCCGAAAAGGCAAGTTTCCTTATTTCCGTTTCCTTCCCTTGTATCTATGCCTTGCCCACGCGCCCAGGGTCTCAAATCAGTCCCATTTGACGTGCAGGTCTGCGCGTCGGATAGACGGACGGAACGCGGTATTGCTCGCATGAAAACAAAGATTTCCCTGCCGATTGCGATGCTGTCGCTTCTGCCGGTTCCCGCATTGGCCCATCCGCACATCTTCATCGACGCCAAATTCGAGGTCGTCTCGGCGCCCGACGGCTCCATCAGCGAATTGCGCAATGTCTGGAGCTTCGACGAGGTCTTCACCTCCTCCGTGCTCATGGACTACGGCAAGGGAGACAACCAGTCGCTGACGCCGGGCGAGCTGAAGGCCGTGGGCAAGACGGTCCGGGATTCCCTGGCGCAATACGGTTACTACACGAACGTCACCAGCAACGGCAAACCGGTGCCGATGGCCAAGCCGGATACGATAGAGGCGAATTACAAGGACGGCTCCCTGACCCTGACCTTTTCGCTGAAGCCGGAGCAGAAGACCTTCCTCAAGGGAACGACGATCTTCGGGATTTACGACAAGACGCTCTATACAGCGGTCGATTTCGCCACCGATAACGATTTGAGCACATCGGGACCGGCCTTTGGCCGCTGCAAGCGCAAGGTGATCAGGCCTAATCCCAAGGAAGTCATGGCGGAGAATCAGGCCGCTCTGACAAGTATGTTCTTCAGCGATCCGAAGGGCACGGATTATTCGCTGCTCGTGGCGACGCGGCTGGAGGTCGATTGCTGATTCCGTGCTGGGCGCGCCCGAATCGACGCCGTCCTTCACTGTCCTTCACTCTGGCGGCGGAGCGTCGTTTCGCACACCCTCATCGTTTCGCGAGGGCGATATATAGCGCCGGGCGATGATCCAGCAGCCGAGCGCCCAGGTCGCGCCGGCGCACCAGCCACCGAGAACGTCGGTCGGATAATGCACGCCGAGATAGACCCGGCTCGCGCCGATCATCAATGTCAGCAGGATGCCGGCCGCGACGGTGAAGACGCGCGTCGAGCGATAGGTGCGCGTGCTTGAGATCAGCGCGGCGAGGGTCAGATAGGTCACCGCCGAAACCATCGCATGGCCGCTCGGAAAACTCAGATCCTGCACCTCGACCAGATGCGGCACGATATCGGGCCGAGGCCGTGCGACGCCGATCTTCAAGGCCGTGCTCAATGCCCATCCGCCAAGCACCGAAACGAGGATGAAAATGGCGATCGCCCGCTGGCGGTCCAGCAGCAGGTAGATCGTCACCAAAGCGGTCATCAGCGCGAGCACGGTTGTGCCGCCGAGGCTCGTGATGTCTCTGACGGCATGGGTCAGCCATCCCGGCCCGAGCGGCACGGAGAGGCTCGCAGGCTGGCGAAGCGCCAGCAATATCGCCTCGTCGAACCCCCTCGTGCTTCCTTCGAGAACCTCGCCCGTCAGATAGATGAACAGGAGAATTCCGCCCGAAAGGGCAGCGAACATAAACAGCAGGAAAGGCTCGTAGCGGTTCAACCATCCAGGGATACCCGACGTGTCAATCGGCCGATTCTTCATGCGCTGAAACCTGCCTGTCGTGCGTTCACATCGCCTCTTTCACTGATCGAAGCGGAAAATGAGATAAAGCCTATCTAGGGATAAATTCGCCGCTTCCAACCGTGGTGAGAGCGACCGTCGTGCGTTTGGCGCGCCAAGCGCTTCAGGTTCATGACATGTTTTTCATCTATTCCAGAGCGTATTTCTCGCTCACGCAGCAGCGGGTCGAAGGCGCACTGCACCACGCTTGCACAAGCGGTGCAAGAGCCCTCGGGCCGTAAGCTGAGCGCAATAATTACTCGTTAATTTTCTGCTGTTTTCGGAAGCTTGAGCTATGCTAGTAATACGGCAAAGGCGATCAGAGATCGGGTGTTATCAGAGTGTTAAGTGTTGGGACATCTTTCTCCGCCCGCTTATCGATGCTGGCTGGAATCGGGCTTCTGGCCGCCTTCGCAGCCGGCGCTTTTCCCACATCGTCCAGGGCGGAAGACGCCGCGAAATCCTCATCCGATACATGGGTCGTCACCCTTGGGGCAACGGTGGAATACGGCCCCAGCTATGAGGGATCGAAGCGCTATTCCTTCAGCGCGCTGCCTTCCTTCGATATTCATCGCCTCGGAGAAGCCCAGGAATACAGCGCTCCGGATGATAATTTCGATTATCAGCTGCTCGATCTCGGTGGCCTCGAACTCGGTCCCGTGGTGGGCCTGCGCGATGACCGTTTCGATATCAACGACCTGCACCTGCAGAGCCAGCGCAAAGTGCGCTGGAATTTCGATGCGGGCGGCTTTGCCCAATATTGGCTGGCGGAAAACAAGCTGCGGTTTCGCACCGAGCTGCGCCAGTCGCTTTGGGGCGGAGACGGCCTGGTCGGTGATTTCGCGCTCGACTGGTTTCAGCCTGTCGGCGACAAATGGCTCTTGTCGGCCGGACCGCGCCTGTCGATGGCAAACGACATCTATATGCGCACCAATTTCGGCATCTCGGAGAGCGAGGCCGCAAGACATGGCCATATCGGTGCCTTCGATGCCGGCGCCGGTGTGAAGTCGCTCGGCTTCACGGTGGCCGCGACCTACACCATCTCGCCTGAATGGAACGTGCAGGTCTATGAGAAATACAATCGCCTGGTCGGCGATGCCGCTGATAGCCCGATCACCTCGCGCTTCGGCTCACCCAATCAGAACATCATCGGCTTCACGCTGAACCGAAGCTTCAACGTCAATTTCTAAGGCGCTGCGCGCTTCGCTTTCGGCAATGTAGTTGCGCGTCAGCGGAATGATGTCGTTTCGCTTGGTCATCTGGATCTGGAAGACGACGAGATCCTCATAGCGGAAGGCAGCCTCCGCCGTCGAAAGATAATATTCCCACATCCGGCAAAAGCGTTCGTCGTAAAGCCTGACGGCATCGTCCCAGCGCGCCATGAAGCGGGCCCGCCAGTGCTCCAGCGTCGTCGCGTAATGCAGCCTGAGCACCTCGACATCGGTGATGGCGAGCCCCGCCGCTTCGATCTCCGGCACGATTTCGGACAGTGCCGGAATATAGCCGCCGGGAAAGATATATTTGTCGAGCCACGGCGTCGTGAAGCCGGGCGTCGCCGAACAGCCGATCGTATGCAGCACCATGATGCCGTCATCCTCGAGCAATTCAGCGCATTTGCGGAAGAAGGTGCGATAGGACGCCAGCCCGACATGCTCGAACATGCCGACGGAAACAATCCTGTCGAAGCGACCGGTGAGGCTGCGATAATCCCTCAGCGCGAACTGAACCTCCGCCGGCGTTCCCCCGGCCTTGTCGGCAACCCGCTTCGAGGCATAGTCGTGCTGTTCCTCGGAAAGGGTGACGCCAAGCACATAGCCGCCCGGCGCCTGCTCGGCCATATGCAGCGCCAGTCCGCCCCAGCCGCAGCCGATGTCGAGGATGCTGTTGTTCGGCTTAATCTGGAGCTTAGCGGCGAGATGCCGCTTCTTGGCAACCTGCGCATCATCGAGCGATTGGCCGGCATGCTCGAAATAGGCGCAGGAATATTGCCGGTCCGGATCGAGAAATAGCTCATAGAGCCGGCCATCGAGATCATAGTGATGGGCGACATTGGCCTTGGAACGTCCCGGCAGATTGCGGTGGCGAAAAATCCGCAGCTTCGTTCGGGCATGATCGATGATGCGGGCGATCAGCGGGTGAGTGCTGTTCTGCGCCTCGCGCAGCATCATCGCCACAAAATCGTAGAGCGTGCCCCGCTCGACGATGAAGCGCTCGTCCATATAGAGCTCACCGAGCCGCATATCGGCATCGATGAGGAATGCCCATTGCGCGCGGTCGTCGGCAAAGCGGACTCGAACAGGCTCGCCGGTGCCGTCACCGAATGCCAGCACCCGGCCGCTCGCCGTCATCACGGTCAGATTGCCCCGCGTGACGATCGACGACAGCGCGCGCTTTACGCACCAGTCCGCCAGGCCGGAGAAAACAGCATTACCCCTGGGGCGTTTTTCAGCGTGAGAACCGGGCATCATCCATCCTTGCCGACGCTACTGCGCAGACCATCGCGCTTGACGTGCCAGTCATCCTGCTCTCCCGGCGCCACATTGGCACCCGCAATCAGCCAGACCCCCAGCAGGATCAAGCCGCTGCCGATCACCTGCAGGGCGACGATCCGCTCGCCAAAGACGAACCATCCCGTCGCGATGATCAGCACATAGCTGACGCCGGAAAGTGGAAAGGCACGGCTGAGGTCGAGCTCCGCAAGCACGTTCATCCAGATGAAAAAGCAGGCGATCTCGACGGCGATAGCCGCCAGAATCCAATAGGACGAGAGCGCCTGCCAGAGCCAGCCCTCGATGCTGCCGTCGCTAAGTTGCTCCGCCCCATGCTTGATGAAGAATTGAAACAGGGTGTTGAGAACCGGCACAGCAAGCCAGGAAAAGCGCATCGGCATCACGCATCCGCCTCGTCTGTCGAGAACATCGGTGACACCAGCCGCAGCAATCCCTGGAGGAAGGGATTGCGATGGCGGAAATACATCGCATTGGCGGTCAGCTTGCTGCCGAGACGCACCTTGTTCTCATAATAGGCCTGGCCGCTCTGGTAGCGGCTGAGGCCGTTGTCCAGGCAATATCGCAGATTGGTGAACCAACTCAGGAAATAGAGATTGTAAGGCCGGCCTTTTTCTCCATCCATGCAGAAGAACTTGTCGATTGCCACCTGCTCATCATGCACGATCAGATTGGCGGCCAGCAGTCTGTCTTCGACGAAGTAAAAGGCGCAGAAGGAACGACCGCTCATGCCGCGGAGAATGCCCTGGAAATAGTCCTGCGTCAGCTCTTCGAACTGCCATTCGCTGCGATTGCGGGTGTCGTGATAAAGCGCCATGACCTCAGGCAGGAACTCGCCGAAATCCGTGCGGATCTCCACCCGCACCTGCTCGAAGGATTTCATCTTGCGGTGCATATCCTTGCGGGTGCCGGAGGAGAGCCTGGCGAGGTATTCGTCGATCGTCTTGAAATCGATATCGAGCCAGGCCGTCGGAAGGCTGCCGATCGAGGCATAGCCGCGGGCGGCGAACAGCGCGTCGAATTCGGCAGAGGTCGGTTCGGGAATATCCTTGAGGCCGATCAGCCCGCAATGCTCCGTCGCGGCGACCTGCTCGAAAAAGGACAGCAACTCCGCCAGCAAGGCGCTGCGGCGCTCGCCTTCGACATCGGGATGAAAGCCGATCGAGCCGGTTTCGGTGCACGGCGACCCGAGGCAGGCAAGGCGCAGCTTCAGGAACTTCGGAAAATAGCGCTGGACCTTGCGCACGGATCTGCGCAGAAGTCCCTCCTCCAGCGTCGTATCGAGCGCATAGAGGCAGAGAAAGGCCGGCATAGCGGCACTGACCCGTCCGTCTTCGGCGATGGTGATATAGCGCCATTCGAAGCCTTCGAGCCCAGCCTCTTCGATGGCGAGCAGGCAATCATAATCCTCGACCTGGCCTTGGAAGCAGGCATTCCATGCATCCCGGCCGATGGCGCGGATGCTGAAATGAACCTCGGCCACCGGCTTGCCGGCCGGCTGCGGCATCACTTTAAGCAGCGGCTGCGACATGGCGCGCCTCGAAGAAATCTGCGGTGTAATCGGCCACCTGGCGATGCTGCCGGTCGACATGGATCATGTGATAGCTGTCCGTGATCCACTTCAACTCGTGCGGAGCGCCGATATGCTCCGAAATGTAACGGGCATGTTTCGGACTGGCGAGATCGTCCTCCTCGGCATGCAGGATCAGCGTCGGCGTCTGCATCTTCGGCAGCATGCCGCGAAGGGTCTGACCCAGCCGATGCATCTCGACCAGGCCCTTGCCGGGGAACTTTTCCAACACGCCTTCGCTCGCCATGCCTTCGATCAGCCGGCGCATGCGCTCGTCCTTGATCCCGAGCGAGGTCGTTTCGCTGAAGCTCAGTCGGTCGAGGAAGGGAATGCGCGACAGCCAGCCGATCTGGGAGGCCAGCAGCGGATAGTAGAAGGGAACATCCCACCCGTCATAACTGAAGCAGGGAGAGTAGATCGCTACGGCACTGATCGCCTGCTTCCGTTCGGCAGCGAGCATCGCCAGCTTGCCGCCGACGCAGATACCGGCGGCAAAGACCTCCTGCGTTCTCGCCCCGAGAAACTCCGATGCGCTGACGACGGAGTCCAGCCAGTCTTCCCAGCGTGTCCCGCGCAGCGTTTTCGCATCCGCGCCATGGCCGGCGAGCAACGGCGCATAGATGCTGTAGCCCCTGCGGTTGAGGTGACGGGCAACCAGCTTCATCTCGGCCGGCGCGCCCGTCAGGCCGTGAATCAGAAGAACGCCTTTACCGTTTGAGCCCTCCATGAAGAAGCTCAATTCGTCATGCTTCATGAGTGAGCTCCGACGGCCGGTTTTCCTTGGCCATGAAGCCAAGCGCATGGCAGGTGCTGATCACATGCGTGCCGTTCTTCTCCTGCTCGTCCTTGATCTGTTCGTGCAGCGCCTGCAGCTTTGTCCAATGCGTACGCGGGCGATAATGGTGCTCCGCATGATAGCCGTTGCCGAACCAGAGCCAGTTGTAGAAGGATTTATGGCTCGAAACGCCCCAGGCGATCGGCTCGTCGGGATCGCCGTTCAGATGCTCGTAATAGCCGTTCAGCGACGACAGGCAGTTGCCGATATAGTAGAACGGCACGAAGAACAGCACCGCCTTCCAGTCGTAAAGCAGCGCAAGCGCCGCAAGCCCCAGGAAGAAATAGAGCTCGAATCGGCCCCAGGCCGCATCGAACGGACGGTTGCGGGCAATGGCCTTGTGAATGTCGCCGAGGCTATCGCGGAAGAAGCTGAGGAACGTGTAGGACCAGACGTTTTCCGGTTCGCCGTCACGCCCATAGCGATAGATCGACAGGAGATCGACGGTCTCGCCCTTTTCGTTGGGACGGTCGCTGTTGCCGGAGTGATGGCGCATATGCACCCAATGATAATAGGTCTGCGAAAAGCCGATCGCGACCGATTCCAGCAGGCTGAAACCGTAGTTCATCCAGCGCGGTTTGAAATAGGGCGTATGGATGAAATTGTGCGATATGCTGTTGATGTTCCAGGAGATCGAAACGGCATAAAGGCAGCCGAGAACGGCCGAGAGCCAAAGCGGCCGGCTTTCGAAGCCGATGATCAGATAGACATCGAAGGCGAGATGAGCGACGGCCGCCAGAACCGGCGCGAGATCCCATCGGGTGTGCGCAAAGATTTTCATAGTCCGGTAACTCCCACACAAGCCACGCCGGCGGTCACGAGAAACACGCCGGTCGCATGGCGCAGGTTGATGTTTTCCTTGAAGATGACAGCGCCGGCGAGCACGATGACGACATAGCTCAGCGCCATCAGCGGGAAGGCGATGGTCAAGGGGACGCGCTCCAGAACGGCCGTCCAGGCGAAAAGCTCCACGGCCCAGAACAGAATGCCGAGCCAGGCGATCGGCTTGGCCAGCGCCGAAAGCAGAGCGCTCTCGCTGGCCGATTGCTTGAAGCAGACCTCACGGGCGGTCTCCGCGAGCACGCAAAACAGGATGAGCCCAAGCATGGGAAACGTCAGGCTGCCGGTCATTGCATATACTCCGCCAGCACTTCCAGCAGCGCATGGTTGGCGGCGCTGTTGATGTTCCTCGTCGTTTCCGCGCCCTGACGCATGCGCGGCTGATCGATCAAGATCTCGGCGCGCTTCATGAACTGGGTCCGCAGGCTGCCAGCATAGCTCGGGGTCGAATAATCCCCGATGACATCGGCGCCGATGATGCGGTGACGGCTGCCGATTTCGCTGATCAGGGAGAGGAGATAGGGTAACCGCATGCGGCCCTGATCCCAATTGGTCACGGCGTCGTCGGCCGCCAGCACATCCTTGTCGATGGTGACGTAGACGGCCTCGGTGCGAATGCGGCTGAGCATGCGGTCGATGAAGTTCTCCTCGCCGATCTCGGCGATCGATTTCCAATGCAGCGCGCCCTTTTCCTGCTGGTAGCTGGCGCCGTTGCCGTAATCGGCCAGCACACGGCTCGGTGGATGTTCGTAAGGGTAGAGTTCCAGCTTGCCTTCACCGAGCCAGTGCAGGTTCGCTCCCTTGCGCTCCGGGCTGCGAAGATCGCTGCTGCAGACGCCGATCGTGATGACCTTCTGGATATTGCGATTGGCAAGCGCCCTGTTGACCCAGGAGCCGCAATGCATGCCGCCATCGAATTTCACCCAATCCGGATGGTTGTCGAAATGGATCAGCGTCGCCGGGCCGGGGTGACGCTCCAGCGCACCTTCGAGCAGCAGTGCCGTGATGTGATGGAAATCACCGGACCCCATGAAGCATAGCTGCGGATCCTTGCTCATCGCCGGCCCGTTCCTGACGATCTCTCGGCTGAGGTCGTCAAGGGCGCCCTGCTTGCCCCACAGCCGAACGAGCTGCCCCACATCCTTGCCGAAATACTGGTGCGCGCCCGCGAATTTGCAGGCACGCACGAAGTCTGGCTGCAACTCCAATGCATCGTCGAGATGGAGAAGCAGGAGCTGCACCGTCTTATCTCCGGGCAGCGCGCGTCAGGAGCTGGTCGAGAAGCGCAAGCGCCAGATCGATCTCCTCGCGGGTGATGAGCAGGTTGGGCGCGAAGGTGATGACGTTCTTGTGATAGCCGCCGACGTCGAGTACGAGGCCGTAGGTCTTGGAGCCGACCTGCATATCGCCCTTCATGCCTTCGTCGCACATCCAGTCCATCGTCGCCTTGTCGGGCGTATAGCTGTCGTCCTTGCAGATTTCCATGCGCAGCGCCAGGCCGAGACCATCGACTTCGCCGACAATGGCATGGCGCTTCTGCAGCTGCTTCAGCCCGTCGAGGAAATGCGCGCCCTTTTCCATGATCGCAGCGCCAAAATCCTGCTCTTCCAGCATCTTCATCGTTTCGAGCGCAACGGCGGTTCCCATCGGGTTGCTGGCGAAGGTCGAATGCGTGGAGCCGGGCGGGAAGATCTCCGGATTGATCATCTCTTCGCGGGCCCAGACGCCGGAAAGCGGATTGAGGCCATTGGTGATCGCCTTGCCGAAGATCAGCGCATCCGGCGAAACGCCGAAATGCTCGATCGACCAGAGCTTGCCGGTGCGGTAGACGCCCATCTGGATTTCATCGACGATGAGAAGGATACCGTGATCGTCTAGCACCTTCTTCAGTTCGACAAAGAAGTTCATCGGCGGAATGACGTAGCCACCGGTGCCCTGGATCGGCTCGATATAGAAAGCGGCATATTCGGACTTGCCGGCCTTCGGATCCCAGACGCCGTTGTATTCGCTTTCGAACAGGCGGGCGAACTTCTGGACGCAATAGTGCCCGTATTCTTCCTTCGACATCCCCTTCGGGCCGCGGAAATAGTAGGGAAATTCGACGAACTGAGCGCGGTCGCCGAAATGGCCATAGCGGCGGCGGTAGCGATAGCTCGATGTGATCGCCGAGGCGCCGAGCGTGCGGCCGTGATAGCCGCCCTCGAAGGCGAACATCAGGCTCTTGCCACCTGTGTAATTGCGCACGAGCTTCAGGGAATCCTCGACAGCCTGAGAACCGCCGACGTTGAAGTGAACGCGGCCCTTGCGGCCGAACTTGCGCTCGGCGTCCTGGGCGATCATCGCGGCAAGCTCCACCTTTTCACGGTGTAGATACTGCGAGGCGACCTGCGGGAGACGGTCGAGCTGGCGATGAGCCGCCTCGTTCAGGCGCTCGTTGCGATAGCCGAAATTGACAGCGGAGTACCACATCTGCAGATCGAGGAACGGCGTGCCGGTCCGGTCGTAGACGAAGGAGCCTTCGCATTCCTCGAAGAATTTGGGCTTGTCCGTATAGTGAACCGTATCGCCATGGGAGCAATAGAGCTCTTCGAGGGCGCGCAGTTCCTCTTCCGAGCGGACGGACTCGGTCTCGCCGTTGAAGGCTTCGGCTAGATTCGTTTTCATTCAATGCCTCTTGGTCTGGTTCACGCCGTCTTGACTTGCGGCAGTGTACGGGAGCGTCGCTCGACGCTCGGGAGAACGGCTTCCATCTTTGGAAGCAGGTCGGAAAAATCGTTGAAACCGACATAGGGGATGCCGTTTTCCTCGCAGTAATCGACAAGCTTGGCCTTGGCGAAAACGAGGTCGACCTTGTCGGAAACACAGAAGTCGCTGCGCCCGTCGCCGATGTAGACCTGCAGGCCGTGGCTATCGACGACGCGGCATTTGCAGACACCGGCACCCGATACGCAGCCGATTGCCGTAAATGGTGGAAACAGCGAATAGGATTCGCGGCCCTGGGAGACGCTGCAGGTGAGCACATTGGCGATGATCGGCAGGCCGTCCATGCCGTGGCGTGCCAGAATGCGGCGGATGAAATAGTCGACACCATCGCTGACGATGGTGACGGGCAGATCGCCACGGCGGCAGAAGGACAGGAAGGCTTCGAAGCCCGGATCGATCGCCAGTGTATCGAGAAACCGGTCAAGCTCGCCCCGGCTTGCCTGGATGAGAGCGATCTGCCGGCGCATGCATTCACCGGAGCCGATCAGCCCCTGCTTCCATAGCCGCTCGATATCTTCCCACTCGGGGCCGGCGAAACGGGACAGCACCATATCCGTCGCGTCTTCGATGGATATGGTTCCATCAAAATCGCAAAACACCCGCATGAAATACCCTTTCGCCTTATCGTGAGTTGCGTCTAACAACCTCAGATGAGCCGTGCATGAGGGGAAAATGATGCGAAAATGAAAACCGGGGTTGTGTTGGCTTTTAGCTCAAGGGCAATCTTAGATCGACCTGAAGGCCATTTCCCCAACGCGGCGTGGAAAGCTCCACGGCGGCCGCAAGGCGGTCGGCGGTATCCGCGACAATCGCAAGGCCGAGTCCTGCCCCTTCCGTATGAAGCGTGTTGAGGCGATAGAAGCGCTGGAACACCGCCTCCCTCTCATGGGGTGGAATGCCAGGTCCGCTGTCGCTGATCGAGATGCGGCCGAAGCTTTCCTCCGACGAAATCGAAACTCTGATCTCACCGCCGACCGGCGTATACTTGATGGCATTATCAAGCAGATTCGTCACCATCATGCGCATCAGCGATTCATCTGTCCTGATCTGGATCTTTTCGTCGCCTTCCAACACCACGTCGAGGTCGCGATCGGTGATGATATTGCCGAATTCGGCGATCAGCGACGCGACCCAATGATAAAGCGTCACGGAGGTCAGATTAAGGGGATGATGGCTGACCCTGGCAAGCCGCAGCAACTGCTCGATCAGGTGGATGGTGCGGTTGTTGCTGGCGACGAGATCCGAAATGATCGCCTGCCGTTCATGGTCGCTATCGCTGTTTTCGAGCATGCGCAGCAGAAGCTTCACGCTTGCCTGCGGGGTGCGCAGCTGATGTGCGGCAAGATCGGAAAAACGGCGCTCCAGTGTCAGCGACTGGCCGAGTTTTTCCAATAGCTGGTTGATCGAGCGGCCGAGCGGCAGCAGATCGCGCGGCAGGCCTTCCACGGGAATGGCCGAGAGATCGTCCGGCGACCGCGTGCGGATCTGCCGCACCAGGCCGTGAATCGTGCGCAGGCCGCTATTGATGCCGAGCCAGATGAGAAAGCCGATGACAGGCACCAGCATCAGCAGCGGAAAGAAAAGATTTAGCAGGATGTTGGAGACGAGCGTTTCGCGAAGCGCGATCTTCTCGCCAAGCTCGATAACGATGGTGGTGTTCGGGATCGGCAGCGAATAGACGCGCCATTCGTCGCCGCCATAGGTCAGGGTCGTAAATCCCACCTTCTGCTGCGGAACATCGGACAGGAAGGCCGTGCTGCTGTAGAAGCGGATCTTGCCGTCGACCCAGGCGCGGAACATATGTGCATCGGCATAATCGTCGGCGTCTTCGTTGAAAGCCAGCTGATTGTCCATGTTGAAGTCGATATCGTCGATCTGCTTGGCACTATGGTCCGGATTCTTCTCCAGCGGCCGGCGCAGCAGGCTCCAGATCACATTGGCATCATCGATCAGCTGGGCATCGTAGATATTGTTGATTTCCCGCGTCGCGCTGTTGAAGGCGAAGGCGGCGATCACGACGATCGTCACCACGACGACAGGCGCGATGCGCAGGAACAGTTTGCGGGTCAGCGTGGAATTGTTCATCGCTCGATCATGTAGCCGACGCCGCGGATCGACTTGATGAAATCGGTGCCGAGTTTCTTACGCAGATTGTAGATTGTCACTTCGATTGTGTTGCTCTCGACAGTATTTTCGGCATCGTAAAGCGCATATTCGATGTCATTCTTCGTCACGTAGCGGCCGCTGCGCTCCATCAGCAGCTTCAGCAGATGGAATTCCTTCGCCGTGGTATGCACCTGAACACTGCCCTTGCGGGCGACCATGGCGGACGGATCGACCTCGACCTCGCCGCAGCGAATGACGCTCTCGGTGCGTCCGTCCCGCCGACGGATGAGCGCGCGCAGCCGCGCCAGCAGCTCATCGAGATCGAAGGGCTTCACCAGATAATCATCGGCGCCTTCATCGAGACCTTCGACCTTCTGGCGTACGGAATCCATCGCCGTCAGCAAAAGCACGGGCACGGAATTTCCCCGCTGCCGGATGCGCCGCAAAACTTCCATGCCGCTCAGTTGCGGCAGATTGATATCGAGGACGATCGCCGCGAAATGCGAATTCTCCGCCGCCTCCAGACCGGATTCGCCGTCGCGCATCCAGTCGACGCCGTAGGCATGCTTTTCCAAGGCCTTCTTGAGCGATGATCCGAGGATATTGTCGTCTTCAACAAGCAGAACCCGCACGACCAACCTCACTTAGCCGAATTTATAGCCGATGTGAGCCGCAATGAAGCGGCCATGTGGCAAAGCTATGACGGATCATTTCCACCTGGCAAGAGCTGTGAGAAAAGCCCACCGGCCCGTCGGTCAACGCGCCGGCAAGCCGGAGGGACGAGACCAACCGGCCGGCAGCGTCAAAGCCGTGCATCGATCAGGCATTCGGCAAGGTGCTTTTTGGCAGGATTTCGATCGGGCGACTGCAATATCCCGATCTCGCGATAGAAGGTTTCCTCGGCGAGCGACACCATACGCACCGGCGCAGCGGTAGGCGGGCTGCCATCGACGATCGGCAGCAGCGCCACGCCCGACCCGCATGCGACGAGGGCCGACATCCCCGCTACGTCGTCGATCTCGATTGCCTCGTTGGGCTCGATCGAATGTGCCCGCAGAAACCGGTCGACCTGCCGTCCTCCGAAGGAGCCACGGTCATAACGGATGAACGGCTGTTCGCGCAGCAATATCCGCCAATCGTCGCCCTCCAGCCATTCGGGAACGGCCAGCGCATAAGGCTCACGCAGCAGCGGCTGCCATACGAGGTTCTTCGGCAGGCCGAAAGGAGGCTCGATGAGTACCGCGAGATCGAGCTCGCCTGCATCGATCAAATCGAGCAGATGAAGAGAGACGCCGGGAACGATACGAACGCGGGTGTTCCCAAACCGCTGCCGAAACGGCGCGAGCGCACGCGCCAGTATCGCCGACTGAACCGAGGCGATGGCGCCGATGCGGAGCTGGCCGCCCGATGCGTCATCGGCGGGATCGGCGATATGGTCGAACATCGCGATGATGGTCTTGGCGCGCTCGAGCGTTCTCAAGCCGGCGGCGTTCAACACTGCGGAACGGCCCGTCCGCTCGAACAGCGCTGTCCCGAGCCTTTCCTCCAGCCGTTTCATCTGGCCGCTGACCGCAGCCTGGGTAAGCCCGATCCGCTCTCCCGCGGCGGCAAATGTCCCAAAGCGGGCGACTGCGACCAAGGTTTTAAGTTCAGGAATCATGATTCATAATTTTTCCTATGTCTCAGCATCATGATATACAGTTTTTCATAGAAAAAAATGTACCTTATCCATGACTGCATCGAGTTCGCACGTCAGGAGACGATCATGAGCGCAGCACCCCTCCATCCGTTTCATCTCGCATTCCCCGTCAACGATCTTGCCGCGGCGCGTACTTTCTATGGCGGCCTTCTCGGCTGCCCCGAGGGTCGAAGCTCACCCGACTGGATCGATTTCAATTTCTACGGCCATCAGATCGTCGCCCATCTGGCGCCGGACGAAACCGGGGAAGTGGCCGCCAATGCCGTCGATGGCCACGGCGTCCCCGTCCGCCATTTCGGCGTGGTTCTGTCGATGGAGGAATGGGAGGCAGCGGCCGAGAAGCTGATGAAGGCCAACATCGATTTCGTCATCAAGCCATATATCCGCTTCCGCGGCGAGCCAGGGGAACAGGCGACCATGTTCTTCAAGGACCCCAGCGGCAACGCCATCGAGATGAAGGCCTTTGCCGACATCAACAGCTTGTTTGCCAAATAGACGCACAGCGCTCGCGATATGAGCATCCGCGGCCTTGGCATAGTGCGATGCTCATATCCTTCGCCAGTCGCCTAGACTGCGGTCGAACCAATGGCATCGACCGCCCGATCACGCATCCTCAGCTTGCCCATGGCCGCCTCCAGCACAGCGAAGATCCGTGCATCGGTCGCCTGCGCCACATTGAAGCGCATGAAACGGCCTGCTGTGTCGGAAACGCTGAAGGCATTGCCAGGCGCTAGAATAATGCCCTCGGCAAGGCAGGCGCGGGCGACATCGCCCGCATCCAGCCCTTCGGGCAGCCGGCACCAGAGAAACATGCCCGCCTGCGGCTTGAGCCAGGGCACGATGCCGATAGCCTCGAGACGTGCCGACACCTCGGCCATGGTCTTTGCAAGCCGCACGCGCAGCGCTTCGACATGCTTGCGATAGCCGCCGTCCTTCAATGCCACATAAACGAGCTCCGCCGACAATTGCCCGCAGCTGAAACTGCTTGCGACCTTGAGATCGACGAGACCGTCGATCCAGTCGGGCTTGGTGGCAATGAAGCCGCAGCGCACGGAGGCCGAGAGCGTCTTCGAAAAACTGCCGATATGAATCACCCGGTCGAGCCCGTCATAGGCGGCGAGACGCGGGGCTGGAACAGTCTCGAAATCGGCGAAGATATCGTCCTCGATGATGATCAGCCCGAAAGCATCCGCAAGCTTCAGCAGCCGATGCGCCGTCACGGGCGAAATCGCGGCGCCGGTCGGGTTATGAATGGCCGAATTGGTGATGTAGAGCCGCGGCTTATGCCGTTCGAGGGCCTGACCGAACAGCTCGATATCCGGCCCCGTGGGCGTGAATGGCACCGAGACGACATTGGCGCGGTGCGCCCGCAGCAGCGCATGGAAATTGAAATAGCAGGGATCGTCCACCAGTACGGTATCGCCGGGCTCGAGCAGAAAGCGGCAAAGGAGGTCAATCGCCTGCGTGCCGGACTCCGTCAACATAATCTGGTCCGGAGGCGCATTGATGCCATGTTCGCTAAGACGCCTGGCAAGCAGCTGCCGCAGAGGCGGCAGGCCGAGCGGCGTCCCATAATTGGCGAGCGTCCCGATATCGCCGCGCGCCAATGTCCGCATCGCGCGGCGCAAGGCCGTCTGCGGCAGCCAGGACGGGGGGAGCCAGCCGCAGCCGGGCTTCAAGACATCGTCGCTGACCTCTAGGGATTGCCGCGAGATCCACAGCGGATCGACATTGCGGTCCGATCTCGCTCCAGTCTCGGTGAGCGACAACGGCGGCAATGATCCGCAGACGTAAAAACCCGAGCCGGGGCGCGAACGGATCATACCCTCGGCAGCGAGCCGCTCATAGGCCTCGACCACGGTGGAAACCGAAACCTGCATCGTCTTGGCAAAACCGCGCACGGAGGGGAGCCGCGCACCCGGCACCAGGCTGCGGCTGGCGATCCGATCGGAAATCGCCGCCATCACCCCTTCGATCCGCGTATTTCCGCCAATGCCGGCTGTCGAGATATTATCCATCCGTACTGCACCTTCAACCATAACAGTTCGCATAAATTGTACTGTACCGTCTCTGGCTTGAGCAGGCAAATGCGCCGATACCCGCGAATATCAAGAAGGAGCATGTGCAATGGACAAGACGACGACAGGATGGATCTGCGGTTTGACGGGAGTGGTCATCTTTAGCGGCTCGCTACCGGCGACGCGGGTGGCCGTGATGGATTTCGATCCGCTGTTCCTGACCGTTGCCCGAGCCGTAATTGCCGGCCTGCTGGGTCTTGGCCTATTGCTCGCCTTTCGCGAAAAGCGCCCTAGCCGCGGCGATATCACCGCGCTTGCCATCGTTGCTCTCGGCTGCGTGGTCGGATTTCCGCTCTTGACGGCGCTGGCGCTGAAGCACGTCACCTCGGCGCATTCGATCGTCTTCATCGGCCTGCTGCCGCTGGCAACGGCAATCTTCGGCGTGCTGCGCGGCGGCGAGCGGCCACGCCCGGCCTTCTGGATCTTCTCCGCTGTCGGCAGCGCACTGGTCAGCGGCTATGCCCTGGCACAGGGCGTATCGGCCTCGCCGGTCGGAGATCTCCTGATGCTTGCAGCCGTTCTCGTCTGCGGACTTGGCTATGCCGAGGGTGCGGTGCTCTCGCGCCGGCTCGGCGGCTGGCAGGTCATCTGCTGGGCTCTCGTCCTGTCGCTGCCCGTCACCATTGCGCTCTGCCTCATGACCATGCCGCACAGCATCGACGGCATTGGCCGCCCGGCCTGGCTCGGCCTTACCTATGTCTCGCTCTTCAGCATGCTGATCGGCTTCATCTTCTGGTATCGGGGGCTCGCGCAGGGCGGCATCGCAGCCGTCGGCCAGCTGCAATTCCTCCAGCCCTTCTTCGGCTTCGCGCTTGCAGCGGCGCTGCTCAAGGAAAGCGTCAGCTGGTCGATGCTCGTTGTGACGATCGCCGTTGTCGGCTGTGTCGCCGGTGCCCGAAAATTCGCGCGCTGAACCATCGAGCCGAGCAAAGTCTTGCCGCTTGACCATCTAAACCAAACAGTCTACTAAAAACATATCGGTTTAGAAGGAGCCAATCATGTCAACCCCACTGGTCCCGCCTTTCACCCGCGAAACCGCCATCGCCAAGGTCCGCATGGCCGAAGACGGCTGGAACAGCCGTGATCCGGAGCGCGTCTCCAAAGTCTATACGGAAGACAGCCAATGGCGGAACCGCGCCGAATTTCCGCGCGGCCGCAAGGAGATCGTCGAGTTCCTGACGCGCAAATGGGCAAAAGAACTCGACTATCGGTTGATCAAGGAACTCTGGGCCTTCGAGGGTAATCACATCGCCGTGCGCTTTGCCTATGAATGGCATGACGACAGCGGCCACTGGTTCCGCTCCTACGGTAACGAGAATTGGGAATTCGATGCCGACGGCTTGATGCAGCGCCGTTTTGCTTCCATCAACGACATGCCGATCAGGCAAGAAGACCGGAAGTTCCACTGGCCACTCGGTCGGCGGCCGGACGATCATCCGGGTCTTTCCGACCTCGGCCTTTGAGATGGTGCGTATTGTCTTCGAAAAACCCGACGCCATCGCCCTCGTCGCCGAAGTCTTTCGCGAACTCGGCTACGAAGGGGCGTCGATGAGTGAGATCACCGCCCGCACGAAACTGTCGAAAGGCAGCCTCTATCACTTCTTCCCCGGCGGCAAGGAGCAGATGGCGGCCGAGATCATGGCCCATATCGACGCCTGGTTCGTCAAGGAAATGTTCGAACCGCTCGAAGAGGGTGAGCCGCGCGCTGCCATCGGCCGCATGTGGGAGACGACGGACAGCTATTTCCGTTCCGGCCGCCGCGTCTGCCTGATCGGCGCTTTTGCATTGGATGAAACACGCGACCGTTTTTCCACCACCATCCGAGGTTATTTCCAGCGCTGGATCGAAGCGCTCGCCGGCGCTCTGCGCAAGGCGGGGCTGCCGGGCGCAGAGGCAAAAGCGCTTGCAGAAGAAGCCGTCGTCGGCATTCAG
Organism: Rhizobium aureum; assembly: GCF_030182495.1. NCBI lineage: Bacteria > Pseudomonadati > Pseudomonadota > Alphaproteobacteria > Hyphomicrobiales > Rhizobiaceae > Rhizobium > Rhizobium aureum. The sequence continues at coordinate 230,856 of NZ_JAQJCI010000003.1, read as the reverse complement.
GGCGCATTGACACTTGCTAGGGCACTTGGCGATGAGACGATTTTCGGCAGGTCCCTTGCGCGGCTGAAGCAAAGACTGGAAACTGCAACCGATTAGCCCGTTCGGCCGATGCGAATCGCCGGCGGCCGCCCCGGCGGCACCAACGGGGTGATTCGTTTGCCTCGACGACGGAAAGTCGCCGAAACCGAACTTCGGAATCGCGGGAGTGTGGACAACCGGCATCATAAGGCCCTGATCTTAAACAATCCTCCATAAATGCATGGCAATATTAACCATGTTTGATTTGCAACTATCCAGGCTCCTGTGCTCAGCAGGGAACGGGAGCGCCGAGGAGACGGATAGAAGATGCTGCAACAGGTACACGACATCGACGATGCGCTGATCGATCAACTGCAACGTTCGGCGTTCGACTATTTCATGCTCTACACCAATCCGGAAAACGGACTGGTGGCGGATACCTCCATCAAGACGAGCCATTGCAGCATCGCCGCAGTCGGCTTTGCGCTATCGAGCTATCCGGTAGCTGTCGAGCGCGGCTGGATCAGCCGCGCCGATGCGGCCAAACGGGTGCTGGCCGCTCTGGATTTCTTCGCCAATAGCGATCAGGGCACCGAGCGTGGCGCGACCGGCCATCGCGGCTTCTACTATCACTTCCTCTATATGGAGACCGGCAACCGCGCCTGGAACAGCGAGCTTTCGACCATCGATACCGGTCTGTTGCTACTCGGCGTCCTGACGGCTGCCGCCTATTTCAATGGTGCCAACCAGGCCGAACGCGATATCCGCAAGCAGGCGAAATTCCTTTACGAACGGTGCGACTGGCACTGGGCGCTGAACAAGGGCCAGACCATCAGCATGGGCTGGAAGCCCGCAAGCGGCTTCCTGCGCTGGCGCTACCAGGGCTATGACGAGGCGATTTTCCTCTATGTGCTGGCGCTCGCCTCGCCCACGCATGCGATCCCGCCCTCGAGCTATGATGCCTTCGCCTCGACCTATACCTGGATGATGTTCAAGGACACGCCCTTCCTCTATGCGGGGCCGCTCTTCATCCACCTCTTCTCGCATGCCTGGATCGATTTCCGCGGCATCCGCGACAAGCATGTGGCCGACAAGGACACTGATTACTTCCGCAACACGCAGACGGCGATATCAGTGCAGCGCGATTACACGGAACGTAATCCCGGCCATTTTACCGGCTATACGAAGGATGTCTGGGGTCTTTCGGCCTGCGATGGTCCGAACCCCACCGGCACCAAACATAGCCTCCGCTATGCTCCAAAGGTCTTCGGCTATGCTGCGCGCGGCGCTCCGCTCGGCCCAGATGACGGCACCATCGCCCCTTGGGGACCCTTGTCCTGCCTGGCATTCGATCGTCAGGCCGCTCTCGACGGCACAAGGGCGCTGCTGTCATCCTACCCAAACCTTCTGCTCGACGGCCGTTTTCCCGGCGGCTTCAATCCGAGCGTCATGGGATCCGGCCCGGAAGGCTGGGTGGACGACCGTTCGGTCGCCATCGACCAGGGCCTGCTGGTCATGATGATCGAAAACGCCCGCACGGGCATGATCTGGGACCTGATGCGAAAATCGCCGATTCTCCGCCGCGGCCTGGAACGCGCCGGCTTCACCGGCGGATGGCTTGATGAAAAGCCGGCCGTCGCGTGATCTGTAAATCGTGAGCGGCCGTGTTTGAAAGCGCGGCAAATACACACTCATCTGACCTGCGCCTTTGACACCTCAAAGCCTCTCGATCGCCGCAATCACTTCATCCTCGACGATAATCCCCTCCGTCAGCGCGAGGCGCCGTGACGTCTGTCCGCGCCGGCCCGGCAGGCGGACATTGGGATCCCGCGTGATCTCGCTTGCCAGCAGTGCCAAGCGCCGCGCCGTATCGGCGGCACTCATCGCTGCCGGGTTGATCGCAATGATTGTGTGGCCAAGTGCCGGCGGCGCGCCCTTGTCGTCGAAGAGCGAGGAAGACTCGAAGGCATAATTGGCGCCAGTCAGGCCCGCGGCCAGGATTTCGACCATGAGAGCCAGCGCCGCACCCTTTGAATCGCCGGCGGGAACCATCGTGCCGGCCAGAGCCTCCTCGGCGTTTGTCGTCGGCCTTCCCTCGCGGTCGAAAGCCCAGTCGGCGGGGATCGAAGCGCCTTGCTGCCGCGCCGCCATCACCTTGCCGCGTGCCACTTTCGAAAGAGCCAGATCGATCACCATCGGCTCCTCATCGGGAAGCGGCGCAGCGAAAGCGATGGGGTTGGTGCCGAAAACAGGCGTCTTTCCGCCCCAAGGCGCCATGGAAGCCGGCGCATTGGCCACCATCAGCGCCACCAGCCCCTGATCGGCAAAACGTTCCACCGTCAGACCCATGACGCCGGCATGATGGGAACGGCTGATGGCGGCAAGCGCGATACCCTGCTCGCGGGCGACAGCCGAAAGCTCGGCAACTGCAAGGTCGAGCGCCGGATAGGCATAGCCGTTGCCGGCATCGATGCGCAGCACGGCAGGAAAGGGCCGGCTCAGCTGCGGCGAGGCAAAACCATCGACCTTGCCGACCTTGGCCTGTCCGGCATAGGCGGACACGCGGCGCAAGCCGTGACCACCCTGCCCTGCCGCTTCCGCCTCGACGAGTGCGACCGCCACCGAGCGGGCATTCGCATCACTCACCTTGCTTCGCTGCAGCGCCTCCACGACCAGCGTTTCGGCTTCGGCGAGCGACAGGTGCATGAGAAAAGATCCTGAACAACATGAGGCAGATAAAGACCTTCTACGCCCTCATCTGCCCTATCGCAATGCAGCAAGGCTCTCGCACTACGCCACGTCGAACTTGACGCCCTGGGCAAGCGGCAGGGTACGGCCGTAATTGATCGTGTTGGTCGCCCGGCGCATATAGGCTTTCCAGGCATCCGAACCGGATTCGCGGCCGCCCCCGGTTTCCTTCTCGCCGCCGAATGCGCCACCGATCTCGGCGCCGGAGGGACCGAGATTGACGTTGGCGATGCCGCAATCCGAACCGCGCGCGGACACGAAGGTCTCAGCTTCGCGCATGTCATTGGTGAAGATCGACGACGACAGGCCTTGCGGCACGGCATTATGCAGCGCCAGCGCCTTATCGAAATCACTGTACCTCATCACATAGAGGATCGGCGCGAAGGTTTCCTGCTCGACTGGGCCGGTCTGCTCCGGCATTTCGACGAGAGCAGGACGGACATAGAAGGCGTCAGCCGAGCCATTTTCGACGCGCTCGCCGCCCGTCACCGTGCCGCCGGCCGCCTTCGCAGCCGCAAGCGCTTCCTGCATGCGGTCGAAGGCCTGTTTGTCGATCAGCGGGCCAACCAGAGTACCGGCTTCAAGCGGATTGCCGATCGTCACCGAACCATAGGCCTTCTGCAGGCGCGGAATGAGCTGGTCATAGACGCTGTCATGAACGAAAAGCCGACGTAGCGTCGTGCAGCGCTGGCCGGCCGTGCCCATGGCGGAAAAGGCAACGCCACGCAGGGTGAGATCTAGATCGGCCGTCGGGCAGACGATGGCGGCATTGTTGCCGCCGAGCTCGAGGATGGCGCGGGCGAAGCGGCCGGCAAGACGCGGGCCGACCGCTCGGCCCATTGCCGTCGATCCGGTTGCCGAAACCAACGGCACTTGGCGATGATCGACCAGCAACTCGCCAAGATCGCGGCCGCCGATCAGCAGCGTCGAAAGATTGGCCGGCGCTTGGCCGCCTTCGGCAATGTAGCGCTTCAAGGCCTTTTCGAACAGCGCCTGCACGGCAAGCGCCGTCAGCGGCGTCTTCTCCGACGGTTTCCAGATGGTGGAATTGCCGCAGACGATGGCAAGTGCTGCATTCCACGACCAGACGGCAACGGGGAAGTTGAAGGCCGAGATGATGCCGATCGCCCCCAGCGGATGCCAGCTTTCCATCATCCGGTGCTCGGAGCGCTCCGTGGCGATGGTGAGGCCATAAAGCTGGCGCGAGAGTCCCACAGCGAAATCGCAGATATCGATCATCTCCTGCACTTCGCCGAGGCCCTCGGAGGTGATCTTGCCCACTTCAATGGAAACGAGACGGCCAAGGGCCATCTTGCCGGCGCGCAGCTCCTCACCAAGCAGGCGGATCAGCTCGCCGCGCTTCGGCGCCGGCACGTTGCGCCAGGACAGAAACGCCTCGTGCGCCAACGCGATCGCAGCCTTCGCCTCATCCGTCGAATGCTCCTTCAGCCGGCCGATTTCGGCGCCGGTCACAGGAGACGTGACGGCAAGCGTTCCGCCGGTATAGCGATCGGCCGACACACCGATTTCAGTCAGAATGGCCTTGGTTTCGGCAGCAAGATCCGATGTCGCGCTCATCTTGTTTCCTCTTCCCGTAACCCTCGTTCCCGGAATTGCCCTAGAGCCGGATGATTTCAGGTCGAGTCGACCTAAAATCTGAATCCGCTCTAGAATCAGAGTGTGATGTCGTCCGAAAACCGCCTACACTTTTCGGCATCACGCTCTAGACTCTGGCCCCGACGAAATGCGCGGCCTGAGCACCGGCCTCGTACCACATTTCCTTTGCCGCCCTGAAGCTCGGCTCGACGATATCGGTCACCGGCAGCGGCAGATCGGCCTCGGAAATCTGCCCAAGAATATGGCCGGCGAGCACCTTGCCGAACACGGTGCCGGGCGCGATGCCGCGGCCATTGTAGCCGGAGAAGCCGACAACGTTCTGATCCAGCTTATGGAAACGCGGCAGCGCATTGTCGGTCATGCCGATCTTGCCATACCATTCGCATTCGAAGGGAATATCGCCCAACTGCGGAAAGAGCTTTCTGATCGAGCGCCGAGCCCAGTTCTTGTGAATGGCGAGACCGGTGTTGCGCAGCGCCCCGACGCTGCCGAAGACGAGCCGGCCGGCCTGATCCATGCGGAAGGACGAGAGCACTTCCTTCGTATCCCAGGCCCCCTCGCGCCCCGGCAGCACGGACTTGCGCAAGTTGTCGCCAAGCGGCACGGTGGCGAAATTGAAATAGGGCAGGTGCACCTGCTCGTTCCGAACCTTTTCCCAGGGGCCAGTGCTATAGGCGTCCGTCGCCACCACGATGCAGTCGGCGCTCACCTTGCCGCGCTCGGTCGAAACCACCCATTTCGCACCGCTTCTTTCCGTCGATGTCACGCGGCTGCCGGTGTGGATTGTAACGCCCGCTTTCACTACGACATGGGCAAGGCCGCGCGCATAGGCAAGCGGCTGCAGCGTACCGGCGCGCATGTCGAGCAGCGCTCCGGCATAGGCCGAGCTGCCGACCCGACGCTCCGTCTCGCGCGCATCGAGCACCGTGACCGGCGCACCGCGCTTTTCCCATTGCCGGGCGCGCTCCTCGATTTCCTTCAACCCTTCGGGACCGACGGCGCAATGCAGCGTACCGTTGCGCTCGAGTTCGCAGGCGATGCCATGCTTGTCGATCAGCTCCATGACCAGTTTTGGGCCATTGCCGAGCAGATCGAGAAGCCGTTCGCCATGGACGGCACCGAGTTCACCCGGCAGATCATCCGGCATCACCCACATGCCGGCATTAATGAGGCCAACATTGCGGCCGGCGCCGCCGAAGCCGATTTCATTGGCTTCCAGCAGCACGACATTCGTGCCGGCCTCGGCCAGATGCAGCGCCGTCGAAAGACCGGTATAGCCACCGCCAACCACCACGACATCGGCGGACACTTCACCCGAAAGCGGCTTTGTTGCCGGCGGTGGCGGGGCGGTCTTTTCCCAAAGACCATGGGAGCGTGGGTCATTCAGCATGAAATCGGTCCAATCGAGAGAGCTAATGGCGCCAATCTAGCGCCATGCTCGAAATTGCGGAAGCGGCAAGAGCGACATCCGATGGACATGGCATGATGCCAAAAAATCATCGGCTCTGGAGAAAAACTTGCATGGCGGCGGCGCTTTCGACCATGATAGAGAAAAGCCGGCCGCTATGGCGGCGGCAGACAGAAGCAGGACATTCTCATGAAGCCCATTTTCGTTCAGCTCCAATGCGCCCCTGGCAAGACCTATGAGGTCGCCGATGCGATCTACCAGACGGAGCTGGTTTCGGAACTGTATTCCACTAGCGGCGACTACGATCTGCTGATGAAGGTCTACATTGCCGAAGAGCAGGATATCGGCAAGTTCATCAACGACCACATCGCCAATATCCCCGGCATCGTCCGCTCGCTGACGACGCTGACCTTCCGAGCGTTCTGAGACATCTGGATTTCGGGTCGGTACTTATTGTGATTCGGGCTGTTTTCAAAAAACGCCCCTCACCCCCCCTGCCAGACGCCTCACCATTAACCCTCTTGCCCGAAACATGACGCACGCCAACCGGCGATTAAGCCTTTTTTAACCGACCCGATGATCTGTTTTGCCGACTGATCAACGGGCGGCGTGCTGCAGCGCCGGATTGCCGGTGCATAGCGCGGCATAGGGGTCGAGGGTGGATCGATGACATCGGCTGTTGCGGATATTCAGGCAAACAAGCAGGCCGGGCCGCTGATCGTGCATGTCGTGCGCCAGTTCCTGCCGAACAAGGGCGGCCTGGAAGATGTCGTTGCCAATCTCTGCCGCCAGCTGGTTTCCCGCGGCTATCGCGTGCGCGTCGTTACCTGCAACAGCCTGTTTTCCGATCCCGGCCGGGAACTTGCCGAAAGCGAAACCATCGATGGCATCGAGATCGTGCGCATCCCCTGGTCCGGCTCCAGCCGCTATCCGCTCGCGCCAAAGGTCTTCCGCCATCTGGCCGATGCCGACCTCGTTCATGTTCACGCCGTCGATTTCTTCTTCGATGCACTCGCCTGGGGCAAACTGATGCATGGGCGTCCCATGGTCGCCACCACGCATGGCGGTTTCTTCCACACGCAGAAATATGCCGCGATCAAGAAGGTCTGGTTCAATACGGCAACACGGCTTTCGGCTCTCGGCTACAACTATCTGATCTGTTGCAGCCAGTCCGACGCGCGGCTCTTTTCACAGATCGCCGACAGCCGCGTGCGCCTGATCGAAAACGGCGCCGATGTCAGCAAGTTCTCCAACTGCGCTGCCCTGGAGGCCCGCCGCCGCATCGTCACCATCGGCCGCTTCTCGGTCAACAAGCGGCTCGACCACCTGCTCGATGTCATGACGGTGCTGGCCGCCCGCGACGCAGAGTGGCATCTCGATATCATCGGCGCCGAATCGGATCTCGATCGCGCGACGCTGGAAAAGGAAATCGCCGCCCGCGACCTCGAACGCAATGTCGCGCTGCATGTCTCGATCGACGACGGCTCTATCCGCAATATTATCGCACGCGCCTCGCTCTTTACCTCGGCCTCTGAATATGAAGGCTTCGGCCTGGTGGCGATCGAGGCCATGAGCGCTGGCCTGCTGCCGGTGCTGAACGCCAACGAGGCCTACAAGGCGATGGCGGAGACGCATCCTGCCCTGATGCTGTCGGATTTCTCCGATCCGGAAGTGGCCGCCGATACCCTGACCGCAGCGTTCGAGCGCCTGGAGGCTGACGACCTGACCTTGCGGCAGGAGCTGCTGCGCGATGCCCGCGCTTACGCGTGGGACGAAGTGGCCCAGCGCTACATGGATGTCTATGCCGAAACCCTAACCCCGAAGGGCAAGTCGCCTCAGTTCCTGCGCCACCGTGGCCAGGTGGCATAACCTTCCAGAATGCCCATCAGCCAGGCCCGCTTGTAGCGGGCGGCATCGCGGTTGAAGCGCACCAGTGCCGCCAGCCAGCCGGCAACCGGCCGCAGCAGACGATAACAGACATAGGGGAGGGGAAAGGCCTGCTTGCGCATCAGCGCGCCGAAGCCGCGCCCATATTTGCGTGCCCGCTCCACCTGCCGCGGGCCATATTCGCTGGTGACCTGATCGTGATGGACGATGAGGTCGGGAAAGAACATCGCTCGTCTGCCGGCAGCAAGGGCGCGCAGCAGAAAATCCGCCTCTTCGCCGCTCTGGAACGGTGATTCCGAACCGACGCCGAGATCCTCGTCGAAGCCACCGATATCGGTTAATGCGGCGCGGCACACGAAGATGCCGTTGGAATTGCCGCATTTCAGATAATTCCAGCGCGTCAGCGCCAACCGCCTCTCGCCCGTCGGGCTGACCGAGGCGAGACCTTCGGCATCAAGCGTGCGTCCCGTGACGATCGCGAGGTCCGGATGGGCTGAAAACAGCGCCGCAGCCGTCGAAAGCGTATCAGACTCGTACCAGCAATCGTCGTCGGGAAAGCAGACGTAATCGCCCTCCGCGACCGCCATGCCGTTGTTGCGTGCCCGCGAAAGTCCCTTCGGCGAACGGACGTGCCGAATGAGGAAAGAGGAGGAAAAGCGGTGGATGAGCTCGTGCAGCCGGTCGTCGAGGTTCTGATCGACGACGACGACCTCGAAATCGCGGTGACGCTGTTCGACAAGCGAGCGGAACAGCCGCTCCAGCTGATCGAACCGATCGATCGTGCAGACGATGAGGCTGAACAATGAAACCCTCCGGACAAGCCCCAGGCGGCCAACATCAGAAGGAATGAATATTAGCCGAAGTAAAAAATGAACTTAGCGCAGCATTAAACCCTAAATATTAAGGCATATGAAATAGAGCTGACGGTATCCCCACGAAGAGCCGGATATATGCGGTTAGTTCCGGCAATTTGAGGAACGGTCTATCTTCATGACCAAGGGCATAATGGCAAATTCGGTGTTGAACGCGGCGGCGGGATTGACCCTGCTCGCGACCGGTTTTGCCTGTTCGATCATCGCGGCCCGCCTGCTCGGCCCGGAAGCCAACGGTGTGATCGCCTTTTCCCTGTGGCTGACGACAACCGGCGCGCTGATCGCCGAGCTTGGCGCCGGCGTCACGCTGCTGCGCATCCTGCCGCAGTTGAAGGGGAACGGCTATTCGGCTGAAGAACGGCGTGGCTTTGCCGCCTATCTCCTGCAGCCGACGATCCTCGCAACCGTGATCCTGCTTGCCGGCTATGCCGCCTATTACTGGGATGCGGAGCGGCTGCATTGGGCGGGCGATGCATCTGAAGTCATTGCCATAACAGGCGTGTTCTTCGTACTTCAGTCTCTCGGCGCCTACAGCAAGAACTATCTGATCGGCGAGCAGCAGGTCGGCGCCTTCCTGCGCATCACCGTGGCAAGTTCGGTGCTGCAGCTTGCGACCGTCCTCGTGGGCGCCATTGTCTTCGGCGTCAGCGGCGCGCTTGCCGGCTATGCGATCGGCCAGCTGCCTATGTTTATCGCGACACTCCGGATCGCGATTGCCCGCAAGAACAGCTGCGGCGTCGGCCTTTCCGCGCTCATCAGCTCATCGCTCATTCTTTCGATCGAACTCATCAACAGCTCGATCTTCCTCAACCGCATCGAGCTTTTGTTCCTGCAGCGCTACTGGGGCATCGAAGCGGTAGGCTTTTATGCCGTCGGCCTGTCGCTCGCCAATCTGGCGCTGCAGCTGCCCGTGCAACTGAGCGGCAGCCTGCTGCCCTATTACTCCGAACAGATGCATGCGCGCGCATCGGACAAGCTGCCCGTCGAGGTCTTCGCCGGCGTGGCGCGCAGCATCGCCTATATCACGCTGCCGATGAGCTTCGGCCTCGCGGCGATCGCGCCCGAGCTTGTCGTGACGATCTTTGGCCAGCCCTTCGCTCCGAGCGGCGGCATGGTTGCGTTGCTGTCGCTGACGGCGGCACCATACGTCTTTATGCAGATCTGCACGCAATATCTCTATTCGCTCGATCGCGTGCGCGAGCGCACTGTCATCGGAGTCATTGCCAGCTTTGTCATGGTCATCGGCTGCCTGGCCGCAGTGCCCTTTTACGGCGGTGAAGGGGCAGCGCTGGTGCGCTTCCTGGCCTTTACGGCCATGTGCCTTCTGATGGTGCGCCGGATGGAATTCGAAGGCTCGACGCGCGGTATGCTCATCAACCTTGCAAAAGTCACGGTTGCTGCCATTCTCTGCGCGATTGCAGCCTATGGTTTCGTTCAGGCGTTGACCGGCGTTGCGGGCCTCGCAAGCGCCATCATTGCCGGCGCCCTGGCCTACGGTGTCGCGCTCAGACTGCTGAAAGCCGTTCCAGCCGAGGATATCGAGGTCATGCAGGAGATCGCGGCGCGGCTGCCTGCCCGTGTCAATCCGATTGCCACGCAGGCTCTGGCTCTATTGGCGCCACGCCGAATGTGAGGAGACTATCATGGCTGGTTGGGGAGCCGCCGAAAAACAGGACAAGGAAGGGCAGACAAGATCAGCAGCCATCCCGGTAACCTTCGCCGGCACGGTCGGCCTGTTTACTCCGGCCGTTGCATCTTCGCGCGACACCGCCGTGCTGTTTCTCAGCCCCTGGGGTTTCGAGGAAATGTGCGTCCGCAAGTTCTGGCGCATTCTGGCGGAAGATCTCGCCGATATCGGGATATCAAGTCTTCGTTTCGACTATGCCGGCACGGGCGACGCGCTTGACATCGCCGACAAAGGCAATGGCCTGACACCGTGGCAGGAAACCGCGCTTGCCGCTGCCGCCAAACTGAGAGCGCTTTCCGGCTGCGAGCGCCTGATCCTCGTCAGCCAAGGGCTTGGCGGCACCATTGCCGCCACGCTCGCCGAACACCTGTCCAACATCGACGGCATCGCCTTCCTTGCGCCCGTCATCTCCGGCCGGGCCTATCTGCGCGAACTGACCGTCTGGTCCAAGATGATCGATGAAAGCATGGGGCTCGCCGAAGCGCAGCGCCAGACCGAAGGCGTCACGGTCGCCAGCCTGCGCATGCCCGATAGCGCCGCCGACGCAGTCAGGAAACTGAACCTGATGACGCTCGACCGGATCGCCGCGCCGAACTGCCTTGTGCTGGCGCGACCCGGCCGCCCGGGAGATGCAGACTTCGCGCGTCATCTCGAAACGCTCGGTCCTCATGTCGAACAGTCCGCCTATGAAGGCTATGACGATCTCGTATCGAACCCCACCATCGCCATCATGCCGACCGCGGCCGGCCGAAAAATCATCGCCTGGGTGCAATCGATCGCCGCCCGGCCTGGCACGGCTGCATCGGCGGGGCTCGTCTCCCCCGTTGCGGAACCCCTCGCCGGCGACGGTTTTCAGGAAACGCCGCTGCGTTTCGGCACGGGAAACCGTTTGTTCGGCATTCTCTGCGAACCCGAAGGTGCCCGCACCGGCGCAACCGCGCTGCTGCTGACGACCGCTTATGACAGACACGCCGGCTGGGGCCGGATGTCTGTCATCATGGCGCGGGCGCTCGCTCGCGATGGCATCGCGTCACTGCGCTTCGATACGGCCAATGTCGGCGACAGCCCGCCGCTTTCCGGCGCTCCCGAGCAGGTGCTCTATTCCCGCGAACAGCATCGGGATGTCGAAGAGGCATTGACCCTTCTGGAGCAGCGGAATCTGCTGCCGGCCTATATCGTGGGACGTTGCAGCGGCGGCTATCTTGCCTTCCAGGCGGCACTGCGCGATGCGCGCTGCAGCGGCCTCATCACGGTCAATCCCTACAGCTTTCATTGGGATGAGAGCCGATCGGTCGATGAGGCGCTACGCTTTGCTCCCCGTTCGCTGGAAACCTATGGGCGCAAACTCCTGCAGATGGAGACGCTGAAGCGGCTCTTCAGCGGCCAGATCGATGCGAAGAGCGCCATCCTCAACATGGCGACGGGCATCGGCCGGCGCGCAGCGCGAGCGGGCCGCCGGCTGCTTGGTGCGTTCCCCATCTTCGCTGCGGCTCAGGGACCCGTGTTGGGTGACTTCCGCACACTCGCCAAGCGCGGTGTCGATATGTCGCTGATCTACAGCGCCCACGATATCGGCCTGGATCATCTGCATGACCAGTTCGGGGAGAACGGCGCCGGCTTGAAGCACTTCCCGGACATACGCCTGACCATCATTCCGGAAGCGGACCATAACCTGACCCCGCCCTATGCGCGCAAGGTGTATCTCCGAGAGGTCAGGGAGATGGGTCTGAGGCTCGCCAACCGATGACGCACTGGCCGGAAAGCCGCCGGAAATGTTCGCCCCATCCGATACTTGCTGTATAGTTGCTTCATGAGGCTCCTGATCGTCGAAGACAATCGCGAACTGGCGTCCTGGCTCGGCAAGGCGCTGCGTCAGGCGCAATATGCCGTCGACATCGCCTATGATGGCGAGGATGCCGAGCATATGCTGAAGGTTGCCGGCTATGCCGTCGTCATTCTGGATCTGTCGCTGCCGAAGATGGATGGTTTGACGCTGCTGAAACGCCTGCGCCAGAGCGGCAATAAGGTGCCGGTCATCATTTTGACGGCCAATGCCAGCCTCGACGGGCGGGTCGCCGGGCTCGACAGCGGCGCTGACGATTATCTCGCCAAGCCTTTCGAGATCGCCGAACTCGAGGCGCGCATTCGGGCCGCCGTCCGCCGCGGCCATGACCGTGCCGCTCCCGAAATCGCCGTTGGCGATCTGCTGTTCGATGGCGGAACGCGGCAGTTCTATCTGGCCGGCGAATCCCTGGCGCTGACACCGCGCGAACATGCCGTGCTCGAACATCTCATCATGAAGGCCGGCACGACCGTCACCAAGACGACGCTGTCGGAGAGCGTCTTCGGTTTCGACGATCTCGCCGATACCAGCGCCATCGAAATCTATGTGCATCGCGTGCGCAAGAAGCTCGAAGGCAGCACGGTACAGATCGCGACACTGCGCGGCCTAGGTTATCTCCTTCGCCATGCGCAGTGAAGCCTCCCCACCGACAGGGCTCCCGGGCCGCCTCGTCGGCGCGCTGACAACAAGCCTCCGGGCGCAATTGTTCGCCTGGGTGGTGCTGACGCTGATCGGCGCGATCTGCATCAACCTTTATCTCAGTTTCCGCTCAGCGGATGCGACGGCCGATCTCGTCACCGATCGCACGCTGCTTGCCTCGGCCCGTGTGATCGCCGAGGCCGTGCATGTCGATGCCAGCGGCACGGTGCAGATCGACATTCCGCCCGCTGCCTTGGAAATGTTCGACACGGGCTATGGCGACCGCGTCTTCTATCAGGTCGTGACCGCATGGGGAAATCTCGTCGCCGGTTTCCCGGACCTGCCGCGGCCGAAGCGGGATCTGATCGGCGAAGACAGGACGTTTCGCTCCGACGGCGTCCGCGTGCTCATGTTGAGCCATCCCGTCGTCGGCCTCGATCAGGACAGCACGATCTCCGTGGCGGTCGCCGTCACGCACAACAGCCAATACGCCATGCGTCGCAGGCTGTGGCTCTCGGATTTCACCAAACAGCTCGCCCTCGTCCTTCTTGCCGGCGTCGTGACCATTATCGGCCTGCAGCGGGGCCTGGCGCCCGTACTCCGGCTGCGTGACGCGGTGCGCGCACGCGGCCGTCAGCGCCTGGATCCACTGGATCCCCATATGGTGCAGAACGAGCTTCGCCCGCTCGTCCATGCGCTGAACGATCACATGGAGCGGGTGCAGAACCAGATGGCGGCGCAACGCCGCTTCGTCTCGAACGCCGCCCATCAGCTGCGCACGCCGCTGGCGCTGATTTCGACGCAGGCGAGCGTGGCCGCGCGTGAAGCCGATACCGCGAGGCGCGACGAGGCGCTGACGGCATTGCGTTCCAGCACGCGGCAGGTGACGCGCCTTGCAAGCCAGCTTCTGACGCTTTCGCGCGCCGAGCCCGGCAGCCGCCGGCCGCGCAACGACACCATCGATCTCGCGGAAACCGCCCGGCGCGTGCTGGAAACGCTCGCCGAAGAAGCCTTGCGTCGCGACATCGATCTCGGTCTGGAAGCGGACGAAAAGCCGGTACATATCGAAGGCGACGGCACCATGCTGCGCGAGATGCTGGTTAATCTCGTCGACAATGCGCTGCGCTACACGCAGGCGGGCGGCCGCGTGACGGTCGGCGTCGGCCGCGAAGGCGATACGGCCCTGCTATGGGTCGAGGACAACGGCCCGGGCATCCCGGAGGCCGAACGCTCGCAAGTCTTCGAACGCTTCTATCGCATCATGGGCACGGAGCCGGAGGGCAGCGGCCTCGGCCTCGCCATCGTCCGCGAAGTGGTCGATGGCGCCGGCGGCTCGGTCACGCTTGGCGAAGCGACGGGCGGCGGCCTGCTGGTCCGCGTGCGGCTGCCGGCCGTTTGAGAGTGCGGACGGCGCTGATGGAGGGATAGTCCCCTCTCCCGCCCGCGCAGTAGGACAATCGCATATGGGGTGGATCAGCACGGGAAATTCCTTCGCCCCAGCGGGGAGAAGGTGGCCCGAAGGGTCGGATGAGGGGGCTGGCTGATTTGAATTCATGGATTTTCGTAGTCGTGGTGGAGGCCCCTCATCCGCCTGACGGCACCTTTCCCCGAGGGGAGAAGGAGGGCGGCGGCGACTTCAGTTCATATGCGATACCCCTGACCTGCGGTGAAAAAGCCTTCGACACGAAAAAGGCCGGGCGAAACGCCCGGCCCCTGGCCTTGGGAGGTGCCAGTAATTGGCTGCTTAATGCGTGTCGAGGCTCTGCTGCGGACGCCAGCGGGTGATGCGGTTCTCGATGAGCGTCATCACATATTCGGCGCCGAGCGTGACAATCATCACCAGGATGATCGCGGCATAGAGGCCGGCGGCATCATAGGTGCCCTTGGCGATCGAGATCAGGTAGCCGATACCGGCCAGCGACCCGACGAACTCGCCGACGATCGCGCCGATGATGGCGAAGGAGAAGGAAATGTGCAGGCTTGCAAATATCCAGCTCATCGCCGAGGGCAGGATGACGTTGCGAGTGACCCGCCAGTTCGAAGCGCCAAGAATGCGGGCATTGGCAATCATGTTACGGTCGGCTTCGCGAACGCCCTGGAAGGCATTGGCGAACACGACGAAGAATACCATGATGAAGGCGAGCGCCACCTTCGACGCCAGGCCGAGACCCATGATCATGACGAAGATCGGCGCGAGAACGACGCGCGGGATCGAATTGATGGCTTTGATGTAGATCGAGAGGATGTCGGAAGCGAGCCTGTTGCGGCCAAGGGCGACGCCGACAAGGACGCCGGTCACCGAGCCGATGATAAAGCCGATCAGCGCTTCTTCCATGGTGACGCCCAGATGGTACCAGAGCGAGCCGCTCTCGGTGCCGTCGACGATCCACTCCCAGAGGCGTAGTGCGATGCCGTAAGGGCTCGAATAGAAGAACGGATCGATCCAGTGCAGGTCGGAGGCGAGCTGCCAGAGGCCGAGGATGGCAAGCAGAATGCCGACCTGCCATGCCTTGACGACATACTTGCGACGAGCGAGCGCCTTCAGCGCTGCGGCTTCGATTTCCGCGTCCGAGGTGCCGGTGCGGAAGATCGGGGCATTGCCTGCTTCGAGAGCTGTGTTTGCCATGATCAATCCTCCCTTATGCCGCTTCCGCGGCACGGCGATAGCTGGTTTCGACCTCTTCGCGCAGGTCGTCCCAGATCGTCTTGCAATAATCGATGAAGTTCTGCTCGTAACGGATTTCCGAGACGACGCGCGGGCGCGGCAGGTCGATCGTATAGACCGATTTGACCGTCGCGGGGCCGGCCGTCAGGACATAGACCTTGTCGGCCAGCGCGACGGCTTCCTCGAGATCGTGCGTGACGAAGACGACAGACGCCTGCCGCTCGGCCCAGAGTTTCAGCAGTTCTTCGTGCATCACCGTGCGGGTCTGCACGTCGAGCGCCGAGAAAGGCTCGTCCATCAGCAGGATTTCCGGCTCGTTGATAAAGGTCTGCGCCAGCGAGACGCGCTTGCGCATGCCGCCCGACAGCTGATGCGGATAGTGATGCAGGAACTTCGAAAGGCCGACGCGGGCAAGCCAGTCCTTGGCCATCTTCTCAGCCTCGGCCTTCGACTTGCCGCGAAACAGCGGGCCGGCCATGACGTTTTCAATGACATTCTGCCAGGGGAATAGCGCATCCGTCTGGAAGGCGAAGCCGACGCGCCGGTCGATGCCGTCGACCGGGCCGCCCATCAGGCGGACCTCGCCGGCGCTCGGCTTGGCAAGGCCGGTGACGAGATTGAGCGTCGTCGACTTGCCGCAGCCCGTCGGCCCGACAACGGCGACGAATTCGCCGCGCTCGACGGTCATGTTGAAATCGCGCAGTGCGGTCAGCGACTTTCCGGTCGGCGATACGAAACGGCGGCTGACATTGATGAGTTCGATCGCCGGGGTACGGCGTTCATCCTGTTGCATGGTGCTGATCCTGACGCGTGCCTTCAGGGCGTGCACGCAAAGCCCAGTGAACTGCAAAGTCTCTTGAACCGCCGCTTCCGGAACCTGTCGGAAAACTGGCCGGAAGCGGCGCCATGACTGCTTACTTGACGTTCTTCACGAATTCCGTCGTGTAGGTCTTCGACAGGTCGATCGTCTTGCCCTTCACATTCTTGGAGAACTGCGAGAGCACGGCGAGAACCGTCTTCGGACCATCTTCCGGCATCACGCCATCGGCCGTGAACATTTCCTTGCCGGCGTCGAGAGCCTTGATGTAGCCCTCCTTGTCGCCGACGTAGAAGTCCTTCGGCATCTTGTCGGCGATCTCGGCGCCGGAGTGGGTATTGATGAAGCGCAGCGTCTTGACGAAGGCGTTCGCAAGCTTCTGCACTTCTTCCTTATGGGCGTCGACCCATGCGGCATCCATATAGAGAGAAGCGGCCGGATAGGTACCGCCGAGCGCTTCCTCGGTGCCCTTCAGCGTGCGCAGATCGACGAGAATCTTGGCTTCGCCGGTCTTTAGCAGGCGCGAGATCGTCGGCTCGGTGGTCATGCCCACCTGGATGGCATCCTGCTGCATGGCGGCGATGAAGGTCTGGCCGGCGCCGACCGGAACCGGCGTGATGTCGGCCGGGGAGAGGCCCGCCTTCGACGCCATGTAGAGCGTCAGGAAGTTCGTCGACGAGCCGAGGCCGGTGACGCCGGCGCGCTTGCCCTTCAGGTCGGCGAAGGACTTGATATCCGGATATTTGGCCGAAACGAGCTCGACTTCGCCCGGTGCCTGGCTGAACTGCACGACGGACTTGATGAACTTGCCCTTGGCCTGCAGGTCGACGCAGTGGTCGTAGAAGCCGACGACACCCTGAACGGCGCCGGCCAGCAGCTGGTTTTCGGCGTCGACGCCGGCGGATTCGTTGAGAAGCTCGACCTCGAGGCCTTCATCCTTGAAGTAGCCGAGGGATTCGGCGAGCTTGGCCGGCAGGTAGATCTGCTTTTCGTAGCCGCCCACCATGATGGAAATCTTGTCGGCAGCATTGGCGGCCGTGGCTGCAAGCGAAGCAGCTGTCATGACGAGGGAAAGGGCTACGGTATGAAAAAAGGTGCGCGATGGACGCATCAATGTCTCCTCCTGTTTTATTCTTGCGCCATACGACGCGCGGGAAAGGCGCTTCCTCCACGAAGCTCAGCAAACCTAGCCTGGGCAACCTTTCAGTCAGCTTTCAGTCCGGAATCTTCCAATACAAGGCTCGACTTTTGTTTCAGCGCCGCCGGCAAGGCAAATCGGGTGGGCGTTGCCCGCTTACGCAACCAGGATGGATGTGAAGGGAAAACAGGCCTTCCTGGAATGTCGCCGGCAACTGGCGTACCTTTCAGAAAGGCACCGTTTTCAGCCTGCATCCGTCGAAAGCACTCGCGTGACCTTGGCGATTCCCTTCAGGCAACTACTTATGATTGATCGTCGCAAGGAGGTGCGATCCATGAAAGCAGCAGCCGCAGTCCTGATTCTGACAACGATAGCGCCAGCCGAGCCGGCAACGGCCATCTCGCGCTACGAGTCGTCGAGCAAAACGTGCGCGTCCGTGCAGCAACTGATCGCCAGCGAGCGCGCCGCAATATTTCGCTATCCTTCCCGAGGCGGCCGTATCGTGCTGTATGACCGGTACGTTGCCGATGACGGCCAATGTGGTTCGGGAGACTATGCCGCTCGCGCCTACGTCCCGACGAAAGACAATCCGCTCTGCCCGGTGCATAACTGCAAATCGTCTTCCATTTTCAATCCGCATTAGCGCGCTGATACGCATTGATGCTTCGGATTTTCTGTGGGTATGTGACGATGGGATTACAAAATATTACAGAAAATGACTCTCGGTTGAATTCTACCCATATTTAACGCACATTTTGCGGGCAGATAGAGCACCCGAATCCTACTTCCGGGTCTCGCGAAGTAAGGTGATATCCGCTAGGTCCCCTGTTTGATAAGGAGATTGCGCAGTGAGTGCAAAAGTACCAAACCCGATCGATGCCTATGTTGGCTCTCGCGTGCGCACGCGTCGACTTATGCTCGGCATGAGTCAGGAGCGGCTCGCTGAGCAAATTGGCGTTACCTTTCAGCAGGTCCAGAAATACGAAAAGGGCACCAATCGCATCGGTGCCAGCCGGCTGCAGGCGATAGCTGGCGTGCTGGCCGTGCCGGTTGCCTTCTTCTTCCAGCAGGACAATACGCAGCCGCTGAACACGGACGGCCTCGGCGCGATCAACGGCCTTGAGGATCTGTCGGAGTTCCTGACCTCGAAAGAGGGCCTGAATCTCAACAAGGCATTCATGAAGATCAACGATCCCAGCGTCCGCCAGTCGGTGCTGACGTTGATCAAGTCGCTGGCGAATGCGTCCGATTCCCTGACGGACCATGTGCCTCGGACGGCGAACATGTCGGCAAGCCTTCGCAACTGACCTCCGGCCTCCCGGCAAACGGGCCGCGGGCATGTGCCTGCGCCAGCCTGAAACATGCTGTGAGACCTCGCATCCAGGCCCGCTGCCGAACCGTCCCGTGGACGGCGGCGGCGGCCGAGGTCATGCCGCATTAGGCTTCCGGCACCAGGATATTGCTTGCCGTGCTTTTCGCCGGTCCGCGCTTCAAACCGTTTCACTCCCTGAAATTGCAAAGTCAAGATTTTGCCACAATCAGGCCTCGTGTCACGCTGCGTGTCACGCGCCAAGCTGCAAAACATCCGTTACGCTTTGCTCATGTTCCCGGACCAGACACGATTCATCTGCCGGGAACGGCGGCAATAGAGGGCATGAAATGACAGCATTACTTCCGATCGGAGCAGCGCAGCAGGATCCAGACTCGCTCAAGGAACTGGCATCAATCGCTCGGCTCATCACCTATGCAAGGCAGAGCGCCAAGAACCTGAATGCGGAATTCCCGGTCTGGTGCCTGGATTTGGCACTGGGGGCCGTGTTGCAGGAAATGTATGCAAATGGCTTGCCGAATCCTTTGTTCGACGAGGGTACGGAGACAGCAAACGTGGTGGCACACTGAGCTGATCGATTCCGGCTTCCACCGGGATCTCGAACAATGCCGATATGGTTTCAACCAGCCATATCGGCATTGTTGCTCTGAGCAGGAAGGCTGCCGGGCGGACGGGATAAAACAACACCAGAAAAATGCGCAGCGGCTTTCCGTCCGGAATTGCGATAAATTGATGAGATGGAACGGCTCGGAAATTCCGTGAAAAACTGAACCGCTCTAACGAGCATCCTTGCGCGGCTGCACGCCCGCTACGAAAATCGAAATGCATTGGCGCAAATGGCGCAGCCGCGTTTCACGGTCCGGCCAGTCGCTCGGATGGCCAGGTTTGGAAATCATGGCACCGAAGATCATGTTCATCAGCATGCGCGCGCCGCTGGCCACATCGGCAATCTCGATCAGGCCGCGTCTTTGCTGCTGACTGAGCCAGTCGGCAAGCATCTGCTGCGATTGCTTGGCGCCATACGTGTGCAACAGCGTCGCAATCTCCGGGAATTGCTGCGCTTCGCTGATGGAAAGATGGATGAAAGCCTCGCGTTCGCGCTCCTGGGCTTCATCCATATCGATCATGAAGATCTGCTCGAGCGCCTCGACGAGGGGTAGATTCTCGTCGGGATCGCGCGGAAGGGCCAGCATGGATGCCCGGTGTTGAGCAATGATCGCCTTGAACAAGTCAGCCTTGCTCGGAAACAACTTGTAGAGGGTCTGTTTTGAAATCCTGCATCTGGCGGCAACGAGATCCATCGTCGTACTGCCGTAACCAAGTTCATAGAAGGTGGCACGCGCCACCCCGACGATCTCCGCGCGGCGCGCGTCGTCATTTGCGGTTTTCGGGCGGCCGCGCGGTCGTCGCCTGGCGGCCTGATCTGCCTTGCCTGCTCGTTCTTTTGTCAGCACTTCCGTCTTGGCCCCAACAGCCGAATGCGATTGACATTTGAAGCAGTATAAATATTTTCGGTACGACTTGGTACTGTAAATAAGGCAACAGGAAATAGCAACGTGCGAAAGCCCGCCAATCCCACTTCTGCGCCCGCATATGCGATGGTATCCAACCGCTTTTCAGCCGGCCGCGCCTCGATGACCGTCGCGGGGATTGCCCTCGCGATGTTGCTGGCCGGCTGCAACCAGCAGAATACGGCCCAAAACAATGCACCGGCCGTCAAGACGGAAGTCAGCGCGATGTCGCTGCATCCGCAATCCGTCGCAATCACCGCCGAGCTGCCCGGCCGCACCAGCGCCTATCTCGTTGCCGAAGTGCGGCCGCAGGTCGGCGGCATCATTCGCAGCCGCAATTTCAAGGAAGGCAGCGAGGTCAAGGCGGGTGATGTGCTCTATGAAATCGATCCCGCCTCGTATCAGGCATCCTATGACAGCGCCACCGCCGCCTTGCAGAAAGCGGAAGGGGCCGTGCCGAGCGCGCAGTCGAAAGTGGATCGTTATAAGAGCCTCACCGCACAGGACGCCGTCAGCAAACAAAATCTGGACGATGCACTTTCCGCTTTGGCTCAGGCGAACGCCGACGTGGCATCGGCGAAAGCGGCCCTCGAAACGGCACGCATCAATCTAGACTACACCAAGATGCGCGCGCCGATCGGCGGCCGCGTCGATGCGTCCGCGGTAACGGTCGGCGCTCTCGTCACAGCCGAGCAAACGACTGCGCTGACCACCATTCGCCAGCTCGATCCCATCAATGTCGACGTTACCCAGTCGAGCACGAACCTGCTCGAATTCCGGCGTGCCGTCGCCGAGGGCCGATTGAAGACCAGCGGCGACAACGTTTCCGTGCATCTCACGCTCGAAGATGGCAGCCAGTATAAGGAAACCGGCAAGCTGGAATTCGCCGAATCCTCCGTCGCGGAAACCGTCGGCACAATTACGGTGCGCGCCGTCTTCCCCAATCCGGATCGCGTGCTGCTGCCCGGCATGTATGTTCGCGCGACCATTCAGGAAGGCATCGCCGAAAACAGCTTCCTGGTGCCGCAACGCGCTGTGACGCGCAACACCAAGGGCGAACCGATTGCCATGTTCGTAGCCGCCGACGGCAAGGTGCACCAGCGGGTTCTGAAGGTGCAGCGCAGCATCGGCAACAGCTGGCTGGTGAACGAAGGTTTGGCCGACGGCGATCGCGTGATCGTGGAAGGCACGCAACGCGTCCGTGACGGCCAGGAGGTCAATGTCTCGCCAGTGACCATCGACGATGCGACCGGTGAAGTGAAGCAGGCCGCCGCCGACAGCAAGCCTGCCGAACAGGCCGCATTGGAAAAGACCGACACCAAGAACGCCTCCGGCGCTCAGAAGTGAGGTAGATGATGTCTCGTTTTTTCATCGACAGGCCGATCTTTGCCTGGGTCATCGCCATCGTCATCATGCTCGCCGGCGCGCTTTCGATCCTCACCTTGTCGATCTCGCAATATCCGCAGATCGCGCCGACCACGGTCAGCATTTCCGCCACCTATTCCGGTGCCGATGCCGCAACCGTCGAAAACTCGGTGACCAAGGTCATCGAACAGGGCATGACCGGTATCGACAATCTCGACTATATGACATCGACATCGACATCGACCGGCCAGGCGTCGATCTCGCTGACCTTCACCAACAAGGCCGATCCCGACGTCGCGCAGATGCAGGTGCAGAACAAGCTGCAGCTCGTCACCGCCCAGCTGCCGACGACCGTGCAGTCGACCGGGATCATCGTTTCCAAGTCGACATCGAACTTCCTGATGGTTGTCGGTTTCGTGTCGACCGACGGCAAGCTCAACTCCAATGACCTCGCCGACTATGTTTCCAGCACGCTCAACGATACGCTGAAGCGCATCGAAGGCGTCGGCAACACACAGATTTTCGGCTCCGGCTATGCGATGCGCATCTGGGTGGATCCGGACAAGCTTGCCAAATATCAGCTGATGGTGAGCGACGTCACCAGCGCGATCCAGTCGCAGAATTCGCAGGTTTCGGCCGGTCAGATCGGTGCCCTGCCGCAGCGCAAGGGTCAGCAGCTCAACGCGACCGTTACGGCCAAGAGCCGCCTGCAGACGCCGGAGCAGTTCGAAAACATCATCCTCAAGAGCCAGCCCAATGGCTCGCTGGTCCGTCTCAACGATGTCGCCACCGTCGAGCTCGGAGCTGAAAGCTATACGACCTCGAGCACCTATAACGGCCATCCCTCGGCCGGTCTTGCCGTCATGCTCGCGTCCGGCGCCAATGCCATCAATACGGCGGAAGCCGTGCGGACGACCATCGACAATCTGAAGCAGACGCTGCCGCCGAATGTCGAGGTGGTCTATCCCTACGACACGACGCCCTTCGTGAAGCTGTCGATCGAGGACGTGGTCAAGACGCTGTTCGAGGCCATCGTGCTCGTCTTCATCGTTATGTTCGTCTTCCTGCAGAACATCCGCGCCACGCTGATCCCGACACTCGCTGTTCCGGTCGTCCTGCTCGGTACTTTCGGCGTGCTCTCGCTCTTCGGCTATTCCATCAACACATTGACCATGTTCGGCATGGTGCTCGCCATCGGCCTTCTGGTCGACGACGCCATCGTCGTCGTCGAAAACGTCGAGCGCGTGATGGAGGAAGAAGGATTGTCGCCGCGCGAGGCGACGATCAAATCGATGCAGGAGATCACCGGTGCCTTGATCGGCATCGCCACGGTATTGTCGGCCGTGTTCATCCCGATGGCCTTCTTCTCCGGTTCGGTCGGCGTCATCTACCGCCAGTTCTCGGTGACGATCGTCTCGGCGATGATTCTCTCGGTCATTGTCGCCCTGATCCTGACGCCGGCCCTTTGCGCCACCATCCTGAAAGAACCCAAACACGGGGCGAAGGAAAAGGGCGTCTTCGGCTGGTTCAACCGCAATTTCGAGCGAGCGACGCATCGCTACCAGCGCAGCGTCCACGGCATGATCCGCCTCACCATCGTCTTCCTGCTGGTGTTCGTCGCAATTGGCGGTGCGGTGGCTTACCTGTTTAACCGGCTGCCGAGCTCCTTCCTTCCGGACGAGGATCAAGGCATCCTGCTGACAGCCATCCAGCTCCCCCCAGGCGCTACGAATTCGCGCACATGGACCGTGCTCGATCGGGTGAAGGACTACTATCTCAACAACGAGAAAGACTATGTCGAAGGTGCATTCGCGGTCGCCGGTTTCGGCTTCAGCGGCCAGGGCCAGAATGTCGGTATCGTCTTCGTCCGGCTGAAGGACTTCGACCAGCGCAAGACGCCCCAGTCGAAGGCGCAGGCAATTGCCGGCCGCGCCATGGGTGCCTTCTCGAAGATCAAGGACGGCAACGTCTTCGCGCTGGCGCCTCCGGCGATCCCCGGTTTCGGCAGTTCGAGCGGCTTCGACTTCTTCATCAAGGATATCAACGGTGCCGGCCATGCCGCATTGATCCAGGCCCGCAACCAGTTGCTCGGCGCCGCGGCAAAGAACCCAAAGCTGTTCGGCACCCGTCCGAACGGCCAGGAAGATACGCCGCAATATTCCTTGAACATCGATCAGGAAAAGGCGAGTGCGCTGAATATCGCCCTTTCCGACATCGACACGACCTTGTCGACGGCTTGGGGCGGCACCTATGTCAACGACTTCATCGACCGCGGTCGCGTGAAGAAGGTTTACGTACAGGCCGACAAGAATTTCCGCATGCAGCCGGAGGATTTCGGCCGCTGGTACGTGCGCAACTCCGGTGGCGACATGGTACCCTTCTCGGCTTTCTCGAACGGCCAATGGAACTATGGTTCGCCGCGCCTCGAGCGCTATAACGGCTCGTCCGCCGTCGAAATCCAGGGGTCAGCAGCGCCGGGCGTTTCCTCGGGCGATGCCATGAACGAGATCGACAAGATCATGGCCAGCCTGCCGCCGGGCTTCAGCCACGAATGGACCAGCCTCTCCGCCCAGGAAAAGCTCTCCGGCAACCAGGCAAGCCAGCTTTATGCCATCTCCATCCTGGTCGTCTTCCTGGCGCTCGCCGCCCTTTATGAGAGCTGGTCGATCCCGCTTGCCGTCATGCTGTCGGTGCCGATCGGCATCTTCGGCGCCTTGTTGGCTGCAACCCTGTTCGGTCAGTCGAATGACGTCTACTTCAAGGTCGGCCTGCTGACGACCATCGGCCTGGCGGCCAAGAACGCCATCCTGATCGTCGAATTCGCCATCGAGCAGCAGAACCAGGGCAAGAACCTGATCGATGCGACGCTGGTGGCAGCCCGCCAGCGCCTGCGGCCGATCCTGATGACCTCGCTTGCCTTCATCCTCGGCGTCATGCCGCTGGCGATCGCCAACGGTGCCGGCTCAGGCAGCCAGAACTCGATCGGCATCGGCGTCATGGGCGGCATGATCTCGGCGACCGTGCTCGGCATCTTCTTCATCCCGCTGCTCTTCGTCTCGGTGCGCCGCATCTTCAAGGGCAAAGTCGTGGCGACGGCAGCGGACACTCCCGCGACCGATACCGGGAGCACACACTAACGAAACATAGCTCGCCCTCGGTATCGAGAAGCGGCTTGAACCAAAAAGGGCTCCCGTCGGTAATGCGGGAGCCCTTTTTGTTTTGATATCATGTACTCCGAAAGAGTTTCCTGCTGTGCGTGAGGAGCGTTGGCACCATAGATCCTTCTCCCTCGGAGAGAATGGGTAAGAACTATAAGTGTGACCTCAGAGCCCTACACGGGTATTCCTCTATCTCCACCAATGATCAGTGAAACACAGCGCTCGTCAGTTCGACGGAGCCGGAACCGCCGCCGCAGTCTGCGGCTTCGGAGACCATCTCGCATGCAGCTTGGCAAGCATCAGGTAGATGATCGGCGTTGTATAGAGCGTCAGTACCTGCGACACGACAAGACCGCCGACGATGGTGATGCCGAGCGGCCGGCGCAGCTCCGAGCCTGGGCCGGTAGCGATGATCAGCGGGATCGCGCCCATCAGCGCCGCCAGCGTCGTCATCAGGATCGGCCGGAAACGCTTGAGGCACGCCTGATAGATGGCCTCCTCCGAAGACAGGCCGAGCGTTCGCTCGCCCTGCAGGGCGAAATCCACCATCATGATGCCGTTCTTCTTGACGATGCCGATCAGGAGGATGATGCCGATGAAGGCGATCAGCGTCAGCTCCGTACCGCTGATGGCGAGCGCCAGCAGCGCACCGAGACCGGCCGACGGCAACGTCGAGATGATCGTCAGCGGATGCGCCAGGCTCTCATAGAGGATACCGAGGACGATATAGACCGTCAGCAAAGCTGCCAGCAGCAAGAGCGGCTGGCTGCCGGACGATTGTGTGAGGCTCGCGGCATCGCCGGCAAAATCCGCATGCAGCGTATCGGGCAGATGCATGTCGAGCACGGCTTTCTGTATGGCATCGTTCGCCACCTGCAGCGGGATATTGAGCGCCAGATTGTAGGAGATCGTCACGGCAGGATACTGCCCCTGGTGGTTGACCACCAGCGGCGCGAGCGTTCGATCGATCGATGCGACGGCGCTCAGCGGTACTTGCGTGCCGCCGGAGGCCGGCACATAGAGCTTAGAAATATCATGTGGGTCGAGCGCATAATTCGGATCCGCTTCCAGCACGACGCGATACTGGTTGCGCTGCGTGTAGATTGTCGAGATCTGCCGCTGCGCGAAAGCGTTGTTCAGCGCGGCATCGATGGACTGGATGTTGACGCCGAGCTGCGAGGCCATGCTGCGGTCGATATTGACGGTCGCCTGCAAGCCGTTGGGCTGCCTGTCGGTCGCGACATCGGTCAGTTCGTGAAGGGCCTGGAGGCGCTGCAACACCTTGGGTGCCCATTCGACCAGCTCGTCATAATTCGCGCCCCAGACGGTGAATTGATACTGCGATTGCGACTGGCGCGCCCCGGCGCGGATATCGCCGGGCGAAAACAGGAAGGTGCTGAGGCCCGGAACGGCCATCAACTGCTTACGGAGCCGGTCTATGACGTCGGCCGTTGGCGCACGCTCCGATTCCGGCTTCAGCGAGATAAAGAGCTGCCCGCGATTGATGGAGCTGGAGAAGCCTCCACCACCCACGGAGGAGCCAATACCGGAAACGGCGGGGTCCTTCGAGGCGATATCGGCGGCCTGCTGCTGCAGCTTCACCATGGCCGGATAGGAAATATCGGTCGCCGCCTGCGTTCCGCCCTGGATGAAACCGGTATCGTCCTGCGGAATGAAGCCCTTGGGAACCTTGACGTAGAGATAGCCCGACATGACGACGCAGGCGATGATGACAAGTACGGAAAGAACCCGATGGTGCAGCACGGCCTTCAGCGTGCGGCCGTAAAATCCGATAATCGCAGCCAACGTGCCCTCGACGAGGCGGCCGAACGGACCGGGCCGTGCATCGATATCATGCGGACGCAGGCGATGGCCGCAGATCATCGGCGTCAGCGTCAGCGACACCAACGTCGAAACGGCGATCGTAAAGCCGAGCGTCAGCGAAAAGGTCTGAAAGAAGCGGCCGACGATGCCGCCCATGAAGAACAGCGGTATGAAGGCAGCAAGCAGCGATAGGCTGATCGAGATGACAGTGAAGCCGATTTGCTTGGCGCCTTCGAGCGCCGCCCGCATTGGCTTCATGCCGGTTTCCAGATTGGCATAGATGTTCTCGATCATGACGATGGCGTCGTCGACGACGAAGCCGACGGAGACGGCGAGCGCCATGAGGGAGAGATTGTCGATCGACAGCCCGAAGAGCCACATCGCGGCAAAGGTCCCGGCAAGCGACAGCGGCACGGTGACGCCGGCGGCAAAGGTCGGCGTGGCGCGCCGCAGGAAGATAAAGACCACGGCCATGACAAGGCAGATCGTGGCAAGCAGCGTCCATTGCATGTCGTTGACGCTGGCATGGATCGTCGTGGTGCGGTCGGAAAGAATGGAGACGTTCACCCCGGCGGGGATGAGCCGCTGCAGCTCGGGGATCAGTTGCTTGACGCCATCGACAGTGGCAATGACATTCGCATCCGCCTGCTTGGTGATGTTGAGCAGCACGGCCGGCTTGCCATCATACCAGGCATCGGAGCGACTGTTGCGCACGCCCGGCTCGACTGTGGCGATATCGGAGAGACGAACGGCTGTGCCGTCGCCGCTCTGCACGATGATCCTTCCATAGGCTTCCGGCGTGCGCAGCTGGCTGTTCATGGCAACGGAAAACGCGCCGCCTGCTCCATCGATGGAGCCGAAGGGACCGAGCACATTGGCGTTGACGATTGCCGTGCGCACGGCATCGAGCGATAGGCCCATGGCCGCGAGCCTGTCGGGATCCAGGCGAACACGTATCGCCGGCTGATCGGCACCGCTCACCGTTACACCGCCGACGCCATCCACCTGCGAGATGCGCTGCACCACCACGGTATCCGCCGCATCATAGATGGCGCTCGGAGAGACGTTGTCTGAAGTCAGCGCCAGAATAAGAACGGGGGCCGCAGCCGGATTGATCTTGCGGAAGGACGGCAAGGTCGGCAGATCGCCCGGCAGGTCGGTCGCCGCCGCGTTCAGCGCCGCCTGCACGTCTTGGGCGGCGCCATCAACGCTGCGCGAGAGGTCGAATTGGGCAATGATGGTGCTCGATCCGAGCGAGCTCACCGATGTCAGCTGCGTCACGCCGGCGATCGTGCCGAGATGGCGCTCAAGCGGGGCTGCAACGCTCGCCGCCATGCTGGCGGGATCGGCGCCGGGACGGCTGGCGGAGACGACGATGGTGGGAAGGTCGACGGTCGGCAGGCTTGCGACGGGCAGAAAGCGATAGGCAACGATGCCGAGGATCACCAACCCGATCGCCAGAAGCGTCGTCCCGACCGGGCGTTTGACGAACGGCTCGGAGATATTCATGTCTCGTCACTCGCCAATTCGTTCATTTCGGTGCTTGGCATGCCGCTGGTGCGGCCGAGGATCCGGGCGCGCAGGCGTTCGAAAGCCAGATAGATCACCGGCGTCGTATAAAGCGTCAAGAGCTGCGAAAGCACGAGCCCGCCGATGATGGTGATCCCGAGCGGAATGCGCAGCTCGGCACCCGTGCCCTGCGCCAGCGCCAGCGGCAGGGCGCCGAAGAGCGCTGCCAGCGTCGTCATCATGATCGGCCGGAAACGCAGGATCGAGGCCTTGAGGACGGCCTCGCGCGGCTCGAGACCTTCCTTGCGCTCCGCCTCCAGCGCAAAGTCGATCATCATGATCGCGTTCTTCTTGACGATGCCCATCAGGAGCACGATGCCGATCAGCGCGATGATCGACAGATCCTGCCCGAACAGCATCAGCGCCAGTAGGGCGCCGACACCGGCCGAAGGCAGCGTCGAAAGGATCGTAACGGGATGAACGGCACTCTCATAGAGCAGGCCGAGCACGATGTAGATCGTCACGACCGCCGCCAGGATCAGCCAGGGCTCGCCGGCGAGTGACGAGGCGAACTCCTCGGCATCGCCGGAATATTTGCGCTGAATATTGTCGGGCATGCCGATATTCAGCTCCGCCGCCTTGATCTCGGCGACGGCATCGCTGAGCGACGCACCCTTGGCGAGATCGAAGCTGAGCGTCACGGCCGGAAACTGCTCATCATGGCTGATGACCAGCGGCGCGGTCGTGAAGCTCGCCGTCGTGAAGGCGTTGAGCGGCACCTGCGTGTCGCTGGCGCCGGCGACATATAGCTTGTCGAGCGATTTCGGATCCGACTGGTATTCTGGTGCAGCCTCCAGAATGACGCGATACTGATTGGCCTGGCCGTAGATCGTCGCGATCTGACGCTGACCGAAGGCATCATTCAAAGTATCGCCGACGGCCTGCATCGAAACGCCGAGCCGCGAGGCGGTCTCACGGTCGACATCGACGAAGATGCGGCCGCCGCCCATTTCGACTTCGGAGGCGACATCGATGAGCTTCGGGCTTTGCTGCAGACGCTGCGCCAGCTTTGCGGCCCAATCGACCACAGTCGCCGTATCCGTTGCCGTCAACGTGTACTGATAGGGCGCGCGGCTCGCCCGGGTGCTGATCGAGATGTCACGCACGCTCTGGAAGGTGACATGGATGCCCGGCATGCCGGCGACCTCTTCGCGCATGCGGTCGATAATCTGATCGGCGGAAGCGTCACGCTGGTTCCTCGGCTTCAGCACAAGGCTGAGATTGCCCGTGTTCAGTGTCAGATTGCTGGCGCTGGTGCCGATGACGGAGACGACGCCACTGACATCGGGATCCTTGCGCAGCCGGCCGGCGACATCGGCCTGTATCTGCTTCATCGTTTCGAAAGACGTGGTTGGCTCGGCCTCGATGACGGCGGTGATCAACCCCGTATCCTGAGCCGGCAGAAAACCCTTGGGGATGACGACATAGAGCGCGATCGTCGCGGCCAGCGTCACGACCGTGATCATGAGCATCAGGGCGCTGCGATCCACCGTCCAGACGAGGCTGCGGCGATAGCCTTCGATCAGCCACTCCGTAAAGCGATCGGCGCCGGCCAGGAAACCGCCCTGCCGCTCCTTGGGTTTGCGCAGGATGCGCGCGCACATCATCGGGGTCAGCGTCAGCGAAACGACGGCCGACACGACGACGGCAATGGTCAGAGTCAGCGCGAATTCGCGGAACATGCGACCGACGATCCCGGTCATGAACAGCAGCGGGATAAAAACAGCAACCAGCGAGACGGTCAGCGAAATGATGGTGAAACCGATCTCGCCGGCGCCCTTCAGCGCCGCCTGCATCGGGTTTTCACCTTCTTCGATGTGGCGAGCGATGTTCTCGATCATCACGATGGCGTCGTCGACGACGAAGCCGGTGCCGATCGTCAGCGCCATCAGCGAGAGATTGTCGAGGCTGAAGCCGGCAAACCACATGACGCCGAAAGTGGCAATCAGCGACAGCGGCAGCGCGACGCCTGCAATGAAGGTCGCCGTCATCGTTCGTAAGAACAGCAGAACCACCAAGATGACGAGGCCGATACTGATGACCAGCGTCCATTGTACGTCATGGATCGAAGCCCGGATGGTCTCGGTGCGGTCATTGACGATATCGAGCGAAATGCCGGCCGGCATCGCCTGCTTCAGCTTCGGAAGCTGCTTCAGCACGTTCTCGACCGTCTGGATGACATTGGCGCCCGGCTGGCGCATGATGTCGAGAATGACCGCGGGCTGTCCCTGATACCAGGCACCGACGCGGTTGTTTTCCAGTCCTTCGACGACGGTTGCCACGTCCTTCAACTGCACGGGCGCGCTGTTGCGATAGGCGACGATGACCGATTTGTAGACGTTCGGATCGACGATCTGGTCGTTGGCGGCAAGCGTGAAACTCTGCTGCGTGCCGTCGAGCGCACCCTTGGCGCCGGCGACGCTGGCATTGGTGATGGCGGTACGGATATCTTCAAGGGCCAGGCCATAGGAAGCGAGACGCGGCAGGTCCACCTGGATGCGGATGGCAGGCTTGACGCCGCCCTGGATGTTGACGTCGCCGACGCCTGAGACTTCGCTCAGGCGCTGCGCCATCATCGTATCGGCGAAATCGCTGAGCTCACGGATCGAATAGCTGTTGGAGCGTAGCGCCAGCGTCACGATCGGCGTATCCGCCGGGTTCACTTTCGAATAGGTCGGCGGATAGGGAAGCGTGCGCGGCAAGGTCGAGCCGGCGGCATTGATCGCCGCCTGCACATCCTGCGCGGCGCCATCGATATCCCGGCCGAGATCGAATTGCAGCGTGATCTGGCTGATGCCGAAGGCGCTCGACGAAGTCATGGAGGCGAGCGACGGGATCTGGCCGAGCGGCCGCTCCAGGGGCGCGGTCACCAGCGCCGCCATCGTATCGGGATCGGCGCCTGGAAGCTGCGTCGTCACCTGGATCGTCGGAAAATCGACTTGCGGCAGCGGCGCGACCGGCAGGAAGAGAAAGCCGAGAATGCCACCCAGCAGCACGGCTACCCCGAGGAGCGAGGTGGCAATGGGCCTGGAGATGAAGAGCGACGAAACGTTCATTGTTGCTGCGTCGGCGCGGCGGATGAATTGTTGGATACGGAGTTGCCACCCGTATCCGCGCCCTGCCCCTCACTCGCGGCAGGCTGACCGTCCTGACCGCGATGGCCACCTTGGCCGTTGTGCCGACGGTGCGGCCGCTCGCCGCCATTGCCGTTGTCCTGGCTCGTCTGCGGATCGTTCTCCGCAACGGGCTGTCCCTGATCCTTCGATGCAGGGGCATTTGGCGCCACTTCATCCGGATTGGCCGAAATCTGAACTTTCGACCCGTCCTGCAGCCGCGCGAAACCCGTGGTCACCACCTTGTCGCCGGGGGATACGCCCTCGGCGATGACGGCCTGCGTGTCGTCCTGCTGGCGTACCTTCACCGGCTTCATGGCAACGGTCTGGTCCTGGCTGACGATATAGACGAAGGTGCCGTTCGGCCCGCGCTGCACGGCGCCGCTTGGAATGACAGTGACGCCCTTCAGCGTCTCCACTAGCAGGCGGGCATTGACGAAAGCGCCCGGCCACAGCGCCAGCTTCTCGTTGGGGAAATTCGCCTTCAGCTTGACCGTGCCCGTGGTCGGGTCGACCTGGTTGTCGACCACCGCCAGCGTGCCATTGTCGACCACCGTCTGGCCATCGCTTCCCATAGCCTGCACAGCAAGCGTTCCGGCCGCGCTTGCCGCATTGACGCGGGCTAGCTGCTGCTGCGGAATGGAAAACAGTACGGAGATCGGCCGGATCTGCGACAGCGTCACGATGCCGGTCGCATCCGACGAGCTGACGAGGTTGCCGACATCGACGTTGCGGATGCCTGTGCGCCCGTCGATGGGCGCCTTGATCGTCGTATAGTCCAGCGTTGCCTGCGCGCTTTCGATGGCTGCCACATCGACCTGGACCTGTGCCGTATACTGCGCCACCAGCGAGGTCTGGGTGTCGACCTGCTGCTGCGTGCCAGACGCGCTCTTCACCATCAGCTGAAAGCGGGCGAGATCGCGTTGAGCGCCGGCAAGCAGCGCTTCGTCCTGTGCCTTCTTGGCAACCGCCTGATCACGCTGGGCCTTGTAGACTCCATCGTCGATGCGGGCGATGACATCGCCCTTCTTGATATCCTGGCCTTCCACGAAATCAATTTCGACGATCTTGCCGCTGACCTGCGCCCGCACGGTGACGGTGTTCAACGCCTTTACCGAACCCACGCCATCGATATAGACGGGCACATCGGCGGTCTTAGCGTCGGCGGCCAGCACCGGAACAGGGCCGCTGAACTGTGAAAGGCTACGCCGCCCTCCGCCACCGCCTTGACTTCGTCCGCCGCCCCGGCGTTCGCCTTGCGCCTGCTCGGCTGGCGCTGCGGCATTCTGATAGCCGAGCAGCTTCTCCGCCGGGCCAAGCCAGCGATCGCGGGTCGCATAGGCGCCGTATCCAACCGCGCCGATGATCGCCAACCATACCGCGACCCGAAATGTCCGAGCCATCAACACACCTTCCTTCAAAACCTTCGGCGATCTGCGATCGCCGATAAGATGGCGCGACTCTAGCTTGCATCGAGCCGCTTAGGAATTTGGTATGGCCATTAAATTTTGTCCATTTTAGCGCGACTTAGCGTAACAAACTGTTACATTAGACAAAAACCAGGGTTGTAGTTGCAAGGACGAGATATGCCCACGTGTTGGCCGGTTGAACCGGTCAAAGCACGCCCCAGCCGCGATAACGCCCGCGACCTGTCATCTCGCGCAAGCCGAGTTCGGCCACCAGATTGAGCGCGCCTCTCGAGGTAACACCGACATGCCGTGCGATCATCTTCGCCGAAACAATCGGTCGCGACAGCACGATATCGATGACCTCCGGCAGGCTGCTGTTCGAGCGCCGGTCCTTGAGCCTCAATTCCATCTGCAGCTTGGCGAGCGACAGACGGTCGAGCTCCTTCAGGCCCGATTCGGCCGAAAGCGCCATGGCCTCCAGAAAGGCCGTCAGGCGCGTGATGCGGTCCGACGCGCGCCGCCGATCGTGCCGGACCGCTTTCAGGCCGACATTCAGGCAGAAGAGATGTGAGGTGATCTTGCCGCGGCTGCGCAGATAGGCACTCGCCAGCAAGCCGCCAAGCCAGTGCTGCCGGCGCAGCGGTTCGATCCGCTCCCAGGCGTCGAAAAGCACGGCAGCACCAAGAACCGGCGGCAGCCGATCCGCATCGCGAAGGGTGGCGCGCCAGTGCTCCAGTCGCTCGTCTTCATCCCAATCCTCGTCGCGAACGAGCGCAAGCGGATCATGGACATCGACCGTCGCCGGCCGGGCTTCCGGGACACCGCCATTTAGGACCTTGTCAGATCGGGCGAGAATGGCGTCGATCTCGGCAAAATCGACGCCGAAATCGTCATCCTCATCCTCCGACACCTCGGGCTCCGATGCTTCGGCAAGTGTCGGACGCACCACGATCGCCTCGTCGGCCTCCCCCGCGTCACCACGCAGGA
The DNA here is from genome assembly GCF_030182495.1 of Rhizobium aureum. Lineage (NCBI taxonomy): Bacteria > Pseudomonadati > Pseudomonadota > Alphaproteobacteria > Hyphomicrobiales > Rhizobiaceae > Rhizobium > Rhizobium aureum. Next base: position 197,251 of record NZ_JAQJCI010000003.1, on the reverse strand, counting down.
CCGCAAGGCCGGTCGCCTCAAGTCCCCAGGAAGGATCGGCGGTCCAAAGACGGCGCCTCGTCCGCAGCACGGCGTGAGCGATGGTCAATTCATGGGTCGGCGTGCGTGTATCCATGCGCGCATCGTGCAGGACCAGATCCTCCACATGCACCAGCTCACCGCTAACCCAGAGGGCACCCGCGGCATCGAAAAAATGCCCGCGCTCGCGAAAACCGTCCGCCACGGCATGCCGCAGAACGCGCTCGTCCAGACGCGCCAGCATGTCTTCCGCCTTGATGATGGCGGGCAGAAGTGTCGGAATCGGGAGCGTGGTCAAATCATATCGCATTGGAATCGCTTTATTGAATCGGCCTTACGGAACTTATCACCGCCCCGTGTGATGCGATAGGAAAGGAGTTCTGTGAACTGTGGACGACAATCACTATTTTTCATCTTGACCTTCCAGTAACAGGAAGGTTCATAAACCTATCCAACGCCCGATTCCGGGCAATGGAGTTTGATATGACATTGCATGACGAACATGATCACAGCCATCACGGCCATGGTCATCACCATCATCACGATCACCCGCAAGAGGCGGTGACACGCGATCCCGTCTGCGGCATGACGGTCGATCCGAACGCTGGCAAACCATCGCTGGACTATCAAGGCCGCACCTTCCATTTCTGCTGCAATGGCTGCCGCGCGAAGTTCGAGGCTGCGCCGGAAAGCTATCTCACCGCCAACGATCCCGTCTGCGGCATGACGGTCGACCGCGCCACGGCGCGCCATTTCCTGAAGCACGAGGGCGAGAAATTCTATTTCTGCTCGGCCGGCTGCAGGACAAAGTTCGAGGCGGATCCATCGGCCTACCTCAACGGCAACAAGCCTGCACCGAAGCCGGTACCGAAGGGCACGCTCTATACCTGCCCGATGCACCCCGAAGTCGTCAGCGACCATCCCGGCGATTGCCCGAAATGCGGCATGGCCCTGGAGCCCATGGGCGTGCCCTCGGCCGATGAAGGCCCGAACCCGGAATTGATCGATTTCACGCGCCGTCTCTGGATCAGTGCCGCGCTGTCGCTGCCGCTGCTCATCATCAGCATGGGTCCGATGATCGGCCTACCCATCCGTGATTGGATCGGAGAACCGATCGCCACATGGTTCGAACTCGTGCTTGCGACGCCGGTCGTGCTGTGGGCGGCCCTGCCCTTCTTCCGCCGTGCCTGGAACTCGCTCGTCAACAGAAGCCCGAATATGTGGACGCTAATCGGCCTCGGCGTCGGCACCGCCTATGTTTATAGCGTCATCGCCACGCTTGCCCCCGGCCTGTTTCCGATGAGCTTCCGCGGGCATAGCGAGAGCGTGCCCGTCTATTTCGAGGCAGCTTCCGTCATCGTTGCGCTGGTCTTCGTCGGTCAGGTGCTGGAACTAAAGGCCCGCGAACGCACCGGCTCGGCCATCCGCGCGCTTCTCGACCTCGCGCCGAAAACGGCGAGGCGCATCGGCGCCGACGGCAGCGAAACCGATGTGCCCGTCGACGAAATCCAGGCCGGCGACCGGCTGCGTGTGCGCCCCGGCGAGCGCATCCCCGTGGACGGCTCCGTCATCGAGGGCCAATCCACCGTCGATGAATCGATGATCACAGGCGAGCCCCTGCCGGTCGAAAAGGCTAAGGGTGATGCTTTGACCGGCGGGACGATCAACAGGAACGGTACGCTCATCATCCAGGCCGAGAAGGTCGGCGCCGAGACGACGCTGTCACGCATCGTCGAGCTCGTTGCCAAGGCGCAGCGCTCGCGCGCACCGATCCAGACGATGGTCGACCGCGTCTCCGCCGTCTTCGTGCCAGCCGTCGTCGCAGCCGCCATCATCGCCTTTGCCGTATGGGCCTTTATCGGGCCGGAGCCGCGACTGGCGCATGCGCTGCTTGCCGCCGTCGCCGTGCTCATCATCGCCTGCCCGTGTGCGCTGGGGTTGGCAACCCCCATGTCGATCATGATCGCCACCGGCCGCGGTGCCCACGTGGGCGTGCTGGTGCGCGATGCCGAGGCGCTGGAACGCTTTGCGAAAGTGGACACATTGATCGTCGACAAGACCGGCACGCTGACCGAGGGCAAGCCGAACCTGACCGACATCGTCACCGCGCCAGGTACCGATGAAGCCAGCCTCCTCTCGCTCGCCGCCAGCCTAGAGCGCGGCTCCGAGCACCCGCTGGCGGAAGCGATCGTTGCCGGCGCCGAGGCGCGGGGAGCGCATTTCGTCGACATTTCCGGCTTCTCGGCAGTGACCGGCAAGGGCGTCGAGGGCCGCACCGGCGAAACCGCGATCGCGCTCGGTAATGCCGCGATGATGACCGATCTTGGCGTTTCCGCTAACTCCCTGAAGGCCGAAACCGAACGCCTGCGCGGCGAAGGCAAGACCGTCATGTTCGTTGCCATCGACAGGAAGCTGGCCGGCCTTGTCGCTGTCGCCGATCGGATCAAGCCGACCACGGCCGCCGCGATCAAGGCGCTGCATGAGAGTGGCTTGAAGATCGTCATGGCGACGGGCGATAACGGCAAGACCGCCGCCGCCGTCGCCAAGCAACTCGGCATCGACGAGGTGCGCGCCGACATGCTGCCGGAAGGCAAGAAGGCGCTGATCGACCAACTGCGGGCCAAGGGCAGCATTGTCGCTATGGCCGGCGACGGCGTCAATGATGCTCCGGCACTTGCATCAGCCGATGTCGGCATCGCCATGGGCACCGGCGCCGACGTCGCCATGGAAAGCGCCGGCATTACGCTGGTGAAGGGCGATCTCAACGGCATCGTGCGGGCGCGCCATCTGTCGGAGGCGACCATCCGTAACATCAAGCAGAACCTTGCCTTCGCCTTCGGTTACAACGCGCTCGGCGTGCCGCTGGCAGCCGGCGTGCTCTACCCGGTCTTCGGCCTGCTTCTGTCGCCGATGATCGCGGCAGCCGCCATGAGCCTGTCCTCGGTCTCGGTCATCGGCAATGCGCTGAGGCTGCGGCTGGCGAAATAGGAGAACAAAAATGAATATCGGCGAAGCATCGGGCCGCTCCGGCCTGCCGGCCAAGACCATCCGCTACTACGAGGATATCGGCCTTATCCGCCCCGACCGCGGCGACAATGGCTACCGCGATTATGGCGCCGATGACGTGCACAAGCTGCGCTTCCTGCACCGCTCACGCAGCCTCGGCTTCTCGGTGGAGGAGTGCCGGCAGCTGCTGGCGCTCTACGAGGACAAGAGCCGCGCCAGCGCCGACGTCAAGGACATCGCCGCCGCAAAACTCATCGAGATCGACCGCAAGATCCGGGAACTGACGGAGCTACGCCGCACGCTGGAACATCTCGTCCACGCCTGCCACGGCAATGAGCGGCCGGACTGCCCGATTTTGGAGGAGTTGTCGGAGGAGTGAGGATGCCGCCTCGGCAGGTCAATCGAATGCCTTGATGTCGGAATGATGTGCCTGGCCCCTCACCCAAGCCCTCTCCCCGCAAGCGGGGAGGGAACTCTTAAAGGACCCTGCGCGGCTCGACTCAAATGAGGGGGCCATGCCCACGGCGGCGGCATCAATAGGCACGGCTGACCAGTCTCTATATCGCTCCAGTCAGCCAACGCGCTCTACCGCAATCGCCGTCGCCTCGCCGCCGCCGATGCAAAGTGCCGCGATGCCTTTTCTCACACCCTGACGCTCCAGCGCATGCAGCAGCGTCACGATCAACCGTGCCCCGGTGGCACCGATCGGATGGCCGAGGGCGCAGGCGCCACCATTGATATTAAGCCGATCGCGCGCAATACCGAGCTCTTTCGCGGCCGCCATGGCGACGACGGCGAAGGCCTCGTTGATCTCAAAGAGATCGACATCGCCGATCTTCCACCCGGTCTTGTCGAGCACCTTGCGGATCGCCGGGATCGGCGCGGTGGTATACCAGGCCGGCTCCTGGGAGTGCGTGGCATGCGCCTTGATTTCGGCGAGGATGGGCAATCCCTCACGCTCGGCGAGCGAGCGGCGCGTCAGGATCAGGGCGGCAGCGCCATCGGCGTTGGCCGAGGCACTGGCAGCGGTAATCGTGCCATCCTTGCGGAAGGCGGGCTTGAGCGTCGGGATCTTTTCAGGTGAAACCTTCTGCGGATGCTCATCCTTGGCGACTGTTACCGGACCGCCTTTCGCCATCACTGACACCGGGGTGATTTCGGCTTCGAAAGCGCCGGTTTCGAGCGCCTTGCGAGCGCGAGACAGGGTCTCCACTGCATAGGTATCCTGATCGTCGCGGCTGAACTGATAGGCCTCGACCGCCATCTCGCCGAAATCGCCCATCGAGCGGCCTTTCTCATAGGCGTCCTCGAGCCCGTCGAGCATCATATGGTCGAAGATGCGGTCATGGCCCATGCGATAGCCGCCACGGGCCTTGGCGAGGAGATAGGGCGCATTCGACATGGATTCCATGCCGCCGGCAACCGCGATGGAGGCCGAACCGGCGAGAAGCAGGTCGTGCGCCAGCATGGTCGCCTTCATGCCAGAGCCGCAGACCTTGTTGACGGTGGTGGCACCGACGGCATCCGGCAAGCCAGCCCCGCGAGCAGCCTGGCGAGCGGGTGCCTGTCCCTGCCCCGCAGGCAGCACGCAGCCGAAGAGAACCTCATCCACCCTCTCTGCCGAAAGACCGGCACGCTCCAAAGCCGCGCGAATGACATGCGCGCCGAGTTCCGGCGCCTGCAATGACGAGAGTTCGCCCTGGAAACGGCCAAGCGGCGTGCGCGTAGCGGAAACGATAACGACGGGATCGATAGCGGGCATGACATCTCCTCGCGGTCAGCAAACGGTATCTTCAGTTGTCATTGCTATCACGTTAGATGATGTCCGTCATCTAAATATCGCAAAGGAAGAGCGCAAAGTGATCCGCAAGACGCGATTGCCCTGGAGACAGATACATCCTAAGGATATCCAGGAAATTGAAAAGGATATTCCATGCCGCTTTACATCAAGGACGATGCCATCGATAGGCTGGCACGGCGCTACCAGGCGCTGACCAAGGCTTCCACCAAGACCGAGGCAGTGCGGCTCGCGCTGCAGAAGGCGCTGGATGAGGAGCTGACCAAGCCAGCCTTAGCCGATGTCGCCGTCGCCTTCTGCCGCAATCTCAAGCAGAAAGCCACTGGCAAAGGTGCAAGTGCCGGCACCGCGGGAGAGGCCTGATGTTTATCGACGCGACGGTACTGTCGGCGATGATGACCGACGAAGAGGAGGCGCGTGCCTTTGCCATCCGCATGCAGCCGGCAACGGCGCGAATGACCTCGCCGCTTTCCGCAGCGAATGCCGCTATCCTGGTCTCAGATATTTTGGGATTGTCGCCGACCGAGGCCGGCGAAGCTGTCCGCACATTTTTGCAGCTCATGAACATTCAGCTGCTTGCGGTGCCGCCCCGCGCCGCCACCTTGGCGACGGAAGCTTATCAGCGTTATGGCCAAGGCGACCATCGGGCGCGCCTCAGCCTTGACGATTGCATGACCTATGCCTGCGCCCGCTATTATCGCCAGCCGCTATTGTCGAAAAGCGACCGATTCAGCCAAACGGATATCGAGCTGGCCTAAGGCCAGCGCCACACCATTACGGGCAAAGAGAAGCGGAGCCTGCACTATAGGTGCTCGAACGAGCGCCGACGGAGTTCGGGGCAGCGGCGCATTGCAGTCGGGAAATGGAGTCGCCGGCGCGGATCGGGCCAGTCACGGACGGGTCGGTGTTGATGGTGCCATCCGGGAGAATTGCGTCCTTAGAATGGTCGACATTGCCGACATCCGCCTGGAACGCCTCGACATTGACGCGCTTGGGATGATGCTTATGAGCTTGTTCCGCCATGGCGGCGCTGGACATGCCGAGGACGAGAGCGGAGATGGCGAGGGTTCTGAGCAGCATAAGACTGCCTCCTATGGGAGTTGAAGCAACATTCATATGGGAACGGACGAGCCATTTTTACAGCGGCTTGCGTCTCAATATCGTTAAGAATTCTAAGGTTTTGATCAGGTCTTCACTTTATGGCGGGACACCTCTGCGCCGGCATCGTGCGGCAGGCTGATAAAGCGCAATGCGGAGATGGCACCGATAAGCCCAACGACAAGGAAAGCCCAGCGAAAATCGACAAGCGAGAGCGTTTCCCCACCATGAATCATGCGCGAGAGATTAAGAACGGCGGCAGCGACGGCAACGCCGAGCAGCAGCGAAACCTGCTGCAGCATGCTCGACAATGTCGAGGCCGAACTGCGCTGCGCTGCATGGATATCGGCAAAGCCAAGCGTATTCAGCGCCGTGAAGTTCATAGACCGCGAAAGGCCGGCGATGAATAGCAGGCAATATATCAGTGGGTCCGGCGTCGCCGGCGACAGGAACGCACAGCCGCCGATGCTAGCCGACGAGATCAGGCCATTGACGACGAGCACACTGCGGAAGCCAAAGATTCTCAACGTCTGCGTGGTGATCGCCTTCATGCCGAGATTGCCGGCAAAGTAGAATAGCAGATAGGTGCCGGCATCGATCGCCGTGCGCCCGAACCCGACCTGGAAGAGCAAGGGAATTAGAAAGGGCGTGGCGTTGATCGCGACCCGGCTCGCCGTACCGGCAGAAAGCGTCGACATCGCGAAGGTCTGCACCTTGAAGGCGGAGAGATCGAGCAGGGGCGCATCGACCGTCATAAAATGCCGGGTGGCGATGACGGAGAAAACCACACCAGCAGCAATGAGTGCAATGCTGGGTGCCAATCCCGTGGTACCTTGGACCACGAATTCCAGACCGGCGAGCAGGAAGGTCAACCCCGCCGCCGATTGCAGGAAACCGATGAAATCGAGCCGCGCAGCCTTTTCCTCCCGTTGATCCGGCACAAAGCGCAGGACGAGACCGAGCCCGATGATGCCGATCGGGATATTGATCAGGAAGTTCCAGTGCCAGCTGAGATAGGTGGTGATGAAGCTGCCGAGCACCGGGCCGATGACCGGAGCCGTCAGCGCCGGCCAGGTGATCATCGAGATGGCATGCACCAGATCGGACTTGCGCGCGTTTTTCAGAACGATGATGCGTCCCACGGGCGTCATCAGCGCGCTGCCGACGCCCTGTATGGCGCGGGCAGTGATGAACTCGGTCAGACTGCCCGAAAGACCGCAGAACAGTGATGCCACGGTGAAGATGATGATCGATGCCAGGAATACACGCCGCGCGCCATAGCGATCGCCGGCCCAGCCGGCCAGCGGGACGAAGGCCGCCATGGTGAGCAGATAGACCGTGATGCCGATGCTCATCGACACCGGCTCGACGCCGAAGGTCATCGCCATCTGCGGCAGCGACGTGGTGACGATGGTGCCATCCAGGATTTGCATGAAGAAGGACACGGCGACCACCAGGGCGATGATGCGGGACTGCCGGCCGAAGCTTGCTTCGGAAGGTTCTTCTGTGGTCCGGGCAACGGTCATGGGATGAAATTTCGGAGATTGGCGTTCAAGGAGGCCGTGCATTACCGGCAGCAATCATATGATCATTGAATACGCCCATCATGGTGGCTTGCAAAGTCACAAATCCAAGCTGTTGCCATTAAAAATTGACAGGGTGACATAGAACCGCGGTTCGAGAGAGCCAATCCAAAGACATCCCACCCGCAAGATTCATCAATCGTCCGAATAGCGCTGCTCGCGCCAGGGATCGCCATACATGTGATAGCCGTTCTTCTCCCAGAAACCGGCCCTGTCCGCACCGATGAACTCAATACGGTTCAGCCACTTGGCGCTCTTCCAGAAGTAAAGATGCGGCACGACGAGGCGCATTGGGCCGCCATGCTCGCCGGTCAACGGCTGGCCCTCCCAAGCGGTGGCCAGAATCGCATCTTCGGCAGCGAAATCCGCAAGCGGCAAGTTTGTGGTGTAGCCGTCATAGCTCGTCAGCAGCACATGCTGCGTCTCCGCTGTCGGCATGGCAAGATCGAGGAGATCGCGCGTCGAAACCCCTTCCCAGCGATTGTCATAGCGCGACCAGGTCGTCACGCAGTGAATATCGCTGACGCGGGTGCTTTGCTCGATCGCCCGGAAAGCGGCCCAATCGAGGCTGAGTCGATTTTCCACGAAGCCGATCACATCGAGCCGCCAACTCGGCAAAGAAATCTGCGGCTGCACGCCGAGATCGAGCACCGGCCAGTTCTTGACAAGATGCTGCCCCGGCGGCAGCCGCTCTGTTTCGGGCCGGCTGACGCGCCCCGTCAGAAACTTGCCTTCCGCCGCCCAGCGGCGCTTGGAAGTCGTAAGCTTGCTATCGGCGGGGATCTGGTCGTCGCTCATGCCGGTATCCTCTTTCTAGTAGATAGAAATAGGATGACCGAGCTGGGCAGGTGTCAAGTCAAGGAACAGCAGATAGCTGGCTATATTGCCGCGATGGCGATATGGAATAGCTGCGCCTTGCCCGAGATCGAGTGCCGCCCGGCGCTGTCGTCGGAAATCAAAAGGCAATCGCCCGCATCAAGCGCCATGCCATCGATTTCGGCATTGCCGCGATGGCAAAGAACAAGAATGGTCCCGTCCCCGAAAGCGACTTCGCTAGGTCCATCGACCAAAACGCGCCGCACGGAATGCGTAAAACGGCCCCGCCGCGTCATGACATTGAGATCGGTAATCGTCCCGTCGATCAATGTCGCCGAAGTCGGCGCGTCGGCAGCGAAGGCCAGCGGCTCGCTTGCCTGTGTGAGGCGTTCGGGTGAGCGCCCCTCGATGAAAAGGGTCATGCCCTCACCATTGAGAATGGATAGCGTACGATCGATGCCGGGAAAGACCGAGAACGGGCCGTCCGTGGCAACGGTCGCCATGCTGACGCGCCAGTCGAAGTCGGCAAGCCCGGCGCCCTCAGGCGAAACGGCGATCTCCACCGTTTCCCCGCCGCCGTTTTTCCAAGGCATGCGCTTATGGTCACTGGCGCGCAGCAGCTTCATCTCAGTTCCCCAGGATGGCCGGCAGGCGCAGGCCCTGCTTCTTGGCCCAGTCGAGGGCGATGTCGTAGCCGGCATCGGCATGGCGCATGACGCCAGTCGCCGGGTCGTTCCAGAGAACGCGCTCCAGGCGCTTGGCGGCATCATCCGTGCCGTCGGCGCAGATGACCATGCCGGAGTGCTGGGAAAAGCCCATGCCGACGCCGCCGCCGTGATGCAGCGATACCCAGGTGGCGCCCGATGCTGTGTTGAGCAGGGCATTCAAGAGCGGCCAGTCGGACACGGCATCCGAGCCGTCCTTCATGGCTTCCGTTTCGCGGTTCGGCGAAGCGACCGAGCCAGAGTCGAGATGGTCGCGGCCGATGACGACGGGCGCTTTCAGCTCGCCGTTCCTGACCATTTCGTTGAAGGCAAGTCCGAGGCGGTGGCGATCGCCGAGACCGACCCAGCAAATGCGCGCCGGCAGGCCCTGGAAGGCGATGCGCTCGCGTGCCATGTCGAGCCAGTTGTGCAGGTGCTTGTTGTCGGGCAGCAGCTCCTTCACCTTGGCGTCGGTCTTGTAGATATCTTCCGGATCGCCCGAGAGGGCAGCCCAGCGGAACGGACCGATACCGCGGCAGAAGAGCGGGCGGATATAGGCCGGCACGAAGCCCGGGAAAGCGAAGGCGTTTTCGAAACCCTCTTCCTTGGCAACCTGGCGGATATTGTTGCCATAGTCGAGCGTCGGCACGCCGGCATCCCAGAAGGCGACCATGGCTTCGACATGCACCTTCATGGAGGTACGGGCGGCGGCTTCGACGGCCTTCGGATCGCTCTCGCGCTTGGCCCGGTGTTCGGCCACCGTCCAGCCGATCGGCAGATAGCCGTTCAGCGGGTCGTGGGCGGAGGTCTGGTCGGTGACGATATCCGGACGCGGTCCGCCGGCCTTCATGCGCTTTACGAGTTCCGGGAAGATTTCTGCAGCGTTGCCGAGCAGGCCGACGGACTTGGCTTCGCCAGCCTTCGTCCACTTGTCGATCAAAGCAAGCGCTTCATCGAGCGTCTTTGCTTTCTCGTCGACATAACGGGTGCGCAGGCGGAAATCGATGCGGGTTTCGTCGCTTTCGACGGCGAGGCAGCAGGCGCCGGCCATGACAGCCGCCAGCGGCTGTGCGCCGCCCATGCCGCCGAGACCGCCGGTCAGGATCCACTTGCCCTTGAGGTTGCCGTTGTAGTGCTGGCGACCGGCTTCGACGAAGGTCTCGTAGGTGCCCTGCACGATACCCTGCGTGCCGATGTAGATCCACGAGCCGGCCGTCATCTGGCCGTACATGGCAAGACCCTTCTTATCCAGCTCATTGAAGTGATCCCAGGTTGCCCAATGCGGCACGAGGTTGGAGTTGGCGATCAGCACGCGCGGCGCATCCTTGTGGGTGCGGAACACGGCGACCGGCTTGCCGGACTGCACAAGCAGCGTCTCGTCTTCGTTGAGCGTCTTCAGCGTCGCGGCGATACGGTCGAAATCATCCCAGGTGCGGGCGGCGCGACCAATGCCGCCATAAACGACCAGCTCGTTCGGGTTCTCGGCAACGTCCGGGTCGAGGTTGTTCATCAGCATGCGCAGCGGCGCTTCAGTCAGCCAGCTCTTGGCATTGAGCTCCGGACCACGAGGCGCGCGGATCTCGCGGATATTATGGCGTGGGTTGGTCATGTCACATCTCCAAGGAGGGCAGGATGTTGGTTGAAATCGAGGCATTGAGCGCGCCGGAGCCGATAAGCTCGCTGGCGGCTTTCAGGTCGTTCGCCATGTAGCGGTCCTCTTCCAGCGACGGCACGGCGGCGCGGATCGAAGCAATGGCAAGGGTCAGTTCCGGGCTGGTCGTCAGCGGCGCGCGCAGCTCGACGCCCTGGGCAGCCGTCAGCGCCTCAATGCCGATGATACCGAAGAGGTTTTCGGTCATTTGCAGCAGGCGGCGGGCGCCATGGCAGGCCATAGAAACATGGTCTTCCTGGTTGGCCGAGGTCGGCGTCGAATCGACAGAGGCCGGGTGCGACATCTGCTTGTTTTCCGACATCAGCGCAGCCGAGGTCACTTCGGCAATCATTAGGCCGGAGTTCAGGCCGGGCTTCTTGGCGAGGAAGGCCGGCAGGCCGTAGCTGAGCGCAGGATCGACGAGCAGCGCGATGCGGCGCTGGGCGATTGCGCCGATTTCGCAGACAGCGATGGCAATCTGGTCGGCGGCGAAAGCGACAGGCTCGGCATGGAAATTGCCGCCGGAAACGACGGAATTATCCGAAAGTACCAGCGGATTGTCGGTGACGGCATTGGCCTCGATTTCAAGGGTACGGCCGACGGAGCGCAGAAGGTCGAGGCAGGCGCCATCCACCTGCGGCTGGCAACGAATGCAATAAGGGTCCTGCACGCGCTCGTCGCCTTCGATATGGCTTTCGCGGATCACGGAACCGGCCAATAGGCCGCGAAGGGCTGCGGCGGTATCGATCTGACCCTTATGGCCGCGCAGAGTATGAATATCGGGATGGAACGGGGCGGAGGAACCCATCGCCGCATCCGTCGACATCGCGCCGGTAATGAGCGCGGCCTGGGCGGCACGATGAGCACGGAAGAGGCCCGCAAGCGCAAGACCGGTCGAGACCTGCGTGCCGTTGATCAGCGCCAGCCCTTCCTTTGCAGCGAGCACGACCGGCTTCAAACCAGCCTTTTCGAGCGCTGCCGCGCCGGAAAGCCGCTCGCCGGCATAGAAGGCCTCGCCGTGCCCCATCATGACCGCAGTCATATGCGCCAGCGGCGCAAGATCGCCCGAAGCGCCGACCGAACCCTTTTCGGGAATGACGGGCACGACGCCCCCTTCGAGCATGCCTTCGATCAGCCGCACCAGCTCCAGCCGCACGCCGGACGCGCCGCGTCCGAGCGAAACCAGCTTCAGCGACATGATGAGGCGAACGACATTCTCAGGCAGCGGCTGGCCGACGCCGCAGCAATGCGAGAGAATGAGATTGCGCTGCAGCGTTGCGACATCCGCACTGTCGATCTTGATCGATGCGAGTTTGCCGAAGCCGGTGTTGATGCCGTAAACCGGCGCATTGCCGGCGGCTATTTCGGCGATGCGGGCGGCTGCCTTGGCGATGCCGGCATCGAAAGACGCATCGAGCTTAGCCGGCTCACCGCTCCAATAGATCGTCGCCAGCTGCTGCAGCGAGACGGAACCCGGATGGAGAACAACAGTCATCGGTTGAACCTCTTTCCCTTGAAAACATGTGCATGGAGGGGATTGAAGCCGATGCGGTAGACAAGCTCCGCCAGGCTTTCGACATCCCAAATGGCAAAATCGGCCGACTTGCCGGCCTCGAGCGTCCCCGTCTCGGAGAGCAGACCAAGGGCACGCGCACCCTCACGGGTGGCGCCGGCAATGCACTCCTCGACCGTCAGGCGGAAAAGGGTGGCCGCCATGTTCATGGTCAGCAGCAGCGAGGTCAGCGGTGAGGTACCGGGATTGGAGTCCGTGGCAATGGCGATCGAGACGCCTGCATCACGCAGGGCCTGAACCGGCGGCTTCTGCTTCTCGTTGATGGCATAGAAGGCGCCTGGCAGCAGCACGGCAACCGTGCCAGCCGCAGCCATCGCCTTGACGCCGTCCTCATCGAGATATTCGACGTGATCGGCTGATAAAGCACCATAGGAAGCGGCAAGCTTGGCACCGCCGAGATTGGAAAGTTGTTCGGCATGCAGCTTCACCGGAATACCGAGCGACTTGGCAAGATCGAAGACGCGGGCGATTTCGGCCGTCGAAAAGGCAATGCCCTCGCAGAAGCCGTCGACGGCATCGACAAGGCCTTCGGCCTGGGCTTGCTTCAAACCGGGCAGCACGACATCATCGATATAATCGCCGTTACGCCCCTTGTATTCAGCCGGGGTCGCGTGCGCACCGAGATAAGAAGTCACGACGCGAACCGGGCGGACTGTCTCCAGTTTGCGCGCGGCCTGCAGCATCTTCAATTCGGATTCAATGTTGAGGCCGTAGCCCGACTTCACCTCGATTGTCGTTACGCCTTCGGACAGCAGAGTGTCGAGACGCGGCAAGGCGACGGCGACAAGCTCATCCACCGACAGTGCCCGCGTTGCGTTGACGGAGGAAACGATGCCGCCGCCGGCACGCGCGATCTCTTCGTAGCTCGCGCCTTCCAGCCGCATCTCGAATTCGCGGGCGCGGTTGCCGCCATAGACGATATGTGTGTGGCAATCGACGAGGCCAGGGGTCACCCAGCGCCCTTCGAGATCGACGATTTCTGCACCTGACGTATCGGGCAGATCGGCTTCGCTGCCGGCAAAGACGATGCGGCCGCCCTTGGTCAGGATTGCGCCCTTCTCGATCGTGCCGAGCCGGGCCTTACCCTCTTTCAAGGTTGCAAGGCGAGCATTCCGCCAGACGCGGCTTGCCCCGCAGTTTTCCTTGCCATCGTTGGGGCCGTCTTCGGAAAAATTGTTCCCACCCATCAGCTTTACGCCTTTCCTCGTTGGCTCATAATGTATATACATAATCGAAAGGCTGACAAGAGGGATTTTGGACTCCATGTCCGAAAGGAAAGGGTGAGACCATGACGAGACTTCATGCACGCGTCGCAATGCTTGGCGACGGATGGCACGAGAATGTGCGACTGACCCTCGAAGGCGGCCGCATCGCCGAGATCGTCACCGATGTCGCTCCCGAAGCCGGCGACGACAGGCAGGATGTTCTGGTGCCTGCCATGCCGAACCTGCACAGCCATGCCTTCCAGCGCGCTATGGCCGGCCTTGCCGAAGTCCGCGGCCCGGCCAACGACAGCTTCTGGAGTTGGCGCACCGTCATGTACAAATTCGCTTTGTCGATGACCCCTGACCATGTCGAGGCCGTTGCCGCGCAGCTCTATATGGAAATGCTGGAAGCAGGATTCTCCCGGGTCGGCGAATTCCACTATCTGCATCATGACAAGGACGGCAGCCAATATGCCAACATCGCCGAACTGGCCGAGCGCATCGGCGCCGCCAGCACTGAGACCGGCATTGCGCTGACGCTGCTGCCCGTCTTCTACGCCCATTCCGGCTTCGGCGGCGCCGCTCCCATCGACGGCCAGCGCCGCTTCATCAATTCGATCGAGAGCTTCGAAGCCCTTATGGCCGGCTGCCGCACGGTGACGAGCCGCCTGCCCGGCGCCGAACTCGGCATCGCGCCGCATAGCCTGCGGGCCGTGACGCCCGAGGAACTGGCCAAGCTTGTGCCGATTGCCGGCGAGGGGCCGATCCACATCCATGTCGCCGAGCAGGTGAAAGAAGTGGAGGATTGCATCGCCTGGTCGGGTGCCCGGCCAGTGCAGTGGCTGCTCGACAATGCGCCCGTCAATGAGCGCTGGTGCCTGATCCATGCCACACACATGACCGAGGATGAGACGCGGCGCATGGCTAGGAGCGGCGCGATCGCCGGCCTTTGCCCGATCACAGAAGCCAATCTTGGCGATGGCGTGTTCCCGGCACCGCTATTCTTGGAAGCAGGTGGCCACTACGGCGTCGGTTCCGATTCCAATATTCTCATCTCCGTGCCGGAGGAGTTGCGGCAGCTCGAATATTCGCAGCGCCTGGCGCTGCGCGCCCGCAACGTCATCGCAACATCAGGCGGTTCGACCGCCCGCATGCTGTTCGACGGCGCGCTGGCGGGCGGCGGCGCGGCTCTCAAGGCAGCGGCAGGCCTTGCCGTCGGCAACCATGCCGACATCGTTTCGCTCGATGTGAGTGCGGCACCCTATCTCTCCGGCGACCGCATTCTCGATCACTGGACGTTTGCTGGCGGCGTCAAGGTCGATGGCGTCTGGGCGCTGGGCCGCAAGCAGGTCGAAGGCGGCCATCATATCAAGCGGGAGGCAATCTCGGCGCGATTCCGCAAGGCGATGGCTGAACTCATTGCTTAAATACCGCTTTTCCTCCCATTGATTGACCCCTAAATAACTTGCGGGAAATTCCATGTCTTTCACGGAACAGATGGGCGGTATGACCACGAGCAAAGATGCGACCCTGCATCAGCGTATCCTCACCGATATCGAAGGCCGGATCGTCTCCGGCGCCTGGCCGCCGGGCCACCGCATTCCATTCGAGATGGAATTGGCGGATCAATATGATTGCTCGCGCATGACGGTGAACAAGGCGCTGACCCAGCTTGCGCGCGCCGGTCTGATCGAACGGCGAAAACGCTCGGGCAGTTTCGTCACGCATCCGCAGGCGCAATCCGCCGTGCTCGAGATCCACGACATCAAGTCGGAGGTCCAGTCGCTCAATCTGCCTTATTCACACAGGCTGATAAGACTCGCGGAACGGCGCGGACGACCTGAGGACGCGCACCGGCTGCAGTTCGTCGGTTCGGTCTCGGTGGTGGAGATCACCTGCATCCATTACGCCGGCCCGCGCCCCTTCTGCCTGGAAGATCGTGTCATCAATCTCGATGCCGTGCCGGAGGCGGCCACGGCCGATTTCGAGACCTTGCCGCCCGGCCCCTGGCTGCTCAACCAAGTGCCGTGGAGCACCGCCGAACACCAGATCCGCGCCATATCCGTCGAGGGTGACGCTGCCGCCAACCTCGATGTTCAGAAAGGCACGGCCTGCCTGGTAGTCGAACGGCGCACCTGGAGCGCGGCCGGCCCGATCACGCATGTCCGCCTGACCTATCCTGGGGATCGCCATAGCCTCGTGGCGCGATTTACACCGGCAAGCTGACCATTTTCCCGCATCACTTTAAGGGCGCTGCGGGGACTCTGTCGGCGGCGGAATAAGGCTTTCGGATTGACGGACTGGCTGGGCGGGATCGACCAGCAGAATACTGAGCGCAATCAGAACCAATGCCAGAATCAGGAGGATTCCGATCAGAAGCGGACGAATCGCGGTCATTTCGTTCTCCAATCTCCCCAGCCCAGCGCAAAGCGCGATAGGGAATTCGAGATAACCGGCGCAGTCTAGCGGTAAATGTTAAGCAATGCTTGATGTTCCGGGAAATATCCGGCCTTTTCCAGGAATTTCTCACCGCGTCGGGCGAGACGCCCGTCTCACGCTTGTTTGAGTGGCGAGTGATGAAAGCGGCGCCTAGGATCAGGATGCAGATGGCGCAAACCCGTTGCGCGGCCTGCTGCCGATCAATTTAGCCCTCCATATCCTCCAGATCAAAGATGACCGACAGATCGCTCGGCCTGTATATCAAGGGAGTTAATGCCCATGCATCGCAAACGTCTGATCACGGCTGCGCTGACGCTTTCCGTCGCCATGCTTGCCGCGCTGCAAAGCGCTGATGCCGCCGAGCTCGTCAAAGTGCGCGGCACCGTGGAAAGCCTCAATGGCGATACGCTCAAGGTCAAGTCCCGAGATGGCAGCGACGTGACTGTCGCGCTGAAATCCGGCGGCAACGTCGGCGGCGTCGTCCAGGCTGCCGTCGGCGACATCAAGCCGGGCGATTTTGTCGGCATCGCCTCGCAGCCGACCAACAGCGGCATCAACGGCGCTCTAGAAGTGGTCATCTTTCCGGCCTCGATGAAGGGAACCGGCGAAGGCGATCGCCCCTGGGATTCGGCGCCGAACAGCTCGATGACCAACGCCACGGTCGCCAACGCCGTGACCTCCGTCGACGGTCCGACATTGACGCTTACCTACAAGGGCGGCGAACGCAAGATCAGCATCCCCAAGGGCACTCCCGTCGTTACGCTGACATCGGCGACGAAAACCGACCTGAAACCGGGCGCCGGCGTCTTTATCACAGGCGAACGCAACGCCGATTCCACAGTCTCTGCCAACCGCGTCGCCGTCGGCCTCAACGGCACCGTGCCACCGATGTGATTGCTGCGAAAACCGCACGCAGCCGGACAATCTTGAATTCGATCGCCAAAAGTAATACCTCTTTTCAAGAAAGTATTACCGAGGAAGAGATGAGCACGACCGTAACAGCGAAAGGACAGGTGACGATTCCCAAGGCCGTCCGCGACATGCTTGGGATCGGACCCGGAAGCCAGGTCGATTTTCGCCGCATGTCCGATGGCAACGTCGTTCTTGTCCCGGTGGATACACAGGAGCAGGCTAGCCGATTCGGCAAGTTCCGTGGTCATGCCGGCAAAGGTATGAGCACGGACGAAATCATGGCTTTGACGCGCGGCGAAGATTGAGGTGATTTTCGTCGATTCCAACGTGCTGCTCGATATCATCACGAACGATCCCGTGTGGTATGGCTGGTCGCTCGCGCGACTCGATGCTGCAAGCCTTCTCGGCCCTTTGTGCATCAACGATGTCGTCTATGCCGAAATATCCGTGCGTTACGATAGGATCGAAGATCTCAACGAAATGCTTGCTGAGACTGAGCTTCGTATCGAGCCGATCCCGCGGGAGGCGCTCTTCCTCGCTGCCAAGGTTTTCGCTCAATATAGAAAATCGGGCGGAACGCGCGGCGGCGTCCTGCCAGATTTCTTCATCGGTGCTCATGCAGCCATCGGCGGCCTGTCTCTTCTGACACGCGATACGAAGCGCTTCCAGACCTATTTCAGATCCGTCACGCTCATCAGCCCGCAGGAAACATGAGGCGGGATGGAACAGGAAAACCTGTTCCGTCGCCTGCTGTATGACCTTGGTCGCATCGCCTTTCATCGGCTCGATGCGATACGAAACGGCTGAAAGTTATTCGCCGACATGCCGCATGGCCTCGGCCAGCGAAATGTCCGACTTGATTTCCCGCGTCGACATCGATGTCACCGTGTGCCTGACGCCCGGCAGCCGGTTCAGCTCCTGCCGCAACAAGCGGTCGAGGGCGGCCATGTCGGTCGCCAGGATATGGAGGAGATAGTCCGCCTCCCCCGTCGTCGCATGGCAGCGCCAGATCAGCGGATGCCGGCGTACGGCCGCTTCGAAGGCGTCGAAGCGCTCGACATCGATGGAGACCTGCACGAAAGCTTCCAGGCCGAAGCCGAGGCGGGCGGGATCGAGAAGCGTCCTGTATCCGCGGATCACGCCAGCCTCCTCCAGCGCCTTCACCCGCTTCCAGCATGGCGTCTTGCTGAGGCCGGCGAGTTCGGCAAGTGCGGCAAACGAGATGCGGGCATCGGCCTCGAGGGCTGCGACGATCTTGTGATCCAAAGCGTCTAATTCCATCGTTCTCTCCGCGGTGTCAATATTCATCGATCGTACTCTATTTATCCGATTCTGGATGACAAATAGGAACAATGTTCAAGCCGAGATTTCGTATTCTGCAGGAAGAGCAAACATGCTTGGCGGCCGAGGGCCGGAACAAAGGGAACGAGGATGCAGAAGAAAGACTACTACGCGCGCATCGAAGCGCCCGAAATGCGCGACTACGGCGTTTACCTGCAATGCGACAAGCTGCTCGCCTGTCAGAAGCCACTTGACGGCATGGTCAATGGCGACGAATTGCAGTTCCAGATCGTGCATCAGGTGGAAGAGCTCTGGATGAAGCTCATGGCCTACACGCTGGTCGACGTCATCGCTTTCATGGAGGAGCGCAACACGCATCGCGTCGTCACGCTGATGGGCCGCGTGCACCGGATCATGCGTATGATGACGGCGCAGCTCGACCTCCTGGAAACCATGTCGCCGAAGGAATATCAACAGATCCGCCTGCAGCTCGGCAATGGCAGCGGCCAGGAATCGCCCGGCTTTAAATTCCTGCTGCGCATGCCGCCGGACATCTGGCATGCCTTCAAGGCCAACTATCTCGATGCCGCCTGTCTGACGGTCGATGATATTTATGACGGCAAATATGATCACGGCGACAGCTACGTGGTCGCCGAGGCGCTGGTGGAATATGACGAGCTGTTCCAGAAGTTCCGGGCCAATCACATCTACCTGATCCAGCGCTCCATCGGGCTCGGCTCGAAATCGCTGAAAGGCCGCCCGGTCGAACTGCTGCAGGCCGGCACCCGCCATCGCTTCTTTCCCGACCTCTGGGACATCCGCGCCGAGATGACCGATCGCTGGGGCAGCGAATATGGCGTCGTCCGCGATTCCATCTCCAGCCACGATGCCGCCGAATAGGCGCTGACCGAAACGGCCTCTGCTGCACTGATTTCAGCGGAGGCCTTTCTGGGCGAGACCTGGCCTCTGCATAGGCTCCACCCGCTCGGCAAACGCCGCAAGGGCGTCACGACCGCAGTCTTTTCGAGGCATTCAGTCCGCAATCGGCGGACGCACAGGCCGACAGGGACATCTTCTGCCTGATCGCAGCGGTCAAATCGCCACGCTCCTTCCCCATCGAGCAAACTACCCGATTGCCGCCTTGCGGGAAACTGATGGCGCCTTCCCGCAAGGCGGTACGCAGCCTGATTTCAGCCCACGAAATGCAAAAACCATGAAATATAGCCTATTGCATAAATTTGTTCCCTAGCATATTTAATTAGTAACTTCAAAATCCGATCCTCCCCGGAGCCCCGCATGACGCAATTTCAGGAAGCCGCCGCGCAAGAACGCGCATGGAAGTTCGCGAGCCGCGACGAGGACGACCGCCCCAGCCTTCCGGAAGTCAATTCGACTGTTAAGGTTCCCCATGCCGGCAGCTGGATCCGGCGCCTGATCGCCTTCCTCGGCCCAGGCTATATGATCTCAGTCGGATACATGGATCCCGGCAACTGGGCGACGGATATCGCCGGTGGAGCGCAGTTCGGCTATACGCTGCTTGCCGTCATCATGCTGTCAAACCTGATGGCGATCCTGCTGCAGGCGCTGTCGGCAAGGCTCGGCATCGCGACCGGCCGCGACCTCGCCCAGGCCTGTCGCGATACCTATCCCCGACCCGTCAATCTGGCGCTCTGGTTCGCCTGCGAGCTCGCGATCATCGCCTGCGACCTTGCCGAAGTCATCGGCACCGCAATCGCGCTGCAACTGCTTTTCGGAATTCCGCTGATCGGCGGCGCGCTGATTACCGCGCTTGACGCTTTCCTGCTGCTGCTTCTGATGAGCAAGGGTTTCCGCTACCTCGAAGCCTTCGTCATCGCGCTGCTCATCGTCATCGCCACTTGTTTCGCCGTCCAGATCGCCGCTGCCGCCCCGCCGGTCGCAGCGATCCTCGGCGGCTTCATCCCATCGCCCCAAATCGTCACCAATCACGAAATGCTCTATATTGCCATGGGCATCATCGGCGCGACGGTCATGCCGCATAATCTCTACTTGCACTCCTCGATCGTCCAGACACGGGCCTACAAGCGCACGGAAGAAGGACGCCGCGACGCCATCAAATGGGCAACCATCGACAGCACTGTCGCACTGATGCTGGCGCTGTTCGTCAACGCCGCGATCCTTATCGTCGCAGCCGCCGCCTTCCACACCAGCGGCCACTCCGATGTCGCCGAAATCGGCCAGGCCTACGAGCTGCTGTCGCCGTTGCTCGGCCTCGGTATCGCCTCGACGCTGTTTGCAGTGGCGCTGCTCGCCTCCGGCCTCAATTCGACGGTTACGGCGACGCTTGCCGGCCAGATCGTGATGGAAGGCTTTCTCCGGCTCAGGATTCCGCACTGGGCAAGGCGACTTTTGACCCGCGGCCTCGCAATTATCCCGGTTGTGTTCGTAACTGCCATCTATGGTGAAAAAGGCACGGCGGATCTGCTGGTGCTGAGCCAGGTCATCCTGTCCATGCAGCTGCCTTTCGCGGTTATCCCGCTGGTCCAGTTCGTGACGAATCGCGAGAAAATGGGCAACTTCACCGTCTCCAGAAACATTGCCGTTCTTTCCTGGGTGATTGCGGCAATCATTCTGTTGCTGAACTTTAAACTCCTCTACGACACCATCTTCGGTTGACGAATCATCTTGAACGCGCGAATCTCGTCCTGTGGACGATCACGGCAGTTAACCGACTCGTAATATTTGCCTATATTTCGCCATGATTTGCCCTAGTTTGGGCCCACCGCAATCTGCAGGGTTCCTCACTTCATGGCCGAAAGTCCATTGCGCGTTCAATTTCCTGCAGAGGCTGCCATCCAGGCACGGACGCATCATGATTTTCACATTCCGTTTCTGCCGCGCTCAGCGCATCTGCGTCATCTGATCGCCATCGGCCTGGCGGGCACTGCATCCTTCGGCCTTCTGGCAACTGTGCTCTATCCGCTGCTGGCGCACCATACGATCGAACAGGCCGTGCCTGTGCGCACGGCCGAGCTGGCGCGACCGCAGCCTGCAATGCACAAGAGCAACCGGCTGGCGGCAAAGCAGCGTTTCGACGGCGCTCGCTTCGCTCAGGTCGCGGAAAAGCTCTCCAGCGGGGAAACCCGCATCTTCACCTATCACCGCACGACACTGGTCTTCAAATCCGACCAGTCCGGAACTGCGCGCACCAATGCCGAAGCCATCAATGTCGCCTATGGCGACGAGCGCGCCGACAACATGCTGTTCTCGCCACCGTCGCTTTCGGATATCCGCAACGGCATCTATCCGCAAACTGCCCATTATGATGCCGTCAGACGTTCCCGCTTCCCCACTCGCGGCGTACCGCTGAACGTCAGCGTGTCGAGGGCGACGACCGGCGAGCAAGGCCGGGAATTCCACCGGCTGGTCTCCATGCCGAAGGACAAGCAGGAACTGCAGGATATCCTGGCGTCCGCGGGCCTCGGCAGCGACGCCGGCGACGAGCTGCAACGCGCCCTGGAGACCGATACGGTTTCGCCCGGCGACAGCCTGGAACTGCTGCTTGAGAAGACGGGTCCGAACGCCCGCCCGAAACTGATCATGGCCCGCCTCAGCGGCGACAAGACGCCGGAGCGGGTCGTTGCCCGCGACGATGCCAACGGCTTCGTGCCGATGGCCAACGACAGGCTGTTTTCGACGCTCTATAGCGAAAGCCAGGCCGATGCGCCGTCCTCTTCGGAAGTTGCCGCGGTCGATCTCAGGAACGTCGACGGCAATGACGAGGCTGCGGTCAGCGCCAAGCTGGAGAAATCCGGCCTGAGCAAGGAATATGCCCTGCAGCTCATCAAGCTCGCCAAGGCCAAAGGCGTGTCGCTGACCAGCCTCGAGGATGCTCCCGACAGCGTCGACCTTCTCTTCCGAAAGTCCGATGACGGCCGCAACGAGCTGATGTTCATCGAATTCCATGCCGATGGCGACACGCATCGCTTCTATCTGCATAAGGACGGCAGCGACGGTTCCTCGGAATTCTATGATGAAAGCGGCCATTCGATCGCCAAGTCGCTGGTACATCGCCCCGTGCCGAACGGCACGCTCGGTGACGGTTTTGCCTGGCGTGTCCATCCCATTCTCGGCGTGAAGAAATTCCACAACGGCGTCGATTTCCGCGCACCGATGGGTAGCCCTATCCAGGCGGCCGGCGACGGAGTCGTCGAAAAGATTTCCTGGGAAACCGGCTACGGCAAATATGTCCGCATTCGTCATGACGGCGGTTACGAGACCACCTATGCCCATATCTCCGCAACGCCGCAGTCCCTGCGCGTCGGCCAGCGTGTCACGCAGGGGCAGGTCATCGCCTATGTCGGATCGACCGGCTATTCCACCGGCCCGCATCTCTATTATGAACTGCGCGTAAACGGCCGCTATGAAAACCCATTGACTGCGCAATTGCCGGCTGGCACGAATCTGACCGGCAAGTCGCTCGACAGCCTGCGCTCGCAGGTCAGCCACGTCGAGAACATCATGAGCTATCTCGACGTTCCGCCAGCCCGCGGCAATCAGCCCGGGCCTTTCGCCAGCTTCAATCAGGGACCGAATTCGATCCCGAGCCTCGGACCAAGCTTCGGGCCGAACCATTTCGGCGCGCCGTCGCCGTAAACCGGTCAAAAGCCGGTACCTGCGCGGTCATTTTGCAATCCGCCCGGGCTGCTGGTCATGGCGCCTCCGTGCCGAATGCGATAACAATCCCCCGATACATCGCCAATGGAGACGATATCGCCGCGCTATGTGAATAGGCGCGCCGAAATCGTCCCACGGCAATCCGCGAGGAGCAGACATTGGCGCGCAAGCCGTTGCCGGGACCGAAGGACACGCTGCCAAGCGAAAGCAGGCGCCTGCGCGCCGATGCGCAGCGCAACCGCGACACGCTGATCGAAGTCGCGGCGCAGGCCTTCGCCAGCCACGGCACCGCCGCCTCGCTCGAGGATATAGCGCGGCGGGCGAATGTCGGGATCGGAACGCTCTATCGCCATTTTCCCAGCCGGGAGCATCTCGTGGAAGTGGTTTATCGTCATGAAGTCGAGGCACTATGTGCTGCGGCCGAGACACTCTCCGGCGAACTCGCCCCCGATCAGGCCTTGGAGGAATGGATGCACCGCTTTGTCGGATATCTCGCCACCAAGCGTGGCATGGCCGACAGCCTGCGCATTCTCGTCAACAGCAACTCCAAGCTCTTCGCCGACAGCTACGGCAAGGTGCCCGTCGCGCTTGCCGGCCTGATCGAAAGAGCGGTCGCGGCCGGCTCGATCCGCGCCGATGTCGATAGCACGGACGTGCTGCATGCCCTGTCGGGCGCCTATTCCATGCCCAATTCGCCGGAATGGCACGATCGTGCCCGGCGTCTCGTGCGCCTGCTGATGGATGGGTTGCGCTGGGGTGCCCGGAAAACACCGGGGCCGCAAGGGACCTGATAATCGGCAGGATACTTCCTATATCCCTTTGAACTGAAATCGTCAGGCGAGTTTGGTTCTGCTGACATTCACCAGAGCTGAGGAGAGCAAGAATGTCCGAAAGAGCAGTCAAGATCCCCGGTCCCGATCATCCGATCACGATCGAGGAAAAGCAGGCCCATGTCACCGTCTCCGTCGCCGGCAAGGTAATTGCCGACACGCGTGAGGCGTTATCGCTCAAGGAAGCATCCTATCCGGCCGTGCTCTACATCCCCCGTAAGGATGTCGACATGTCTTTGCTGCAAAAGACCAATCACGAGACCTACTGCCCCTACAAGGGAGAATGCTCCTACTACAGCATCCCGGCGGGTGGCGAGCGTTCGGTGAACGCAATCTGGACTTACGAAAATCCCTATGCGTCCGTCAGCCGGATCAAAGATTACATGGCCTTCTATCCCGATCGCGTCGATTCGATCGACGTGAAGGCTTAAAGAGCAAGGCCGCTCGACGCGTCGAAGACGTAAACCTGCTCCGGGCTCACCGAGACATTCAGCGGCTGCCCATAGCGCACCGGCGCCTCGCCATCGACAACGGCCGTCACCTGCTCGCCTGCCAGGTCGAAGAGCACATGCGTCTGCGCGCCTGTCGGCTCCACAAGCAGCGTCTGGCCAGTCAGTGGCGAACCGCCGCTGACAAGGCTGAGATGCTCAGGTCTCAAACCAACCTTAACGCTCTGGCCCACCTTCACCTTACGCTCCGCGGCGATGCGGATCGGCGTGCTGTCCTTTAGCCGCACGGCAGGGACGCCCTCAATACCTTCGATCACGCCGTCAAGGAAATTCATGGCCGGCGAGCCGATGAAGCCGGCGACGAAGAGATTGGCCGGCTTGCGGTAGAGTTCGATCGGCGTTCCCTGCTGCTCGATCCTACCCTGGTTCAGCACCACGATTCGGTCGGCCAGCGTCATTGCTTCGATCTGATCGTGGGTGACATAGATCGAGGTTGTCTGCACCTTCTGATGCAGCGCCTTGATTTCCGAACGCATCTGCACGCGCAGCTTCGCATCGAGGTTGGAAAGCGGCTCGTCGAACAGGAAGACGGCCGGATTGCGCACGATGGCGCGGCCCATGGCGACGCGCTGGCGCTGGCCGCCGGAAAGCTGCGCCGGCTTGCGGTCGAGCAGCTTGGAGAGATCGAGCATGCGCGCGGCCTCGTTGACCCGCTGCTCGATCACCTGCTTGGTCTCGCCCGAGAGCTTCAGGTTGAAGCCCATATTCTCGGCGACCGTCATATGCGGATAGAGCGCGTAGGACTGGAAAACCATAGCAATGTTGCGCTCGCGCGGCGTCATGGCGTTGACCACCTGGCCACCGATCGAAACGTCGCCATCGGTGATTTCCTCAAGGCCGGCGATCATCCGCAGCAGCGTGGACTTGCCGCAGCCCGAGGGGCCGACGAGCGCGATGAACTCGCCGTCCTCGATCGACAGCGAGATGTCGTGGATGACGGTCAGCGCGCCATAGGCCTTGTGGATGTTGTGCAGTTCGACGGATGCCATGCTTTTTACTCCAGTAAGGCTCAGGATTTCACGGCGCCGGCGGTGAGGCCGGCAATGATGTGCTTCTGCGCCAGGAAGAAGACGATGACGGTGGGCAGGATAGTGAGTGTGATGAAAGCGAGTACCAGCTCCCACTCCGTGCCGAATTCGCCGCTATAAACCATCATGCCGAGCGGCCAGGGATAGATCGAATCCGAGTTCAGCATGATCAGCGGCAGGATGTAACTGTTCCAGCTGCCGACGAAAGAGATGATGCTGACGGTCGCGATGATCGGCCGCGAGAGCGGCAATGAGATGTGCCAGAAGAAGCGGATATAGCCGCAACCGTCGACAAAGGCCGCCTGGAACAATTCTTCCGGAAGGTTTCGAAAATAATTTCGGAAGAGCAAAATGCTCATGCCCAAGCCGAACGCCACCTGCGGCAGCACCACGCCCCAGTAGGTGTTGAGCAGACCGAGATCGCGGATGCGGATGAAGAGCGGCAGGATGGCGGTGGCGGCTGGGAACATCAGGCCGATCAGGAAATAGTTCAGCAGGAAGTTCGAGCCGAAGAATTTCACATGCGCGAAGGCGAAGGCAGCCATGGCCGAGACCGACAGCGTCAGGAACACGGTCAGCACTGCGATGATCAGGGAATTCATCATCTGCCGCCAGTAGCGGTCGCCGAACAGGATGCCGGTATAATTCTCGAAATGCCATTCCGCCGGCAGGCCGAAGGGATTGGTGCGGAGATCGCCGAGCGTCTTGAAGCCGCCAAGCGCGGTCGTCAGCAGCGGGATCAGCACGATCGCGGCAATAATGGTCAGCGACACGTAGAGATAGATCTTCGTGCCGGTGGTCAGTCGAACGGATGAGGCGAGGTCAGTCATTGCGCATAAATATCCGTTTGTAGCCGAAGGCGAGGGTGACGCAGATCACGAACAGCACGACGCCGACGGCGCTGCCGAGGCCGACCTGCATGCGGGTGACACCGAAATTGTAGAGGAAGGTCACCATCGTCTGGGTCGAATTGAACGGGCCGCCTCCGGTGAGCGGCATGATCATGTCGAAAAGCTGCAGCGATCCGACCACGGCGAAGAAGACCGAGAGACGCAGCGTCGAGCCGAGCAGCGGCAGCGTCACATAGCGGAATTTCTGCCAGCCGGTGGCGCCGTCGATTTCGGCCGCCTCAAGCACGCTCTTGTCCAGCGACTGCATGCCGGCGATGAACAGCATCATGTGAAAGCCGAAATATTTCCAGACGATCACGCCGAGCACGGCGTACATCGCGAGATCCTTATCGGCGAGCACATAGGGCGTCGGCGTGCCGAGGAAATGCGCGATTGCTGCAAACAGGCCGTAGTCGCCGTCATAGACGAAGCGCCAGATCAGGCCGGCGGCCACTTCGGCCAGCACATAGGGCAAAAAGAAGATCAGCCGGAAAAGCACGACGCCGCGAATGCGGTGCGCCAGCATCGTCGCGAGCCAAATGGCAAGCGGCACTTGGACCGCGATCGACACCAGGATGATCAGCGCATTGTTCTTCAGCGACGTCAGGAAGGCGCCGTTCTTGAAGAGAACCTGGAAATTGCGCAGCCCCACGAACTCCGTCGGCGGGCCGTAGCCGTTCCAACGATAAAGGCTGTACCAGGCAGCTTCCCCCATCGGCAGGATGACGAAGATGGTGAAAAGCAGCAGCGCCGGCGGCAGGAACAGCAGAATAACGGGGAGGCGGCCACGGGCAGCCGGCGATTTTCGCTTCGTTGCGGGTCTCGCTCTTGCGACGGAAGGTATGACGGTCGTGGCGCTGACATCGGTCATGGGCAGTCTCGACAATTGCAATTCAAAGAAAAGCCGGCGCCGGCACAAGGGAGAGGCCGGCGCCGGAGGGCGCTAGAACTGGTCCTGTTCGAAGGCGTCCTGGACCTGCTGTGCGCCATCCTTCGGCGAAATCTGGCCGGACACGATGCCGACAGCCACATCGTTGACGACGCGGCCGACCGAGGGTCCAAGATCCTGGTCGAAGAAATTCTGGTGCCAGGTCGAATGCGCCAGCTGGTCGGCGGCTTCGTGCATCAGCGGACCTTTGACGCCGTCTTCGGCGCCGACGGCGACCGGGATGATCATGCCGGCCTGCGCCATGGCGCGCTCGTTTTCGGCATTGGTGAGATAGGCGAGGAAATCGAGCGCCTCGGGTGGGGCCTTCTTGGTGACGGCCCAGCCGTTCAGTCCGCCGAGCGTATCTGTGGGAAGGCCGGCACCGCCGGTCACGGCCGGGAAGGCGAAGCGGCCGATATTGTCATCCGCCAGGCCCTTGCCGTTCCCGGAATTGGTACGCTGGTTGGCAACGGTATTTTCGAAGCCGAGGATCATCGCAGCCTTGCCATCGCCGAAGACGCCGAGCGCCTGCGGCCATGTGGTGCCGAGATAACCGGGCTGGAAGGGTTCGAGCTTGCCGAGCTCGGCAAGCTGTTCGCCGGCCTTGATGATCGCCGGATCGTTGAAGCCGTTGCCCTTGCCGTTCTTGGCGTCGTTGAAGACCTGCTGACCGCCGTCGCGCATCACCAGATAGCTCCAGTAGAAATGGATCGGCCATTTCTCCCCGCCGCCACCGGCGATCGGCGCAATACCGGCAGCCTTGATCTTCTTGACCGCGGCCAGATAATCGTCCCATGTCTTGATGGCACTGGCATCGACGCCGGCCTTGGCGAACAAGGCCTTGTTGTAGAAGAAGGAAACCGTGCCGAGCTTATAAGGTACGGCGCTGATTTTGCCGTCGAAGGTCAAGCCCTTGACGGCTGCCTGATTGTAGCTCTTAAGCCAGGCGCCGTCCTTGGCGTTCATCGCCGCAGTCAGGTCCATCAGCGTGCCCGTCGCCTGCTGCTGCTTGAGCACCCCACCGCCCCAGCTGAAGAAGAAATCGGGAGCGTCCTTCGATTGCAGCAGCGTCGGCAGCTTTGCCTTGAAGGCTTCATTGGCCAGGAACTGCATCTCGATCTTCGTGCCGGGATGCTTGGCCTCGTACTGATCCGCGATCTTGCGCCAGACGGCGACATAGTTCGGATCGGTTTCCAGATGCAGCCATTTGACGACGGTGTCGGCGGCAGCCCCCGTCGCACCGGCGAGAATGGCCAGTCCGGTCGTGGCGGCGACAGCTGCGATGCGAAGGGCTTTAGCCCCACGTAAATGGATCATGATTTTCTCCTCCCAAGGGAACAAAGAGCCTCAATATTTTTTCCCTTATGCGGAATAATTCAACGGAGCTTTGCTGAAATGTCAACCGCCGTCGCTAAATTTTCGGCAGATTGCCCGTAAAATGGCTTGACATTGGGCAAAGGCCATAGGTTATTTAATTCGCACCCCGTTAAAAATACCAGGCCGCAGCCGAGCGGGTTCGTCATTCGGCGCCAATTTCATGAAAACAGCAGATCCCGAGCTTATGCGGGCGATAAACCGCTTCAATGTGCTGGATACGATCCGGCGGGCGGGCTCCATCGCACGCATCGAAATCAGTGACCGCACCCAGCTTTCGACGACCACAGTTTCGGCGATCACCGCGTCGCTGCTGGATGACGGGCTGATCCTGGCCCGCACCGAAGGCGACCTGCGTGAGGCTGCAGCCCGCGGCCGGCCCCGCGTCATGCTGGAGCTCAATCCGGATGCCGCGCGCGTCGTCGGTGCGAAAATCGCCGCCAACCGCATGGTCTTCGTCGTGACGGACTTTCGCGGCGAGGTTCTGTCGACGCTGACGCTGGCGCTACGCGTCGACCGACAGCCGATCGGCGTCATTGCAGATTTGATTGAGGATGGCGTGCGTCGCTGCGTCGTCGATGCCAACCTAGCCCTCGATGAGATCGATTCCGTCTGCCTCGGCCTGCCCGGCGTCATCGAGCACCGCACCGGCCATGTCCGCACCAGCCCGATCTTCCGCGAGACGGGCGTCGATTTCGCCAAGGAGATGTCGGAGCGCCTGGGCGTGACCACCATCGTCGAAAGCGATGCGCATGCCATCACGCTGGCGCATCACTGGTTCGGCAAGGCCAGGGATCTGGACGATATGGTACTGGTGTCGCTGGAACAGACGCTGGGGCTTGGCGTGCTGCATGGCGGCCAACTCTTTCGCGGCGCCGGCGGCCTCAGCCATAATCTCGGCGATCTCGTTCTCGGCATGGGACCGCAGGGCATCATTCGTCTGGCAAGCCTTGCCGGCGAAAGCGCCATTCTCGGCGATCAGCCGAGCGGCCGTTTTGCCGAAGCCATCCGCCTCGGACGCGGAATGGCACATGCCAAGACGCTGATAGACGCCGAGGATAACACGTTGATCAGCGCGGCCATCCGCGCTGGCGAGGCCTGCGGCATGGCACTCGCCAATATCGTCACGCTGTTTGCCCCGCCACGCGTCATTCTTGTGGGTTCGAGCCTGGCGCTCGGCCAGCCCTTCCTCGACAGCCTGCGGGGGGCCTATTCGCTGGCCATCCCGCCATCGATCAGGGGCGTGACCGAACTCGTTTTCGACCAGTCCACCGATGAGACCTGGGCGCAGGGCGCCGCCGTCGTGGCACTGCGCGAACTCTACGAATCGCCCTGGGGAACGACGGGGCCGGCACCGGCCCTGTGATTTTGCAGGACAGCAAAGATAATTCATCTGGAGGAATCTATGAACAAGGTCGGCATCGGCATCATCGGCTGCGGAAATATTTCCGGCGCCTATCTCACCGCCATGAAATCCTTTCCCATCCTCGACATCAAAGGTGTCGCCGACCTCAATCGCGAGCTCGCCGAGGCGAAAGCCGCCGAATTCGGCCTGAAGGCGGTCGACATAGCCGCCTTGCTGGCGGACCCGTCGATCGAGATCATCGTCAACCTGACCATTCCGAAGGCGCATGTCGCCGTCGGTCTGCAGGCGCTCGATGCCGGCAAGCACACCTATTCGGAAAAGCCGCTCGGCATCAATTTCGCCGAGGGCAAGACGCTTGCGGATGCTGCTGCCGCCAAGGGGCTGCGGATCGGCGCTGCGCCCGACACCTTCCTCGGCGGCGGCCACCAGACGGCGCGTGCCATCATCGACGAGGGCG
The DNA here is from genome assembly GCF_030182495.1 of Rhizobium aureum. Classification (NCBI taxonomy): domain Bacteria; kingdom Pseudomonadati; phylum Pseudomonadota; class Alphaproteobacteria; order Hyphomicrobiales; family Rhizobiaceae; genus Rhizobium; species Rhizobium aureum. Next base: position 167,129 of record NZ_JAQJCI010000003.1, on the reverse strand, counting down.
CGATCGGCATCCCGGTCGGCGGCACCGCCACCTTCATGTGCCCGGGGCACGAACGCTGGCATCCGAATCCAGCTTTCTATTATGAGGTCGGCGGCGGCCCGATGCTCGATATGGGTCCCTATTACATCACCGATCTCGTTAATCTGCTCGGCCCGGTCTCGCAGGTCGCCGGCTTTGCGGTGACGCCGCGTAAGGAGCGCATCATCACCAGCGAACCCCGTAATGGCGAGCGCATCCCCGTGCATGTACCGACGCATGTTGCCGGTGTCATGGCCTTTGCCAATGGCGCGGTCGTCCAGATCGGCATGAGCTTCGATGTCGCCGGCCACAAGCATGTACCGCTCGAAGTTTACGGCACCGAAGGCACGCTGATCGTGCCTGATCCGAACCGGTTCGGCGGCCCGGTGGAATTCTTGAAGAAGGGCGGCGAATTTGCCGAGCGCGAGATCACCGCGCCCTATGCCGATGGCAATTACCGCTCGCTCGGCGTCGCCGACATGGCGCATGCCATTCGCTCGAACCGTCCGCACCGGGCCAATGGCAGCCTGGCGCTGCATGTGCTCGAGGTTATGGAAGCATTCCAGACGGCTTCCGATACGGGTCGTACGGTCACCATCACGACGCAAACGGAGCGTCCCGCTCCTCTGTCCGAATCCCTGGTGGATGGACAGATCGGCCGCTAACAGCACAATTTCAGGAGGAATACCATGCGTGAAGCACTTATCGTCTGGGGCGGCTGGAGCGGCCACGAACCGCAGGAATGCGCCCATATCATCCGCGACATGCTGCAGGAGGACGGCTTCAAGGTCTATCTCGAAAACAGCACCGAGGCCTTCGCCGACCCCTCGATCCACGATCTCAGCCTGATCGTGCCGATCGTCACCATGTCGAAGATCGAGAAGGAAGAGGTTAAGAACCTCGCCGATGCGATCGAAAGCGGTGTCGGCATAGCCGGCTATCATGGCGGCGCTGGCGATAGTTTCCGCGAAAGCGTCGAATATCAGTTCATCATCGGCGGCCAGTGGGTCGCCCATCCCGGCAATATCATCGACTATACGGTCAATATCACCCGCCCGGACGATCCGATCATGGAGGGGATCACCGATTTCCCCTACACGTCGGAGCAATATTACATGCATGTCGATCCGTCGAACGAGGTGCTGGCGACCACGACTTTCACCGGCGACCATGCCTACTGGATCGACGGCGTCGTCATGCCCGTCGCCTGGAAGCGCAAATACGGCAAGGGCCGCGTCTTCTATTCCTCGCTCGGTCACCAGGCCAAGGAATTCGATGTGCCGCAGATGAAAACCATCTTCCGCCGCGGCGCCAATTGGGCGGCACGCTGAGCCCTACCTCTTTCGAAAAAACCGCTCCTCATATTCATTTGAGGGGCGGCCTTTCGCAATCATCCTTATGAGGCTCGGCCGGCTACAGCCTCATTGCTTCGAGCAAACCGCAGTCGGAGCAGACCGGACAAGCGCCGCGATAATCGTCCGCGAAAATACCGTGCGGCATTTCTTCTTTAAGGCCTTCTTTCCAGCCCATTCCCAGACATTCCAATTTGTCAGTCTCGCATCCAGCGGCTAACTCAGAGCCAGATCGTACGCGCCGCTGACGCCGAGGAGCAGTCATGCGCCTCGACTGGCGCGAACGGCAGGGCCGCGACGAAAGGCTCGTCGGGCTTCATTTCCAATGCCGATCAATCGGTTAACGGTTTTGTTATCTATCCCTAAAATAGACCTCCAACGAGATTTATGATGCGAAACTGAAACGCGACCAGTTTTCGTTTGACATTCCTTTATCTTCATTTATCGTCATTCTTGTTTCGGTTTTCGCGTGAGGGATGCAAATCGAAACAAAGGGAGGAATAATTGTCCGAAAATCAGATCAAAACGGAAAACGGCATGGTTTGCGGCGTCGGCCGCACTGCCACTGACATCGTGCGGTGCAACTCTCGCCGGCGCGATATTTCCGCAGACAGCTCGGCACAATCCACCTCCCGACAACCATAATCTCAGCAACAGACACCGCCCGGCGATGGCATTTCCGGACGGATCAGTCTCTTCGCGATCCTCGCGGCAGCATCGATATGCGACGCATGGAAGGAATTTATCGTGCTTGAACTTAGAGGCGTATCGAAGTCGGTCGGCGGCGAGACGCATATCGCAGAAACGAACCTGACGCTGCAGCGCGGCACGTTGAATGTGCTGCTGGGACCGACTCTGTCGGGCAAGACGTCGCTAATGCGGCTGATGGCCGGGCTCGACAAGCCGACCACAGGAACGATCCATGTCGACGGCGCCGACGTCACCGGCCAGCCGGTGCAGCGCCGCAACGTCGCGATGGTCTACCAGCAATTCATCAATTATCCCGCCATGACCGTCTACGACAATATCGCCTCACCGATGCGGCTGAGCGGCAAAAGTGCTGCGAGCATCGACAAGGAAGTGAAGAAGGCAGCCGATCTTCTGCGTCTCGGCCCCTTTCTCGACCGCCTCCCCTTGAGCCTGTCCGGCGGTCAGCAGCAGCGCACGGCGCTCGCCCGCGCCATCGTCAAGAATGCGGGGTTGGTGCTGCTCGACGAGCCGCTCGCCAATCTCGACTACAAGCTGCGCGAGGAACTGCGCGCCGAACTGCCGAAGATCTTTGCCGAATCCGGCGCGATTTTCGTTTATGCCACCACCGAACCTTCCGAAGCCCTGCTCCTCGGCGGCAATACCGCAACCCTGGCGGAAGGCCGCATCACGCAATTCGGGCCGACGATCGATGTCTTCCGTAATCCTCGCGACCTGATTACCGCCACGACCTTTGCCGATCCGCCGCTGAACACCATCGCGCTCGATAAGCGCGGCAGGGAATTCGTGCTCGACAGCGATATTCGCCTGCCCGTACCGAGGGGCTTAGAGGATCGGCCGGATGGCCGCTACACGATCGCTTTCCAGCCGCATCATCTCGCGCTCGCGCCGCAGACGCCAGAGGCTGTCGCCGCCCCGGCACGGGTCATGGTGACCGAGATCACCGGCTCGGAGAGCTTCATCCATATCGATTTTGCCGGTCAGCGCTGGGTGATGCTGACCCAGGGCGTGCAGGATATCGATGTCGACGATGCGATCGATGTCTACATCGATCCGCGCCACATCATGGTCTTCGACACCGAAGGCACCGCCGTCACTCCCGCCCTGCAACAAGCCGCCTGAGGAGAGACAATGGCCCGCATCGACCTTGACCACATCAGGCACGCTTACAACGACCATCCCAAATCCGACGCCGATTACGCGTTGAAGGAGGTCAATCACAGCTGGGAAGACGGCAGCGCCTATGCACTGCTCGGCCCCTCCGGCTGCGGCAAGACCACGCTTCTCAACATCGTTTCCGGTCTGGTGCAGGCCTCCGAGGGCCGCATCCTCTTCGACGGCAAGGACGTGACCCGGCTGTCGACCCAGGAGCGCAACATCGCCCAGGTCTTCCAGTTCCCGGTCGTCTACGACACGATGACCGTCTACGACAATCTCGCCTTCCCGCTGCGCAACCGGCACGTTCCGGAAGGCGAGGTCAAGCGCAAGGTCGATGAGATCATCGAGATGATCGGCCTTTCCGACAGTGCCCATCGCAAGGCCCGCGGCTTGACGGCCGATGCCAAGCAGAAGATTTCGCTCGGCCGCGGTCTCGTGCGCTCGGACGTCAATGCCATCCTGTTCGATGAGCCTCTAACCGTCATCGACCCGCATATGAAGTGGGTACTGCGCTCGCAGCTGAAGCAACTCCACCGCCGCTTCGGCTTCACCATGGTCTATGTCACCCACGACCAGACGGAGGCGCTGACCTTCGCCGACAAGGTGGTTGTCATGTACAATGGCGAAGTGGTGCAGATCGGCACGCCGAACGACCTTTTCGAGCGCCCGCGCCACACTTTCGTCGGTTATTTCATCGGTTCGCCCGGCATGAACGTCATGCCTGTCGAAATCGAAGGCAGCAGCGCGCGCATCGGCAACCGCACGATCGCGCTGCCCGGCGCGCCCAGGGAAAAGCGGACCGGCCGTTCCGAACTCGGCATCCGCCCCGAATTCGTCCGCATCGGCCGCGAGGGCATGCCCGCCACCGTCACCAAGGTCGAGGATCTCGGCCGCCGCAAGGTGGTCCGCGCCAAGCTCGACGGCCAGGAGATCGTCGCCGTCATCGGCGAAGACCAGGTGGTGCCGGCCGAGCCGCACATCGCCTTCGATCCGGCCGGCATCAATATCTACGCCGACTCCTGGCGCATCGAGATGGGAGCCTGACGATGGACAAGACCTGGAACAACAAAGCCTGGTTCATGCTCATTCCGGTTCTGCTGCTCGTCGGCTTTTCCGCCGTCATTCCGCTGATGACCGTCGTGAACTATTCGGTACAGGACACGTTCGGCAACAACGTCTTCTTCTGGGCGGGCACGCAGTGGTTCGAAGAGATTCTCCATTCCGGGCGTTTCTGGGATTCGATGATCCGCAACCTGATCTTCTCCTTCGTCATCCTGGCGATCGAGGTGCCGCTCGGCATCTTCATCGCGCTTAACATGCCGAAGAAAGGCATCGGCGTTCCCGTCTGCCTGGTGCTGATGGCCTTGCCGCTGCTGATCCCGTGGAACGTCGTCGGCACGATCTGGCAGGTCTTCGGCCGCAGCGATATTGGCTTGATGGGCTATGTGCTGGTCAATCTCGGCATCGACTACAACTATGTCTCCGATCCGGCGGACGCCTGGGCGACGATCATCATCATGGACGTCTGGCATTGGACGAGCCTCGTCGTGCTGCTCTGCTATGCCGGCCTCGCCTCCATTCCCGACGCCTTCTACCAGGCCGCCAAGATCGACGGCGCCTCGCGCTGGTCCGTCTTCCGCTATATCCAGCTGCCGAAGATGAACCGCGTCCTGCTGATCGCCGTGCTGCTACGCTTCATGGATAGCTTCATGATCTATACCGAACCCTTCGTCGTGACAGGCGGCGGCCCAGGCAATTCCACGACCTTCCTGTCGATCGATCTCGTGAAGGTGGCGCTCGGCCAGTTCGACCTCGGCCCGGCAGCAGCCATGTCGCTGATCTACTTCCTGATCGTGCTGCTGCTCTCCTGGGTCTTCTACACCGTCATGACCAATTACGATGCAGGAGCGAGCCGATGAGCGGCAAACCTCTATCCACCACGGCCGATGCCGCCGCGATGCACAAGATGGCCGCTTCCGATGCCGCCGCAAATGCCGTTACGGCGACGGGCGCGCGGGTCAGCCGCCGCCAAGTCGAGAAAGGGCGCTGGTCCTGGCTGGTGCCGACGCTCTATATCGTCTTCCTGCTGCTGCCGATCTATTGGCTCGTCAATATGAGCTTCAAGACCAATGAGGAAATTGTCAGCGGCCTGACGCTCTATCCGCATCAGCCGACGCTGCGCAACTACGCGATCATTTTCACCGATCCGTCCTGGTACAGGGGCTACATCAACTCGATCACCTACGTCGTCATGAACATGGTGATCTCGGTTGCCTGTGCGCTTCCCGCCGCCTACGCTTTCTCTCGCTACCGCTTCCTCGGCGACAAGCATGTCTTCTTCTGGCTGCTGACCAACCGCATGGCGCCGCCGGCGGTCTTCGCGCTCCCCTTCTTCCAGCTCTATTCGGCCTTCGGCCTGATCGACACCCATATCGCCGTGGCGCTGGCGCACTGCCTGTTCAACGTGCCGCTGGCGGTCTGGATTCTCGAAGGCTTCATGTCCGGCGTGCCGAAGGAGATCGATGAAACCGCTTATATCGATGGCTATTCATTCCCGCGCTTCTTCATCAAGATCTTCATTCCGCTGATCGCAAGCGGTATCGGCGTCGCCGCCTTCTTCTGCTTCATGTTCTCCTGGGTGGAACTGCTGATCGCCCGCACCTTGACCACGACTGATGCCAAGCCGATCGCCGCCATCATGACACGCACGGTCTCCGCCGCCGGCATGGACTGGGGCCTGCTTGCCGCCGCCGGCGTGCTGACCTTGGTTCCCGGTGCGCTCGTCATCTATTTCGTCCGCAACTACATCGCCAAGGGCTTCGCGCTCGGCCGCGTCTGAAGGAAAACCGCCATGAATACAGACTTTTCCTGGATGGCCTGGACGCTGCCGACGGTGCTGTTCTTTGCGACGATCCTGCTCTTGCTGATCGGCATGGCGGTCTGGGAATATTTTTCGCCGGGCGGCAATCCGCGTCTCGGCATCCTGCGCTTCGAAACGACACGCGGCGATCGGCTGTTCATCTCGCTGCTCGGCGCCGCCTTCATCCATCTCGCTTGGCTGGGCCTGGGAGGCCCCAGCCTCTGGTGGGCTCTTGCTCTTTCCGTGGTCTACGCCGTCGGCGTCTTCCGTCTGGTCTGAAGCAAACCGATAAGGCGGCCGGCGGTCCGGCCGTCCCGAAATGCACTCGCAACCTGTAGGGAGGAATATATGCGAAGACATCTCTTGACGACGACGGCTGTCGCCCTGCTGGCCCTGGCCGGCACGGCCAACGCCGGCATGAACGAAGCCAAAGCGTTCCTGGACAAGGAGATCGGCGATCTTTCGACACTCTCGCGCGCCGACCAGGAAAAGGAAATGCAATGGTTCGTCGATGCAGCCAAGCCTTTCCAGGGCATGGAAATCAAGGTCGTTTCGGAAACGCTGACGACCCACCAGTATGAATCGCAGGTTCTGGCACCCGCCTTTACCGCCATCACTGGCATCAAGGTCACCCACGACGTCATCCAGGAAGGCGACGTTGTCGAAAAGATCCAGACACAGATGCAGACCGGCCAGAACCTCTATGACGGCTGGGTCAACGATTCCGACCTGATCGGCACTCATTGGCGCTACAAGCAGGTGCGCAATCTGACAGATTGGATGGCGGACGAGGGCAAGGACGTCACCAATCCCAATCTCGATGTCGCCGATTTCATCGGCACCAGCTTCACCACCGCTCCGGACAAGAAGCTTTATCAGCTTCCCGACCAGCAGTTCGCCAACCTCTACTGGTTCCGCTACGACTGGTTCAACGACCCGAAGAACAAGGCCGACTTCAAGGCCAAATACGGTTACGAGCTCGGCGTACCGGTCAACTGGTCGGCCTATGAGGATATCGCCCAGTTCTTCACCGGCCGCGATGTCGATGGCAAGAAGGTCTTCGGCCATATGGACTACGGCAAGAAGGACCCGTCACTCGGCTGGCGCTTCACCGACGCCTGGCTTTCCATGGCCGGCAACGGCGACAAGGGCCTGCCGAACGGTCTGCCGGTTGACGAATGGGGCATCAAGGTCGATGCCAATTCGCGTCCTGTCGGCTCCTGCGTCGCGCGTGGCGGCGACACCAACGGACCGGCCGCCGTCTATTCGATCCAGAAATATCTCGATTGGCTGAAGGCCTATGCTCCGGCGGAAGCGCAGGGCATGACCTTCTCGGAATCCGGTCCGGTTCCGTCACAGGGCAATATCGCCCAGCAGATCTTCTGGTACACGGCCTTCACCGCCGATATGGTCAAGCCTGGCCTGCCGGTCATGAATTCGGATGGCACGCCGAAGTGGCGCATGGCGCCGTCTCCGCACGGCGTCTACTGGAAGGACGGCATGAAGCTCGGCTATCAGGACGTCGGTTCCTGGACGCTGATGAAGTCGACCCCGGTCGACCGCGCCAAGGCCGCATGGCTCTATGCGCAGTTCGTAACCTCGAAGACGGTGGATGTGAAGAAAAGCCATGTCGGCCTCACCTTCATCCGCGAATCCACCATCCGCGACAAGAGCTTCACCAAGCGTGCGCCGGAACTCGGCGGCCTGATCGAGTTCTATCGCTCGCCAGCCCGCGTGCAATGGTCGCCGACCGGCACGAACGTTCCTGACTATCCGAAGCTCGCGCAGCTCTGGTGGCAGGCGATCGGCGATGCCGCATCGGGTGCCAAGGATGCGCAAGGAGCCATGGATGCGCTCTGCGCCGATCAGGAAAAGGTGATGCAGCGCATCGAACGCGCGGGCGTTCAGGGCGATATCGGTCCGAAACTCGCTGAAGAGCACGATCTTGCCTACTGGAACGCCGATGCCGTGAAGAACGGTCATCTCGCTCCGCAGCTGAAGGTCGCCAACGAGAAGGAAAAGCCGATCACCGTCAACTACGACGAGCTGGTCAAGAGCTGGGCCGACGCGAAGAAATAAATCGGGTTCATGATGCTATAGTGGATGCCGGGGCTCGAAAGAGCTCCGGCATTTTTCGTTTGGTCTTGCAAAAATAACGCTGCGATGACTGTCACAGGCTTGACACATTTCCCGCGAGCACGAACTATCCCTATCCGGATCATGATGTCGACATACATCAGAACCCATTGATATATTTCATGGATTTCTGCACAAGGAGAACAGCGTGAGAAACGGATATTTTGGGCGCAGGACGCTCATCACCGCCATTGGCCTTGCGTCCGCCTTGCCGGCTTTGGCCGCCGATCTGCCGGCGCCATCGCCCGACGACAATCTCAATGCCGTTCTTTGGGACCAGACCTCGGTGGAGGCGCAGGCCAACGCGCTGGGTGCCTATGCGCTCGGCCGTATCAGGCTCGATGAAGCGCTGGCCGACAAGAACTGGACCGCAGCTCCGGTCGAGCAAACAGGTAATTTCCAGGACTTTCCGCCGGCCATCATCCTCGATGTCGACGACACCGTGCTCAATACATCGCCCTACCAGGCGCGTAACGTCACGGCGGGTACGAGCTTCAAGCCAGAAACCTGGACGCAATATGTGAATGCCCAGCAGGACAAGCCGATTCCCGGCGCGGTGGAATTCACCCAATATGCCGCTTCAAAAGGCGTGAAGGTCTTCTACGTCACCAACCGCACTGCCGATGAGGAAGGCCCGACCGTCGAGGAAATGAAGCGCTTCGGTTTTCCGATGGGTGACAATGTCGACACTTTCCTGAGCGCCAAGGAACAGCCGGACTGGGGTTCTGCCAAGGGCACGCGCCGCGCCTTCATCGCCAAGAACTACCGCATTCTCCTGATGTTCGGCGATAATTTCGGCGACTTCACCGACGACTACAAGGGTACGGTCGAAGAGCGTCAGAAAGCCTTCGAGGCCAACAAGGCGCATTTCGGCCACGACTGGATCGCCATCGCAAACCCGACCTATGGCTCGTTCGAAAGCGCACCCTACAAGGGTGACTACAAGCTCGCGCCGGAAGAACAGCGCCGGATGAAGCAGGATGCACTGAAGCCCTGGGATGGGAAGTAACGGCAGACTTTGAGGAGAGTGCGACACCCCCTCTGTCACTTCGTGACATCTCCCCCATAAGGGGGAGATTATTAGGAGTTTGCCGCTTGTCACTCGTAAAACAATAAACAGCAATTTGAGCGAATTCGATGTTTCCTTGAGGTACGGCATGCCCGCGAGTTACCGATCTCCCCCTTGTGGGGAGATGTCACGAAGTGACAGAGGGGGTGACGGCGGCGCGGCATATAACAAAGCCCGGATAAACTCCGCTCAACCCTTCCGCTTCAGCTTCGTCGCACCTTCCTCCACCAGCCGCTTCGCTGCCTCGGCAACCGTGATCTTTCCGAAGGCGAGCTGGTCGGCGACGGGGCGGGCGACGTTTACGTCGAATTCCTGCGAACCGAGCGGTGCCGGCACGGGATAGGTGCCGACCTGATCTTTCAACAGCTCGATATAGTGCACCGTCTGCTGCTCCACCGGATTGAGCGTCGGCAGGATGGCGGCGCGTACGGTGGGCGACATCGGCACGCCGCGTTCGACGCCGAGGATCTTGCCGGCCTCTACATCGTTAACGAAGAAATTGATGAATTTCGCCGCCGCTTCGCCGTTCTTGCTGGTGGCGCCGACGCTCCAGATCAGCGCCGGGCGATAGTAGTGGCCAGATGGACCATCCTTCTTCTCGCGCGGCAGCATGGTGACGGCAAGCTTACTTTTGACGACAAGCTGGTAGCCAACGAGCTGGTTGGAATAGGCCATGCCGATGGCCGATTTGCCGAGCGCCAGGCAGTTGCTCTCGATGACGTTCTGGTCGAGCGTCTGGACATCGGCAGAGACCGTGCCGCCGCGTTTGCGCAGGTCTTCCCAGTAGCTGTACCATTCCTTGGCATCATCGACGCCGAAGCCGAGCCCGCCGTCCTCCGTAAAGAGGCTTTTGCCGCGCTGGCGCAGCCAGACATCGAGCACGTAATTGTAACGTGCGCCATAAGGGCCGCCCCAATAGCCGCGCTTACCGGCAGCCTTGGTCATTTCCACCGCGAGATCGGCATATTCGGCCCATGTGGTTGTCGGACCCGGCGGCGTCAGGCCGGTCTTCTTGAACATCTCCTCGTCATAGAACATTGCGAAGGAATTCAGCCCGAGACCGACGCCGTAAAGCTTGTCGTCGATCGTGGTCAGCTTCAGCACGTCCTTGCCGAAACTGTCGACATTCAGCGTCGAAGGTACGAAGTGGTCGAGCGGCATGCAGGCGCCGCGCTTGGAATAGTCGGAGATCGTGCTTGGCTCGAGCTGGAAGACATCGGCGATGTTCTGGCTGGCCATGCCAGTGGCAAGCTTCGCCCAATAGCCGTCGCCGCTGATGCTCTCGCCGATGACGGACAGATCGGGGTTCTTGCTATGGAACAGCTCGGCAACGGCGACCGTGCGCTTGCCGCGATCGGGCGAACCCCACCACATGGCTCGGAGCTGCGTCGTATCGGCAAAGGCGGGCATTGCGCTTCCCCCGACGGCAAGGCCAGCTGCGGTTCCGGCAGCTCCGATCATGAAAGAACGACGATTCATGCGCATGAGATTCCTCCTTCTCTTGCGTATCATCCGCAGCGATCTCCCCGACGCCTTCAGCGGACAAGTCGGTGCGACGATATGCAACTTCATTGCACTGTGCAATAAAAAATCTTTCTGTTGCAAATTTGCATAATTTTGCATAGCGTTTGCGGCATGAACGATATACGCTCCAAACGCATCAGGCAGGCCGACATCGCCACTGCCGCCGGCGTCTCCGTCTCGACGGTATCGCGGGTCCTCACCAATGAACCCGGCATCAGCGAGATGATCCGCCAGCACATCTTCAAGGTGGCGAGCGATCTCGGCTATCCGCTGAAGACAGCAGCCGAGACGGCGGCCGGCGGCCTGGCATTGATCGCCAGCGACAGCGTCACCGGCGGCCTGAGCGTCTTCTATGAAGGCATACTGGAGGGCCTTCGCGCAGGCGCTGCCGAGCGCGGCATGCGCTTCGACATCCGCCTCATCCGCGAGGCAAGGACGGAACCGGAACTGGTGAGGGAATATCTGCAGGCCGCCGGCGCCGAAGGCCTCTTCCTCGTCGGCATCGACCCCTCGGAAGAGCTCTGCCGGTGGCTCGACGCCAGCGGCACCCCGACTGTGCTTGTCAACGGCACAGACCCGAAGCTGCGCTTCGACGGTGTTTCACCCTCGAATTTCTTTGGCGCCTATAACGCAACCCGACGCCTGCTCGATGCCGGTCACCGTCGCATCCTGCATTTGACCGGCTCACATCGCCAGACGATCCGCGAGCGCATCCGCGGCTTTGAGGCGGCGATCGCTTCGGTGGAAGGCGCTGAAGGCCGCATCGTGCCGATGAATTTTCGCGGTAGCTCCAGCCAGGAAGCTCATGACAAAACCGCCGAGATCCTTGCAGCAGGCGAAGGCTATACCGCCGCCTTCTGCATGAACGATTTCATCGCCGTCGGCGTGCTCGACGCCGTCGTTGAAGCCGGCCTTCGGGTGCCGGAGGATTTTGCCATCGTCGGCTTCGATGATCTTCCCTGTGCCCTGATGACCAATCCCCGGCTGGCAACCATGCGCGTCGACCGCGCAGCCCTTGGCCGGGAAGCCATCGGCCTGATGATCGCACGCTTCCGCGACCGCGATGCGCCGGCCCGCCACATCTGCCACGGCGTTCCGCCGATCGCCGGCGGCACGCTGCCACCCGAAACCTGAAGCGCAATCCCGCCGCGGAAACGATCGAGAAGGCCGAACCGATGATCTATGACCCCGTCAGCGCCAATCCGCTTGCCGGCAATCCGCTGAAGACCCTTACGGACATGCGCCGCGCGCTGACTGACCTGTTCGATCCGCTGCTGCCTTATTTTTCCGAAGGCAATGCACGCGTTCGCATCGATGGTGCAGGCGCCCATTTCGACCGCGCAGCCGCCGATCTCGAAGGTTTCGCCCGCCCCCTCTGGGGCTTGGCTCCGCTCGGCGCCGGCGGTGGCGACTTCAGTCACTGGGATCGCTACGCAGAGGGCCTCGCCAATGGCGTCGACCCGAAGCATCCGGAATATTGGGGCACGGTCAACGGCCGCGATCAGCGCATGGTCGAGCTGGCCGCCCTCAGCTTTGCGCTGGCGCTCGTGCCCGAAAAGATCTGGGAGCCGCTCGATCGGCGCGCCCGCGACAATCTGATTGCCTACCTCAAGCACGCCCGCACCTTCGACTACGCCGACAACAATTGGAAATTCTTCCGCATCTTCGTGGATGTGGCACTCGACCGGCTCGGCGCCACCTTCGACCGCAGCCTGACGGAAACCTATCTGAACGAGCTGGACGGCTTCTACATCGGCGATGGTTGGTATCGCGACGGCAATGTCCGCCGCATCGATCACTATATTCCCTTCGCTATGCACTTTTACGGGCTGATCTATTCCAAGCTCGTCAATGACGACCGCGCCAAGCACTATCGTGAGCGTGCCGTCCTCTTCGCCAAGGATTTCCGTCACTGGTTCGCGCCCGATGGCGCCACGATCCCTTTCGGCCGCAGCCTCACCTATCGCTTCGCCTGCGCCGGCTTCTGGTCGGCATTGGCCTTTGCCGATGTAGAAGCGCTGCCTTGGGGCGAGATCAAGGGCCTGTGCCTCCGACACCTGCGCTGGTGGGCCGACAAGCCGATTGCCCACCGCGACGGCACTCTGCCGATCGGCTTTGCCTATCCCAACCTGCTGATGTCGGAGAACTATAATTCTGCCGGCTCACCCTATTGGGCCTTCAAGGCCTTCCTGCCGCTGGCGCTGCCCGAAACACATCCATTCTGGACTGCAGAAGAAAAGCCACCGGAGAGTGAGCCGGCTATCATCCCGCAAAAACATCCCGGCATGGTCCTGATGCGCAGCAAGGATGACGTCGTTGCACTCTCCTCCGGCCAGGAAAACCAGCAGATGCGCTTCGGCGCGGAGAAATACTCGAAATTCGCCTATTCTGCCCGCTACGGCTTCAGCGTCGAGAGCGACGAGCGTATCTTTGCCGGCGGCGCCTTCGACAGCATGCTCGCCTTCAGTGACGACGGCCTGCACTATCGCGTACGCGAGACCAATGAAGAAGCGAAGCTCGCCGGGTATACGCTTTACGCCAAATGGTCCCCTTATCTGGACGTGACGGTAGAGACATGGTTGGTGCCGGCCTCGCCCTGGCACATCCGCCTGCACAGGATCACCACGCCGCGGCCACTGCAGACGGCCGAAGGTGGCTTTGCCATTGCACGGCGCGACTTCGAGGCCGACACGCTCTTCTCCGCGACCGGCTCCGCCTATACGATCGGCGAAGAGGATTTCAGCGGCATTCTCGACCTCAGCTCGACGATCGCACGCGAAGGCGTTGCGCAAAAAGCGCCGCCGAATACCAATCTTATCGTTTCCAAAACGCTGGTGCCGCAATTGCGGGGCACGATTCAGGCTGGAGAGACCATTCTCGTCTCCGCCGTGCTTGCGGCGAAAGACCCATCCGCCGTCCAGTATGCCTGGAGCAACCCGCCGGCCAAACCCGATATCGATACGCTGCGCACACTCGTCAAGGACAAGGGCATTATGGTCAGCGCCATCGAGGCGCCGGGTCGCCTGCCATGAGGCCATTCCCCTCCAGCCGCCCCGCCATCGCCCTCGCCATGCAGCCATCGCGCACGCAGCATGTGCTGCCGGACGCACTCATCCGGCGCCTCGATGCCGTCGGCCGCGTGCTCGATGCCGCACCGATGCAGCGCTTCGACGATGAACGTGCGGCCAAGCTGCTCTCGGAAACCGAAATCCTAATCACCGGCTGGGGAGCGCCGACAATTGATGTTGCTGCGCTCGCACAGGCGCCGCATCTGAAGCTGGTGGTCCACGCCGCCGGTACGGTGAAGGGCCTGCTGGGGGACAGCCTCTTCGACCGCGGCGTCCTGGTGAGCCATGCCGCCCAAGCCAATGCGCTGCCGGTCGCCGAATTCACGCTGGCCGCCATCATCTTCGCCGGTAAGAAGGTCTTTCAGTTTCGTGATCTCTACGTTGCCGATCGCAACCGCAATCGGACGATACCGATGCACGCCGAGGCCATCGGCAACTACGGCCGCACCATCGGCATCATCGGCGCTTCTCGCATAGGAAGGCGCGTGATCGAGCTGCTTTCGCCCTTCGACTACCGAATCCTGCTCCACGACCCCATGATCGGTGACGCCGAGGCGGCCACACTGGGCGTGGAGAAAACCGAGCTGGACGCACTCATGGTATTAGCCGATATCGTCTCGCTGCATGCGCCTTCGCTGCCGGCGACGCGGCACATGATCGATGCTCGCCGACTCTCGCTAATGAAGAACGGGGCGACGTTCATCAATACGGCACGCGGCGCACTGGTCGATGAAGCGGCCCTGATCGCCGTGCTGAAAACCGGCCATATCGACGCGATCATCGACGTCACCGACCCGGAAATTCCGGAGGCCACCTCGGCGTTTTACGAGCTGCCGAACGTCTTCCTGACACCGCATATTGCCGGTGCCGTCGGGCTGGAGCGAACCCGCCTCGGTGAGATGGCGATCGATGAAGCCATCCGCTTCATCGAAGGCAAGCCGCTGCTCTACGAAATCCGCCGCGAGGATATGGCACTGATGGCATGATGCGGCGCAGCAAATCCATGAAAACACCCTGAAATCGCCCCATTTCGGTACAGGCAAACAACCCGTTTTTAATCATTCCGCGCTAGCAATCTCATAAGCGTAGGTCCGCCAAAGGCTCGGTCTCGAATTTTCGGAAAGGATCATACGCCGGCAGGTTGTTGCTGCGTATCTCGTGCCTTTGAAAGACGCACGGCGCAGCAATGAAGAGGTTCTAGCAATGCGTACCCGCGTCCTTTCCATTCTGGCCGTAATGCTGCTCGGCGTGCTAGCGGGCTGCGCCACCGCACCCCGACATACCCGCAACATCTGCGCGATCTTCGACCAGCGCGATGGCTGGTTCAACAATTGGCAGCGCGCAGCCGAACGCACGGAACGCAAATACGGCGTGCCGGTGCCGATCCTGATGGCGACGATCTATACCGAATCCGGCTTCCGGCCGCGCGCCCGCCCGCCGCGGCGCTATTTGCTCGGCTTCATTCCCTGGAAGCGTCCGACGACGGCTTACGGCTATTCGCAGGCACTCGACGGCACCTGGGACAAGTACAAGCGCGAAACCGGCAACTGGACGGCAAGCCGTACCAACTTCGCCGACGCCATCGACTTTGTCGGATGGTATCACTACCAGACGCATTTGCAGACGGGCGTTGCGCTGAATAACTCCTACGATCTCTATCTCGCTTATTACTCAGGCCCGAAGGGCTACTTACAGGGATCGTGGCGCGGCAATTCGACCGCACTTGCCGGGGCCAGACGCTTCAACGGCATGACGCGAATTTACGCGCAGCAGCTGCCGAGCTGCAGCTGATTTCGAAACGCGAAAGCTCAATACCGCGGCCCTAAGGCCGCGGCTCCAGCAGATTGAGACCGCCATCTTCGCCCCAGATATCGGCGACCGACACCTGCTGGCCGGTGCGGCTGCTCTGCAGCGCGGCAATGCCACAAAGAACCGACATCGCCCCTGCCCGCGAACCTGCTCGCTGCTTGAGTTCGTCATTCGGGCCGGAGCGAAGCAGCATGTTGCGCAGTCGATCGTCGCCGCCATAGTGCCCGCCGGACGAATGCGGCACCCATATGCGCTCGACATCGCCGGAATTCTTCATGACGACGATCTCGTCGGCCGGCGGTGTCGTCCAGTTCTGCTTCTCATATTGCCGGAGCTCGATGCGCCCCTTGTGTCCGTTGAAGGCGATGTGATGACCTTCGATCGGCATATAGGTATTCAGGGAATAGGAGACGTTGATGCCGTTGCGATAGCGGATGGATGCCACCATCGTATCGGGGATATCGATATCCTCGCGGAAGACGCAGGCATCGCGCACATAGCCGTCGACGGTCGATGGATCCTCATAGAGACTTTCGAGCAGTGGCGTCGCGCTGATGTCGAGATAATAGTCGCATTCGCCCTTGTAACGACAGGTGCGACAGCGCTCGCCGCGGAACGGGCCTTTGCGGCCATAATGCTTGAGATCGGCAAAAGCGGCGACCGTTTCCGGATCGGAATCCAGATACCAGTTCAGAAGGTCGAAATGATGCGTCGCCTTATGAACGAAGAGACTGCCGGAATTTTCGACATAAGCATGCCAGCGGCGGAAGTAATCGGCGCCATGGCTTGTATCGAGATACCAATGGAAGTCGACCGAGGTGACATTGCCGACGACGTCGGAATTGATCAGCTCCTTGATCTTCGCAGCGGTCGGCGCGAAGCGGTAGTTGAAGGAGATATCCAACCGTTTGCCGGTGCGCGCCTCGGCATTGAGAATGCGTTTGATCTTCTCGACCGTCGTCGTCATCGGCTTCTCGCTGATGACATCGGCGCCCGCCTCCATCGCCTTGACGATCAGGTCGTCATGGGTGGAATCGCGGGTGCAGACGATGACGAGATCCGGCTTTTCCGTCCGCAGCAGCTCGTCGAAGTCGGTATAGATGGGCACCGATGCGCCGATATACTGCAGCGCCCGCTTCGCGCGCATGGCATTGAGATCGCACACCGCCACGAGTTCGACCTCGTTGCTCCAACGCTCGACCAGATCCTTGCCCCACATGGTCGTGCCACGATGGCCAGTGCCGACGAGGGCGTAACGTTTTTTCGATGGCTGCATCTGCTCCTCCACAATCTGCGAACAGCGATAATGAGGCCTGGGCGGCCTGAACTTACCTCAGCGAAGTGCCCCTCACCCGACCCTCTCCCTGCTTGCGGGGAGAGAGGGCTTTCCCACCAAATCAGCACCCAACCCGCGTCCTGAACTTGAATGTCTTACCCTAGCCCTCTCCCCGGGCGCGGGAAGAGGGCTAGGGTAAGGGGCCAGGCACGGGGGCAGGACGCCAACGCAGACCCTCATTACTCTGACTAACGTCCTATGCCGGCGACCTCTCCATCGCCGTCCAATCCGGCTCCACCGATGAACCAAGTCCGATAGCACCGATAACGGAGCTGATCGCGAGTTGCCCCGCCTCGATCCGCAGCCGCGTGCGGTCATTGCTGACGCGGTAGAGATCGGAATGCGCCTCGGCGAAAGCTGCCTGCTCCGCCTCGGGCGCACCAGCCATGCCGTCGACATAGTGATGACCGTTGCGTTCGATATGTGTCATGCCGATGAGGGAAGCGAGCGCCAGATCCTGCTGCACGGCAAGGCCGCCCTGCGTGGTCAGATCCTCGGCCGACATGAAATAGGGAATGCCGTCCTCAGCGCTCCATTTGGCGACACGCGCCCGGTTCAATAGCGAGCGATAGAAGCCCTTGCAGGATTTGGAGGATATGCCGGTATAGCCGAGTCGCCTCGCCGTGACGAACGCACCGATACCGGCATCGGATTCATCGATCTCCACCGGCCTGAAGGCGGCTAGCGCGTTGACCGGCTTCTCGAAGGCATGCGCGCGGGCGATCGGCTGCTCGACGAACAGGATCGAAGAGGCGAAACGCGCAAGCCTCGGCTCCTCCTTCACACGGGAAAGCAGATCGGCAACGGCTTCGGCGGAGGAAAATTGTTCGTTGCCGTCGAGCGTCACCGAATAGTTCGGCACCTTGGCGTCGATGACGGCAGCGACGCGGCAAAGGCGGTCGATATCCGCATCGGGAACGCCCGACACCTTCACTTTGAAGAACGTCAGCCCATAGGCGTCGATCGCCTCTTCGAAACTTTCCGGCAGGCCGTCGTTCAGCCGCTCGCTTGCCGGAATATCATCGGGCACGATGGCATCGACCAGGCCGACAGTATGGCGGGCGGCAAGGCCTACGGATGGCTGCAAAGTCGCAAGGAAACCTGAGAGATCGAAACCCGAGAGATCGTGCGCGGTGGAAGCATCGATGGCGGGACGGTTCGCCTTGATCGCTTGCGCGACGGTCAGCCCTTCCAGCCGGCAGAGTGCATCGAGAATAGCCCGGTTGGCTAGTGCCAGGCCGAAGGATGCGACAAGCCCGTTCAGCTTCTCGGCTGCCGCTTGCGCATGATGCGAGGCCTCGACGGCGGCATGCAGGCCAAAAGCCGTTCCCACACCCGCACCTCTCAGCGAATCGAGCGCCAGAGCCAGCGAACGCCGCAGCTGGTTTTCATTGTCGGCATTGGAAAGCTCGGGCGATTTGTCGAACCATTTCGGCACCATCAACTCGGCGGCCATCCCCTCGGCCGAGCGCCCTAGCGCATTCTCGATGCGTACGCGCAGAAAAATCTGCCGCGCCTCGCGCAAGGTTGCTGCACCGAAACGGAAGGGCAGCCGCAGCTTGACCGGACGCTCAAATGTCTCGGCCTCGACAAGCCTGATGGTCAATGGTTCGATCATGATGCTGGTCGGCTCCTGTGATTGTCAGGCAAGTCTATTCGTGTACGCATTGCGTTGCATTGCCCCTCACCCCAGCCCTCTCCCCGCCCCTTCGACAAGCTCAGGGCGGGGAGAGGGAATCTTCCAGCCGATATCCAGCTCGAAATAGGGATAGCTAGTCGGCTTGCTCTGTCGCCCCTCTCCCCGTTTCAGCGGGGAGAGGGCTGGGGTGCGGGGCTATTCAGTTCATTGCAGAAACAGTTGTACCGTCAGCCGGTCGCATCACCTTGTGGCAGGCGATGGATCATGTCGATACGACAGGCTTCATGATTATCCTCCATGCCTGGTTCCCTCCAGAACCAGGAAAAGCAAATGCTTGGTCACCCAAGCAATGTAACCATATAGTTACAAGATCGCGCGTTGCCGTCAACCTTGTCAATCGCCTTTTGAAAATTTCTCCAAACCATCACGGTAGGATCACCTACGCCCGGATTGAAGCGAGCGTGACGGCAACGATATGCTCACCCCAGTCATTCAGCGCATCCGGCGACGTTAGCTTCCGCGCGAAAATTGTCGACAGCGTATGGCGGTTCGACAGATAGAAAAAGCCGAGTGCCGCGATCGTGAGATAGACGGATATGGGATCGACCGCCGGCCGGAAAATACCAAGTACCTCCCCACGGCGCAGCACGTCCGCGAGTTCGTCGATCAGATGCGAATGCATGGCCGACACTTTGTCGGAGCGCTGCAGATAATGCGCATGATGTAGGTTCTCGGTGGCAAGCAGGCTCAGAAACTCAGGATGCGCGAGAAAATGCCGCCATGTGAACAAGGCGAGTTCGCGCATTCCCTCCTCCGGATGGCGACGGGCGAGATCGAGCTGCTTTTCTGCATTACGGATCGTCGCATAGCTCGCCTCCAGCACGGCGAGATAGAGCCCCTCCTTGTCGCCGAAATAATGATAGAGCATCCGCTTGTTGGTCTGCGCCCGTGCGGCGATCGCATCCATGCGAGCGCCGCCGAAACCATGGGCGGCAAATTCTTCCGTCGCCGCGTCCAGGATTGTGGCATGGGTGCGTTGCGGATTGCGTGAGACCTTCGTCGTTTGCGTCTTTACAGTCTTGCCGGCGTCGGCTTCTGCTTTATTTCCAGTCTGTTGCCGCGCCTTGGCCGCCATGGACGATCTCCTTCCCGATCGGGGCTGCAGCAATGGACGCCCACCGCCGCGCATAGGCCCGTTTTGATTGTGACGCGATTGGCGCTTGACAGCGGTCGCGTTTCTATCCAACTTGTAACCAAATAGTTATATCATGCAAAGCAGTTCGTAAATCATCGGTTCACTGGGGAGGAGACCAGGATGACGTTGACGATCGACCGCCGGCAGTTGCTAGCCGGCATGGCAGCCACGCTTGCCTTCAGCTGTATGGGACTTTCGAGCGCCAATGCGGCAACCGCGATGCGCCTTCTTTGGTGGGGGTCGAAGGAGCGCAGCGACCGGACATTTGCAGCCGTAAAGGCCTATCAGGCCAAGAATCCGGATATCACCATCGCCGGCGAATCCTTCGGCTGGGACAGCTATTGGACGCGCTTGGCCACCCAGACCGGCGGCGGCAATGCCCCCGACCTCATCCAGATGGATTACCGCTACATCTTCGAATATGCCCGTCGCGGCGCGTTGCTCGACATGACGCCTTATCTCGGCAAGAGCCTGGCAATCGAGGATTTCGGCACGGCCAACATCGATTCCGGCAAAGTCGACAACAAGATTTACGGTGTCAGCCTCGGCGTGAATTCCTCAATGGTCGTCGTCAATACTGCCGCCTGGAATGAAGCCGGCGTCGAGCCGCCGCATGACGGCATGACATGGGAGCAGCTCGGCGAGGCCTGTGCCAAGGTGACGGCTGCCAAGAAACGCCGTGGCTTCTATGGCACGGCAGATGCCGGCGGCAGCGAGCCGGCTTTGGAATGCTGGCTGCGCCAGCGCGGCAAGGCTCTCTATACGGCTGACGGCAAGCTGGCTTTCGAAGCCAGGGATGCCACCGAATGGTTCGACTTCTGGGGCCATATGCGAGAGATCGGCGCGTGCACGCCAGCCGACGTCCAGGCGCTGGACCAGCAGACCCTCGAAACCGACATGCTCGTGACCAAGAAGGCAGCGGTCAGCTACGCACATTCCAACCAGTTCGTCGCCATTCAGGGCCTTGTCAAGGAGAAGCTCGATATCGTCTCCTATCCGGCCAATGCCGACAGCAAGCCCGGCCAGTATCTGAAACCGTCGATGCTGATGTCGGTTTCGGCCACGTCCGCGAACAAGGATGCCGCCGTCGCCTTCGTAAACTACCTGGTCGAAGACCCGGAAGGCACCAAGGCGCTCGGAGTCGAGCGCGGCGTTCCGCCTTCGAAAAAAATCCGCGATCTCCTGACCCCGGGTCTGGATCCCGTCAGCAAACAGGTGGTCGACTATATCGGCCGGTTGACGCCGCGTGTCGGAGCGCTACCGCCGTCTCCACCGAACGGCGCCGGCGAGAACGCTTTCCTGCTGAAGAAGATCGCCGAGGAGGTGGCCTTCGGCAAAACCAGTGCACAGGACGCTGGCACGAAGTTCACCGAACAGGCAGCAGCAAACATTACGCGAGGCTGACACCGTGGGTACAAACAGCAAGAGCGTTGCCGGCGGCTTGGCCGTCGGCGCGCGCGCGCCGTTGCGCGTTGAAACTGCCTATAAAGCGCCGAGCGCATTCGCGCGCAACGCACCCGGCTATCTCTTCCTTCTGCCGTGGTTCATCGGCTTCTTCGGACTGACCCTCGGGCCGGCGATCGCCTCACTCTATCTCTCCTTCACCGATTACAATCTGCTGCAGGCGCCGAACCTCGTCGGTATGGAGAACTACGTGCGGATCGCGACGGCCGATGACAAATTCCTGTCGTCGATGAAGGTGACGCTGTTCTACGTCGTCTGTTCGGTGCCGCTGAAGCTCGCCTTCGCGCTGCTGGTGGCGCTGCTGCTCAACCGCGGTATCAAGGGCCTACCGGTTTACCGTGCCATCTTCTACCTGCCCTCGCTTCTCGGCTCCAGCGTCGCGATCGCGGTGCTGTGGCGGCAGATCTTCGATGCCGACGGCATCGTCAATACCCTCCTCTGGTACGCCTTCGGCATCAACGGGCCGAGCTGGATCTCCAATCCGGACTATTCGCTCTACACACTCATCATCCTGGCCATCTGGCAGTTCGGTTCGCCAATGATCATCTTCCTCGCCGGCCTGCGCCAGATCCCGACCGATCTCTACGAGGCCGCCAGCCTCGACGGAGCTTCCAAGGCGCGGATCTTCTTCAAGATCACCCTGCCGCTTCTGACGCCGGTCATTTTCTTCAATGCCGTGGTCCAGACGATCGACGCCTTCAAGGCCTTTACGCCGGCCTATGTGATTTCATCCGGCACCGGCGGCCCGATCGATTCGACGCTGTTCTACACGCTCTATCTCTACCAGGAAGCCTTCGGCTATTTCCGCATGGGTTATGCCTCGGCGCTGGCCTGGATCCTGGTGATCATCATCGCGATCTTCACCGCCTTTTCCTTCCTCTCCGCTCGTTATTGGGTCCACTACGATGACTGACGCGAAGCTCACTCATTTTGCCGACGACATGAAGCCGCCGCGCGAGCGCCCGTGGTTCCTCTCCGTCCTCATCCACGTCGCTCTCGTCGCCGCGTCGATCGTGATGCTCTATCCGCTGCTGTGGATGCTCTCGGGCTCGATCAAGGACCAGAACGAGATCTTCGGCACGGCATCGCTGATCCCTTCGCAATTCGATTTCAGCGCCTATGCCCGCGGCTGGTTCGGCGGACAGGTCACCTTCGGCAAGTTCGTCTGGAATTCAGCCGTCATCGCCGTGCTTTCGGTCATCGGCAACGTCATCTCTTGCTCGCTGGCGGCTTACGCCTTCGCCCGACTAAATTTCTGGGGCAAGAATTTCTGGTTCGCCCTGATGCTGGGCACGCTGATGCTGCCCTATCACGTGACGCTGATCCCGCAATATATCCTCTTCCTGAAGCTCGGCTGGGTGAAGACCATGCTGCCGCTCGTCGTGCCGAAATTCCTCGCGGTCGATGCCTTCTTTATCTTCCTGATGGTGCAGTTCTTCCGCGGCATTCCCCGTGAACTGGACGAGGCCGCCATGATGGATGGCTGCAGCCCATGGCGCATCTACTGGCGCATCATGCTGCCTCTGTCGCTTCCCGTTCTGGCGACGGCCGCCATCTTCTCCTTCATTTGGACCTGGGACGATTTCTTTGGACCGCTGATCTACCTCTCGGACATCAACACCTACACGGTACAGCTCGGCCTGCGCTCCTTCGTGGACTCCACGGGAAGTTCCGATTGGAGCAGCCTGTTTGCCATGTCGAGCCTGTCGCTGATCCCGGTCTTCCTGATCTTCCTCTTCTTCCAGAGGCTGCTGATCGACGGCATCGCGACCGCCGGCCTCAAACGCTGATTACGAACCTCGCAGCCCCGAATACCCAAGATTTGGGGCTGCGAACCAACAAACCCACGAAAGGAAATGTCGCATGAGCGCGCTGCGCTTCGCCGCCATCGGCCTCAATCACGATCATATCTACGGCCAGGTCAACGTCATGCTGCGGGCCGGCGCCGAACTCGTCGCCTTCCATGCGGTGGAGGACGATCTCGCCGCCACCTTCGCCGAACGCTTCCCGCAGGCGAAACGCGTTGCCGATAAAAGGGAAATCCTCGAAGACAGCTCCATCGCGCTGATCGTCAGCGCCGCGATTTCCAGCGAGCGCGCCGACCTTGCTATCGAGACCATGCGCCACGGCAAGGACGTGATGCTCGACAAGCCCGGCATGGTGACGCTGGATCAGCTCGCTGAAGTGCGAAAAGTGCAGGCCGAGACCAAGCGCATCGTCTCCATCCTCTATTCCGAGCATTTCGAGACGGCATCGACGGTCAAGGCCGGTGAACTGGTGAAGGCTGGCGCTATCGGCAAGGTCATCCACACGACCGGCCTCGGGCCGCACCGTCTGCGCAAACCGACCCGGCCCGACTGGTTCTTCGACCGCAAGCGCTATGGCGGCATCATCGCCGACATCGCCTCGCATCAGTGCGAGCAGTTCCTGTTCTTTGCAGACTCCCTTGAAGCCGAGGTGCTGTCGGCAACGGTGTCCAACCGCGCCAATCCGGAAACGCCGGGCCTGCAGGACTATGGCGATTTTCATGTAAGGACGCCCGACGTCACGGGCTATGTCCGCGTCGACTGGTTCACGCCGGACGGGCTTTCCACCTGGGGGGACGGCCGCCTCTTCATCGTTGGCACCGAAGGCACGATCGAGCTGCGCAAATATATCGATGTCGCCGGTCGGCCCGGCACCGACCATCTCTTCCTCACCGACCGCAAGGGCATGCAGCATATCGACTGCAGCGGTGTGGAACTGCCCTATGGCCGCCAGCTTGTTGACGACGTCAGAGATCGCACCGAAACCGCGATGAGCCAGGAACATTGCTTCAAAGCCATGGAGCTGGCGCTGAAGGCGCAGGCGCTTGCCGAGGCAACATCGCTCAACAGCATTCAAAGGTAATTGCGTCATGTCCGACATCAAGAAAGTCGCGATCATCGGCCTTGGCATCGGCCGCTCTCATATCGTCGAAGGCTATCTGCCGCATCCGGATCGCTTCGAAGTCGCCGTCCTTTGCGATCTCAACGAGGAACGCCTGAACGCCGTCGGCGACGAGTTCGGCATCGGCAGACGCCTCAAGGATTTCTCCGAAGTCCTCAACATGCCCGATATCGACATCATCGACATCTGCACGCCGCCCGGCTCGCACTTCCAACTGATCATGCAGGCGCTTGCCGCCGGCAAACACGTGGTCTGCGAAAAGCCGCTCGTGGGATCGCTCGCCGATGTCGATGCGGTCATCGAGGCCGAAAAGACCGCCAAGGGCCGGCTGATGCCGATCTTCCAATATCGCTATGGCGACGGCATCCAGAAAGCCAAGCGTATCATCGCTTCAGGCATTGCCGGCAAACCCTATGTCGCAACGTCGGAGACGCATTGGGTACGCGGCGCCGACTATTATGCGGTCCCCTGGCGCGGCAAGTGGGACACCGAACTCGGCGGCGTGCTGATGACGCACTCTATCCATCTGCACGACATGCTGACCTATCTGATGGGGCCGATCGCGGGCCTCTTTGGCCGTGTTGCCACCCGCGTCAACGATATCGAGGTGGAAGATTGCGCCAGCGCCAGCCTGCTGATGGAAAACGGCGCGCTCGCCACCATCAGCGCGACGCTCGGCTCGCAGGAGCAGATCAGCCGCCTGCGCCTCGCCTTCGAAAACGTCCTGATCGAGAGCAACCACGAGCCCTACAGCCCCGGCCAGGACCCCTGGAAGATCATCCCCGCCAATGAGGAGATCGGCGCGAAGATCGATGCGCTGCTCACCGATTGGTCGCCGATCCCCAACCGTTTCAACACGCAGATGAGGCTGTTCCACGACGCGCTGGTGTCGGGCGGACCGCTGCCGGTGACCACAGTCGATGCCCGCCAGGCGCTGGAGTTGGTCACCGCATTCTATGAATCGTCGGAAACCCGCACTGAAGTCCGCTTCCCCGTCGGGCCGGAAGCCAAGAAATACAAGAGCTGGAGGCCGTCATGAACGTTGCTCCGCGAGCCATCAGGACCAACAAGGAGGAAGCGCCCATGGCGACAAGCGTATCGCTGCAGAAGGTTATCAAGCGCTATGGCGAGCTCCAGGTGGTTCACGGGATTGACCTCGAAATCGAGCCGGGGGAATTCACCGTCTTCGTCGGTCCCTCCGGCTGCGGCAAGTCCACGCTCCTGCGCATGATCGCTGGCCTCGAGCCGATTTCCGGCGGCGGGCTTTATCTTGACGGCAGCCGCATGAACGATGTCCCCGCCTCCAAACGCGGCATCGCCATGGTCTTCCAGTCCTATGCGCTCTACCCCCATATGACCGTCTACAAAAACCTTGCCTTCGGCCTGGAAACGGCCGGCATGAAGAAGCAGGACATTCATCCGCGCGTCGAAAAGGCGGCCGAGATCCTGCAGATCAAGCAGCTGCTGCAGCGCAAGCCAAAGCAGCTCTCCGGCGGTCAGCGCCAGCGCGTCGCCATCGGCCGCGCCATCGTGCGCGAACCGAACATCTTCCTCTTCGACGAGCCGCTCTCGAACCTCGATGCCGAACTGCGCGTGCAGATGCGCGTCGAGATCGCCCGCCTGCACCAGCGGCTCGGCAATACCATGATCTACGTCACCCACGACCAGACCGAGGCCATGACGATGGCCGATAAGATCGTGGTGCTGAACGGCGGCAAGATCGAGCAGGTCGGCGCGCCGCTCGACCTCTACAACAAGCCGAAGAACAAGTTCGTCGCCGGCTTCATCGGCTCGCCGAAGATGAACTTCCTCGACGCGAAGATCGTCGCCTCCGACGACGGCTCCGCCGTCATCGATCTTGCCGGCCAGACGGTGCGCCTGCCGCGCCGGCTGGGCAGCCTTCAGCCTGGACAGCCGGTGACCCTCGGCGCCCGCCCGGAGCACCTGAACGTCGGCGATCGCGGCCTGGCGCTCGGCAATGCCCGCGTCGATCTCGTCGAACATCTCGGCGGCCAGACGATCCTCTACGTCACGCTGCATGGCGGTCAGGCGCTGACGGTTGCGCTAGAAGATCAGCAGGCCATCCGCGCCGGCGAGACAGTTAGCATTCACATCGATCCCGAGCGCTGCCATCTGTTCGGGCCGGATGGGGTGACGCTGTAGGAGAGCTGGCGCAGGACCGATCTCGACCCTAGCGGGCGAGATAACTCCTCGTGCCCGCCATCACCTACACCTCGACGATCCGCCGGCTGCCGACGGAGCGGATTTGCCCGGATGGAATGACCTCGGCCGGAACGCCTTCCCGCCGGTACAGCAGAATCCGCCGGCTGCCTGGCGCAAGATGGAACCAGTCATCCTCGGCCCGATAGGTTTCCAGATCGATCTGCACCGATTGCGCCAGTTGATTAGTGCTGAGATCGAGGAACCAGTCCTCGCCCTCCTGCACTGCCGATGCCGTGATTTCGGCATCGTGGAATGCCTTGGTGCGGCCAAGCGGGAAGTAAAAGGCCTCGGCAATCACCGCGCCGGTTACCGAATTCGTCAGCCGCGCGACAGTGACATCGTGCGACGGTGGTCCGAAACGGAAAGCGTAGGTCGTGTCGAAGAAGGCGCCGAAAAGATCAGTGCAGGCTATCTTTTGCTTGCCGCGTGCTTCGAGCACCAGATCGCGGCCGCCACCGACGACGACCTGACGGCCATCGCGCAGGCAGGAGACTTCGACGGTCAGATCGAGCGCCGCATCGCTCTCGTTGATGACATGTACGTCGAGACCGTTCGTGCCCTCGTCTATCAATAATACCTGCACCGGCCGGAAAGCGCGGCGCAGCCCATACCAGACCGGCTTCGGCTCCCCGATCGAATCGATCACACCCCAGCCGGCGCCGGGAAGCAGATCCTGCAGCGTCCAGACGAGCGCGCCGTTGCAGCCGGAGCCGTGACGGCGCCACTCGGCATAGGTCTCCTCAGCCACCTCGCCCGTCACCGCACGGGAGAGGTTGAGATAGAGATCCGGGTCTTCCCGCCGCAGTTTGTTCGGCTCGAAACCGTAAAGCTCCTGAAGATAATGATCGCGCACATCCTCGAAATCCCAGGATGCGCCGCGATCGCGCGGCACGCGCTCCTTCCATAGTGGGCTATGGACTGCCGGAACCGGCAGATGCTGGCTCAACGTACGGGCTTGCGGCACATGCGCGAAAGCCAGGCTCTCGGCGGCAAAACGAACATCGGCGCGGCGCGCATCGGCAAGCGGCCGCATATAGGCGCCGACGCCGTAATAATGCGTGACCCCGGCATTCGGCGAAAACGGCATCGGCCCGCCCGTTGGCGAATTGACTACATAGGGCACATCCGGCCGCAGCGATTGCACCAGCGGCGGGATGATTTCTTCGACGATGGGGCTTTTCCAGAACTGTTCCGGCAGACCCATCATGGCCGCCTGCTGGTGGATCTCGCTGCCGCCGCAAAGGATAGCCAGCGAGGGCGAGAGGCGTGTGCGGCTCAGAAACTGTGAAACCTCCGCCTCGACATGGACGTTGAACGCCTTGTCGGTCTTCGGATAGTCGAAATTGGCGAACATGAAATCCTGCCAGACCAGCAGGCCGAGTTCGTCACAGAGACGAAAGAATTCCGACGTCTCGTAAGCCATGGTGCCGCCGATGCGGATCATGTTCATGCCGGCCTCAGCCGCCAGCCGCAGCCAGGGTTCATAATCGTCGCGGCCGCCAGGCAGGCGTGCGATATCGGCCGTGGTCCAGACCGCGCCGCGGCAGAAAATCCGCTCGCCATTCACGACAAGAGCGAAATCCTGGCGATCGGCACCACGATCGATCGACAGCCGGCGAAACCCGGTCTGCCCAAGTGCGTGCTCGACTCCATTGACGACGAGGGCGACATCATGGAGTTGCGGCACGCCGTGCGTATGCGGCCGCCAGGGCGCTACATCGGGAATTTTCAGAATTGCGGTATAGCGGCCGGCGCTATCCTTTTCGAACGCCTGTTCCGTCTCTCCGCAGCGCAAAAGCAGCTCTTCAACATCGCTCTCGATCGAGAGCGAAGCGTAGAGCCTGCCCTCGCCATTCTCGAGCAGGTCCGGCCGCAAAGAGAGATCGCGAATAACGGGAGCGCCCGGCCGCAGCAGCGTAATCGGCCGCCATGGACCAACGGCCTGAACCTCCGGGCACCAGCCGGGCATATGGCCAAGCAACGTCGTGCGCACCATCCGCAGACCCTGCGGCGTGATCATCTGCGGCCGCCAGCGGGCGCGCGGACCCGGTTCGGAAAGCTTCGGCTCCAGCGCACGGAAGCAGAGCGCCAGCTCGTCACCGCCAAGCAGGATAACGTCGATGTCATGTGCCTCGAACATGCTTTCGGAAACAAGGATTTGCTGGCCGTTGAGGAAGACTTCGCAAAGCGTCGCCAGCCCCTCCAGCCGCAGCACCGCCTCGCCGGCCTCTGCATCCACCAGACGGCAGATGTACCAGGCATCGCGATCATGAAGAGGCTGTGGCTTTGTCCTATCGAAACGCCCCGCTTTTTCCAGTGCTTGCGCTGCCGTGCCCGGCACGGGCGCGGGGATGAAGCCAGACGTCAGCGGCACATCGGAGGGCGAGAGGCATGTGCCCGCCTCCGTCAGTACCAGATTCCAACCCTCGCTCAGCCTCATTCCGCCGCCGAGATCCGCCAAGCGCCCGCCCATGACATCTTCCGGGGGATTACCCCGCCCCAATATGTTCAGAAATGACCCAGCCGTATCGCGGTCAAACGGAAGCTTGTCAAAGCTTCCGTTCGAGCTCGCTCATCATGGAATCCCACGCATCGGCGGCCGGATCAAGCGCCGTGCGCAATGGCTCGAATTTCTTGCGCGTAATGGCGCGGGCAAGCTGGAACTGCACCGATTTTGCCGTCTCGGAAATTTTCCGCGCTTCGCCGGCCGCATTGCCCAGATCGGCCGCAAGCCAATCGAAATGGCTGCCGGCGAGCTCGAAATTGGCACCGAGCTGACGCAGCGTGTTGAAGGCATATTTATGAAAGAAGCCGAAAGGCCGTTCGGCGACCGCCTCCACCTGCGTCGGGAAGACCTCCGCGAAGGCGCGGATCGGATTGGCCTTGGGACGACGGCGGAAATGGAAAGACAGAAGCTGCCGCGCCGTCTGACGGATCGCGGCGTCGCTCGGTGCCTTCTCCGGAAATTTCGCAAATTCCGTATAGGGCAGGAATGGCAGATCTTCATCCGTCAGATGCAGCTGGAAGAGCCCGTCGAAATCTTCGCCCGACAATTGGAAGAACCCGCCATTGTGGAAATAGTCGACCGTGCGGCCTTCCATGTCGAGCCTGTTGATCGCCACCGTCGTCTTGCCGTGTTCGCGGCGATAGCCGACGCCCTGCGTATCCGGCATGAAGAAGGAATCCATCTCCACCAGGCAGAGCCGGCCACGGCCGATCTGCTCGGCGACATGGTTCTGCACCTTGTCGTAGATCGCAAGTTCGGTGCAGCGCACGCCATAGAGCGCTTCCAGATCCTCGAGCGGCACCTTGAAGAAGGTGAACTGGTCGCCCTCGAAATCCTGTGTCAGCGTGAAGCCGAGCATGGCTTCCGGCGGCAGCTCCAGGCGCGAAAGCACTTCGATCCAGAGATCGATATAGCAGTTGGTCTCGGGCCACATGCGCTCGCTGTCGTGCAGCGCATGTGGCTTGTAGGCGGCGGGATCCAGTCCCTGAAACACGGCTGCCATGGAAGCGATCAGCCCCACAGCGCCTTACGCACGCTCTCGGGCCATTCCTTGACGTCGAGACCGTGGGTGTGGAACAGCGCCAGCGCGATGCGCTCCAGGCCGAAACCGACGCAGGCCGTATGCACGACGCTGCCATCGGTGAAGTTCAAGCCCCACTTCGTGCCGAAGGCATCCTGGTGGTAGTTGAAGCTCATGCAGGCGGTCGGCTTGGCGGTCGAGGTGATCGGGATCAGCAGCTCGAACTTCAGGTTCTGGTCGCGCTGGTTGTTGGCGAGCATCTTGCCGGCCCGGCCGAAGAACGGATCGTTGGCGACATCTATGGTCACGTCGAGGCCAACGGCCTTCATCATCTCGACACCACGATCCATCCAGCTCTGGCGGAAATCCGTCACATGCTTTTCGCTGCCCATGCAGACATATTCGCGCATGCGGAAGAGCTGCTGGCGGGCCGGGTCCTTGGAGGGCTCGTGGCGGAAGCAATAGGACTGCAGGTCATAGAGCGCGCCGTCTTCCGGAATGGCGCCGCGCTTGGCAACGGTCGGATAGAGCGGATAGCAGGCGGCCGGCGTCAGCACGATATCGGTCGCCTGCTGGTCTTTCGTCCAGTCGTCGCCGACTTCCATGCACTTCAGCAGGCTCATGTGATCGAGTTCGTTGCCGCAGAAGCTGTGCACCGTGCCGGCGAGCTGCGGGAAGCTCTTCATGTAGCCGCTCTTTTCGAAGAAGGCGCGGTTCATGCCGGGCGGAAAACGGATGGCCTCGGCGCCATCGGCGCCGCCGAATTTGTCGATCAGCCGCTCAAAGGCGGAAATGACATCTTCGAACTGGCCGCTGCGGCCGTAGAGTCCATCAACGCCGGTGTCGATCAGGAGACCGGAATCGAAAAGGCGGTCGAGAAACGATGTTTGCATATCCATGACGGTTACCCCAACAGGCTGGTATCTTGTTTGTGGACGAGCAGCATGGTCGACGTATTGCCGAGAATGCGGTCATTCGAGATCATTAATTGCGCCGAGTGCGCGTCGCGCAGGTGGCGGCCGAGGCTGTAGGGCGTACCGTTCTTGTAGCCCATGATGCCGCAGATCAGCATCGCATGATTGATGATCGGCAGGATCATCTCCGACGATGCGATCTTGACGTTGTTCATCGCCACGGCGAAGGCCATCGACGACAGGCGGTCCGCGTCGAGTTTCGCCTCTTCATAGGCCTTCAGCCCGGCAACCACATTGGATTTCACCATCTGCAGCATGCTGGAGGCTTCGGCGAGACGCAGTGCGCCGGGCGGCGGTGCGCCGGGAGACTTGCGGGCAGCGGCACGAACAAAAGCCTGTGCACGGGAAACCGCATCAGCGGCGATGCCATACCACACACCGCTCCAGAGCAGGTGCGAACTGGCTAGCATCGATTGCGCGGCGATCTCGGCAAACGGCTTTGGCAGGATCTGCTTGGCCGGCGCCACGCCCTTGAATAGGAAACCGTCGGAGCAGGTACCGCGCATGCCGAGCGTGTTCCACTCGACCGTGCGCTTGATCTCGTATTGATCTCTAAGGAAACAGGTCAGCACCTGATCGGAAGACGCCGCCTCGGCATGGCTGCGCGAGGTAATCAGAATGGCGTCGGCATGGGCGCCGTATGAAATGACGGTCGCATCCTTTTCGAGGGTGCAGGTATCGCCTTCGACCTTGATGGCGCAGATGCTGTTGCGCAGATTGCCGCCGATCCCGCCCTCGGTCGTCGCCGAGGCAAGCAACAGCTGTTCCCTGGCGATGCGGCGCATGAAATCGCGGTGCCAGTCGCTATCGACGCCGTGCTCGACCAGGCTCGACAGCTTGATCTGATGCATGGCGAAGACCATGGCGCTGGCGGCGCAGGCCTGACCGAGGATCGAGCAGAGCTCGGCGATTTCGGTCATCGATGCGCCTTCACCGCCGAGATCGGCGGGGATCTGAATGGAGAGCAGCTTTTCAGCGCGCATCGCGTCGACAGCTTCGCGTGGGAACCGGCCTTCGGCATCGACGGCATCGGCGTGTTGGCTGGCGATCGCTGCGACTCGGGCGGCACGTACCGCCGCTCCCTCGCCCGTCCCAACCTCAAGTAGAGCGACCGCCGCAGTCATCAGGCGACCTTTCTGCTGTCCAGGATCATGCCGACGGTTCTTTCGATCGCGGCGATGCTGGCGAAGGACTTGCGATTCAGCAGGTTGTCGGGAAATTCGATGTCGAAGGCTTCCTCGATGCCGAGCATCAACTGTACGGAAGCGAAAGAAGACAGGCCGGTCGCGTAAAGATCAGCATCATCTTCGATCTGATCGATAGTAACAGGAAGCGCACCGAACTTGGCCAGCAAATCGCGAATCGTCTTGTTCATAATCTAGTCCCTTCTGGCAATTGCAAGCATAACCGAAGTCATGCCGTCTTATCGTTCGCCAAGAAGTAACAGGTAAAATAGAACATTCCGCTAAGCGACGTGGTAAATACAAACGACTTATACTTCGTAGAAAATTGCTATATTCAACAATTTTCTGATTAAAATTTACCTTCCGTAAGCCATATAAATGATGACTTCCACGCAAATATTAAATTTACCTAATATTATGCCATGTCGATTTTTGGAAGAGCGAGGTCCCGAAGAGGGTTAACGCACCAAAATTCGCCACTACGTTTTATTCGAAAATCATCATCACAATCAGAGCGTCAGTCCAATATAAGATCGTAAGTATGCACTTTAGCTTTGCGGCGGATAGATATGCTCGCCGCCGCGATAGTCTGAAATCGAGTAGCAACCTTCACCCGTTTCACGGACGGAACTCTGGCCGATATCGGCTTTGCCGTAGCCACCGGGGATATCGAGAATGTAAGTGGGCTGGCAAAGGCCGGAAATACGGCCGCGCAGTGCCGCGACGATCGCTTGCCCCTCGGCGATCGTCAGGCGGAAGTGGCTGGTTCCGGGCGCAAGGTCAGGATGATGCAGATAATAAGGCTTCACCCGCGTTTCGACGAAAGCCTTCATCAGCGCCGCCAGCACCTCCGGATCGTCGTTGACGCCCTTGAGGAGAACCGACTGGCTGATAAGCACGATGCCCGCATCGACCAGCCGGGCACAGGCGGCGCGCGCCTCCTCCGTCAGTTCTCGCGGATGATTGGCATGCAGCGCCACATAGATGGTCTTGCCGCTCGCCTTCAGCGCCGTAATCAGCGCCGCATCGACCTTCAGGGGATCGACGACCGGAATACGGGTGTGAAAGCGGACGATCTTCACGTGATCGATCTCGGCAAGCTGCCCGAGAATCTCTTCCAGCCGGCGCGGCGAAAGCACCAGCGGATCGCCGCCGGTCAGGATGACCTCCCAGATCTCCTGATGGTCGCGGATATAGGCAAAGGCGCCGTCCAGCGCCTCGCCATCCAGCGTGCCGAGCCCTTGGGGGCCGACCATCTCGCGGCGGAAACAGAAGCGGCAATAGACCGGGCAGACATGTACGGCCTTCAGCAGCACGCGATCCGGATAGCGATGCACAATGCCCTCGACCGGGCTATGCGCGTGATCGCCGATCGGATCAGCCCGCTCCTCCGGCATGACGCGCAATTCGGCAGCATCGGGCACGAACTGCCGAGCAATGGGATCGGCGGAGTTTGCGGGATCGATCAGCCGCGTCACGGTCGGCGTCAGGGCAACGGCATAGCGTTCCGCCACCGCTTCGAGCGCGACCGCCTGATCGGCATCGATCAGCCCGGCGCGCTCAAGCTCTCCGATGGTCCGGATCGGGCGCACCACATTCATGCGTCATACTCCGCCACCGGAGCCCACAGCACCTGCTCGATCCGTGAGGCGCCGGTTGCCAGCATCACGAGCCGGTCGAAACCCAGCGCAATGCCGCTTGCGTCAGGCATGACTGCAAGCGCCTTCAGAAACTCCTCATCCAGCGGATAGGTCTCGCCATAGACGCGCTGCTTTTCCGCCATCTCGATCTCGAAGCGGCGGCGCTGCTCTTCGGCATTGGTCAGTTCGCCGAAGGCATTGGCAAGCTCGACGCCGCAGGCATAGAGCTCAAAACGCTCGGCGACACGATGATCCCTGGCCGATGGCCGCGCAAGCGCCGCTTCGGAAACGGGATATTCGTCAAGGATCGTGGCACGGCCGAAGCCCAGATTCGGCTCGATCTTCTCGACCAGCACACGGCTGAAGAGATCCTGCCACAGGTCGTCGTCGGCAACGCGGATGCCCGCCTGGCGCATATCCGCCGCTAGACGCTCGCGATCGGTCGATCCGTCAAGGCCGATGGAGGCAAAGAGATCGATGCCGGCATAGCGCTCGAAAGCAGCGGCCACGCTGATGCGCTCGGGCGGCAGGAACGGATCGGTTTCTGCGCCGCGATAGCTGAATTTCTTCGCCCCGACGGTCTCGGCCGCAAGCCCCAGGATTGCGGCGCAATCGGCCATCAGGACCTCATAGCCTTCGCCGGCCCGATACCATTCGAGCATGGTGAATTCCGGATGGTGCAGCGGCCCTCGCTCGCGATTGCGGTAGACATGGGCGAAGCAGGCAATGCGCTCCTCGCCCGCCGCAAGCAGTTTCTTGCAGGCGAATTCCGGCGAGGTGTGCAGATAAAGCGGCAGCGCCTTTCCGTCTGTCGTCAGCGCCTCCGTCTCGAAGGCGTGCAGATGCGCCTCGTTACCCGGCGATACCTGCAGTGTCGCCGTATCCACCTCGATGAAGTCGTTGCGGGCAAAGAAAATGCGCAATGCAGCCTGGATGGCATTGCGGCCAATGAGGAACGGCCGCCGGTCCGCATGGACATTGCGGGTCCACCAGGGGGACGCTTTGCTCGTCTTCGGCTTCATTCCTAGCTTTCTTCGTGGCACGAGCCACGCAAGGGGGTGGCAATTTCCATTGATTTAGGGTAGTTGCGCCCCCAAGCAAACAATTGCTGCGTCTCGGAGAGCATTTCGACAGTCCCTCTACGACGCAAAACGCAGCGTTACAAGGAAGTCTTATGGTCAAGGTCATCGCCTCTTCGGTCCGCAAGGGCAACGTTCTCGACGTCGACGGCAAGCTCTACGTCGTTCTCACCGCACAGAACTTTCATCCAGGCAAGGGCACTCCGGTCACCCAGGTCGACATGCGCCGCATCGTCGACGGCGTGAAGGTGTCCGAGCGCTGGCGCACCACCGAACAGGTCGAGCGCGCCTTCGTTGAAGACGTGAACTTCCAGTACCTCTATGAAGACGGCGAAGGCTTCCACTTCATGAACCCGGCCACCTACGACCAGGTCGTCGTCGATGCCGAAACCATGGGCGACCAGAAGGCCTATCTCCAGGAAGGCATGACCTGCATCCTGTCGATCCACGAAGGCGTTCCGCTGGCGCTCGAACTGCCGCGTCACGTCACGCTCGAGATCACCGAGACGGAACCGGTCGTCAAGGGCCAGACGGCATCGTCTTCCTACAAGCCGGCTATGCTGTCCAACGGCGTGCGCACCATGGTGCCGCCGCACATCAACGCCGGCACCCGCGTTGTCATCGCGACGGAAGACAATTCCTATGTCGAGCGCGCCAAGGACTGACCTCGGCCGCCCACATGCATGGAAAACGCCTCGTCCTGGTGACGGGGCGTTTTGCATTTGGGGTGTATGGAGATCAAATCGAACTCGTAAAGGCGCGCGGCATCACGAATTCACGTTATGGGGCACTGGCCTTTTTCTGATTCTTCTGCGCCGCGCTGACGGTTTCCGGCTGCGTATCGATCTCGATGCTATGCTCATGCGGCGCCAAGGTCTGCAAATGCAGGAGGCGCGGCGACATGGCCTGCATGAAGGCCTCGGAGCGGCCGATATAGATCAAGGTCGCATCCGGTAGTTCGGCCAGCAGGGCACAGGCCTTGGCCTGAACTTCAGCCTCCAGCCCTTCCAGGGCATCATCCAGGATGACCCATTTCGGCTTTGCCAGCAGCAGATGCGCAAAACCGATGGCCTTCTGTTCTTCCGTATCCAGCAATCGATCCCAGCGGGCCTGCGTGTCGAGGCGGCTCTTGAGGCGACCAAGACCCACCGTGTCCATGATGGCATTGACGGCGGCATCGTCATAAGCGTCGCGATCCTCGGGAAAGCAGATCGCTTCTCTCAACGTGCCGCTGGGAACGTAGGGCGTATGCGGCATGAACAGCATATCGTCCATCGGCGGCAAGCTCACAGTGCCGGAACCGCTGTACCACTGATGCGCCAGCACCTCGAACAGCAGCCTGCGGTTCACGCCGTGATCGCCGTTGATCATGACATGCTCGCCGGCATGGATGGTGACGGTGCCTTCGGCAATCGAGAAACCGTTTTCCGTGGCCTCGTCATTGGTTTTCGTGGAAACTTCCAGATCGGTCCATACCATCGTTCCAGGCGGCGCCTTATCGAAGACGAGCGTATGCGGCATCGGCGTCTTGTCGTCCATTTCCGTCAGCGCCTTGCGGAAATCGGTGACGCGCATCAGCGTCGCACGCCATTCGGCGATCGGGCCGAAATTGGCAACATACCAGCGCAATGCCGAAT
Source organism: Rhizobium aureum (assembly GCF_030182495.1). Lineage (NCBI taxonomy): Bacteria > Pseudomonadati > Pseudomonadota > Alphaproteobacteria > Hyphomicrobiales > Rhizobiaceae > Rhizobium > Rhizobium aureum. The sequence continues at coordinate 130,601 of NZ_JAQJCI010000003.1, read as the reverse complement.
TGACCTGATTGAAGGCGCCAACGGCCACCATCAGCTGACCGAAGGTCAGACCGCCGGAGAAATAGGCGGGGGCGGCAACGAGGATCGGAATAATCAGCACCAACCAGCCATAGCCTGCGGAGACCCAGGTCAGATTGGTATTGGCGATGGCAAGCTGGCGGATGACGCCAAGAACGGCTGATATATCGAGGTTGATCCGCCGCCGCTCGTTCTCCTCGCCACCGGCAATGGTGATCGCCGCCATGTGCTCGTTGGCATGCATGAGCGCAAAGCGCAGCTCGGCTTCTTTCGAATAGCGGTCCGCATTCAATCGCACCAGCCGGCGGCCGACGAACTGGCTGAGGAACGATGCCGATCCGGCATAGAGGATCGCGGCCCAGACCATGTAGCCGGGGATGGCAAAATTCATGCCGTTGACCTTGAACACCATGCCGCTGGACAGCTCCCAAAGCACGCCGATGAAGCTGAAGAGCAGGATCGTCGCCTGCACCAGACCGATGGCAAGCCCCGTCGTGCTTTCGGCGAGATTGCGGGCATCTTCATGCAGGCGCTGATCGGGATTGACGCCGATCAGCCCTGAGGAGGCGAGACGAAGCGCGCGCTTGGCCTGAAGCCACTGATTGACCAGATCGCGTGCCAGGCCTTCGCGCATATAGAGCGCGGTCATCTGGTTAAGCCAGGCCTGGACGACGTTGAGAACCAGAAGCGAGCCGGCGATGATGCCGAAGACGCCGAGCTGGTGGAAGAAGGCGGCGATATCGCGCCTTGCCAGCGAATCGTAAAAGGGAGCGTTCCAGCTGTTGAGCAGCACCTGGACATAGGCCGTGACCACGATGATTGCGAAAAGCGCGACGACAAGAATAATGAGCTTGATGCGGACCGGCGAATTCCAGAACGCGGAAAACATCATCCTCAACCGAAAGAAGAGGCTCAAATCGTATCCGACCTGCTCGTTCCCCTGCACATTCGGCTTGGCTTGCGTTTCAACTGCCATCAGCACTTCCCTGCGACCACATCCCGTCAGTTAACCATGACCCGCCCCCATGTCCATCCTTGCAATAGATCAGTGCGATCACGTTCCTATATACACGGTTTCGCGCCTTGAACCGAATTAGGTCAGCAATTAGCTTGCCGTTGAAAGATTGAGAAAGCCTTCCGATGCAATTTCAGGGAACGGCGGACTATATCGCCGACAAGGATCTGATGGTCGCCGTCAACGCCGCCATAAGGCTGGAGCGTCCGCTTCTGGTCAAGGGCGAACCCGGGACGGGCAAGACCGAACTCGCCCGTCAGGTGGCCGCAGCCCTTGGGCTCGATCTCATAGAGTGGAATGTCAAATCGACGACGAAGGCCCAGCAGGGCCTCTATGAATATGATGCGGTTTCGCGCCTGCGCGACAGCCAGTTGGGCGACATCAGAGTTCACGATGTCAGCAATTATATCCGCCGGGGCAAGCTGTGGCAGGCCTTCACCTCGCCGATGAAGTGCGTGCTGCTGATCGACGAGATCGACAAGGCCGATATCGAATTCCCCAACGACCTGCTGCAGGAACTCGACCGCATGGAGTTCCACGTCTATGAGACCGGCGAGACCATCCAGGCCGCCGTCCGCCCGATCGTCATCATCACCTCGAACAACGAGAAGGAACTTCCGGACGCCTTTCTGCGCCGCTGCTTCTTCCATTATATCCGCTTTCCCGACATGGAGACGCTGACGCGCATCGTCGAGGTTCACTATCCCGGTATCAAGCAGACGCTCGTCCGCGCGGCGCTGACGCAGTTCTTCGAAATCCGCGACGTACCGGGGCTGAAGAAGAAGCCGTCCACCTCCGAAGCGCTCGATTGGATCCGCCTGCTGGTTGCCGACGATATCGATCCGGAAACATTGCGTGCCGATGCGAAGAACGCGCTACCGAAACTGCATGGCGCGCTTCTGAAGAACGAACAGGATGTGCATCTGTTCGAACGACTGGCCTTCATGGCGCGGGGGCAAGGGAAATGATTCAGCCGGATGCTGCGCTTTCTGCCCACAAAACTGCAGAAGCCTTCTCCGACAGACAACGGGGTTATCACCCGCCCTCGCCCTTCGAGGCTCCGGCTTTCAGCCTGCGCACCTCAGGTGAGGTCTGATCTCCTGTGTCTTGGCGCGGACCCCTCTCTGCCTCACCCTGAGGTGCCCTGGTCTTGAGCGTCAGCGTAAAGGCCAGAGCCTCGAAGGGAGAGGCGGCCCCTACACTTGGAGTTAGCCCATTGACCCGCGGAAATGTCAGGTCTATTGAATTTCCCTCGTGGTGATTTGGCCGGCCGGCTTGCAGCCACGTTAAATAAGTCGCTAAAGGGCCGCGTGCGGACCGGTAGCGATTCTTATCGCGGCCGGTTTTTTTGTATTTGGCGAGTGAAACAATGCCCATCAAGATTCCCGATACGCTGCCCGCGTTTGAGACCCTCCAGAGCGAGGGTGTGCGGGTGATGACCGAAACGGTGGCGTTCCGTCAGGATATCCGCCCCCTTCAGATCGGGCTGCTCAACCTCATGCCGAACAAGATCAAGACCGAGGTCCAGATGGCGCGCCTGGTCGGCGCATCGCCGCTGCAGGTAGAGTTTTCGCTGGTGCGCGTTGGCGGCCACAAGGCCAAGAACACCTCGCAGGAGCATCTGCTTGCTTTCTACGAGACGTGGGAAGAGGTGAAGCACCGCAAGTTCGACGGCTTCATCATAACCGGGGCGCCGATCGAGCTGCTGGAATATGAGGACGTCACCTACTGGAACGAGATGCAGGAGATCTTGGATTGGACGACCACCAATGTCCATTCGACGATGAACGTCTGCTGGGGCGCAATGGCGGCGATCTACCATTTCCACCAGGTGCCGAAATACACGCTGAAGGAAAAGGCGTTCGGCGTCTATCGCCACCAGAACCTGAAGCCCTCCTCGGTCTATCTTAACGGCTTCTCCGACGATTTCGCCATTCCGGTGTCCCGCTGGACGGAAGTGCGCCGCGCAGACATCGAAAAAGTGCCTGGCCTGGAAATCCTGATGGACTCGAGCGAGATGGGCGTCTGTCTCGTGCACGAACAGGCTTGCAACCGGCTCTACATGTTCAATCACGTGGAGTATGATTCCACATCGCTGGCGGACGAGTATTTCCGGGATGTGAATGCGGGCGTGCCGATCAAGATGCCGCATAACTACTTCCCGCATAACGATCCCGAAATTCCCCCGCAAAACCGGTGGCGCAGCCACGCGCACCTGTTCTTCGGTAACTGGATCAACGAGATCTACCAGACCACGCCGTATGATCTGGAGGAGATCGGCCAGGAAAGGACTTGAGGCTTGTTCATTCCCTTCTTCCTAAAGCTGAAGGAAGCGAAGGTTCCGGTGACGCTCCGGGAGTTCCTGTCGCTGCTTGAGGGAATGGAAGAAGGGATTGCCGATTATGACGTCGAGGCCTTCTACTATCTGGCCCGCGCAACACTCATCAAGGACGAGCGCTTCATCGATCGCTTCGACCAGGTCTTCGCCGATTACTTTCGCGGCGTCGAGGTGATCGGCGGCAATGCCGATGGAGAAGCGGTGGAGCCGACCGCCCTTCCCGAGGAATGGTTGCGCAAACTTGCCGAGCGGCACCTGACCGAAGAGGAAAGACGGCAGATCGAGGCACTCGGCGGCTTCGACAAGCTGATGGAGACGCTGCGCGAGCGGCTGGCAGAACAGAAGGGCCGGCATCAGGGCGGCTCGAAATGGATCGGCACGGCGGGTACCTCGCCCTTCGGCGCCTACGGCTACAATCCGGAAGGCGTGCGCATCGGCCAGGAAACATCGCGCCATCGCCGCGCGGTAAAAGTCTGGGATCGGCGCGACTTCAGGAATCTCGACGACGGCGTCGAGCTTGGCACCCGCAACATCAAGGTAGCGCTAAAGCGCCTGCGCCGGTGGGTACGCGAGGGGGCGGCCGAGGAACTGGACCTCTCCGGCACCATCCGCTCTACCGCCGAGCATGGCTATCTCGACGTTCAGACACGGCCCGAACGCCGCAATGCCGTGAAGCTGCTGATGTTCTTCGATGTCGGCGGCTCGATGGACGACCATATCCGTGTCGTGGAGGAGCTCTTCTCCGCCGCCCGTGCGGAGTTCCGCCACATGGAGTATTTCTACTTCCACAACTGCCTCTACGAAGGCGTGTGGAAGGACAATCGCCGCCGGCGCGTCGACATCACGGCGACGGCCGACTTGATCCGCACCTTCGGTCCCGATTACCGCGTCGTTTTCGTCGGCGACGCCTCTATGAGCCCCTACGAAATCACTCAACCAGGCGGCTCGGTTGAGCATTGGAACAAGGAGGCTGGCGAGACCTGGCTCGCCCGAATGACGGGCCATTTCCGCAAATGCATCTGGATCAACCCCGTGCCGGAAAGCTATTGGGGCCATACGACCTCGATCTCGATGATCCGCCGGCTGATGACCGATCGCATGTATCCCCTGACGCTCGGCGGATTGGAAAAGGCGACGCGGGAACTGTCGCGCTGACCGATTAGCCTGGGCTTACAATAGTCAAGCGCGCACTGTTCTGCTGCACTCTCGTGCCTGGCCCCTCACCCCAGCCCTCTGCTTACGGGGAGAGGGTTAGGATGAGGGCCGTTACAGAAACCGGCGCTCTGTCATAGGCATTGCATACTTCCGGTGCAGCGTAGCGTCTCGAAAGCCGGACGGAACCTTGATCCCCTTTAGCCTGCCCCTAAATTTCGCCCCTGACCGGTTGCGGATCGCGGCGAATGGGGGCAGGGTCTGGCCTCGCATTTCGATAGGGAGCGGATGAGCAGATATGACGGAAAGCACTTTGCAGCGGGAACATTTTGGGACGACGGCCGATGGAGAGACCGTCTATCGCGTTAAGATCGTGGGCGGCGGCCTGACGGCGCATATCATGTCCTGGGGCGCGGTCATCCAGGATCTGCGTCTTGATGGCCACGGGCCCTCGCTGCTGCTCGGCTTCGACGATTTTGCCGATTATCCCGCCCACTCCTCCTATTTCGGCGCCACGCCGGGACGCTGCGCCAATCGCATCGGCGCCGGTCGCTTCACGCTTGATGGTAAGCAGTACCAGCTGGAGCTCAACGAGAAGGGCGTCACCCATCTGCACGGCGGCAAGAACAATATCGCCAAGCGCAACTGGACCATCGTCGAGCACGACACAGACCGCGTTGTCCTGAAGATCGTCGATCCCGATGGCCGCGCCGGTTATCCCGGCAACTGCACGATCCAGGCGACCTACCGGGTCCATGGCAACGGCGAACTGTCGGTCACCTACGAATCGACCACCGACCAGCCGACGCTCGCCAATGTCTGCCAGCATGCCTATTTCAACCTTGACGGCCGCGAAGATGCCCTCGGCCACGACATCATGATCGCCGCCGATCACTACACGCCGACGGACGACAAGCAGGTGCCGACTGGCGAGATCCGCTCCGTGGAAGGCACGGTCTTCGATTTCCGCGAGATGGCGCCAATGAAGCGCTTCGAAGGAAGCGAGCAGGCGCTCTACGATCACAATTTCTGCCTCTCGCCCGAGCGCACCGCCAAGCGCTCCGTCGTGCTTGCCCGCAGCGTCAATTCCGGCGTCTCGCTTGAAGTTCGCACCACCGAGCCCGGCGTGCAGTTCTATACCGGCTTCAAGCTCAACGTGCCGGTTCCCGGCCATGACGGCCGCAAAATCGGCCCGTTTGCCGGTTTCTGCCTGGAAACGCAGGTCTGGCCCGACGCCATCAACCACGAAGGCTTTCCCAACGCCGTGCTCCGCCCGGGCGAGGTATTGCGGCAGGAAACGGATTACATCTTCACCAAGAACTAAGCTGGGAATGCCGGCTTTCCTAAATTTCGGCCGGGCGTCCAAAGCGCCCGGCCGATTCTTTTTTGCCTGCAGCCAGATTCATCTTGTGAATTGGTTCTAAATAGGTTCTATATGGCAGCCATGGATAGAACCAGTTTGATCACCGAACTGAACAATCGCGGCTTGAGCGACGAGACCGCGAGCGGCCCGCTTTACAAGCGCTTGGCACAGGCACTGACCGGCCTTATCCAGGAAGGCCTGCTGAAACCGGGCACGGCACTGCCGGGCGAGCGCGATCTCGCCGGCGCCCTGCAGATCGGCCGCGTCACTGTGCGGACAGCCTATCGCGACCTGCTCACCTCAGGCGTCATCGAATCCCGTCACGGCAGCGGTACCTTCGTCTCGCAGCATGTGGAGCGCATCGAACAGCCGCTCTGGCGTCTCTCCTCCTTTTCCGCAGACATGCGCTCGCGCGGCCGCGAACCGGCAGCGCGCATCCTGTCCCGGACTGTCAGCGCGCCGGCGCCGGAAGAATCCTTCCTGCTCGGCCTCGGCCTAGACGAGCCCGTGCTGCGGCTCGACCGACTGCGCCTGGCGGATGGCCAGCCGCTTGCCATCGAGCGCGCCGTCGTTCCCGTCAAATTCCTTGGCGAAGACGCCATATCCGAAGGATCGCTCTATGATGCGCTGGCCGCCAAAGGTTTCAAGCCGGTGCGTGCCCAGCAGAGGCTGACGGCCGTGACGCTCGACCCGACATCCGCATCGATCCTGACCGTCAAGGCCGGGGCGCCGGCGCTGCTGATCGAACGCGTCTCCCGGCTCGCGGACCAGCGCGTCGTTGAATACACACGCTCGCACTATCGCGGCGATGCCTATGATTTTGTTGCTGAATTGAGAATTGGAGATGACCAATGAGCGAGACCCAATCCCTGATGCTGACGGAAGCCGGACAATCGCCGGAGGTGATCGCAACCCTGCTTGAAAAGGAAAAGCCCGCTTTTGCCGAGATCGCGAAGCTTTTCGCCTCAGGCCGTCCCTCGCTGATCACGACGGCGGCGCGCGGCTCTTCCGACCATGCCGCCACCTTCTTCAAGTATCTCTTCGAAATTTCCTGCGGCATCCCGGTCGCCTCCGTCGGCCCATCGATCGCCTCGGTCTATGGCGCACCTCTTCACCTGAAGGGCGGCATCCACTTCACAGTCTCACAATCCGGCGGCAGCCCGGATATCATCGCGCTGCAGGCGGCCGCCAAAAAGGGCGGTGCGACGACGATCGCCGTCGTCAACGTCACGGATAGCCCGCTTGCCAAGGAAGCCGATATCGTGCTCGGGCTCAATGCCGGCCCGGAAAAGAGCGTTGCGGCCACGAAATCCTTCATTGCCTCCGTCGCCGCGCTCGCTGGCGTCACCGCAGCGATTTCGCAGGATAAGACGCTATCTGCCGGCCTCGCAAAGCTGCCGGAAGCGCTTGCCGCAACCTCGGGTATCGACAGCAAGGCCGCGGAGGACGTGCTTTTCAACGCCTCCTCGCTCTATACCGGTGGCCGCGGCCCGGCCTTTGCCATCGCGCTCGAAGCGGCGTTGAAGGCCAAGGAAACCGCCGGCCTGCATGCGGAAGCCTTTTCGCTCGCCGAACTCATGCATGGCCCGATGCGCCTCGTGCAGCCGGGCTTCCCGATCGTGGCCTTCTCGCCCGACGATGCCGCCTTCGCCAACAATGCCCAGGCGCTCGAACGTCTGCAGAAGCTCGGCGCAACCGCCGTCTCCTTCTCGACCGCACCGCTTGCCGGCATCAACCTGCGCATGCCGACGACCGGCAACGGCCTGCTCGATCCGCTCGTCTCGCTGCTATGCTATTATCGCCTCGTCGAGTCCGTAACGCGGCGCAAGGGCTTTGACCCGGATAAGCCGGCTAACCTTCTCAAGGTAACGGAGACCATGTGATGGACTACAAGGTCTTTACCGGCGCCCGCATCTTCGATGGCGACCGTTTTCATGAAGACAGTGCGCTCGTCATCGGCAATGCCCGCATCCATGCCATCACCGGCATCAACGATGTGCCTGAGAACGCCGAAACGATCCAGCTGAAGGGTGGCGTGCTCTCTCCGGGCTTCATCGATGCACAGGTGAATGGCGGCGGCGGCCGTATGCTGAACGACGAGCCCTCGCCCGAATCCATGTTCATGATCGCCGCAGGACATCGCCCCTACGGTACGACATCGCTGCTGCCGACCCTCATTACCGATGTCGCAGCCGCGACCACGGCGGCGATCGAAGCGGCCGTCGAGGCCGTGAAGGCCAATCGCGGCGTTGCCGGCCTGCATCTCGAAGGTCCGCATCTGGCGCCTGCCCGCAAAGGCGCGCATCTCGCGGAGCTGATGCGTCCGGTCGAAGACAGCGACGTCCGGACCTTCATCCGCGCCCGTGAGGCGATCGGCACGCTGCTTGTCACGATCGCGGCCGAACAGGTGACGGAGCGGCAGGTGCAGGCACTCAGCGAAGGCGGCGTCATCGTCAGCATCGGCCACAGCGATTGCACGGCGGAAGCCGCCAATGCGCGGTTCGATGCCGGTGCGCGCGGAGTCACTCATCTTTTCAATGCCATGAGCCAGATGGGCCATCGTGCCCCCGGTCTCGTTGGGGCGGCGATCGATCATCCCGCCCCCTGGTGCGGCATCATCGCCGACGGTCATCACGTCGAGCCGATTGCACTCAGGGTCGCGCTGCGCGCCAAGCGCGGTGAGGGCCGCCTGTTTTTCGTCACCGACGCCATGTCGCTCGTCGGAACCGACCTTCCGAGCTTCACCCTGAACGGCCGCACGGTCTATCGCACCAAGGGCGGTTATTGCTCCAAGCTGACGCTCGACGACGGCACGCTGGCGGGCTCCGATGTCGATATGGCCTCCACCGTCCGCTATGGCGTCAATATTCTCGAGCTGCCGCTGGCTGAGGCCCTGCGCATGGCGACCTCCTATCCCGCCCGTTTCCTGCGGCTTGCTGATCGCGGCCATCTGGCGCCGGGAATGCGCGCCGACCTCGTTCACATCAACGACGGCATCGAAGTCACCGAAACCTGGATCTCCGGCGAGCCTTCGCGGTAGATCATTTCCAGGAAAGATGCGCAGCGAAATCTCGCCCCGAATGCGCAAAACAAAGAGTAGCACTCGAAAGGGAGGCTCGACATGAGCGCAGTCACGGACAGCTATTTCTCCGCCCTCGTCGGCCGGCTGGAAACCCTGCGTGAAACGCTGGCCGAGCCCATGTCCCAGGCTTCGGCCGCCATTTGCACGGCTGCACGCGCCGATCGCCGCGTCTATGTCTTCGGCACCGGCCATTCGCACATGCTGGCGGAAGAAGTGCATTATCGCGCCGGCGGTCTCGCCTTCACCATCCCCGTGCTTGTGGGATCTGCCATGCTGCATGAAGGCGCCGTCATCAGCTCGGTCTATGAGCGCACCGAAGGTCTCATCCGCCCGATTTTCGAGCGTTACGGCATGCAGCCGGGCGATGTGCTGATCATCGCCTCCAACTCCGGCGTCAACGCGGCGCCGCTCGAGGCCGCCGATTATGGCCGCGAGATCGGCGCGACAGTCATCGCCATCACATCGCTCGCCTATTCGGCCGCAATCGCCAATGGTCGCAGGAAGCTCGCCGATATCGCCGATATCGTGCTGGATAACGGTCTGCCGCCGGGCGACGCTATGGTCGAGCTGCCAGGTACCGCTCTGAAGGTCGGCCCGGCGTCGACGGCGGTCGGCGCCACCGTGCTGAACGCCATCTTCGCCGATGTCGCCGCCGAACTTTGCAAGGACGGCGATCCGCCGGTCTACCTCAGCGCCAACATGCCGGGCGCCAAAGAGACCAATCAGCGGCTCGTTAAGAAATACCGGCCGCGCAATCCGCATCTCTAAAGTAGTCAGCGGCTTTTCGCATTTAGAGCGTGATGCCGAAAAGCGTAGGCGGTTTCGGACGACATCACGCTCTACGTCTTTCATTCTAGCGCGGATTCAGGTTTTAGGTCGACTCGACCTATCATCCGGCTCTAGCTTCATAAAAGCGGAAATATGGAGCGGCCGAGCGTTTCCCGTGAAACGCTCGGCCGCTCCATTTGACATCACTGTGCCGCTGCATCTGTGACCGAGGATTCCTGTGCTGCAGCTTCTGCCTGTCGGCGCCGCCGGCGCAGGACGACATAGAAGACCGGCGTCAGGAACAGGCCGAACAGCGTCACGCCGAGCATGCCGGAAAAGACTGCCGTGCCGAGCGACTGGCGCATTTCCGCGCCTGGGCCGGTAGCGATCATCAGCGGCACCACGCCGAAGATGAAGGCGAAGGCGGTCATCAGGATCGGACGCAGACGCAGATGGCTGGCCTCGATCGCGGCTTCGACAGCGCTTTTTCCCTCAAGCTGCGCCTGCCGGGCGAACTCGACGATCAGGATCGCGTTCTTGGCCGCAAGACCGATCAGCACGATCAGCCCGATCTGCGTGAGGATATTGTTGTCCATCCCTCGCAGATACACGCCGATCAGCGCCGCCAGAACCGCCAACGGCACGATGAGAATGATCGCAAGCGGCAGGATCCAGCTTTCATACTGCGCCGACAGCGCCAGGAAGACGAAGATGACCGACAGGGCGAAGATATAGATCGCCGTGTTGCCGGTGTGCTTCTCCTGATAGGCGAGCTCCGTCCATTCGAAGGTCGTGCCCGATGGCAAGAGGTTCTTTGCCAGCCCCTCCATAGTGTCGAGTGCCGTACCCGTAGAAACCCCCGGCCCTGGATTACCCTGGAGAGGGACCGAGACATACATGTTATAGCGCTGCACGAGCGTCGGCCCGGTCGTATCCCGGATATCGACCAGCGTGCCAAGCGGCACCAGCGCCCCGGTCGCCGAACGCACCTTCAGCGCCAGAATGTCCTCGCGATCCATGCGATATTGCTGATCGGCCTGCGCCCGCACCTGATAGACGCGGCCGAAGGCATTGAAGTCGTTAACATAGGAGGTGCCGAGATTGATCGACAGCGTCTCGAAGATATTCGGGATCGGCACGTTGAGCGCCCGCGCCTTGTCGCGGTCGATCGCCAGGAAATATTGCGGGCTGTTGGCGGAGAAGGTGGTGAAGACGCCGCTGACGCCTTTGTTTTGCGCCGCGACGCCCATCATCTGGTAGGCAAGCGGCAGTATGCGTCGCATGTCCGGGTTTTCCCGGTCCATGATCTGCATCTTGAAGCCGCCGGAATTGCCGATGCCTCGAATCGAGGGCGGCGGAATGGCGATGATGAAGGCCTCCTGCAGGCCCTGCAGACTGCCGAAGAGCTGGCCGATGATCTTCGTCGCCGACTCCCCGCTCTTCAGCCGTTCCTCGAATGGCTTGAACGGCGTGAAAATCACGCCCGAGTTCGAGGCATTGGTGAAGGTCGCGCCGTTGAAGCCGGCGAAGGCGACGGCATTGGCGATGCCGGGCGTCTTGTTGATGATACCGGTCGCCTTCTGGATGACGGCGTTGGTGCGCGCAAGCGAGGCCCCATCGGGCAATTGGACGACGACGATGGCATAGCCCTGGTCCATTGTGGGAACGAAGCCCTGCGGCACGATCCGGCCCATGTACCATGTGCCGGCGAGCAGCCCGGCAAAAACGAGAAGCGCGCAGGCGAGCGCCGCCCAGGTCGTCACCAGATGGCGGACGATCCAGGAATAGCCGCGGCTCATCCGCTCGAAACCCCGGTTGAACCCGTCACCCAGAGCACGGCCGAAGCGCGCGAAGATATTGTTGGATTTCTCGTGGCTATGCGGGCGCAGCACGATCGCGGCGATCGCCGGTGAGAGCGTCAGCGAGTTCAGGCAGGAGATCGCCGTCGCGACCGAAATCGTCACTGCGAACTGCCGGTAGAACTGTCCGGAGATGCCCGGAATGAAAGCGGTCGGCACGAAGACGGCGATGAGCACCAGCGAAATTGCCAGAACGGCAGTGCCAACCTCGTTCATCGTCACATGCGACGCCTCCTTCGGCGTCATGCCGAGCGAGAGGTTGCGCTCGACATTTTCGACCACCACGATCGCATCGTCGACGACAATGCCGATCGCCAGCACGAGGCCGAACAGAGTCAGCATGTTCAGCGAGAAACCGAAGGCAAGCAGGAAGGCGAAGGTGCCGATTAGCGAGACTGGGATGGCGACGATCGGGATGATCGCCGTCCGCCACGATTGCAGGAAGACCAATACCACGATCGCGACGAGAATCGCCGCCTCGAAAATGGTCTTGTAGACCTCATGGATCGATTCGGCGATGAACTCGGTCGGGTTATAGATGATGCGATATTCAAGCCCCTGCGGGAAATCCTGCGCCAGGGTCTCCATCGTCTTCTGGATATCGGCAGCGGCGGCAAGCGCGTTGGTGCCGGGCCGGGCGAACACGCCCAGCGCCACCGCCGGGCTGCCGTTCAGATAGCTGTTGGTGACGTAATCCTGAGCTCCGAGCTCGATGCGGGCGACATCCTGCAGCTGCACGAGGCGGCCATTACCTGTTGCCTTGACGATGACATAGCGGAATTGCCGCGCATCGGAAAAGCGCCCTTGTGTCGTCACCGTATATTGGAAAGCATTGGTGCCCGAAACCGGCGGCCCGCCGATCGCACCGCCGGACACCTGAACGTTCTGATCCCGAAGCGCCTGCACGATGTCGCCTGCAGTCATGCCGTAGGCGGCGAGCTTTTCCGGATCGAGCCAGATGCGCAGCGAATATTGCCGCTCGCCGAAGAGCTGCACATCGCCGACGCCATCCAGACGAACGAGAAGGTCGCGGATGCGCGTACGCGCATAGTTGGAAATATAGAGCTGATCGTAGCGGTTGTTCGGCGAGAGAAGATGCACGACCATCATCAGGTCGGGCGAGCTCTTGACGGTCGTAATGCCGATGCGGCGAACGTCGTCAGGCAGGCGCGGCTCGGCAATGGCGACGCGGTTCTGTACCAGCACCTGCGCCTTGTCGAGATCGGTGCCGAGCTTGAACGTGATCGTCAGGGACATGGAGCCGTCGGCACTGGAATAGGAGGACATGTAAAGCATGTCCTCGACGCCGTTGACCTCCTGCTCGATCGGCGTCGCCACGGTATCGGCAATGGTCTGCGCGTCGGCGCCCGGATAGGAAGTGCGCACGACGATCGTCGGAGGCGCGACCTCCGGATATTGAGCTACCGGAAGCTGGAAATAGGCGATGCCGCCGACGATCAGCAGTACGATGGATAGGACCGATGCAAAGATCGGCCGATCGACGAAGAAGTGGGAAAACCTCATTGGTTCGTCCCCTGTACGTCGGCCTGGGCCGGCGGCTCCTCATTCGTCGCCTGCTGCGGCAGTTCGATCAACTGCGGCGTCACCTTGGCGCCGGGCCGAATGCGCATCAGCCCGTTGACGACGATCGTTTCGTCGCCGGTCATGCCGTCACGGATGACGCGATAGCCATAGAGCTTCGGCCCGAGGCGCACCGGCTTCGGCGTGATATTACCGGCGGTATCGGCGACATAGACGACGCGCTGGTTCTGGTCCGAGCCGATAGCTTCATCTGGGACCAGGATCGCCTTGTAGCTGTTCGAGCCTTGCACCTGAACGCGTCCGAACAGGCCAGGCTGCAGGATGAGATCAGGGTTCGGGAAGCGGGCGCGGACGCGGATCGTGCCCGTCTCGTTGTCGACGCGGTTTTCAGCGAAATCGAGCTTGCCCTTGAACGGCTTCTGCCGTTGATCGGCAATCGTGACGGTCACGTCAAGCCCGCCGCCGCCCTGCTGCAGGGCGCTGCCGTTCTTGCGGGCCTCGTCGGCATAGGAGAGCAGACGGCGTTCGTCGACGTCGAAATAGAAATCGATGGGATCGAGCGACACGATGGTGGTCAGCACGGTCTGATCGGCCTGCACGAGATTGCCGACCGAAATCAGCCGTCGGTCGATGCGGCCGCTGAGCGGCGCGGTGATCCGGGTGAAATCCATATCCAGATTGGCGCGATCGACAGCGGCCTGCGCGCCACGCACATTCGCCTCAGCGGAAACGAGATCGCGACGGCGGTCGTCGAGGGTCGAAGCCGACTGGCTGCCCGTCGTCGACAGCGATTGGGCGCGCTTGAACTGCGCATCGGCAAGCGTCAGCGACGATTTCGCCACTTCCAGCGAGGCCGTCGATTCGTTCAGCGCGGTCACGAATGGCCGTTGGTCGATGACGAAAAGCAGGTCGCCCTGTTTGACGATAGCACCATCCTGGAAATGCACTTCCTGAAGATAGCCGCCCACCCGCGAGCGCACAGAAACCTCATCGACCGCCTGGAAGCGCCCGATGAACTCGTCACTGTCGACGACATCGCGAACGATCGGCTTGGCGACCGTCACAGGCGGGGCCGGCGGCGCACCCTGCGCCAGCGCCTGAGCGCCCGAGAAAACGGCAAAAACACAGCTGAACAAAACGGCACGCGGCAGCATCGGCATGAAGCCCCCTTCGAAAAACCGCATACGGCAAGAGGCGCCGTTATCACGGTAAGCACTCACAAAATTTGCCTGCAACTTTCCGCAAAAGACCCGTCGCCATCAGGCGCCATACAACCGGGTCTCTTCGGACTTCCCCAACATGCGCCCGGGCCGCGCGGGCCCGGGTATCATCCAGCCCTCGGGGGGCCAGCATCACGCGTTTAATGTATAAACGGTTTATCGAATTGGACAACAGGCAATGAAGCCGGCGCAATCAAAACGCAACCAATTGTTTTCATTATACGGAAAGACGCCCATAAGATGAGCTGGCCGAGCGATCAGCCCTCCAGCTCCTCGCGCAGCATTTCGAGCTCGAGCCATTCCTCTTCCATGCTGACAAGGCTTTCTCGCAGCTTTTCCATCTCCGCCGCCAGGCGATTGAAGGTTGCGGGATCCTTGGAAAAGAGGTTCGGATCGGCCATCTTCTTTTCGCGAGCTGCAATCTCGGCTTCCGCCTTGGCCATGTCCTTCGGCAGGTTTTCGAGCGCGAATTTCTGCTTGTAGGAGAGCTTGCCCTTGCCTTTCGAGCCTTCGGCGACCGGTGTTGCGGCTTCGGCTGATTTCGGCTTTTCGGCCGCCTTTTCCGCCCGCTTGCGCTCCTCGATCGCGCCCTTGCGCTGGGCCAGCATGTCGGAATAACCGCCGGCATATTCGATCCAGCGACCATCGGGCTCTTCCGGATTGGCGGGAGCGATCGTCGAGGTCACGGTGCGATCGAGGAAATCGCGGTCGTGGCTGACGAGGATGACCGTGCCGGCAAAGCCGGACACGATTTCCTGCAGCAGATCGAGCGTCTCGATGTCGAGATCGTTCGTCGGTTCGTCGAGGATCAGGAGATTGGTCGGCCGCGACAGGATGCGGGCCAGCATCAGCCGCGCGCGTTCGCCGCCGGAAAGATTCTTGATCGGCGTGCGCGCTTGTTCGGGCTGGAAGAGGAATTCCTTCATATAGCCGGTCACATGCCGCTGCTCGCCGTTGACGAGGAGGTTCTCGCCGCGGCCGTCGGTCAGATAATTGGCGAGCGTGTCCTCCGGGTTCAGCTCCTCGCGCTTCTGGTCGAGTGTCGCGATCTCCAGATTGGTGCCGAGCTTCACCGTGCCGCTGTCCGGCTCCAGCTGGCCCGTCAGCATTTTCAGCAGCGTTGTCTTACCGGCACCATTCGGGCCGACGAGACCGATGCAATCGCCGCGATGCACGCGAATCGAAAAGGGCGCGACGATGACCCGCTCATCATAGGCTTTGGTGATCTTGTCAGCCTCGATCACCAGCTTGCCGCTTTCCTGCGCATCGGAAGCAGTCGCCTGCACCGTGCCCAGAGCGCCCTTGTGGCCACGATAGCGCGAACGCATATCCTGCAGCTCGCCGAGGCGGCGCATATTCCGCTTGCGCCGCGCCGTCACGCCGTAGCGCAGCCAATGCTCCTCGCGCTCGATCTGTTTGCCAAGCTTGTGCTGTTCCAGTTCCTCGGCCTCCAGCACTTGATCGCGCCAAGCCTCGAAATGGGCGAATCCCTTGTCCAGCCGGCGCGAGGTGCCACGATCGAGCCAGACGGTTGCGGTCGAAACCTTTTCCAGAAAGCGACGGTCGTGCGAGATCAGCACGAGTGCGCTACGGCTCTTCTGCAGCTCGCCTTCCAGCCATTCGATGGTCGGCAGATCCAGATGGTTCGTCGGCTCGTCGAGCAGCAAGATGTCCGGCTCGGGCGCCAGAACGCGTGCGAGGGCCGCACGGCGGGCTTCGCCGCCGGAGAGGTTCTTCGGATCCTCTTCACCGGTCAGGCCGAGATGTGAGAGCAGATAGGTGACACGATAGGGATCGTCGCCAGGCCCGAGACCTGCTTCAGCATAAGCCGCGACCGTCTTGTAACCAGCAAAATCCGGCGCCTGCTCGAGATAACGTACGGTCGAAGACGGATGGCGGAACACTTCGCCCGACTGCGCCTCGACGAGACCCGCGGCGATCTTCAGGAGCGTCGATTTGCCCGAACCGTTGCGGCCAACAAGGCAGATCTTGTCGCCCGGCTCCACCTGCAGGCCGGCACCGGCGAGCAAGGGCGCACCGCCAAAGCTCAGGAAGATGTCGTCGAGTTTCAGAATGGGAGGGGCCAAGATCAGACTCCGCTGAGATCATAGGGGCGGGCAAGGATGATCGCCCTGCCGCTGCCGAGCGAAAAGCGCACGTCGCCTTCCGCCACATTGGAAATGGTGCGCGACGCGCCAAAGGGCAAATGGAAATCGCGCAAAGGGTAACGGGCATTGTCGATGAAAAGGCCCGACAGATCGCTAAAACCGAGGACGGAAAACAGCGAACCGGCCGGCAGCGCCAGCGTGAGATCGCCCGGCCGAAGCGGCACCGCTTCCTCGTCACCGGATGTCAGCAGGACATCGAAGCCCTTCTCGGCCAAGCAGATCCCATAAAGCAGATGCTGGATGGCATGATCGGAGCGTTCGCCGCCCATGGCGCCGGCGAGAATCAGTCTTGTGGCGCCGCGATCGACCGCTTCCGAGACGGCAATTTCACCATCGGTCGCAGCCTTCGCCGCCGGATAGGGCTGCTTGGGCACATCGGGAAAGGCAGCTTGCAAATCCGCGGGTGTGGAATCGAAATCGCCGACCCACAGCTCAGGCTCCACTCCGAGCGCGACCGCGTGGCGCATGCCGCCATCGGCTGCGATGAAACGGCTGCCGGAAATGGCGGCGCGCAACCGCTTTGTCAAGCGAAGCTCGCCTCCGAGCAGGATGGTGAAGGTGGTGGACTGGCTCATGAGGCATGCCCATAGCGCAAAGTCATGTCCCTAGGGAAGAGCAGCATAGGCAAGAACGGCCGCGAGGGCGGCTCAGTCGTCCGTTTCCTTGAGGCGCGCCTGGAAAACCCGCTCATAGCCGCTGACATAACGATCAAACAGCAGCGAGAAGCTCTCGATCTCCTCCTGCGTCCAGTCGGCGAAGATGCTGCCGATGACGGAATATTTCTGTGCCTGGATCTCCGACAACAATCTCTGCCCGAGCGCGGTCAACACCACCACGATGCGCCGCGCATCCGCCTGCGACGCCTTGCGCCGCAACACGCCACGCGTCACCATGTCTGCAACGATGCGGCTCGCCCGCGACGGATCGATGCGCAGCATCTCGGCAATCGTGCCGACGGTGACTTCGCCCGTCTCCTCCGCTCGCCGCACGACATCGAGCACGTCGAGATGGGACAGCTCGAGTCCCGGCGCGACGCTCTGGATGGCAAGCCTGCCGATCATGCGGCGACCTGTCAGCAGGCGCATGCGCGTCATCGCATGGCCGATACGCAGGAGATTCTCGTCGTCGGTCAGGGCCTGGGCTTCAATTTCACGTGTATTCGTCGCAGATGTCATCTTTCCACCATACCAGAGGCGGTAAAGAAATAAAACATGCAAACAGCATTCACCTGTCATTGACATTTATGTGCTAACGGCACATATATATCGACTATGAAAACCGGGCGTCCCGCGCATTCGATCGACCGCGCAGCGTTTCGGCCAAGTTCGGATTTTTGCCCCATGGACATGCAGACAACGTTCGCGCCGCTCGTAGCGGATCATAAACGGCGGCTTATACTCTTTCTGTTTCTGATGACTGCCATGTTCATGGCAACGCTCGACAACCAGATCGTCTCGACGGCGCTTCCGACGATCGTTGGCGAATTCGGGCATCTGGAGCGTTTCGGCTGGATCGGGTCAGCCTATCTTCTCTCGCTCTCCGCCGTCATGCCTGTCTACGGCAAGCTCGGCGATCTCTTCGGCCGCAAATATGTGATGATGACGGCGATCGCGATCTTCACGATCGGCTCCGCCGTCTGCGGCCTGGCCGTCTCGATGGACACGCTGATTGCCGCCCGCGTCCTTCAGGGCCTTGGGGGCGGCGGCATCCTGGTGTCGATCTTCGCCGTCAATGCCGATCTCTTCGAGCCGCGGGAACGCGCCCGCTACCAGAGCTATTCCAGCCTCGTGCTGATGGCGTCAGGCGCCATCGGCCCGGTTCTCGGCGGCACGATGAGCGATCTCTTCGGCTGGCGCTCGATCTTTCTCGTCAATGTGCCGATCGGCTTTGTCGTGCTGGCCGGTCTCGCCTTCATGCTGCCCTATCGCAAGCCGGCCCGCCGGCCGAAGATCGACTATGCCGGCGCGACCGTTCTTGCACTGACGACGACGAGCATCGTGCTTGCCGCCGACGGCACCGAACTCTTCGGATCGCTGCTGTCGCCGCAGTGCCTCGGCATCATCGCCTTCGGCGCGATTTGCGCCATCGCCTGGGTCTTCATCGAACGCCGCGCGCCCGAGCCGATCGTGCCGATGACGCTGTTCCGCAATCCAACATTCGGCCTCCTGCTGATCATCTCGATCACCAGCGGCGCCGTGGCCATCGGCATGGTGAATTATTTCGCGCTCTTCCTGCAGACGACGACTGGCCTTTCGCCCTCGATGGCCGGCCTGCTGTTCATTCTCCTGACCGGCGGCATCGTCTGCGGCTCGCTCTCGGCCGGCCGGCTGATTGCGGCCAAAGGGCGTTACAAACCCTTTGCCATCGCGAGCGCTGCCTGCAGCGCCATCGCATTTGGCTTGCTCGCCGTCCTGCCTGCCGGCACGCCCGTCGTCTTCATCGGTGGCCTGATGCTGCTGCACGGCATCGGTATCGGCCTCGCGCAGCAGGTTCCCGTCATCGGCGTGCAGAATGCGGCCGGTGCCCGGGACGTCGGCGCGGCGACCGGTGCGGTCACGCTCTCGCGCATGGGCGGCGCCTCGATCGCCATCTCCGTCTACGGCGCCATCATCGCCGCCAAGCTCGGCAATGTCGGCGTCTCCATATCGGGCGTATCCGATATCGAACAGTTGACGCCGAAGATGATGGCCGCATTGCCCGAGGCGACCCGCGAGGCCGTCGCTAACGCCTATGCGAGCGCTTTCAGCCCGCTGTTCATGACGGCTGCCGGCATCTGCCTCATCGGACTGCTGACCGCGCTGACGCTGAAGAACGTGCAGCTGCCCGGTGCAACGAAGAAATTCGAAAGCCCAACGGCCGCCGCTCACGCCGCCGAGTAAGATCACCCACCTGCAATCGACAGGGGAATCATTTCCCTTGTCATCCCTTCGTCACAAGGCTAAATCTGCCGACGCTCTAACGGGGTGCCTCATATCCTCTAGGATATCTGGCTGAGAGGCTTTCACTGGCCAACCCGCGGAACCTGATCCGGCTAACACCGGCGGAGGGATTAGACGCGTGACGAAATCATAGCGCCCTTTTCCCCTTCAAGACGAAACCAAAGTGGAGGCGCTGTCGTGCAAAACCGATCCCTATTGTCATTCTTCGCCGGCCTGGCCCTTTCCGCCGGCGCTACGTTTTTTGCTGCCCAGACGGCCGAGGCAGCCGACAAGACCTTGACCATCTACACCTATGAGAGCTTCACCGCCGATTGGGGTCCGGGCGCCAAGGTCAAGGCCGCCTTCGAGAAGACCTGCGGCTGCACGGTCAACTACGTCGCCGTCACCGATGGCGTGGCACTTCTCTCCCGCCTGAAGCTGGAAGGTACGGGCACCAAGGCCGATGTCGTTCTCGGCCTGGACACCAATCTCATAGATGAAGCGAAGGATACCGGCCTCTTCGATGCAAGCGGTGTCGACACCTCGGCCCTCAAGGTTCCGGGGGGTTTCAAGGACGACGTCTTTGTGCCCTATGACTACGGCCATTTCGCCGTGATCTACGACAGCCAGACGGTCAAGAACCCGCCGAAGAGCATGAAGGATCTTGTCGAGGGCGACCCCTCGCAAAAGATCGTCATCGAAGACCCGCGCACCTCGACGCCGGGTCTTGGCCTGCTGCTCTGGGTCAAGTCGATCTACGGCGACAAGGCAGCCGATGCCTGGACGAAGCTCAAGGGACGCATCCTGACCGTCACCCCCGGCTGGTCGGAAGCCTACGACCTATTCACCAAGGGCGAAGCGCCGATGGTGCTCTCCTACACGACGTCGCCGGCCTACCACATGATCGAAGACAAGACCGACCGCTATCAGGCGGCCGCCTTCTCGGAAGGACACTATATCCAGATCGAGGTCGCCGGCCTCATCAAGTCCTCGCCGAACAAGGAGCTTGCCCGCGATTTCCTGAAGTTCATGATCTCCGCCGGTTTCCAGGACATCATCCCGACAAGCAATTGGATGATGCCGGCCTCCGCCACTTCGGAGCCGCTGCCGGATGCCTTCAGCAAGCTCGTCGTGCCGTCGAAGACCTTCCTGATGAGCCCCGAGGTCGTCGACAAGAACCGCAAGGCCTGGATCGACGAATGGCTGGCCGCCACCAGCGGCAACTGATGCCTTGACGATACTTACGGCACCAGAGCGAAGACGCGCCATTTCCAGCGGGGCATTCGGCCTCGCCGGCGTCGTGCTCTTCGTCGGGATCGCCGTCTTCGCCCTCTTAGCCGCCGGTATCGAATCCGGCGACACCAATCCCCTGACAGATCCCTACTTGCTGCGCGTCCTGCGCTTCACGCTGCTGCAGGCGGTGCTCTCGACCCTGTTATCGGTCGTGCTCGCCATACCCATCGCGCGCGCACTGGCGCGTCAGCCCCGCTTTCCGGGTCGGCTATGGCTGATCCGGATGATGGCCGTGCCGATGGGCCTGCCGGTGCTGATAGGCGCGCTCGGCCTGCTCGGCATCTGGGGCCGGCAGGGGCTTATCAATCAGACGCTTACGGCGCTTGGCCTGTCGCAGCCCGTCAGCATCTATGGCCTGGCCGGCATCCTGCTGGCGCATGTCTTCTTCAATATGCCCCTCGCCTGCCGGCTGATGCTGGCCGGGCTGGAGCGGGTGCCGGCGGAATACTGGCTTGTGGCAGGCGGGCTCGGCATGCGGCCCGCCTCGGTCTTTCGCTTCATCGAATGGCCCATCCTGCTCGGTCTCATACCCGGCATCGCCGGCCTGATCTTCATGCTCTGCGCCACCAGCTTCACGCTGGTCCTGATCCTTGGCGGCGGCCCGGCCGCAACGACGCTGGAAGTGGCGATCTATCAGGCGCTCCGCTTCGATTTCGATCCCGGCCGCGCCGTGATGCTGTCGTTGCTGCAGATCGCCGTCACACTCCTCGTTCTCGGCGCCATGACGCTGTTTCGCGCCCCCGACGATCATGGGCTGACCAGCGGTCGCGCGCTTCATCGTATCGATGGCCAAAAGACGGCTGCACGATGGATTGACGCTTTCCTGCTGTCGGCCGCTACTCTCTTTCTCGGCCTGCCGCTCGCTTCGGTTGTGGTAACTGGCCTGAAGGCAAACCTTCCGAAGCTCGCCGCCCAGCCGATCTTTCTGCAAGCAGCCGTCACCAGCGTGGCGATTGCGCTCGCCGCCGGCCTTCTGGCGGTCTTGATATCCTTTGCAATCATCCGCGCCCGATCGGTGATCTCGGCGGATCGCCGCAAGACCGCCAGCCTGCGCAGCCTGGCGGTCGCCTTGAGCGCGAGCTCATCCCTTATCCTACTCGTCCCGCCGATCGTGCTGGCAACTGGCTGGTTCCTGGCGCTGAGACCATTGGGTGATCCCAGCCGCGTTGCCGCCATCCTCATCATTGTCATCAATGCGCTGATGGCGCTGCCCTTCGTCATCCGCGTCATCGAACCGGCCTATGCGGTCCATGTCAGCCGCACCGAACGGCTGGCGGCGAGCCTCGGCCTTCACGGCATTGCCCGCCTCCGCCTCATCGATTGGCCGGGCCTGCGCAAGCCGTTCTTCACCGCCCTCTCGTTCGCCATGGCGCTGTCGCTCGGCGATCTCGGCGCGGTGGCGCTCTTCGGCTCGGATAGCCTGATGACCCTGCCCTGGCTGGTCTATAGCAAGCTCGGCAGCTATCGCACGAACGATGCCGATGGATATGCCTTGATCCTCGGCCTGGTCTGCCTTCTTTTGACCATCGCCGGCACGGCCGGCCAGAGCATGAGCGATCACGAAAGCAACAGAAATGACTGACGGCCACGACATGAAGAAACAAGGCATTGCCATGGCCGGCGTCGAGCTGCGCCTCGGCACGCATGATTTCCGCTTCGATTGCACGTTGCCGCAGGGCAAGATCATCGCCATCGCCGGGCCGTCGGGATCCGGCAAATCCACCTTTCTCAATCTATTGGCCGGCTTCGAGCAGCCCGATCGCGGCCGCATCCTGCTTGCCGGGCAGGACGTGACCGGCCTGCATCCCGCCGACCGGCCGGTGTCGCTGGTCTTTCAGGACAACAACCTCTTTGCCCATCTCGATCTCTTCACCAATGTCGGCCTTGGCATCAGCCCTTCATTGAAGCTTTCGGTACAGGATCGGCAAAGGGTCTCGGAGGCGCTGGCGCGCGTTGGGCTTCCTGGCTTCGAGAAGCGCAAGCCGGGGACACTTTCCGGCGGCGAACGACAGCGTGCCGCCTTCGCAAGGGCGCTGGTGCGTGACAAGCCGATCCTACTGCTGGACGAACCCTTCGCCGCCCTTGATCCAGGCCTACGCTCCGGCATGGTCGAACTTTTGAAAACCCTGCATCGCGAGAGCGGCAATACGGTGCTGATCGTTTCGCATGATCCGGCCGAGGTGCGGCGTCTTGCCGACCATGCCGTCTTCATCGAGGGCGGCGCGATCAGGCTTGCCGCCTCCATCGAGACCTTCCTGACGGCGGGCGACATTCCGGCATTGACCACATTTCTGCAGCATTGATTGCGCTGCAGCATCTTGCTGTCGGCTTTGCCTTAATTTCGTCGTGCCGAACGGCTGAAAGTCCTCGGAAATGCTTGCTAAAATACAACGCCGCCACATTTAAACGGAGTCTCGCTATGCAACCGGTGCCAAAATCGGCTAGAGCAAGGGTTGGAGACCGTCCGGGCAGATGCGGATCGATGGGGATGCAGGCAACCTCTATCGGTGCGCGACGATGATCAGCCCGGTAACGATCAACCGGATTTGGTGCCGAGCCGGCATGGCAGCGAAATGAGTGGGATACTGGTACTGAAGCAGAGCGAACGAGCAGAACGAAGGATCAGCGTGACCGTCGCAGCCCGTTTGCGCCGCCTTGCCCCGCTCCTTGTCGCTGCCATGGTGCTGGACAGCTGCCAGACGGTGATGGATCAATCCTATCAGCCGAGCGTGTCGCCGTCCGCCAATCCGCAGATCGTCTCCGAGGTGCAGAAAAACGACCCGCGCGCGCAGATGGGTGCGCGCGAGCATCCGCGCATCCTTGCAAGCTACGGCGGCGAGTACAAGGACGCCAAGACCGAGCGGCTCGTCGCCCGCATCGCCGGGGCCTTGACCAGCGTGTCGGAAAATCCGCAGCAGTCCTATCGCATCACCATCCTCAATTCGCCGTCGATCAACGCCTTTGCACTTCCGGGCGGCTATCTCTACGTGACCCGCGGCCTTCTGGCGCTTGCCAATGATGCTTCCGAAGTCGCTGCCGTGCTGTCGCACGAGATGGCGCACGTGACAGCCAATCACGGCATCGAGCGGCAGAAACGCGAGGAAGCCGAAGTCATCGCCAGCCGCGTCGTTTCGGAAGTCCTGTCGAGCGATCTGGCCGGCAAGCAGGCGCTCGCGCGCGGCAAGCTGCGCCTCGCCGCCTTCTCGCGCCAGCAGGAACTCCAGGCCGACGAGATCGGCATCCGCACGCTCGGCCAGGCCGGCTACGATCCGTATGCCGCTGCCCGCTTCCTGAACGCCATGGAAGACTACAGCCGCTTCATGTCGGCCAATTCCGATGCCGACCAGAGCCTTGACTTCCTTTCGAGCCACCCGAGCACGCCGCAGCGCATCGATCTTGCCAAGGCGCATGCCCGCGAATTCGGCGAGGAAGGCAAGGTCGGCGACATCGGCCGCGATTATTACCTGAACGGTATCGATGGCCTGCTTTATGGTGACAGCCCCGAGGAAGGCTATGTCCGTGGCCAGACCTTCCTCCATGGCGGCCTCGGCATCCGCTTCGACGTGCCGCCGGATTTCCGCATCGACAACAAGGTCGAGGCCGTCATGGCGACTGGCCCCGGCGATATCGCCATCCGCTTCGACGGTGTTGCCGACAGCCAGAACCAGAACCTGACGAACTATATTTCCAGCGGCTGGGTGACGGGCCTCGATCCCTCTTCGATCCAGTCGATCACCGTCAACGGCATGCCGGCCGCAACCGCGCGCGCTTCGGCCGATCGCTGGGATTTCGATGTCACGGTCATCCGCGACCGCACGCAGATCTTCCGCTTCCTGACAGCCGTGCCGAAGGGGAACATCGCCCAGCTCAACCAGACGGCGGACGTGCTGCGCTCGAGTTTCCGGCACATGACGCCGGATGAGGCAGCCTCGCTGAAGCCGCTCAGGGTCCGCGTCGTCACCGTCAAGCCGGGCGACACGATCACGACGCTCGCCGCCCGCATGATGGGCACCGACCGCAAGCTCGACCTGTTCAAACTGATCAACGCCCTACCGACCGGGGCAACGATTGCGCCGGGCGACAAGGTCAAGATTATTTCGGAATAGCGATCGGCCTATCTATCTTCTCCCTGGCCGGGAGAAGAGCAGTCTCACGCGTAGCTCGCCATACGAGGATCCGCATCGACAAGCGCGTTGCGGAGCTTGTCCATTGCGCGGCTTTCGATCTGACGCACACGTTCCTTGGAAATTCCGAGATCGGCGCCCAGTTCTTCGAGCGTCGCTCCGTCTTCGACGAGGCGTCGTGCCTGGATGATCTTCATCTCGCGTTCGTTGAGATGCTTCAGCGCCGAGGCAAGCCATATGCGCCGGCGTTCGCCGTCGATCATGTCGGAAACCTGCTCGTCCGGAAGCGGCTCGTCGCTGATGAGAAAATCGATACGCTCCGCGCTTTCGGAATCGCTCGATATCGACGGCGCCTGCAGGGACGTATCGCTGCTGGAAAGGCGCGCATCCATGGTCTGCACGTCGGCAAGACTGACCCCGAGCGCAACTGCGATTTCCTCATGGATGGACTGGACGGTAACGCTCGAATTGCTGCGGGCGAGCTTGGCGCGCAGGCGTCGAAGATTGAAGAACAAGGCCTTCTGCGCCGAACTCGTGCCACCACGCACAATCGACCAGTTGCGCAGAATATAGTCCTGGATGGAAGCGCGGATCCACCAGCTTGCATAGGTCGAGAAGCGAACTTCCCGTTCCGGTTCGAAACGGGCGGCCGCCTCGAGGAGGCCGACATAGCCCTCCTGTACGAGATCGCTCATCGGCAATCCGAAATTGCGGAATTTGCCCGCCATGGAAATGACGAGGCGCATATGGGCAGTTGCTATCTGGTTGCGGGCGCCGCGATCATCATGATCCTTCCAGCGTATAGCAAGATCATGTTCTTCGTCGCGATCGAGATAGGGAGCAGCCATCGCGACTTTGATCATACGTCGATCTGCAGACATGTTCGTCATACGCATCTCCTAGGTTCGGCCTCAAGTCGTCTTCAGTGCCGCGGTCGACGAAAAGGGCAACAAGTATCGTTTCCGAACATCGCTGCTCGGATGGAAATCAATGAATGAAATTCAAATTGGAGACCGATATCCGGTTCGCCGGATAATCGATGACTAGTCTTGTTCGATCTCAGCGAATGGGTCTGGCGATTGAAGCATGTTCAGATCGCCGGGGGGCTTCGGATGAAAACGCATAGGCCGGTCCTCGTGAATGTCGATAATACGGCCAGTTCGGAACCTCTCCCCACAGGAGTGCACCCACACCGACCGTTAACACGAGGCTTAAACGCGGCAGAAGCAAAAAGGTTCCAAAGAAAAAACCCGGCACGAAGGCCGGGTTTTTTGAAGCTGGATTGGCGCGCTCGCCTTAGGCTGCTTCGTCCTGGGAATCATCTTCCTCGACGACCTTGCCGCGCTTGGGACCCTTGTTGAGATTGGTCTCGACAAGGCGAACGGCTTCGGTTTCCGACATCTTGTTGACGGCTGCAATTTCGCGCGCCATGCGATCGAGCGCAGCTTCGTAAAGCTGACGTTCGGAATAGGACTGCTCGGGCTGGTTCTCGGCGCGATAGAGATCGCGAACCACCTCGGCGATGGAGAGCAGATCGCCGGAATTGATCTTGGCATCATATTCCTGCGCGCGACGCGACCACATGGTGCGCTTCACGCGGGCTTTGCCCTGCACGACCTTCAGCGCCCGCTCGACGAAATCCGTCTCGGAAAGCTTGCGCATGCCGATGCTCATGGCCTTGGCCACCGGCACCTTCAGGCGCATCTTGTCTTTCTCGAAGTCGATTACGAACAGCTCGAGCTTCATGCCTGCGACTTCTTGTTCTTCGATGGCAGTGATCGTGCCGACGCCGTGGGCCGGATAAACGATCGCTTCACCAGTTTTGAAGCCATGGCGTGCTGCTGAAGGTTTTTTCTGCTGGGTCGTCATTCTTTTCAAAAACTCCCTGTTACGCGCCCGGTTGGGCCGGGTGCCGGGTCAGTCAGGCCCGGATGAGACGGACGTACCGTCGGGGTCACTTCATCCTGGTCCAGCCAGACTTATGCAAACAGAAACCCACCCATCGCGATCTAAGACCCGACAACACAAACGGTTGATATGTCAAGGAAACCGCGTACGGATTGGTGATTTGCTTTCGTGATGGTTTTGGGCATGCGAAATGCCGCAGTGGATCAGTGTGCGGAACCTATCACAAAAATCTGAGGAAATCAATAATTTGCTGTACGCGCGCCAAAAGGGCCACGTTGACCGCTATGCGGCCTGACGGCAATGATTCGCTTTCTGCGATATCGACTACACCTTTATCGACCGCCTGTCACGGCCCTCGGTCAGTCGCCGGTTCCTGGGTTCGCTGAGAAATACTTCTCGAACTTTCCTTCTTCGCCATCCATCTCCTTGGCTTCCGGCAACGGGTCGCGCTTGACCGTGATGTTGGGCCAGATGGCGGCATACTCCATATTGATCTTCAGCCACTTGTCGAGGCCCGGCTCCGTATCGGGCTTAATCGCCTCGGCGGGACATTCCGGTTCGCAGACACCGCAATCGATGCATTCGTCGGGATGGATGACGAGAAAGTTCTCGCCTTCGTAGAAGCAGTCAACAGGGCAGACTTCCACGCAATCGGTATATTTGCAGCGGACGCAATTATCGGTCACGACATATGTCACGAAGCACTCCAGGAATGTCTTTAGCTTCCGCGGATGCGCAACCTGGAACGTCGCGCGCTCCCGCGGAGCCGAACGGGGATCAAGCGCAAACGCGCCGCCCGGCTGGTTACCGGCAGGTTGATGGTGAGGTATCGACTTTGTCATCCAATTTCAAGGACAAACAATCTGGAAAGCGGCCTGAGACGGGCAGAGTTTTCTAATCGTCGTCCGAGATCAGGCGATCGATTGCACGGCGATCGCGCTTCGTGGGCCTTCCACTCCCCGGCGCCCGTAATGCCTGCTCGAACGGGGTGAGGCGTTTTGTCTCATCCGGCGGCGGCGTTAGGTCCTCATAGAGCAGCTTGGCTTCCTCGAAAGGGCCTCGGCGCTCGCCGGCGGCACGCACGATGAGGACGACATCTCGGCGCTCCAGCGAGAGCTCGATACGGTCGCCCGCCTTGACGCCGAAACTCGGCTGCACAATCCGCTCGCCATTGACCCGTACGCTGCCGTTCTGAACGTAGAGCTGCGCCAGCGAGCGGGATTTCACCATGCGAGCAAAGAACAGCCATTTGTCGATGCGCTGGCGCGAACCGGAAAATGGCTGTCTCTCGTCCGTCATGGGTTATTTCTTCATCTGCTCCTTGAGGGCAGCGAGCTTGGCGAAAGGAGAATCCGGATCGATCGGCTTTTCTTTGCGCGGCGGCTTGGCCTCGAAGCGCAATGGCTGCGATGCACCGCGATTGTTGCGATCGTTCCGGTCATTGCGTTCGCCACGCTCCTGACGGTCACCCCGGTTGCCCTGATGCTGCGGACGGCCGCCCTCGCGGTTGGCGCGCGGCCCCTTGTCACCGCCGCGGTTGTCACGGCCATCGCGACGGTCACGTCCCTCGCGATTGCCCTCGCCACCGCTCGCCTGCTGCTCGCCACCGCCACGGCGATTGCCGTGCTGACCGCGGCCCTCGCCCTGCTGACCGCGACGGTCACCATGACCGCGGCCGCCTTGGCGCTGCTGATTATCGTTGCGGCCACCCAGGCGCCAGAGCAGAACTGGCTTCGGCTCGGCAGGTTCCGCGGCAGCGGCTTCAGTGTCGGCAGCCTCGGCAACGTCAGCTGCCGCTGCCACCGGTTCGACGGCGGGAGCTGCTTCCTGCGCGACGGCTTCCGGTTCCTTAGCCGGCTCGTCGCCCGCAGCGTCGGCGTCGTCATGATCGGTCTTTTCGGCAGCGGCTTCCGCAGCCGACGATGCCGGTGTCGCCGCGGCATCCTGCTGGGCAAGGAAGGCCGTGGCCTCCTCGGCCTTCACCGAATCGGCGCGGTAGCCGAGACCCTTGAGAATTTCCTCCATGTCCTCGAGCGTCGCACCGAGGATGGAGAGCATGGCGGTCGTCGTGGTGAAGCGGCGACCGTCATAAGCGCCTTCGGGGCGCGAAGCCTGGCCGGGCTTCCACTGCAGGAGCGGACGGATGAGATCCGCCAGGCGCTCGAGAATATCGATGCGGACCGCGCGCTTTCCAAGAAAGCGGAAGCCGGCAAGCTTGTAGAACATGCGCTCATAGCCCGGATCGGTGACGACCGAGGTACGGCCGGCGGCGAGAACGGGGATCAGATCGCCATAGCCCGGCTTGTCCAGGCCATCGTTCTTCAGAGCCCAGAGCAGCGTGATGAGTTCGGCGGGGGCCGGCTTCAGCAATGCGGGCACGAAAATATGATAGGCGCCGAAGCGGACGCCGTAGCGGCGCATGGAGGCGCGCGCATCCTGATCCAGCGACTTCACCTCTTCGGTCACGTCGCGGCGGAACAGAACGCCGAGATTTTCCACCAGCTGGAAAGCGAGCCCCTTGGCGAGGCCCTGCAGATCCTCGGCACGCTGAAGATCGTCGAGCGGCTTCAGGATCGTGCTGATATGATGGTTCACGAAACGCTCGATGCGCGAGGCGACATGATCGCGCGCATTGCCCGTCAGCTGCTCGTCGGCAAGCAGGATCACACGCGGACGCATGATATGATCGCTTCCCGACAGACGCGCCACGGGATCGCCGAGCCAGCGCACGAGGCCATCGGCGCTGATCGCAAGATCGCTGTTGCCAGCCGCATGCAGACGCGCGGCGCGCGCCTCGAATTCCAGCGACAGCGCCTTCTGGGAGGCTGTCTGGACGGCCTTCGCATCCGGCCCCTCGGTGCCGGCAACCGGCGTGAACCGGAAACCGGTCAACTGTCCCACATGATGCCCTTCGACGAAGACATCCCCATTCACACTGATTTCAGCTTCCAGCATCGCATTCTCTCTCAGGCGCTTCATGAGCACAGATGTCCTGCGATCAACAAAGCGTTTCGTCAACCTCTCATGTAACGCGTCGGACAATCGATCTTCGATTTCCCGCGTCTTTTCTTGCCAGTGTGTCGGATCGGCAAGCCAGCCGGGCCGGTTCGACACATAGGTCCAAGTCCTTATCTGCGCGATTCGCGCCGAAAGCGTGTCGATCTCGCCATCCGTCCGATCGGCACGATGCACCTGTTCGGCCAGGAAGTCCTCTTTCACCGTGCCATAGCGCACCAGGTCGGAAAAGAGGGCGGCAATAAGATCGGCGTGCTGGGCAGGCGTAATGCGCCGATAGTCTGGAAGCGCGCAGGCCTCCCACAATTTCTCAACCCGAGCCGGGTTGCTGGCAAGATCGACTATCTCCAGATCGCGTGACAAATATTCCAACGCCTGCTGGTCTACCGCAGGCAGCGCCCGCGTCAACCCCTGCACGCGCGGCGCGTCTTCCAAACTGGCGCGCAGAGCTGCGATCGAAGCGAAATCCAGATCCTTGCTGCGCCATTGCAGCACCTTGACCATGTCGAATTCGTGTCCCTCGATCCGGCGGACCAGCTCGTCGTCGAACGGGTCCACCTGCCCCGTTACGCCGAAGGTGCCGTCCTTGAGATGACGGCCGGCGCGGCCGGCGATCTGGCCGAGCTCGGCCGGATTGAGGTTACGGAACTGATAGCCGTCGAACTTGCGGTCCTGGGCAAAGGCGACATGGTCGACATCGAGATTGAGGCCCATGCCGATCGCATCGGTCGCGACCAGATATTCGACATCGCCGGCCTGGTACAGGGCCACTTGCGCATTGCGGGTACGCGGGCTGAGCGCCCCAAGCACGACGGCGGCGCCGCCACGCTGGCGGCGGATGAGCTCCGCGATCGCATAGACCTCATCGGCGGAAAAAGCCACGATCGCGGTGCGCTGCGGCAAGCGCGTGATCTTCTTCTGCCCGGCATAGAAAAGATGCGACAGCCGCGGCCGCTCAAGGACGGTGATCCCAGGCAGAAGCTGTTCGAGGATGGGCCGCATCGTGCCGGCACCCAATAGCAGCGTCTCGTCGCGGCCACGCAGGTGCAGGATGCGGTCCGTGAAGATATGGCCGCGCTCTAGATCGCCAGCAAGCTGGACCTCGTCGATGGCGACGAAGGAGGCACGCGTCTCGCGCGGCATGGCTTCGACGGTGCAGACGGAAAAGCGGGCATTGGGCGGAGATATTTTTTCCTCGCCCGTGACAAGCGCGACATGCTGAGCCCCGACCTTTTCGACGACGCGGGTATAGACCTCGCGCGCCAGCAGCCGCAGCGGCAGGCCGATCACGCCGCTGCCGTGCGCCACCATGCGTTCGATGGCATAATGGGTCTTGCCGGTATTGGTCGGTCCGAGCACCGCGGTCACGCCGCGTCCGCTCAGGATCATGGGCTGCGAAGTCTGTGTCATTGGTCCGTGCATGGGCGAGAAACCACCGTCTTTCGATCAGCAAGTTCCCCAAGGAGGAAACGAAGAGATGACGACCATATGCGACAAAGGCAAGACCTGAATAAAAAAACAGCCACCGCAACAACCGATTTCATTATTGACGGTCTCAACCGTAAGCCACATTAACCCTGCATCTCATGCGAGTCCCGACGATCGCGGAACACCTTGAGAACGAATCGGAGACGAATCGCTGACTCACTAGCGTTCTTTTTTTGTTCACTACAATATATGGATTTCGATGAAAAGAGTCACACCAAATGCTGAATCTCATTTCAGTGCCTTTTCCACGAGAAAAGGAGTCAAGCCGAGAATCCGAAGCCGGCGAAGATCGCTATGTTTTATGGTTAATTATCTGTAAATCATCGGATTTTCGGAACAGCGCCCTTCTCTTCGAGATCTGAGGTCAAAGCCAGAACGAATCGGAGACGAATCGCTGATTCCGCACGATTCTACTTTTGTTCCGTACTATATCTAGCGCCTCGACAGCCGATGCATACAGGACTCTGAATGGTTGAACCCACAATTCCGGCCGAATCAGGAATTGCGATCAACCTTTTAACGAGTGCAAATATAACGATCCCGCAAATACACGTATAAGATGCGGTTATCGGCAAAACGCCGTGACTGCAGCGTCCAGATTTCATGGCTACATATTTCTACTTCGCCAGAACAGCATCGAAATTCGGGAGGCGGTAAGGCCACAAAACCTCTTCGCAAGGCCAACCCAAACCGAACGAGGCAGGAAGGCGCCTACCTCCGCATACCCGATTTCGCTCCTTCTGTATGTCGGCAACCTGTAAGAAGGCATCCGGACATTAACCAAAGTCCAAAGGCAGAACGAATCACCGACGAATCGCGGACATGCTCCTTTTCTCTTTTTGTTCACCGCAACATATTGTATTTTAATGATATTTTAACCATACGAGCTAATCGCGGACACTCTCTTCCACACCTGCGTCGCGCCATCGCGTGAATATCTGGCTGAATACGCTCTCGCCGCCATTCCCGCCTTTTTATTTCTTAGCCGGAACAATTTTCTGCGACGCAAGTTTCTATCTGCAGAATTGAGGAACTCCGCCCATTCACTAGGAAACCGATTCGAGCTGGAAGCGCTGGAGCATAGTGCCGGAATGAACGAAATTACCGGCGCCATTCAAGCGATGGACATGGAGGAGACATATCATGCTTGGTACGGTATTGCTTATTATACTGATTCTGCTGCTGATCGGCGCACTGCCCAACTGGGGTTACAGCCGGGGATGGGGGTACGGTCCATCGGGCGGTCTCGGACTTGTTCTTGTCATTGTCCTCATTTTGTTATTGATGGGGCGGATTTGATCCGCGGGTCAATGTTCAAACTTCACAACACCAGGGAGCTAACACCATGAAGAAGATCATCGTCGCGATCGCCCTTGTCGGCGCTTTAGCGTCGTGCACGGCAACGGAAAAAGGGACTGCCATCGGTGCCGGCACCGGCGCCCTGATCGGCGGCGTGGCCACCCATAGCTGGGGTGGCGCGGCAGTCGGCGCTGTTGCCGGCGGCGTCGTCGGCAATCTCATCGGACGCTCCCATGAGCGCCGTGGCTATTGCATCTATCGCGACCGATACGGCCATCGCTACGAAGCTCGTTGCCGCTAAGACCTGAGGCCGCGACCAGCCGCTTCTGCGGCTCGGTCGCGGACATCCGACCCTCAGGGCAGGCCCTGGAAGCCTCAGTTTCTGAGAGAATCCTCTTCCCGCGCGATCGGTCCAGGGAAAGGAGCAGTGTTTTGAGGAAGGAACGGCACCATGGCCGCAATCATCGCAAGCATTGCAGCATTCGCGCTCATCGGCACCACTTTTTACGCGCTTGGAAGCGCGGCGCGGATGCGGGACAAAGAGAAGAAGCAGCGGGTGGCGCTAGAAGCCGTGATCCTAGAATTCAAGCCACGACAGCGGCAGCAGGCAAATTCAGGCCGGGGATGATTGCCGGACCGGTTGTGACTTCTATCCGGCAATCCTCTCCCTGATGCAGGCGGGCAAGAGCGGATCAGCTCTTCACGGAAATCCCGAGCCCACTGCGTCCTTTTCCCGGAATTGCTCTAAACGAAGAACTGGCCGCCATTGGCCGTTATCGTCGATCCCGTAATGAAACCGGCATCATCGCTGGCAAGGAAAACCGCGATGCGGGCGATCTCCTCGGGCTCGCCCAGGCGCCCCACCGGAATCTGCGGAATGATGCGCTCGTTCAATACCTTTTCCGGCACCGCCAGCACCATTTCCGTGCCGATATAGCCGGGGCAAATGGCATTGACGGTGATGTTCTTGGCAGCACCTTCCTGGGCGAGCGCCTTGGTGAAGCCGAGATCGCCGGCCTTGGCGGCAGAGTAATTCGCCTGCCCCATCTGCCCCTTCTGACCATTGATCGAAGAGATATTGATCACACGGCCGAAGCTGCGGTCGCGCATGCCCTGCCAGACATGATGCGTCATGTTGAACAGGCCGGTGAGGTTCGTATTGATGACTTCGTGCCACTGCTGCGGCGTCATCTTGTGGAACATGGCGTCGCGGGTAATGCCGGCATTGTTGACCAGCACATCGACATGCCCGAGATCGTGCTCGACCTTGGCTATGCCCTTGCCGCAGGCTTCGTAATCGGTGACATCCCATTTATAGACGGCGATGCCGGTCACATCGTGGAAAGCCCTGGCTTTCTCATCGTTGCCGGCATAGGTCGCCGCCACCTTGTAACCCGCATTGTGCAGCGCCATCGAAATGGCCGCGCCGATGCCGCGCGTACCCCCGGTTACCAATGCCACTCTGCTCATGTGCCACTCCCCTTTTTTGCTGCGGAGGCGGGACGCCCGAAGGTCGGGTCGCCCGCTCGCTTTCACCACTTCTTCTGGAAAATTCCTTTCAAAACGCCCCCGAGCATGATGCCGAAAAGTATGAGCGGTTTTCGGACAACATCATGCTCTATTTCTTTGCTTCTAGAGCGCCTCGAAGCACATGGCGACACCCATGCCGCCACCGATGCACAGCGTGGCAAGCCCCTTGCGGGCGCCGCGGCGCTTCATTTCGAACAGCAGCGTATTGAGGACGCGGGCGCCCGAAGCGCCGATCGGGTGCCCGATGGCGATCGCGCCGCCGTTGACGTTGACGATCGACGTATCCCAGCCGAGATCCTTGTTCACGGCGCAAGCCTGGGCGGCAAAAGCTTCGTTGGCTTCGACGAGATCGAGATCGGCGACGGACCATCCGGCCTTTTCCAATGCCCTGCGCGAGGCCGGGATCGGCCCGGTGCCCATGATCTGCGGATCGACGCCGGCTGTTGCCCAGGAAACGATGCGGGCAAGCGGCTGAATGCCGCGGCGCGAGGCTTCCGCCTCCGTCATCAGCACGGCGGCAGCCGCACCGTCATTGAGGCCAGAAGCGTTGCCAGCCGTGACCGTTCCTTCCTTGTCGAAGGCCGGGCGCAACTTCACCATGCCGTCGAGCGTCACGCCGTGGCGGATATATTCGTCGGCATCGACGGTTACATCGCCTTTGCGCGTCTGGATGGTGAAGGGAACGATCTCGTCCTTGAACCGGCCGGCCTTCTGCGCGGCTTCGGCCTTGTTCTGGGAGGAAACGGCGAACTGATCCTGTTCCTCGCGGGAAAGCTGCCACTGCCGCGCGATATTTTCGGCCGTGATGCCCATGTGATAGCCGTAGAAGGCATCCGTCAGGCCATCCTTGATCATGGTGTCGATCATCTTCATGTCGCCCATCTTGGTGCCGGCACGAAGGTTTGCCGCATGCGGCGCCATCGACATAGATTCCTGGCCGCCGGCGACGATGATCTTCGCATCGCCGGTCGCGATCTGCTGCATGCCGAGAGCCACGGCGCGCAGGCCGGAGCCGCAAAGCTGGTTGACGCCCCAGGCGGTCGCTTCCTGCGGAATGCCGGCCTTCATCGCGGCCTGACGGGCCGGGTTCTGCCCTTCGCCGGCCTGAAGCACCTGGCCAAGGATCACTTCATCGACTTCCTTGGCATCGACGCCGGCACGCTCCAGCGCGCCTTTGATGGCGGTGGCGCCAAGCTCATGAGCCGGAACGCTCGCAAAAGCACCGTTGAATGAGCCGACGGCAGTGCGGGCCGCGCTGGCGACGACGATGGATGAACTGCTCATGGAAGCCTCCTCGGAAAATGAACGCGTATATGAGGC
The DNA here is from genome assembly GCF_030182495.1 of Rhizobium aureum. Lineage (NCBI taxonomy): Bacteria > Pseudomonadati > Pseudomonadota > Alphaproteobacteria > Hyphomicrobiales > Rhizobiaceae > Rhizobium > Rhizobium aureum. Next base: position 95,181 of record NZ_JAQJCI010000003.1, on the reverse strand, counting down.
GAAACTGTCAAAGCTTTGCGCCGGAGTCAAATTGCAAGAATTCCCCGCGTGCAGATTTCATGAAGCCGTCATTGCCCGCGAGAAATCCAATCAAAGGATTGGGCTTGCCGCATCGCACAAAGCGATTGTCACCAAGCTTCTTTTGCGTCTACACTCAGGGGTGGAGGAGTATTCCATACAATCAGACGGGGCCAGGAGAACTGATAATGGCAAAGAATGAGGGCCAGATCGTAATCAAGAAATATGCGAATCGCCGCCTATACAATACCGGCACCAGCACCTACGTGACGCTGGACGACCTGGCGGAGATGGTGAAGAAAGGCGAGGAATTCACTGTCCAGGATGCCAAGAGCGGCGAAGACATTACGCATTCGGTCCTGACGCAGATCATTTTCGAGCAGGAATCAAAGACCGGCAACACGCTGCTGCCGATTTCCTTCCTCCGGCAGCTTATCGGCTATTACGGCGACCAGATGCAGATGGTCGTCCCGAGCTTCCTCGAGCATTCCATGCGCGCCTTCACGGAGCAGCAGACCCAGATGCGCGAACAGATCAATCGCGCCTTCGGCGAAACGCCGCTCGGCAAGAATCTTCAGCTGCCCATGCAGATGGTCGAGGAACAGGTCCGCCGCAACACTGAAATGTTCCAGCAGGCCATGCAGATGTTCTCCCCCTTCATGAAGCCGCCGGCCAAGGAAAGCCGCAAGGCCGAAGCCAAGGATATCGACGAGCTGAAGGAGCAGCTTCGCGCCATGCAGAGCAAGCTGGATAGCCTTTGATACCAGGCAATGCACTGATGAATCCGACGAGGGTTTTCACTCCCCTCTGTCACTGACGTGACATCTCCCCCACAAGGGGGAGATCGGTAAGTTGCGGCACTTTCTCGCCTCAAGCTACAATGGCATCTGCAGAAACCAAATCAGTTTGCTTGCCAGAGCGGAGCGACATACTCCCAACAATCTCCACCTTGTGGGGGAGATGTCACGAAGTGACAGAGGGGGGTGTCAGAGCTTCGGCATAAGAGCAGCCGCTTCGTCCGATCAGCACGCCCAATCACAGACAGAAAAAGGCCGGCGAAACGCCAGCCTTTAATTCATGCCACCAAGGCAGCGCTTGAATTATGCGCTTTCCTTCGGCGTCAGAACCTGGCGACCGCGATACATGCCGGTCTTCAGGTCGATGTGATGCGGGCGACGCAGTTCGCCGGAGTTCTTGTCTTCGACATAGGTCGGAGCCTTCAGGGCGTCAGCCGAGCGGCGCATACCGCGCTTGGACGGGCTCGTTTTTCTCTTCGGTACAGCCATTCTCGTTACTCCATGTACGGACGAAACATATCCACGGCCAGCAAGGCGGCCGAAACAGACATGCATCAATTTCGGAATTTGGGCGGGCTTATACATGGCTTGTTGGGCTTTGACCAGTCCCTTCGAGCATTTTTTGCCCGCAGCGCTTGATTCGGAGATATCGGTGCCAAATCAGGCGGTCAAGCCTCGTCCTCCGGCACGATCCACGTTTCCTTCAACGCCGCTTCCTCCCATTTCTTCCAGGCAGGCAGGGCTTTCATGACTGCCATATAGTCCCTCGTATCGGCGGAGACGGCAATGTCGTACCGTTCCAGGCGGCTGATGACTGGAGCGAACATGGCATCGGCTCCGGAGAATGCCCCGAACAGGAAGGGACCGCCGGAGCGGGAACGCGCCTCGCGCCAGATGGTTTCGATGCGCGCCACGTCTTCCGTCACCCCTTCCGGCAGGTCGAGGCAGCTCACCGGGCGACGCATGTCCATCGGGCAGGCATTGCGCAAGGCGCCGAAGCCCGAAAGCATCTCCATGCTATAGGATCGCGCCAGCGCGCGGGCCTGCCGGTCCTTAGGCAGAAGACCGGCATCGGGGAAAAGCTCGGCCACGTATTCGATGATGGCAAGCGACTCCCACACCTTGAAGCCGTCATGCACCAGCATCGGCACCTTGCCCGTCGGCGAGACCTCGCGAATGTTCGGATTGCCCGCCGGAAAATCGAACGGGATCAGCACCTCCTCGAAAGCGATGCCGCAGCCTTCGAGCGCGATCCACGGCCGGAACGACCAGGAGGAATAATTCTTGTTGCCGATGTAGAGGGTCAGCTTGCTCACGATCTTGCTCCCTTTTTAGCGTCGGAACTCGAAGGGGAAGAGTTCCTCGAATGGCTCGTGTCCTCGAACGCGCCGGAGGGCGACGGTCCGATCGTCATTGGCAGGTCATCCGCCCGTAGGTCACAGCGAAGGATGCCAGATGAAGACAAGCCGATCGAACGACAAGTTCTGATATCAGTCATAAAGGCATTTGATATATGCGTCGGCATTGCGCGCGCGGCGCTGGATCAGCGAGGCAAGCTGGCCAAGCCCCCGCCCCGGCTTGCTCGCCACCCGATCAATCGGATTAGGAAGCGAGACGGCGAGAAGGGCCGCCTGACGCGCCGTGAGCTTGGAGGCCGGGACTTTGAAATGGTAGCGCGCCGCAGCTTCGATGCCGTAAATGCCCGGCCCCCATTCCGCAACATTCAGATAGATTTCCATCATCCGGCGTTTCGACCACACAGTCGAGGCGGAGACCGCCAAAGGCAATTCCAGCGTCTTGCGGACGAAGGAGCGGCTGTTCCATAAAAACAGGTTCTTCACCGTCTGCATCGGGATCGTGCTGCCGCCGCGCGTGGACTTGCCGCGCAGCGTTTCCTGGACGAGCACCCGCATCTCGCCCCAATCGACACCGCCGTGATAACAGAATTGTCCGTCCTCGGAGACCATGACGGATTTCACCAGCACCGGCGCGATTTTATCCAGCGGCACCCAGCGGCGGTCGTAGCCCTGAAGGGTAACGGCATCGCCGATCATCAGGGTGGAAACAGGGTGGATGAACGGCAGCACATAGACGACGATGAAGAAATAGGGCAGCAGCAAGAGGACGATCAGGACGAGGACGATGCGCTGCCATAATGGACGGTGTCTGAAGCGTGCCAACAGGGAGGAGCGTCGCGGCACCTCGGCTTCCTCCCCCTCATTGTCCGTCGATATGTCCAAATGTCTGACGTCCACGGCCGCTCCATCCCGGTACATCCCTTAATGTATCCGGGAAACGCTCTGATGCTGCACTCGTCATACCGTCTACGCAAAGCGATGACCAGAGTGTGACGCAATTCCCCATCCGGCTGTTGACAATTCTCGTTGCCAGCAACCGCCTCTCATGCCAAACAGCGGCCATGGACAGCACCCATTCCTCATTCGAGCACCGTCTCAAGGACAATGCCGGCAAGATCGAAGCCATGTTAAACGGGCTTCTGGCCGACGCCAGCCTCAGTGACGAGATCGTCCGCCCTGCCCGGCTCCTAAGCGCGATGCGTCACGGCGTGCTGAACGGCGGCAAGCGGCTGCGGCCCTTTCTCGTCATGGAATCCGCGGCCCTTCTCGGCGGCGATGCCAAGGCGGCACTCAGGATCGGCGCGGCACTCGAATGCGTGCACTGCTATTCCCTTGTCCATGACGATCTTCCCGCCATGGACGATGACGACCTGCGCCGCGGCCAGCCGACGGTGCATATCGCCTTCGACTACGCGACGGCGATCCTGGCGGGCGACAGCCTGCTGACCTATGCCTTCGATATCATTGCCGCACCCGAAACGGAGCTACCGGCGGACCGGAAAGTAGCGCTTGTGCTGGCACTGTCGCGCGCAGCCGGCATCGGCGGCATGGCCGGCGGCCAGGCGCTCGATCTCGCCGCGGAGAAGGAGGCGCCGGACGAAGGCGGCATCACCACGCTGCAGGCGATGAAGACGGGCGCGCTGATCCGCTTTGCCTGCGAGGCCGGCGCCATCATTTCAGGCGCCCCCGTCGGAGACCGCAAACGACTCCGGACCTTCGGTGAAAAGATCGGCCTTGCCTTCCAGCTCGCCGACGATCTGCTCGACCTGACAGCGGACACCGCCACCATGGGCAAGGCAACCGGCAAGGATGCCGCCCGTGGCAAAGGCACGCTGGTGGCTCTCCACGGCCAGGAATGGGCGGAAGTGACGCTCGCAAGGCTGGTGAAGGAAGCGGCCGACCTGCTGTCCGGCTATGGCGACAAGGCGGATGTCCTGACGGAAACCGCCCGCTTCATCGCGAACCGCAAGAGCTGATCCCGAAGACTTCCACACGGCGTTGCCTGATGGCAGAACCACTGACCTTCCGGCCGGATGGCAGCTGCCATCCATACCGGTACGGCTACCCATTCAGCTCGGGAATGTCACCATCACAAGAATCCATGGCGTCGCCGGGTGATTTCCGCCGCATTCTGTGCCACATTCCCGTGCCGTATTGGCCTGTAGACGCGGAAATCTTCGCGGCCGCGCCAATCCCTTCGGGAATGATCTCCATGCACGAAACGCTTTCCTATCTGCCGCATATCCTGCCGGCCTATATCGCTTACATCGTTGCGGTTATCAGCCCCGGCCCCGCCATCATGGCCATCATCGGCACCTCGATGACCCATGGCCGCAAGGCCGGCATGACCCTGGCGCTCGGTATCTTCGGCGGGTCGCTGACTTGGGCAACGGCTGCGGCCGCGGGTCTTGCCACGCTGCTGCAGACCTATGCGATGGCGCTGGAGATCCTGAAGATCTTCGGCGGCCTCTATCTGCTCTACCTCGCCTATAAGGCATTCCGCGCCGTCCGTAGCAGCGGCGAGCTGCCGACCGCCGCTGAGGGGCCGAAAACGCCAGGCTTCAAGTCGCTGATCCTGCGCGGCTACGGCATTCACGTCACCAACCCGAAGGCCATCTTCGCCTGGCTTGCCATCATCGCGCTCGGCATGCCGCAGGGTGCGCCGGGCTCGGTCGCGATGCTGATCATCGCCGTCTGCGGCGTGACCGGTTTCGTGGTGTTCATGGGTTACGCGATCCTGTTTTCGACGCCGCATGCGCTGAAAATCTATCGCAATGCGCGCCGCTGGATCGAGGGCGCCATGGCTGGCTTCTATTGCTTCGCCGGCATCAAGTTGCTGACGAGCAATATCTGATCCAGCCTTTAAGCGGCGGATTACTCTGCCGCGACGTTTTTCTGGCCGAATCGCTTTTCGATATAATCGGTCACCAGCGCCTCGAAATCGGAAGCGATGTTCGGGCCGCGCAGCGTCATGGCCTTTTGGCCGTCGATGAAAACGGGGGCGGCCGGCGTCTCGCCGGTACCGGGCAGCGAAATGCCGATATCGGCGTGCTTGCTTTCGCCCGGACCATTGACGATGCAGCCCATGACGGCGACGTTCAGCGCCTCGACGCCCGGATATTTCTCGCGCCAGACCGGCATGTTCTTGCGGATGTCGTTCTGGATGTTCTGCGCCAGTTCCTGGAAGACCGTCGAGGTCGTGCGGCCGCAGCCGGGGCATGCCGCGACAACCGGGATGAACTGGCGGAAGCCCATGACCTGCAGCAGTTCCTGCGCCACCTGCACCTCGCGGGTGCGGTCGCCATTCGGCTCCGGCGTCAGCGAAACGCGGATCGTATCGCCGATGCCGTGCTGCAGCACATAGCCCATGGCGGCGGACGAAGCGACGATGCCCTTTGAGCCCATGCCGGCTTCGGTGAGACCCAAATGCAGGGCATGGTCGGAACGCTCCGACAGCATGGAGTAGACGGCAATCAGATCCTGCACCTGGCTGACCTTGGCCGACAGGATGATGCGATTGCGCGGTAGGCCAATGTCTTCCGCGAGGCTGGCCGAGATCAGCGCAGATTGCACGATCGTCTCGCGCGTCACCTGCCGGGCCGATAGCGGCGAGCCTTCGGCGGCATTCTTATCCATCAGCGCGGTCAGCAGATCCTGATCGAGCGAGCCCCAATTGACGCCGATGCGCACCGGCTTGTCGTAGCGGATCGCCATCTCGATGATTTCGGCGAACTGCTTGTCCTTCTTGTCCTTGAAGCCGACATTGCCGGGATTGATGCGGTATTTCGCCAGCGCCTCAGCGCAAGCCGGATGATCGGCGAGCAGCTTATGGCCGATATAATGGAAATCGCCGATCAGCGGCACGTCCATGCCGAGGCGCAGCAGCCGCTCGCGGATCTTCGGCACGGCGGCGGCACTTTCATCGCGATCGACGGTGATGCGCACGAGCTCCGAGCCGGCTTTGTAGAGGGCGGCGACCTGGGCGACGGTCGAGTCGATATCGGCCGTATCGGTATTGGTCATGGACTGTACGACGACGGGGGCACCGCCGCCGACGATCACGCCGCCGACATCGACGGCAACGGAGGAACGGCGCGGTTTCGGATCGAAATCGGTGGCGGACGACATGAAAGCTCTCGCAGGCCTCGAAATTGGGTGTCTTTCAGGTGGATCACGGAGCGGTCGTTGTCAACCGCTACGACAATCTCTTTTGACCGAATGGAGCCCACCCGCTACCGGACAAAAGCGACAAAATTAATGCTTGCTCTCGCCGATGCCATCGGCGTAGCGCGCGAGCGATGACAAGGCCAATACGACGAGCAGCAGCACCGGCAGCGCCATCAGCACCGGCGAGAAGCCGACATGTTCGGCGGCAAAGCCGATGGCCGACGGCGCGACCAGCATGCCGGAGTAGCCGAGCGTGGTCACGACCGAGATGCCGATGCCGGGCTGCAGCCCCGGAATATTGCCGGCGGCGGAAAAGGCGATCGGCACCATGTTGGAAATGCCGATGCCGCAGAGCGCAAAGCCGAGGATCGCGATCTCCGCGTTTGGCGCCAGTGCTGCCGTCAGCATGCCGACGATGGCAAAGACCGTGCAGACGCGCAGCGTGCGCACCGACCCCAGCCAGTCACGGACGAAATCGCCGGCAAAGCGCATGGTCGCCATGGTGGCCGAGAAAGCGGCGAAGCCGAAACCGGTGAGCGCCACCGACGCCCCCTTTTCCTGGCTGAGATAGAGCGCGCTCCAATCCAGCACGGCGCCTTCCGGCACCATGCAGAACAGCGCGACGACGCCGAGCAGCCAGGGCAGCGGAATCATCGGCAGCTTTGCCTTTGGCTTGGCCTCGTCGGGATGCGGCTGGTCACTGAGGACCATCGGCCAGGCCACGACGAGGAAAAGAACGGCGATAGCGGTCGAGGCCTCGGCATGGCCGAGAACGCCCAGGCGCGAGATCAGCAGGCCGCCGATGGCTGAGCCGATCAAGCCGCCCAGACTCCAGAAAGCATGGCACGAGGACATGATCGCCCGGCGCATGGACTTTTCGACCGAGACGGCATTGGCGTTCATCGCCACGTCCATGGCGCCAATGAAGCCGCCGAAGAGGAAGAGAGCAATCGCCGCGGTCCAGACATTCGGCGCTAGCGTCAGCGCCAGGATCATCGGCAGCAGCAACACCGCAACGGCACGCACGACGATGCGCGAGCCGCGCACGGCGATCTGCGCGCCGGCAAGCGGCATCATGACGAGCGAGCCGACACCGAAGACGAGGATCATCAGACCGAGCTCGAATTTCGTCAGTTGCAGCCGCTCGGCAAATTCGGGAATTTTCGGCGCCCAGCAGCCAACCATGAAGCCGTTCAGCAGGAACATCAACGAGACGGCTGCGCGCGGTTTTGTGAAGAATCCGCTCCTTTTTGCCTCAAAACCCTCCCTCCTGGTCATGTCGTCCATGAAAATTCCTCCAAATCGGTGGCCGCAGTCTATTTAAATCGATTGAAATCGCAACGATCGAAAACCGCCTAAACAGTCACATTTCGTCTCCGTCTGTTAAAGCGGAGGCAAAGACATCACAACTCCGAATAAATAATTCGTGACCCTATGTCCCTGGCGAAAAGCCCTATTGACGCCGAAAAAGTAGGCTCCTATCGGTTGAGGCCTGAAGATTCTTCGATCGGCCCCAACTCGGGTCATCCTCTGGTGCATCCCCGTGAAAAATTCCATCAGCTATGGCATCCTGCTTACGGTGTTTGCCTACATGCTGTTCACCGCCCACGATTCGGCGGTGAAGCTGCTCGTCGCCTCCATTCCCGTCTGGCAGGTCCTGTTCATCCGAAGCTGCACCATCCTTGCCGGCTGCTTCGTCTTCGAAGGTCCGTCGCTTGTCCATAAAGTGGCGCGCTCGCCGATCATCAAACCGATGATCGTGCGCAGCATCATCATCCTGATCGCCTGGATTTCCTATTATTCGGCGGCATCCTATCTGCAGCTCGCCGAAGTGACGACGCTCTATTACGCCGCCCCGATCGTCGGCACGATTCTCGCGACCATCGTGCTGCGCGAAAAGGTCACCGTCGCCCGCTGGATGGCGGTCGGCGTCGGTTTCTGCGGCGTGGTGATCGCCTCCAATCCCGTGGGGCTTTCGATTTCCTGGCCGGTCTATCTGGCACTGCAGGCCGCCGTCCTTTGGGCGAGCGGCATGGTGTTGCTGCGGAAAACAGCGCTGCACGAGAAGAGCCATATCCAGATGGCCGTCTCCAATATCCTGTTCATCATCCTGACCGCCGGCATGGCGATCGTCCACTGGCACACGCCAACGCCGTTCCAGATCGTCCTGCTCGCGCTCACCGGCATCATCGCCGGCGCCGGCCAGCTCGCCCTCTTCGAAGGCATGCGCCAGGCCCCCGTCTCGGTGCTGGCGCCGTTCGAATATACCTCGCTCGTCTGGGCCTTCCTGCTCGGCTACCTGATCTGGGGCGATATCCCCGGCCCCAACACCTTCATCGGCGCCATCCTGATCTTGAGCGCGGGGTTCATCATCATTATCAGCGAACGGATGAAGAAGCGCACGGCTGCGGCTTGAGCCGGACCAACGCGTTTTCTACACATGCAAGCGCAAACTGCCCGGCGGGCGCAGCTTCCAACCCGCGGCAGAACGTTGGATTTCACCCCGCCGGAGCGACGGTCTGTTCGATGGGTTTAGGCTGCCGCATCAGAAGAGCCTGCATCGGCCGCTCGAAGAATTTGAGAAGCACCACCGAGATCCCAATCGTGCAAAGCGTGACCACCGCCAATATGCCCGTCACGAAGGGTAGGGAGAGGTGCTTGCCCAGCAGCTTGAGCGGAAGCTGCAGCGTGTAGGGGTGGATGAGGTAAAGCGAGTAGGACGCATCTCCCAGTAGAACCAGAATGGCCCATATTTTCCCCGATGGCATCCGCATGAGCAGGAAGCCCGAGACGAGCAGGACGGCGAACAGGCTTGAGGCGAAAAGACTGGGGCCGGCGAATGTCACGATGAAGAAATGAGCCCCGCAGGCCAGAAGAACGAGCAGGACGGCGGCGACATTCGATCCGTTTCTGAAGGCACTGTATGCCGAATATGCCTTATGAAGCATCATGCCGAGAACGAATTCGATCAAGATCGGATTTGTATAGAAACGCCATTCGACGGATCCCTCCGGCCAAATCTCATGCAGCGTGATCAGGAAGAGAACGGCCGCGGAGGCGAACCAGGTTGCCCTGGCGCCAAAGATCAGGCAGGCGCCGTAAATTATGTAGAAGAACACCTCGTAACAAAGCGTCCAGCCCAGGAAAAGGATCGGCTGCACGGCACCGCCGGTTTTCTGATAGGGAACGAAAAGAAGAGATTTGACGATCGTTTCCACGGTCACGATCGTCGAATTGAGCAGGCTGGGTTTCACAAGCGCAATCAGGACGACCACGAATGTCAGCAGCCAGTAGAGCGGAACGATCCTGGAAATCCGCTTGCGAGCGAAATAGACGAGTCCGCGCGCCGGGTCGGAGGAGTAGCTGATGATGAAGCCGCTAAGAACGAAGAAAACGTCGACGCCGGTTGCGCCCATGAAGAAATAATTGCGATCGAGATGGTATTCGATCGCAAGGCCGCTTCCGAAATGGAAGAGAACGACGGAAAAGGCGGCCACGAACCGGAGAAACTGGAGGGAATCCAATTGTCTCGAGTTCGACCGCTGAATGGAAAGCGTCTGTTCGTTAATCATGGGGGCCCCAATCCGCTCTGATAGCTTGTTCCAACAAGGTTGCCATTGCCGCATTGGTGCTGCGGCTTGGATGCCAATCGCATCCGAAGTCCTTCGGTTTGACGCGTAAATTCAGATATCGCAGGCGGGTCTCGCCTTTCGCGGCGCTCGCCTGGACGGCGGCCTGGATTGCTTTCTCGGCCACATCGAAGTCCTTCTGGGACATCATCGGACCGAGCGCGGCGTAGAGATACGCCTTTGGATACTGAGATCTGAGCTTGAAGACGAGCTTGACGTATTCCTCGATGAAATCGCCGGGATTCCTGTTGTCCGAAAAATCGTTCGTCCCCAGATTGACGACCACTGCGGAAACGCGCTCGTCAGGAAGAGCGGGTGCGCCCTTTCTCAAGGGCGTCACGCTATCGATGACATCAAGCATGGTTTTCGCGTTCTTGCCGGCACGCGAAAGGCCGATTCCCGAAACGGCGAGGGTCGTAAGGTCCATCCCGAGGCTGCGTGCCGCGACCGCGGCATATGTCAGGTATTGATTTTCCGTCCCGGGGCTGAATTTACACCCGGGACCGACGCCCTCGAGGCCATAGCCTGCGGTAATGGAGTCTCCGATTGCCACCAGCTTTGTGGCCGGTGCTTCCGCGGGAAGGAACGACCCATCGGTTTCGGCGGAAACGAATATGGTATCGCCGATCCATCCCTCGGTGCGGCGCGTCACGCGAACCTCATGGGCGCCCTGCGGCAAGGCATCGGCAAGCTGGTATCGATGCTGCCCCGCTTGCAGATCGAGGCGCTGGGGAACGCCGTCGAGTTCGACCTCAAGGCTATTTTTCCCGGTATCGACGAGGGTGGCCGAGAGCGACGTGCCTTCGAAACGCAGCGCGAAACCGCTGCCGGGCCAGCCGAAAGCCGCATCGCTGGCGGCAACGCGGCCGATCCACTTCGATGGCCGCTCGATCGTTTCGGCCGCAAAGCTCGGCATGAATGTACATAAACCCAGAAAGAGAGACGCGATCGCGACATGAGACCTCATGACCGGCCAAGACCGGCGGCGCGCAATGATGGGCAATTCATCACCTCTTCGGGCTGCGTCAGATCAATTTTGCACTTTAAATTTTCGAGTAGAATCGCAGTTTGATTGCCGCCCGTGTCTCCCGGCAAAACCGCCAGGACACATAATGGTGCGCACGCCCTGCGTGAACGCTGCCGCACCAACTAACAATCACATGCTGCACTTGGGCAACATTGAGAGAAATGGAGCAACATTGGGACAAATAGGGCGGCATTGTGAATTGTCACTATGCCGCACTGCACCATCGAGCAGCAATTATGGGCGGCGATTGAAAACGGCAGCTCTCTTGCCCCCTGATCGCGATTTCTTGAGAAAAATATTCGCAATTGCCCGTTTCTTTTGCAGTTTTCTACGCTTCCGCGCTGCAATTTTTCTGCGATGTATGCAACATTGAATGAACGCTCCAGAAACGGAAGAAAACGATGAACTGGTTGAAGACTGTTGCCGCCGCCGCGCTCGTGCAGGCGGCATTCCTGCTCCCCGCCCATGCCGGCGAAAACCTCAAGGCGATCCAGTCGGCCGGTGTCTTCAAGGTCGGCACGGAAGGGACCTATGCGCCCTTCACCTTTCATGATGAAAGCGGCAAGCTGACCGGTTTCGACGTGGAGATCGCTGAAGCGATCGCCGGAAAGCTCGGCGTCAAGGCGCAGTTCCTGGAAGGCAAGTGGGACGGCCTGATCGCCGGCCTCGACGCCAACCGCTACGATGCCGTCATCAACGAAGTCGGCGTCACCGAGGCCCGCAAGAAGAAGTATGACTTCTCCGAGCCCTATATCGCTTCCAAGGCGGTACTGATCGTCAAGGAGAGCAACAGCGGCATCAAGGATTTTGCCGATCTCAAGGGCAAGAAGGCGGCGCAGTCGCTGACCAGCAACTTCGGCAAGCTCGCAACCGAATCCGGCGCCGAACTCGTCGGCACCGACGGCTTCGACCAGTCGATCCAGCTCGTGCTGACCGGCCGCGCCGACGCCACCATCAATGACAGCCTCTCCTTCCTCGATTTCAAGAAGCACAAGCCCGATGCGCCGGTGAAGATTGTCGCGCAGCAGTCCAACGCCGATTTCTCTGCCGTCATCATCCGCAAGGGCGAGCCGGAACTGCTTGCTGCGATCAACAAGGCGCTGGCCGACATCAAGGCCGACGGCACCTATGACAAGATCTCCAAGAAATACTTCGGCCAGGACGTTTCGAAGTAAGAAGGCATAGGCAGAGACACCAAACTGTGAAAAAGATGCGTCCGGAGTCACCTCCGGACGCATTCTCTTATCGAAAGGCTTCTCCTTGGAGCATTGGCTGCAACTGATGTGGGAGTCACTGGGCACGCTGCTTTGGGCAGGGCTCGTCTTCACCATCCCGCTCACCTTGATCACCTTCGTTCTCGGCCTTCTGCTCGGTCTGCTCACCGCGGTCGTCAGGTTGTTTGCCCCGGCGCCGTTCGTGGCCATCGCCCGCTTCTATGTCTGGGTGATCCGCGGCACGCCACTTCTGGTGCAGCTCTTCGTCATCTTCTACGGCCTGCCGAGCCTCGGCATCCTGCTCGACGCTTTTCCCGCCGCCATCATCGGCTTCACGCTAAGTGTTGGCGCTTATACATCCGAAATCATCCGCGCCGTCATTTCCTCCGTGCCGAAGGGCCAGTGGGAAGCCGCCTATTCGATCGGCATGAACTGGCGCCAGGCCATGAGCCGTACCATCCTGCCGCAGGCAGCGCGCGTCGCCGTACCGCCGCTATCGAACACCTTCATTTCGCTGGTCAAGGATACGTCGCTCGCCGCAGCCATCACCGTGCCCGAGCTGTTTCAGGCCGCGCAGCGCATCGTGGCGACGACCTATGAGCCGCTGATCCTCTATATCGAGGCCGCCATCATCTATCTCGTGCTCAGCACCTTTCTTTCGACGCTACAGGGCTACCTCGAACGCCGCTTCGCCCGCTCGGGCGGCACGCTGGAGGCACAAGCATGATCGAGCTTTCGCATATCGAAAAGCGCTTCGGCGACAATGTCATCCTCAAGGATATCAGCCTGACGATCCCCGAGGGAACGGTGACGGCGCTTGTTGGACCTTCGGGTGGCGGCAAGAGCACGCTGCTTCGCTGCATCAACCTTTTGGAAATCCCAACCGCCGGAACGATCCGCATCGGCGAGGAAACGGCTACCTTCCAGCCAGGCAAGAAGCCGTCCTGGCAGGATATCCAGAAGATCCGCCGCCAGACGGGCATGGTCTTCCAGAACTTCCAGCTCTTTCCGCATCAGACCGCAATCCAGAACGTCATGGAGGGCCTGACGACCGTGCTGCGCTGGCCTCAGGACAAGGCCCGCGCCCGCGCCGTCGAGCTTCTGACCAAGGTCGGCATGGCGCACAAGATCGACGCATGGCCCTCGACGCTCTCGGGCGGCCAGCAACAGCGCGTCGCCATCGCTCGGGCGCTTGCCCCCTCACCGCGCGTGCTGCTTTGCGACGAACCCACTTCGGCACTGGATCCTGAACTGGCGGCCGAAGTCGTCGACGTGCTGGGCAAGCTCGCCAATGAGGGCACGACCATGGTCATGGCAACGCACGACCTGCGCTTGGCCTCGAAGATCGCCAACAATGTGGTCTTCCTGGAAGCGGGCAACATTGTCGAGACCGGCTCCTCACGCAATATCTTCTCCAACCCTGCACAGGAGCGGACGAAGCAATTCATCTCGACACTGAATTCCGGGCTCAGCTACGACATCTGAGCCAGAGCGCAGCGAGCAACCATACACGGTAATCAGACTCCTGACGGGGCGTTCCCAGCTTTGTTGCGATTTTGCAAAAAGTGATGGAAGCGATAGTCGCCAGACCAGTTGCGCGGCGAGTGCGGCGGATATCTGAAACGCCGATCGGCCTTCGGTTGGAAAATTGAAAACCCGTGAAACACCATATTCACTACCTTGGCGGGCCATTCGGCGGTCGGTAGGATTCTAATTCTGTTATTACGTCAGGGGCCGATTCGTTGCAGGAACTTCGCCGAACTCCACGCAAGACCAAAAATATGCTGGTCAGTCTCTTCATCATGGTTGCTGGTGCCATATGGAATATCCGGGACGGACTTTACGGCTCCTCAACCGCACTAATCACTGGCTGTGTCTTCGCCTTGTGGGCCGTATTTATCGCGTTCAGTTTGATACGCCGTCGGGTTCATGTGATCGTGGGGGAAGCAAGCTTGGTTGTAAATCGGATGGTAGGCTCACCGGTAGAAATCCGATGGACGCAGATAGAAATGGCGAAGCTTCCTGAAGGTGCCAGCCCTGCTATCATCGCGTGGCGAGAATCGGCGGAAACGAAGCTTAAATATACTGGCGTGTCGCAGCGCATGCTTGGTGAAGAAGGCGCCGAGATGCTTCGCAGCGCGATATACGCTGCTCGCCCCGACCTCAATACGCGGCCTTAGTCGTTGGTCGATATATCCTCCTGTAAGGCCTTATCGATGCAAGGCTTGAGTTGACGCTGCGCAACTTTACGGTTAGCTCTAATGCCATGAACACGGCACTCGTTCTCGTAGTGGTAGGAAGGCGCATGGGCAGGATGGTGTAACCATCCGGCGAAAGCACCCATGCGCGGTAAGCAGGCTCCTGACGGGGCCTTTTTTATTGCCCTGAAAAGAGGGCGCGCCTCGTCAGACCCCCTCGGCTTCCCATCAACACGACGGACAAGGCCATGACGCGCACCGAAAGCCGCATCGACCATTCATCCAAGCAGCCAACCAACGACACGGCGACCGAAAGAGCCGCCGCACCACCGCGGCTGATAACCCTCATCCTGCTCTCGGCGCTTGCCGTGCTGCCGGTTAACATGATCCTGCCATCCCTGCCGAAGATAGCGGCGGCATTCCACGCCGATTTCGCTCTCGTAAACCTCTCGGTCGCCGGCTTTTCCATTGTCACCGCGTTCCTTGAGGCGATCGGCGGCGCGATATCGGATCAGTTCGGACGCCGGCCGGTCGTCCTGACGGCGCTTACGATCTTCATCGTCGCTTCGATCGGCTGCGTTCTCGCTCCGAACATCGGCATCTTCCTCCTGTGCCGCATGATGCAGGCGTGCATCGGACCGTGCTATTCCGTCGCACTCGTCATCATCAAGGAAACATCGGACGAGCGCCAGGCTGCCAGCAAGTTCGGCTACCTCGCCATGGGATGGGCATTGGCGCCGATGGTCGGCCCGCTGTTCGGCGGTTCGCTGGACGAGTTTTTCGGCTGGCAGGCAAGCTTCGTCGTCCTTGCCATCTTCGGCATCGCCGCCTTCCTTCTGTCCTTGCGCGAACTGAAAGGATCGAAAGCACCTTCGACGGGTACGCAGAGAAATTACATCGCCTCCTATGGACTTCTTCTACGTTCTGCTCGGTTCTGGGCCTATACACTCTGCATGGCCTGCTCGATGGGCGTGCTCTACATTTTTCTCGGCGGAGCGCCGCTCACGATAGGCGATGCGCTCGGCGGCTCGAGCGCCCAGCTCGGCTTCTACATGGGCCTCGTTCCCGCCGGCTTCATTCTGGGCAGCTATCTCGCCGGCCGCTACGGGGCAAGAATTCCGCTCGGTACTATCCTCGTCATCGCGCGGCTCCTCACTTGTATCGGCCTGTCGGTTGGTCTCAGCTTGTCACTGTCGGGCATGGTTGAGGTTCTGACGCTCTTCGGCCCCTGCATTTTCATCGGCATCGGCAACGGGCTGACCATGCCGGCCGCCAATAGCGGCGCCATGTCGGTCAGATCGGATATTGTGGGAACGGCAGCAGGCCTCGCCGCCGCCATGCGGATTGCTGGCGGCGCGCTCATCGGATCGATCGCTGGGATATTTCTCGCCCAATCTGCAACGATCCATACGCTTTTCACCCTGATGCTGATCTCCGCAGTGCTTGCGCTCCTGGCGGCAATCTGGGCAGCCGGGATCGGGAAGCCGAGATAGTGGCCTGCCTAGCCGATGCGCTTGCTCATATGGACAAGAAAGCCGTCTTTCAGTGGCTCCTCGCGGTCGATCGCATAACCATGTCTGAGATAGAGCTGCACATTCTCGGTAAAGCGCTTGTTGGTGTAGAGCCGAATGTCGTCGACGCCGAGCGTGGCCGCAACCTGCTCGGCATGAACTAGCAGTCTCCCGCCGATACCCTTTCCCTGATGGCGCGGCGATACGGCGACGTTCTCGATCAACAGGTGATCCGAGGCCGGCACCATCTCGATCAACGCCACAAGCTCGCCACCGGCGTCCACGAGATCGATGCGATGTTTGCGCACAGCCTCGGCATAATCTGCCATCATAGGCAACGGTTCGCGGCCGATAAGAGGCACCCACTTGCCATAGGCCTCGCGCGTTAGCGCCCGGATTTTATCAACATCGGCATCGGTCGCCGCCCGTAAGGAAATCGCTTCCGTCATGTCTCCGCCTTCACGAACCTGGCTACGATGATCCGACATGAGAACTATGAGATGCCTTCGTCGCGATCGCATACGGAGAGCCGACCTCCGATGCGCGCGACGAAAGTCACCGCTTCGCGATCGACGGCCCGATCCGGCCGCCTATCGTATCTTAACGAAGCTTGGATTTATGCGCCATAGACGACGAGCAGATCCTTGGCGTCGATTTGGTCGCCGGCGCGCACCAGCACCTCGGAAACCGTGCCGTCCTTTTCGGCGTGCAGCGCCGTCTCCATCTTCATGGCCTCGATGGACAGCAGCACATCTCCGGCCTTGATCGCCTGGCCGGGCGAAACGAAGACGGTGGAGATGACGCCCGGCATCGGCGCGCCGACATGGGCGGCGTTGCCGGTCTCGACCTTGCGGCGGACAGCGCTGCCGGAAGCGCCATGGGCACGATCCGGCACCTTGATGCGGCGCGGCTGGCCATTGAGCTCGAAGAACACGGTCACCATGCCCTTCTCGTCGGTCGCCGTCATCGCCTGGTTGACGATAACGAGCGTCTTGCCCTTCTCGATTTCGGCAAAGAGCTCGTCGCCTTCCTTCAGGCCGTAGAAATAGGCCGGCGTCGGCAATACCGAGACAGGTCCGTAGGTATCGGCCGCCAGCGCGTAATCGGTGAAGACCTTCGGATACATCAAATAGGAGGCGAATTCGAAATCGTCGACCTTCCGCTCCAGCTTGGTCTCGATCGTCTTGCGTTCGGCATCGAGATCGGCTTCGGCAAGCAGCGAGCCGGGACGGACCGTATAGGGCTTGTCGCCCTTCAGCGCCTTCTTCTGCAGAGCTTCCGGCCATCCGGACGGCGGCTGGCCGAGATCGCCCTTCAGCATGGAAACGACCGAATCCGGGAAGGCGATATCCTTGGCCGGGTTTTCGACATCGGCAACCGTCAGGTCCTGGGACACCATCATCAGCGCCATGTCGCCGACGACCTTGGAAGACGGCGTCACCTTGACGATATCGCCGAACATCTGGTTGGCGTCGGCATAAGCCTGCGCCACCTGGTGCCAGCGGGTCTCAAGCCCAAGCGAACGCGCCTGCTCCTTGAGATTGGTGAACTGTCCACCCGGCATTTCGTGCAGATAGACTTCCGAAGCCGGTCCCTTGAGATCGCTCTCGAAGGCGGCATACTGATGGCGCACCGCCTCCCAGTAGAAGGAGATGCGGCGGATCCATTCGGGATCGAGGCCCGGATCGCGCTCGGATCCTTTAAGGGCTTCGACGATCGAGCCGAGGCAGGGCTGCGAGGTATTGCCCGACAGCGCATCCATCGCCGCATCCACGGCATCGACGCCGGCGTCGACGGCGGCGAGCACCGTCGCGGCGGCAATGCCCGAGGTATCATGCGTGTGGAAGTGGATGGGCAGACCGGTCGCCTCGCGCAGCGCCTTAAACAGCACCTTGGCCGCAGCCGGCTTCAACAGGCCCGCCATGTCCTTCAGCGCGATGATATGGGCACCGGCCTTTTCCAGCTCGACGGCAAGATCGGTGTAATATTTCAGGTCGTATTTCGGGCGGGCGGAATTGAGGATATCCCCCGTATAGCAGATCGCCGCCTCGCAGAGCTTGTTCTCCTCGGCAACGGCATCCATCGACACGCGCATGTTCTCGACCCAGTTCAGGCAGTCGAAGACGCGGAAGAGATCGATGCCGCCCTTGGCAGCCTGGCGGACGAAATACTTCACGACATTGTCGGGATAGTTTGTATAGCCTACGCCGTTGGCGCCGCGCAAAAGCATCTGCAGCAACAGGTTCGGCGCACTCTCGCGGATCAGCGACAGGCGCTCCCACGGATCTTCCGTCAGGAAGCGCATGGAAACATCGAAGGTGGCGCCGCCCCAGCACTCCAGCGACAGAAGCTGCGGCAGGGCGCGCGCATAGGTGCCGGCGACGCTGGCGATATCATAGGTGCGCATGCGGGTGGCAAGCAGCGATTGATGGCCGTCACGCATCGTCGTGTCGGTCATCAGCACGCGCTTCTCGCCGCGCATCCATTCAGCGAACTTCTGTGGGCCGAGCTTGTCCAGCAACTGCTTGGTGCCGTCGGGCACTTTGCCGTCGATATAGGGCAATACGGGTTCGGCGACCTTCGGCGAAGGTGCCGGGCGGCCGCGCGTTTCCGGATGGCCATTGACGGTGACATCGGCGAGATAGGTCAGAAGCTTGGTGGCGCGATCTTGGCGCTTGACCTGCTGGAACAACTCCGGCGTCGTGTCGATGAAGCGCGTGGTATAGCTATTGTCGCGGAATTTCGGATGCGTGATGATTGCTTCAAGGAAGGTGAGGTTCGTCGCCACGCCGCGGATACGGAATTCGCGCAGCGCGCGGTCCATGCGGGCGATCGCCTCCTGCGGGTTCGGCGCCCAGGCGGTCACCTTCACCAGCAGCGGATCGTAGTAACGGGTGATGATCGCGCCGGTATAGGAGGTGCCGCCGTCGAGACGAATACCGAAGCCGGAAGCCGAGCGATAGGCGGTGATGCGGCCGTAGTCCGGGATGAAATTGTGCTCCGGATCTTCCGTCGTCACGCGGCACTGCAGCGCATGGCCGTTGAGGCGAATGTCTTCCTGCTTCGGAACGCCCGATTCCGGCGTGCCGATGGCAAAGCCATCGAGAATGTGGATCTGCGCCTTGACGATATCGATGCCAGTGACGACTTCGGTCACCGTGTGCTCGACCTGGATGCGCGGATTGACTTCGATGAAGTAGAATTTGCCGGTATCGGCATCCATCAGATATTCGACGGTGCCGGCGCCGATATAATGTGTCGCTTCGGCGATCTTCAGCGAATAGGCAGCCAGCTCCTGGCGCTGCGCGTCCGTCAGATAAGGCGCCGGCGCGCGCTCGACGACCTTTTGGTTACGGCGCTGAACCGAACAGTCGCGCTCGAACAGATGCACGACATTGCCGTGCGTGTCGCCGAGGATCTGGCTTTCGACGTGGCGGGCGCGCTCGACGAGCTTTTCGAGGTAGACCTCATCCTTCCCGAAGGCAGCCTTCGCCTCGCGCTTGGCTTCCGTCACTTCCTTGGCGAGATCGGCCTTGGAGCGAATGACACGCATGCCGCGACCGCCGCCGCCCCATGAAGCCTTGAGCATGACCGGATAGCCGATCTCTTCGGCCATTTTGGCGACTTCGGCCATATCATCCGGCAGCGGCTCGGTTGCCGGCACGACGGGCACACCGACCGAAATCGCCAGGTTGCGCGCCGCCACCTTGTTGCCGAGCTGTCGCATCGTGTCGGCCCTCGGACCGATGAAGATGATGCCGGCGGCATCGCAGGCATCGACGAATTCGGGACTCTCCGACAACAGGCCGTAGCCTGGATGAATGGCATCGGCGCCGGACAGCTTGGCCACGCGGATGATCTCGTCGATCGACAGATAGCTCTCGATCGGCCCGAGATCGCGGGCAAGATGCGGACCGCGGCCGACCTGATAACTCTCGTCAGCCTTAAAGCGATGCAGCGCGAGTTTGTCTTCCTCGGCCCAGATGGCCACCGTTTTTATGCCAAGCTCGTTGGCGGCGCGGAATACGCGGATGGCGATTTCGGAACGGTTGGCAACCAGGATCTTGGAAATGGGCAATGCTGTCTCCTCACGGCATCGAAACGGGCAATGCTGCACCCGCGAAGAGAATTCTTAACTTCTTGTTACAGGAAGTTCAATTTCTCCTGCGACATCCGACAGCAAAATAGTTGCCATTACGGAATAAGTCCGTTTCTGAAAGCAATAGCCACGATATGCTGCCTGTTCTTGGCATCGAGTTTATCCTGGATACTGTTCATGTACCAATCGACGGTATGGTTGGAGATCGTCAGCAGCCGGCTGATCTCGATCGACGTCATGCCGTCGGCCAGGTGGTTCAGCACCTCCATCTCGCGCTTGGTCAGCTTCAGCTCGGTCCTTCCCGGATCTTCCAGCGATTGCGCTTCGCCATTCAGCTCCAGAAGTCGCCAGAAGGCCTTTTTGGCGACTGCATCGAAAAGGGAAAGCTCAGTCGGAGAAAGATCGACCGCCTCGCCACCGATCGTCATGCACCCAAGCAAGCCACTCCGCCCATGGATCGGGAAGACATAGCCGTCCACAAGCCCGTTGGCACGGGCGTCCGCCATCATCTGGTCCATCCGCCGCCGCAGCGGATCCGCCTTCAGGGCAATGACGGCATCGCGCCAGCGGAAAGGACGCTGCGCCCGGCCGAGATAGCGCGCGACCGGATCGACGAGCATGTACCGCTTGCGAACATAGATCAGCGGCCAGCGATCGGGCCAGCGCCCCGCGAGCATGAAGTTCGCGACATCGACATTCGGCCGCGTCTGCTTTAGCAAGCCGTAGAATTCGAATTTGTAGGAGCGGAGCACCCGCTCGAGTTCGGTTGCGACCTCGTTGGCGAGCTTGCACTCTTCGAGGACTACAAGCAATTGTAACAGCGAATGGATATTCACATCTACCCCTCGGCTTTGCAGCCTGAATTATCGACGGACGGACATTGCCACCATGCCCGTCTGGCCCCACGGCGCGCTCAATCGCCGGCAACATACTCATGCCGGCGCAAAATTGAACGCCCTTAGCGATTTTTTTACCGTTCAACCGTGAATGGCGATCTCTGCGGTGCTTGGAGATGCGCGATACTGTCGCGTCCAAGTCTCCTCAAATTGTCATATTTTTGCGGCGACCGATAGCGCCGTCATCGCGCCATCGCGCGCATTGCGCGAAAAATTCCCTGAAAAAACAGCTGCAAATTCCGTTAATCGCCGGTTCAGGTACCGATCTGTAGTGTCTCAGCATTCCGAGTTTTGCTGATGCACAGAGGGTGCCAGACCGTGTCACTGTTCAAAGTCTATGCAAGAGCCCTGAAGTATCTTGGCGCGTATCGATACCGCGTATGGATGGTCGTGATCGCAAACATCGCACTTGCGATGACCACCATCTACGAACCGGTATTGTTCGGCCGCATCTTCGACGCCATTGCCAAGAAAGACGCAGTCGCTCCGACCATGATGCTGTGGGCCGGCTTTGCCGTCTTCAGCGCGGTCGCCTTTATCGTGGTGTCCCGCGAGGCAGATCGTCTCGCGCATGGCCGCCGCGCATCCCTGTTGACCGAAGCGTTCGGCCGCATCATCTCGATGCCGCTCTCCTGGCATAGCCAGCGCGGCACGGCGAGTGCGCTGAACACGCTGCTGCGCGCCTGCGAGGCGCTGTTCGGCCTGTGGCTCGAATTCATGCGCAACCACCTGACGACCGCCGTCGCGCTCATCGTCATGATCCCGACCGCCATAGCCATGGACCTGCGCCTTTCGGCTGTGCTGATCCTGCTCGGCGTCTTCTACTGGATCATCGGCCGCCTGGTGATGAACCGCACGAAAGATGGCCAGAGCTCGGTCGAAAGTCACTACAATACCGTCTTTTCGCATGTCAGCGACTCGATCAGCAACGTTTCGGTGCTGCATAGCTACAATCGCATCGAGGCGGAAACCAAGGCGCTGAAGTCGTTCACCGAGCGGCTGCTGGCTGCGCAGTATCCCGTCCTCGACTGGTGGGCCCTTGCCGGTGCCCTGAACCGCACGGCGTCGACCGTCGCGATGATGGCGATCTTGATGATCGGCACCGTCCTCGTCCAGGGTGGCAGCCTGAGCCTCGGTGCCCTGATCACCTTCATCGCCTTTGCGAACGTGCTGATCGGCCGCCTCGAGCAGCTGCGTAACTTCGCCAACCAGATTTTCGAAGCCCGCGCCAAGCTCGAAGACTTCTACACGCTGGAAGATTCGGTCCGCGACCGCGAAGAGCCGGCCGGCCTTGCCGAGATCAAGGACGTCAAGGGCGAAGTCGAATTCCGCGACGTCTCCTTCGGCTTCGCCAACTCGTCGCAGGGCCTGCACGACATCTCCTTCAAGGTGAAGGCTGGCCAGACCGTCGCCATCGTCGGCCCGACCGGCGCCGGCAAGACGACGCTCGTCAACCTGCTGCAGCGTGTATTCGATCCGCAGAAGGGCCAGATCCTTGTCGACGGTCACGACATCACCAAGGTGACGCGCAGGTCGCTGCGCCGCTTCATCGCCACCGTCTTCCAGGATGCCGGCCTGCTGAACCGCTCGATTAGCGACAACATCCGCCTCGGCCGCGAAGGTGCGACGGAGGAGGAAATGGTCCGCGCAGCACAGGCCGCCGCCGCCAACGACTTCATCGAAAACCGGGAAAGCGGTTACGAGACCCGCGTCGGCGAACGTGGCAACAAGCTTTCCGGTGGCGAACGCCAGCGTATCGCGATTGCCCGCGCCATCCTGAAGGACGCTCCGATCCTCGTGCTCGACGAAGCCACAAGCGCGCTCGACGTCGAAACCGAAAACCGGGTCAAGACGGCGATCGACAATCTGCGCCAGAACCGCACGACCTTTATCATCGCGCACCGCCTGTCAACGGTCCGCGAGGCCGACATGGTCCTCTTCCTGGACAACGGCCGCATCATCGAGAACGGCAGCTTCAACGAGCTTAGCCAGAGCAACGGCCGGTTCGCCGCCCTACTGCGCGCCAGCGGCATCCTGACGGACGAGGAAGTCCGCAAGGCACATACAACGGAAACCGAAGCCGCCTGATCTTCGCAAGGGGCCCAAGATCGAAGCCGGGAGAGCACCGCTCTTCCGGCTTTTTTATTGCCGACGATTTGCGCCGGACGGCTTTTGTCAGGCCGGGCAACGCCCGGGTTCGATGTACGGCTCCTCACCCCAAGCACACGTGCCCTTCGCCCCAGGCCTCTCCCCGTTGAATGGGCAGAGGCCTGGGGCGAAGGGCTTTATCTGCAAGAAACCTGCACTCAGAATAAACAAGCTGAACCACAATTAAGAAAGGCCCGGCGGGAAAACCGGGCCTTTCCGTTTTCTGATCGGAGGTCAATTGGCTGGGCGCACCAGGAGTTAATATCGGCGCCCGGCCGGTATCAGATCAGAACTTGCGCTCGAAGCGGAGCACGCCGGCCCATTGATCGGCGTCGGCGGCATCCCAGTTCGTGTAGGAAACTTCCGGCTCAACGAGCAGATCCTTGACCGGACGCCAGGCAACGTTGGCGGTGGCGGCGAAGATCTGCGAGTCGGTGTAGGCAACCTGGGCGTTGGCCTGCAGCTTCGGGTTCAGCCGATAGCTGGCGCCTGTCCAGAATGCCCAGTCGCCCCAGCCGCAATCCGCGCCGTTGGTCGGGCAGGCGGACCGGTTACTGTTCAGGTAGGAACCGGCATACTTGTTGAGCTTGTCGCCATCGGTGTTCCAGCCGCCCATCAAGAAGGCCGAGAATGCGCCGAAGTCGGCATCGACACGAGCCTTGATAGCGCCTTCTTCGACGATCGAGTCATAGCCGCCGATAACACGAAGGGTCCATGGGCCCGTCTTGTAGCCGGCCCCGGCAACGACGTCAGGAGCATAATGGTTGCCCGTGCCGGTTTGCCAAGCGCCGCCGTAGGACGAGGTATCGCTGGAAGAATTGGAATCCTCAAGCGAGATGACCGCCGTGAAGCCGTTGCCAGCATCATACTTATAGGTGAGCTGGTTGAGTTCCTTCGGGCCGTCATAGATCACGTCGTCGTTGATGACGTTGCCGGCATAACCCATGTAGTTGTTGTACTGCGAATCGGCCTTACCGACGAGGAAGCCGCCGAGGCTGATGTTGGCGAACAGCAGCTTGGTGGAGGTGGAGTTGCCGTCGTTCCAGTCCCAACGGACGACCGTGTTGGTCTTCAGCGGGCCGTATTCGGTGTCAGTCGCGGTGTCGACGCTCAGCTCTGCACGGGTGTGCCAGAGTGTACCGTTCTTGCTGTTCGGGTTGTAGGCATCGTACCACTCGCCTTCGGTACGGACACGGCCGCCGATCTTGAGGCAGGTTTCAGTGCCCGGGATGAAGAAGTAACCAGGGCCGTAAGCATCACAAATACGAACGTACTGAAGCGGTTCCGGCTCGGCAGCCACGATGGCGTCAGCCGCCTGCGCTCCCGATGCGGCTGCCAGGGCGGCGGCCGAGCCGAGAAGAAGACTTCTGATATTTATTAGATTACTCCAATTCAGTATCGATTGGACATGAGCTGCCGCGCCGAGAATTCGACGTCCCTACTCATTCCCGATTTTGACAATCCCCACGAAAGCGCGGCCATCCCCTTGAACGACACCGGCGACGCGATGACGGCGCTTCCCGAGCCCGCCACATCGACCATATAACAATTAAATTTTGCACAATAAGATTTTGGACACTCGAATTTTTGCTGCGATGCAGTGCAATCATGCCGCGTTGCAGAAAAATCACGTCACACTTCCTTCGCGAAAGTGTCACAATCAAAAATATTGAAGAAAAACATGGGATTGAGCTGCGCACCAGTGCGCAGCTCTAGGAGATCAGCGGCGCTTCGCGAGATGTGCGGGCATAGTGATCGCCCTTGCAGGCACCTTCGCCGCATGCGGATTGGCGAGTTGCAGCCGCTTGTGCTCCAGATGATAGGCATAGAAGAATTGTGCGGCGATGCCGATGACGACATAGATCGCGCCGACAGTCGGGCTCTTGTTGGTCACATAGAGGATCACCTGACCGGCCATGGCCAGGATCGTGCCCGCCACGAAGATGCTGAGGGAATGCCGACCGAGGATCGTCAGC
Organism: Rhizobium aureum; assembly: GCF_030182495.1. NCBI lineage: Bacteria > Pseudomonadati > Pseudomonadota > Alphaproteobacteria > Hyphomicrobiales > Rhizobiaceae > Rhizobium > Rhizobium aureum. The sequence continues at coordinate 70,143 of NZ_JAQJCI010000003.1, read as the reverse complement.
GGATGGCTAGCGGAACGGCGCAGCAACTGCGAAATGGAGGGTATGCTGACGATCAGATAGGCGAGCGCCAGCACGTGCAGCAGGCGCGGCAGCGACAGGAACGTCTTGTCGAAGCCGGTAACGACGGTGGGCAGGCCGAACGTGGCGAGATAATCGCCGAGGATCCAGAGCTTGTCGGTCACCCAAATGAAGGACAGGAGTACATAGGCGGACGCAAGCGCGATCAACACCGGATGCACGGGGATGCGCCCGCCGCGTTTGACATGCATGGTAGCCATAAAGCCGATGACGAAGAGCAGCTGCCACGACAGTGGATTGAGGAACCAGAATCCATCGAGCAGCGTCGTGTGCGGCGCGATATAGTAGATGCCCGACACCAGCCATACGCAGACGGAAATCAGCAGCAGGAGCAGCGGGTTTTTCGCCTCTAGCAGCATGATCAGCGGCAGCATCAGGAACAGCGCGCCATACATCGGCAGGATATTGTTGTAGCCGATCTGGTGCCCGAGCGTCAGCAGCGCCGGTATGCCGCGTGCCGGGTCCATCAGCAGGGCGAGGATGTTCACTTCGCACAGCAGGCCCTTCTGGTGAAAAATCCATGCCCCCGAGATGAACAGCACCAGCGTCACGAAGGTCGTGATCATATGGGCGGTATAGAGCGTGAATGCCCGCTTGATCGCCTTCCATGCCATTTTCAGCCGATTGCCGGATGAGAACTTCGTTCCATAGGCAAGGCCGACCGAGATGCCGGAGATCAGTACGAAGGCTTCCGCCCCGTCTGAAAAGCCGAAATTCTTGGAGGTCAAATCCTCGAAGATCTGCCCTGGCACATGGTTGATGAAGATCATGATCAGAGCCAGGGCTCTGAGAACATCCAGTCGGGTATCCCTCTGGGAGACCGGCTTCGGCGAACTCAACCGTTGTGCCGGCACCGAGCTCATATCCGCCCTCGAATTCATAAAACTCTCCTGTTCCGACACTCAAATGCAATCGGGGCCAAAGAGTTCCCCCTTTGGCCCCGATCGTCGAAGCGAAACAGTGCAGAAACGCTACTGTCCGATCGGATAGCCCTCTTCGGGATGGGCGATCGCCCTGTCATTGATGGTAACCGAGTATCCCGCCGCATCGGGCGCTTTTGAGACGGAAATGCGGTAATTTCCGCCCGGTAACTCGAGATCCGCCGCAAAGCCGTCCCAGTTCGAAGGCAGGGCCGGCTTGACGAAAAGTCGGCCGTTTTTCACGCGGATGCCGAGAATGCCTTCGACAGCGACACGATACAGCCAGCCAGCAGAGCCCGTGTACCAGGTCCAGCCGCCACGGCCCGTCAATTGTCCTTCGCCGTAAATATCAGCAGCAACCACATAGGGCTCTACACGATAGGTATCGGCCTCATCACGATCGCGTGCATGGTTGATCGGGTTCAGCATGTCGAAGCAATGCCAGGCATCGTCGCCGCGATTCATCTCCGCCAGCGCCATGACGACCCAGGTCGCCGCATGGGTATACTGGCCGCCATTCTCGCGCACACCAGGCGGGTAGGACTTGATGTAGCCCGGATCGCGCGCCGATTTGGCGAAGGGCGGCGTGAACAGCCGGATGATACGGTTTTCATCGTCCACCAGCTTGTCGAGAACGGCATTCATCGCCTTCTCGCCGCGCGCCTTGTCGCCTTCGCCGGAGAGAATGTTCCACGACTGCGCGATCGAATCGATCTGGCATTCGAAATTCTCGCTGGAGCCGAGCGGGCTGCCATCGTCGAAATAGCCGCGGCGATAATGACCGCCGTCCCAGCCGGCCGATTCGAGCGCCTTACGCAGTTCCGGCAGATGATCGGACCAGCGCTTGACGCGCTCGTTGTCGCCGCGTGCTTCGGCATAGGGCAGGAAGGCGGTGAGCATGCCGGCCAGGAACCAGCCGAGCCACACGCTTTCGCCGCGGCCCTGGATGCCGACGCGGTTCATGCCGTCGTTCCAGTCACCGCCGAGGATCAGCGGCAACCCGCTGCCTCCCTTGCGCTTGATCGCGAGATCGAGGGCGAGCGCCGCATGTTCGTAGACGCTAACTTTGTCCTGCGACACGGTCGGCTGATAGAAGACGTCATGCGTTCCGGGCATCAGCGCCGCACCTTCGACGAAGGCAAGCTCCTCGTCGAGGATCGATTTGTCGCCCGTCACGGTGCAGTACTGGTCGATGGCATAGGCGAGCCACACGACATCGTCCGAAATATGCGTGCGCACGCCGGCACCGCTGCCCGGCAGCCACCAATGCTGCACGTCGCCCTCGCGGAACTGACGCTGGGCAGCATTGAGGATCTGGTTGCGGGCAAGCTCCGGCTTGTGCACCAGGAACGCCAGCGTATCCTGCAGCTGGTCGCGGAAGCCGAAGGCACCCGACGACTGGTAGAAGGCGGTACGCGACATGATGCGGCAGCCGAGGCTCTGATAAGGCAGCCAAGCGTTGATCATGTTGTTCATCGCCTTGTCCGGCGTCGAGATCTTCACATGGCCGGTGAAGCCATCCCAGAACTCCCGGCCCGCCGCAAGCACGGCCTCGAAATCGGCCTTGCGAATTTCCGAAACCAGCGCGCGGGCCTCTTCGACGGTCGCCGTATCGCCCATATAGAAGCAGATTTCCTTCTGCTCGCCGGCCGCGACGGTCACATCGAAGGCCAGAGCGCCGCAGGGATCGCCATCGAGATCGGTCGAGTTCGAGAGCGCGGCAGCCGTAACGACGGCTTCCGGCATCTGGATGGTGCCGTGACGGCCGATGAACTCACGGCGGCTTGCCGAGAAGCTCGAATGCGTCTCGCTCGCCGCCATGAAGGCAGTCCGCTTGAAGTAATCGATGCTGTAGGGGTTGTTGGCAAACAGCGCACCCGTCTCCTCATCCAGCGTCGACAGGATGAAGGGCCTGGTCTTGTTCTGGTTGGTGCCAAGTACCCATTCCGCATAATTGTAGATCCGCAGCCGCCGGCTGCCGGCGCCATTGTTGCTGAGTCGCAGGCGGAAGAGCTTGACCGGGCGCTCGCGATCGACCGTCTGCGTCAGCTCCAGCGCCACGCCATCCTCTTCGCTCGAGAAGACGGAATAGCCGAGACCGTGACGCGCCTCAAAACGGACCTTCGCATTGCGCGACAGGCCGGCATAGGGTGTCATGACCTTGTTGCTGTCGAGATCGGCGACGTAGAGCGCCTCGCCCGGACGGTTGATGACCATGTCGTTTGTCCAGGGCGTCAGCTGATAGTCGCGCGAATTGTGGCTCCAGGTGAAGCCGCCGCCTTCGGCGGGCACATGGAAGCCGAAGCGCTCGTTCGAGATGACATTGATCCATGGATGCGGCGTCGACTGCCCACCGGGCAGACGAACCACATATTCGCGGCCATCCTTGGAGAAACCGCCATAACCGTTCCAGAAATCGAGATCGTCCTGCGCCTCCAGAGCGTCGGCCGCAAAAACCGACTCCTGCAGCGCTGCCGGCACGGTAAGCCGATTGACCGGCGCCGGCCCATCGGACTGTGCGGAGGCAAACAGCGTCGCCGCACGGGCGATCTGATCGACGAGCTTGCCGTTGCGGGCATGGAAGATCACCCTCGATGCGGCAAGGATCTCCTGGTAGGTCTCGTTTTCGATCTGGTCCTTGCGGACCGAGAAGATGTTCTGCCGGAGACCGTCACCCTGGTTGTGGCGTACGTGCTCGACGAGCTTATCCAGCTCGCGCTGCATGTCCTGGGCCTGCTCGACAGCGCGTTCGTTGACGATTACCAGATCGGCAGTGATGCCGCGTGAACGCAGATATTCCGCCGCCATCAGCGCTTCCCGGGCGATTTCGAGATCGATATCGTCGTTGATGCGCAGGGTGAAGATCGGGAAATCACCCGAGATCGTCACCGGCCAGAGTGCGGACTGCGAATGCAGGCCGGCCTGCACGGTGGCGCCATCGGCACGCAGGTGCATATCCGGATAGACGAGATAGCGGGCGAGCTTCTGGAAGGCGGCCGCCTGCTGCGAGGTGACACCGACATGGCGCATCTGCATCTGTGTGCGCGTCCACGCCTGCGTCAGCTCGATGCCGAAGGTGTCGGGATTGCGGTAACGCTCGACGGCCTTGTCGACCTCCTCGCGGTTCGGGGCGGCAATCGTCCAGAAGATGATGCTGACCTTCTTGCCCGCGGGCACGCGCACGACGCGACGCAGCGACAGGCAGGCGTCCATGGTGAAGCCGTCCGTGCCGGAGAGCGACGCACCCGGATCGAAAGCTGCAGCTTCCGCAAGCGTGCGGCCGCGGCCGAGGAATTTGCGGCGATCGGTTTCGAATTCGGTCGGGCGTTCGGATCCGGCATTGTCGACGACCAGATGGGCGACCGACATGTCAGGCTCGTTATAGTCGCGCTTGTTGCGCTCGGCGCGGAGCACATCGCCGCCATTGCCGATCTCGGTGCGCACGAACATGCGCGTGAAGACCGGGTGACCGGAATCGACGTCATCGCTCGCAAGCGCCGGCTCGAGATAGGAGGTCACTTCGATGAAGCGGTCCTCCGTGCCCATGTTGAGCAGCGTCACGCGCCGGCCTTCGGCATCGTGCTCGGTCGCGACGATGCATTCGACGTCGCTGGTGAGATCGCCGACCGTCTTGCTGTATTCAGCCTTTTCGTCGCTGAACGAGACTTTGGTCTTCTCGCCCTCGATGCTGCGCGGCTCCGCGGTCGCCGACCACCACTGGCCGGAGGCGGTATCGCGCAGGAAGATGAACGTGCCCCAGCGGTCTTCCGTGGGATCGGCGCGCCAGCGCGAGACCGTCAGGCCGTTCCAGCGCGAATAACCGGCGCCGGTCGCCGTCAGCATGACCGAATAATGGCCGTTGGAGAGGAAGGCGAGTTCGCGATCCTGCGTGGCCGGATCGGCGATCTTGCGGATTTCCGGACGCAGCATGTCTTCCTGGATATTGGCCGGCTGGTCGCTCTCGTGCTTGGCGGCCATGACCGGAATATCGCGTGGCGCCTTTTCCTGCAGCAGCAGTTCGGCAGCTTCGATCACCGGATCGGCATGGAAGAGCTCGCGCAGGCGGCCGTTGAAGGCGACGTTGGCGATCGCGGCAATCGACATGCCGTGATGGTGTGCATAGTAGTTGTAGACCACCGCGCACTTCTTGCCTTCCGGAACGCGGGTCGGCGTAAAATCGACGGCATCGTGGAAGCCGTAGATGCCGAGCGCGCCCACTTTGCGCAGTTTCTGCAGGTTTTCGAGCGCCGCAGCCGGACGATACTGGCTGGCGAGGATCGAGGCGTAAGGTGCGATGACGGCATTCTGGCCGAGACCGCGCTTGAGGCCGAGCGAAGGCACGCCGAAATTGGTGTACTGGTAGTGCATGTAGTGGTCGCGAGCATTGAAGGCCGCTTCCGAAATGCCCCAGGGAATATCTGAGCCAAGGCGCTTGGCGTAGTTCATCTGCTCCTGCACGACCAGATTGTTCGTCTGGTTAAGGATACCGCCCTGACGCTCCTGCATGACGAGCGGCGGCATCAGATATTCGAACATCGAGCCCGACCACGAAACCAGCGCGCCGCGCGAGCCGACGGGAACGACCTGGCGGCCGAGACGATACCAGTGCTCGGTCGGCAGATCGCCCTTGGCGATGGCGAAAAGGCTGGTCAGGCGGGCTTCGGAGGCCAGAAGGTCGTAGCAGGCCGCATCGAGCTCGTTGGTTTCGACGCGGAAACCGATGGAAAGCAGGCGCCGCTCCGGACGATAGAGGAAGCCGTATTCCATGCCGAAGGCGAGATCGCGCATCTGGTCGCGCAACTTCGCCAGACGCTGGCGCAGCGAATCCACATTGGCGAGATCGAAGATGCTGTCGGCGATATGGCCTTCACAGACCCTCACCAGCGACTGCGACCAAGTAAGCACCTCGCCGCTCTGCGTCGACTTCACCTCATGGTCGAGGTTTGCCGCAAGTTTCTGGATATCCTGCGCCAGAACCGAAAGGTTGATGACGCGGATGGAAGCGAACTCATGTTCGCGCTTGACGGCGGCGAGCGCGTTCTGGAAGCCGACGATGCGCTCTTCCAGGCGGCGGCGCAGCGGGCGAACCGTCTTGCGGTCGTCTGGGAGCTCGGCAAGGGTTTCGGCAAGAATGCCGGCGACATCGCCGATACCGTCCAGATTGCCCTGCATATGCGCCGATGGTGCTTCCGCCCAGATGCGGCAGGCAGAGGAAACCGCAATCAGGTGGCCGGCAAAATTGCCGCTATCGACGGCCGAGATGTAGCGAGCGCCCATCGGCTTCAGCGTATCGGTGTGATACCAGTTGCACAGGTGCCCGCGGAACTTTTCGAGCTTCGCCACGGTCGCCATGGTCTTTTCCATGCGATCGATGGTTTCCTCGAAGGAGGTCCAGCCGAAGTGACGCGCGGAAATGACCGACAGCAGGTAGACGCCGATATTGGTCGGCGACGTGCGCGAGGCCACGACCGCATTCGGGGTCTGCTGCACGTTATCCGGCGGCAGATGGTTCTGCTGTTCGACGACGAAGGTTTCGAAATAGCGCCAGGTGCGCCGCGCGATCTTGCGCAGTTCGAAGGAGACGCTTTCCGGCACTTCGAGCCTGTCTTCGGTCTCGGCCGACTGACTGACATACCAGGCGATCGCCGGCGACAGGACCCAAAGCAGCGCAAAGGGAATACCGACGAAGAAGGCGTTGTCGCCGGAGAGCGAAGCAAAAGCCAAGGCCAGCAGCGCCAGCACTGGCGCATGCCACATGACGCGGTAGTGGCCAAGGATAGTCGTTTGCGCGGCAGCCTGGGCGCTTGCGGCGGTTCGCCATTGCAGCATCAGCTTGCGGCTGACGAAGGCACGGTAGAGCGAACGGCCGATGGCATCAGCCATGACGCAGGCGGTGTCGGCGATAAAGACGATGCGCAGCGCGACTTGCGCGTTGGCGGCACGGATATCCGACCAGACCGTGTAGAGATGGGCCCGGGCTACGATATCGCTTGTGCGCGGAATGATGCCGTTGATGAGCGACAGCGTCGGCGCGACGAACAGGCAGAAGATCAACAGGATCTGCCAGATGAGCGCCGCCAACGGCTCCATGAAGTACCATCCGAGGACGGAAGCGAAGAACCAGGCGATCGGCGTCAGCGAGCGACGCAGATTGTCCATCATCTTCCAGCGGCCGAGGCCGGTGACGCCACGCTTCGGATTGAAGAGATAAGAAAGCAGCTGCCAGTCGCCGCGCGCCCAGCGATGCTGGCGCGAGACCTCAACTTCGTAGCGGATCGGGAAATCCTCGACGAGTTCGCAGTCGGTGACCAGAGCGCAGCGCGCCATCGAGCCTTCGAGCAGGTCATGGCTGAGAACCGCGTTCTCTTCGATCTTGCCCTTTAGCGACGCTTCGAAGGCATCGACGTGATAGAGGCCCTTGCCGGTGAACGTGCCTTCCTCGACCAGATCCTGATAGACGTCGGAGACGGCGAAGACGTAAGGGTCGAGACCGCGGTTGACCGAGAAGACGCGCTGGAACACCGACGCGTCCTTGCCCGTCGTCAGCGACGGGGTGACACGCGGCTGCAGCACGCCGTAGCCGCGCACGACGCGCTTGCTCTCGGGATCGAAGACCGGGCGGTTGATCGGGTGATGCAGCTTGCCGACAAGCTTCGTAACCGTATCGCGCACCAGACGCGTGTCGGAATCGAGCGTCATCACATACTGGACGTCCTTCGGCACGATATTGGCGCCGGGCAGGAAAGTGGTATCGCGGTCGCCGCGCAGCAGCATGTTCAGCTCGTGCAGCTTGCCGCGCTTGCGCTCCCAGCCCATCCACGCGCCTTCGGACGGATTATAGAGGCGGCGGCGATGCAACAGATAGAAGCGCTGGACGCCATCTTCGTCATAGCGTGCAGCCAAATTGGCGACTTCGCGGCGGGCGTAATCCAAGATTTCCAGATCGCGCTCGCTCTCTTCCTCTTGGCTGTCGGGCCAGTCGCTGAGCAGCGCGTAATAGACTTCGCCGCGTGGATTGGCGAGATAATGGACCTCGAGATTGCGCACGAGTTCGTCGACGCTGTCGCGATTGCCGATCAGTGTCGGTACGACGACCAGCGTGCGGGCTTCTTCGGGAATGCCTTCCTTGAATTCGTAGCCGACGAGGCGCGCCGGCGTCAGATACATGGTGACGAAGAAGTTGAAGAGGCCGGTGGCGCCTTCCGATGCCGGCAGCGAGAACATCAGGAGCAGCAGGATGGTCTCGGCCCAGCCCATGCCGGCATGCAGCATGAAATAGCCGACGATGGCGAGCGCCGCGACACTCAGGAACAGTACTGGCGCCGCGATCGACAGCCAGTTGAGCTTGCGCCACTGGCGCACGAAGCTTACCGAAATCGGCACACGGTAGCCGATCGCCTTCTCCAGCTTCTGCGTCTGCTGGCCCATGATGAAATCGCCGATATTCGGCTCATGCGGCTGGACTTCGCCCGATACCTTGGCCGCCTCGGTCATCGCCATGGCGACCTGGGCGATCTCCATTTCGGTCTTGTCGGAGCGGCGGGCGAGTTTTTCGATACGGCGGCGATAGCTGTTGCGCGAGCCCGGATCGAGCTTGGCATAATCGGTCTCGTCCCAGAGCAGCTTGTCGACGGCACTGACCTCTTCGACCCAGACGGACCAGTCGGTATCGTCGATCAGGCGCAGGCTCTTGATGATGTTGCCCATCGTCACATTACCCGACGACAGCCGATTGTGCTCGGCCATCATGACGCTTTCGGCGTCGGTGCCGGCGTCAGTCAGCCGCTTCTCAAGCCAGGTGACGGCGAGGCCCGACGTATGCGAGCCGTCGCGCAGGCGGTAGAGGAACTGCGTGGCGAAGGTATTGTCCGAGGTATAGGGCTCGAGCGTCTTCAGGAATTCGGCGACCTTGGCGTCGTCATTGAGGCGGATCAGCTCATCGACGGCGGCATTCGCCTTCTTGCGCGTCATGCGGCTCTGCTCGACGCGGCTCGAAATGCGGCGCAGGTTTTCGACAAGGATGTAACGCACCAGCGAGGGAACAGCCCAGAGCTCGCCGATCTTCAGCATCTCCACCGACTGGAAGCCTTCCACCAATGCCAGCAGGCCCTGATTGGAAACCGTGCTGTGGGTGTGAGCGACATAGAGCCAGGCAAGCGCCATGGTGCGCGGCATCACCATGCCGTCGATGGTGATCGTCTGCAGTTGATCGTAGAATTTCTTCGGAAAATCGCGGCGGACTTCCTGAATGGCCTCTTCGATGATGTAGTGGTTGTCGAGCAGCCATTCGGCGGCCGGCGTGATCGATTCACCGGCATCGACATCGGCATTGGCCGAGCGATAGACGCGCAGGATCTCTTTCTCGTTTTCCTTGTGCCGCGCGAAGAAATCGAAGGGCGCAAAGCCTGGCAGCTTGGTTTTCGCGCCGTTGCGGGCAAAGGCCGCGCCGCATTCCTTTATTTGCTCGTTGGAGAAATAGGTGGCGCGGATCGCATCGTTGTGATCGATCTGCTTGGCTTCAGAATCACGTGGCGTAACGGTGGAGAGATTTTGAGATGTCATGGATTCGGGTTCTGGGTCCAAACAGAGTGAGTGGCATTGTCGCCTTTATCGTTTTTGCCCTGCCCGACGCAAGAATTCACGCATTTGGACCCTTTTGCTTCGCTTCCCGGCGGGCGAAGGGGGTGAATTCGAAGTGACGGCTTAGAACAAACATATAAAGGCGAAGATTTTCACGGAGCGTTCTTAAAGATTGCGGCGACTATTCGTCATCATCCAAGAGGTGCCCGTGAAATTGGATACGCGGCCAAATGGTTCCGGCAGCGATCCGCACAGGTCAACGACAATCTATCAAGGTCATGAGGCATTCTCCCTGGGCTGATTCATCCCGTTTCGGAAATTCAGCATGGTTCGGAATATTGAACCCTCAATATCCCGCAGAAGATGAACTTAAACTGAACCCCATAAAAAGATTCGCAAATTCCTGTCGGGACGCATCGCTTTCGAAACGGTTCACAGGCTGATCGATTGGCCGCCGCCCGCCGACGCGCAGAACTCCGGCCCCTTCGGTCCCAACTGCCATACGAAAACGGTGCTGCTCACGATCAGGGAAAATGCGCAATGCGCAAGAGCCTTTTGATCCCCTCCGTGCCGCCGGGCCATGATCGCGCCGACCGCTCTCTCGAATGCTCTTTATTTTCGGGAAGTTTACCGTTTCTGTGCGGCATATTCTATCGGCCAGGCAAATTTTCTTTGCCCGGCGAAGTTCTGCCAGCGGGAGAAAGGGAGAGTTGCTGTGAAATGAAACAGAATATCGGCCAGGTCGGCCCGTATCCGGCGCCCGGCAATCCCAGCTCTGCCTGGCCCTTAACGCCGCGAAAGGCGCGGCAAACAGGACCATGCTGCGCGGGCGGCATGGGCTACCGCCCCGAAAAGCATCGCGTTTAGACGACGATGCCGCAAACGATGGCCGCAACGAATAGGAATGCGGCGGAGAAGAGGGCGACATGGATCGCCGTCTGTATCTTGTGCCGCGTCTGTGCGGCGCGCTTGGAACCATCGAACTGATTCACATGCGTATTCGAAATACCCAAATTCGCCATGTGTTGCCTCCGTTCGTTTCTTATATGTCTCTCAGGTCAAACCCTGGGACGATTATTCATATATTTTCTATCAACTAGGTAGAGATGAATTTCCGTCCAGAGCGCCAGCTGAGAAAAATTAAACCACTGGATTTCGAGGACCCGAAAGATCGGCAATGCCAATTCAGCAAAGAATGCGGCGGGCCCAAATCAAGCTGCGCTCGATAGCGCTGGTATCGGCCGCCTGCTCTTCGGCAGATCCGGCCTGGCGGCGGATGTTTTCGTCGGAAAGAGAGGCAGACCGTGCACCTTCCTGCTTCGCCGGAACCGGCGGATGAAGATAGCCCATGGTCATGCCACCCATGAAAAACATGCCTGCCTCCACTTAACGTCTGACCCCTTATCGGGATCACGAAAGTTAACTGCCATTAACGAGATCATGACAGAATTGCGGCGGGTGTCAATAGTCTATACGATTGGTCGTGTTTACCCGTCCCATTCGTTAACGCGGCAAGGCTCAAGGTGTCGCCCACTCAGGCGCGGACGAACCCCTTGCTGGCGATCATCAGATTGCGGGTGTAATCTTCTTTCACGTCGCCGGCTGCCAGCTCCTTTGCGGTCAGCCTCTCGACGACCGCGCCGTTGCGCATGACGGCCAAGCGCTCGCACATATGGGTGACGACGCCGAGATCGTGGCTCACCATCACGAAGGTCAGATGGCGGTCCCTGCGCACCTGTTCGAGCAGATTGAGCACCTCGGCCTGCACCGATGCATCGAGCGCCGAAGTCGGCTCGTCGAGCAGCAGGATCGACGGCTCGACGATCAGCGCGCGCGCAATCGCAACGCGCTGGCGCTGGCCACCGGAGAGCTGGTGCGGATAGCGAAAGCGGAAGCCTTTTCCGAGGCCGACTTCATCCAGCGCCCTGGCGATCCGGGTCTCCGTGTCGCCGATCCCATGAATCGACAAAGGCTCCAGCAGCAGTCGGTCGATCGTCTGGCGCGGATGCAGGGAACCGTAGGGGTCCTGAAACACCATCTGCACCTGACGATAGAAGGCCTTGCTGCGCCTGGCGCCCTTCAGCTGCTCGCCGCCGACACGGATCGTGCCGTCGGTAACGGGCGCGAGGCCCGCAACGGCGCGCAGCAGCGTCGACTTGCCGGAGCCGGACTCGCCGACCAGGCCGAAGGATTCGCCCTTGTTCACGTCGATGCCGACGGCATCGAGCGCATAATAGCCATCATAGACGACGCTGAGGCCATCAACTGCGAGTGCTGTCGTCATGCCGCCCACTCCGGCTTGCGGTCGAGCACCGGCAGCGGATGCCGGTTTTCGCCGATAACAGGCATGCAGTTCAGCAGACCGCGCGTATAGGGATGCTGGGCATTGTTCAATTCGGAAGCCTTGAGCTCTTCCACCACCTTACCTGCATACATGACGATCACGCGGTCGCAGAAGGACGACACCAGCCGCAGGTCGTGCGAGACGAAAATCAGCCCCATGCCGCGCTCGGAGACAAGCTTGTCCATGATCTTGAGCACGTCGAGCTGCACCGTGACATCGAGCGCGGAAGTCGGCTCGTCGGCAATCAGCAGCTCCGGCCCGGCGATGAGCATCATGGCGATCATGACGCGCTGGCCCATGCCGCCCGAGACCTCGTGCGGATGCAGGTCGTAGACGCGGCCGGGATCGCGGATCTGCACCGCTTCCAGCATGGCCATGGCACGGTCGCGGGCCTCGGCCTTGCTCACCTTTTCATGGGTGCGTAGCGTCTCGGTGATCTGCCGGCCGATGGTCATGACGGGATCGAGCGAATATTTCGGGTCCTGCAGCACCATGGCAATGCGCTTGCCGCGCAGTGACCGGCGCTCCTTGGCCGAGATCGACAGCAAGTCGATGCCGCTGAAATTCAATCTGTCGGCGGTGACGATGCCATGCGGCGGCGTCAGCCCCATGATGGCGCGGCCGGTCTGCGATTTGCCGGATCCGCTCTCGCCGACGATGCCGAGCCGCTCACGACCGAGCGTGAAGGACACACTGCGTACGGCGTCGATGACGCCGGTGCGGGTCGGATAACGAACCCTCAAGTTCTCGACGGTCAAAAGTGTCGTCATTGCCCGCTCTCCTTCGGATCGAGCGCGTCGCGCAGGCCGTCGCCGAGCAGGTTGAAGCCGAGGCTGACGATAAGGATCGCAATGCCGGGCATGGCCGCCACCCACCATTGATCGAGATAGTATTTGAAGCCGCTTGCGATCATCACGCCCCACTCCGGCAGCGGCGGCTGCGCACCAAGACCAAGGAAGCCGAGGCCGGCGGCCGTCAGGATGACGCCGGCCATGTCGAGCGTGACGCGGACGATGACCGAGGAGATGCAGAGCGGCATGACATGGCGGAAGATGATGCGCAGCGGCGAAGCGCCCATGAGCTGCACGGCGGCGATATAGTCCGAACGCCGCACCGTCATCGTTTCGGCCCGCGCCAGGCGCGCATAGGGCGGCCAGGAGGTGATGGCGATAGCGATCACGGCGTTCTCGATGCCGGCGCCGAGCGCACCGGCAAAGGCAAGCGCCAGCACCAGCTTCGGAAAGGCAAGGAAGATATCGGTGATGCGCATCAGGATCACATCGACCCAGCCGCCCAGATAGCCCGACACCATGCCGATGATCAGCCCGATCGGCGCCGAGATGATCGCGACCAGGACGACGATATAGAGCGTCCAGCGCGACCCGTAGATGAGGCGCGAAAGGATATCGCGGCCGAGATCGTCGGTACCGAGAAGATAACCCGGCGTGCCGGGCGGTTTCAGATAGGCATTCGTGAGATCGCCAATGACGGGCGAATGCGGCGCGATCACATCGGCGAGCGCCGCCACAAGCACGAGCGCAACGATGATCAGCAGTCCGATGACGGCCAGGCGATTAGCGGAGAACTGCCGCCAGGTGACATAGGCGCGCCCTAGCCTCGCCTGCCGGCGCGACTGTGGCCGATCGGAGAGCAGCCAGTCCCTCAAGCTGGGTTGGGTGGTCTCGACAGTCATTTACGTCGGGTCCTTGGGTCGAGTGTCCGATACAGAAGATCGGAAATCAGATTGATGCCGATGAACACCGTGCCGACGACGATCGTGCCGCCGAGAACGGCATTCATGTCGGCATTGCGCAGCGAACTGGTGATATAGAAACCGATGCCTGGCCAGGAGAAGACGATCTCCGTCAGCACGGAGCCTTCGAGCAGCCCGGCGTAGGAGAGCGCAATCACCGTGATCAGCGGCACGGCGGCGCTGCGCAATGCATGGCCCCAGATCACCCGCGTCTCGGAAAGACCCTTGGCGCGAGCGGCCACGATATATTCCTGCCCCAGTTCGTTCAGCATGAAGCTGCGGGTCATACGGCTGATATAGGCGAGCGAAAAATAACCGAGCAGCGATGCCGGCAGGATGATGTGGCGGAACACGTCCCAGAAGACGTCCCATTGGCCCTGCATGGCGCTATCGAGCAGGAAGAAGCCCGTGACCGGCGTGAAACTATATTCATAGGCGATGTCGATGCGGCCGGGATAGGCGACCCAGTTCAGCTTCGCATAGAAGATGACGAGCGAGACCATGGCCAGCCAGAAGACCGGCACCGAATAGCCGACGAGGCCGATCACGCGGACGATCTGGTCGATCATGCTGTTGCGACGCACCGCGGCGAGCACACCGAAGGGAACCCCGAACAAGGCGCCGATGATCGTGCCAACGGTGGCGAGCTCCATCGTCGCGGGGAAGACGCGCCTGATGTCATCCATGACCGGATTGGTCGTCAGCACAGACGTCCCGAAATCGCCGCTGAGTGCGCTCAGCAGATAGTAATAGAACTGCAGATAAAGCGGTTCGTCGAGATGCATCTCGCGCCGCAGACGCTCCAGCACCTGCTGCGGCGCGTGATCGCCGGCGATCGCAAGCGCCGGATCGATCGGTATGACGCGCCCGATGAAAAAGGTGACGGCCAGAAGGCCGAGATAGGTGGTGACGGCCACGACAAGGAATCGCAGCAGACCCATGAAAAAGGGAGCGGCACGGCCCTTTTTGGGCCGCACCTGCATTTTCCGTTCGACAGTGCTCAAAGACCTAGTCCTGCCGGATCATCACTTGGAGATCGGCCAGACGAAGTTGTTGTCGAAGCTCGGACCGAGCTTGAAGTCCTTCACGTCCTTGCGATAGCCGGCGACTTCCGTCTGCTGATAGAGGATGATGAAGGGGCTTGCTTCCAGGAATTTCTTCTGGATGTCCTCATACATGGCGCCGCGCTTGGCCGCATCGCCTTCAAAGAGCGCCGCCTTGGCCTGCTTCTCCAGTTCGGGAGAGGTCCAGGTGTTGCGCCACACGAGCGTCTTGTTGCTGCTGGTATCGGAATTGTCGTCGTTGGTGGTGAAGGTATCGGCGTTGGAATGGGGATCCCAATAGTCCGGGCCCCAGTTGCCGAAGTAGATATCGTGGTTGCGGGCACGATATTTGGTCAGCTTCTGCTTACCGTCGCCGGGGATGATCTCCACCTTGATGCCTGCTTGGCCGAGCGTCTGTTGGATCGCGGTCGCGATGCCCGTATCCGGCTCGATGCTGCGCACGTCCATGGTGATCGAGAAGCCATTGGGCAGGCCTGCCTTGGCCAGCAATTCCTTGGCCTTGGCGACGTCAAGCTTGAACGGATTCTCATCCAGCGAGCCGAGCATGCCCTTCGGTTCGAAGGTCTGATGGATCTCGCCGATGCCCTTGATCAGCGTCTTGCCGATGGCATCATAATCGACCAGATATTTGAACGCCTGCTGCACTTCCGGCTTGGCCAGATTGGCGTTCTTCTGGTTGAGGCTCATATAGTAGATGGTGCCCTTCGGCGCGCTGGTCGAAGCAAGCTTCGGGTTCTTCTCGACAGCCTCGAGATCGGTCGGCGACAGGTTGCGGGCGATATCGATATCGCCGTTCTCCAGCGCAAGGCGCTGTGCGGAGCTTTCCTTCATGAAGCGATAGATGACGCGGTTCAGCTTGGTCTTTTCGCCGTAATAGTTGTCGTTGCGCTCCAGCACGACGGCCTCGTTGGCGCGCCATTCACGCAGCTTGAACGGACCGGAACCGGCAAATCCGGTCTTCAGCCAGCTGTTGCCGAAGTCGTTGTCGTATTTGTAATCGGCGGTCGGCGTTGCCGGCTTCACATGTTGCAGGACCAGCTTCTTGTCGACCACTTCGGCAACAGTTGCCGTCAGGCAGTTCAGCACGAAGCTCGGCGCATAGGGCTTGTCGACAGTGAAGGTGAAGGTGTTCGCGTCGGTTGCCTTGGCCTTTTCCGTCACGTTATCGCCGGTGATGCCGAACTGCGTGAGAATGAAGGCCGGGCTCTTGTTTAGCTTGACGACACGCTCGAAGGACCATGCAACGTCTTCAGCCGTGATCGGGTTACCGGACGCGAACTTCAGGCCGGGCTTCAGCTTGAACGTATAGGTCAGGTGATCGTCGGAAACCGTCCAGCTCTCGGCAAGGTCACCCTTGATCTTCGACGTATCGTTGATGTCGAGACGGACGAGCAGGCTATAGGTATTGCCGGTGATTTCGGCAGCCGACAGCTCATAGGCTTCGGCCGGATCCATGCTTAGAATATCGTCGAAGGCAAAGCCCTCGACCAGCGTGTCCTTGGGCGTCGCAGCATATGCGTTCGGCGTCGCCATCAACAGAAGCGAGAGAGCCACACCGGCAGACAGTGCGCGCAAACCGCGGTTCATCTTGGTCATCATCATTATTCTCATTCCCCTCTTAACAAACTTTACGCAATATCGGCACGCACTTTATCGGCTGCCTTCCTTCCAGGCGGACGCCAGGACGCGAAGCCAGTTCTCCCTGCACAGCTTTGCAAGATCGGCCTCACCATAACCAGCACTGCGAAGGGCTTCAATCAGCTTCTGGTTGCCCGCGGCATCGCCGATTTCAGCCGGAATCGTGGCGCCGTCGAAATCCGATCCGAGACCGACGCAGTCGATGCCGACGCGGCCGACCAGATGATCGACATGCCGCACCATCACCTCGAGCGGCGTATCGGCATCCGAGCGCGCATCGTCGCGCAGCATGGCCGTCGCATAATTGAGGCCGACGATGCCGCGGCTTTCCTTGATGGCGTCGAGCTGCTTGTCGGTGAGGTTGCGTGCGACGGGCGTCAGCGCATGCGCGTTGGAATGGCTCGCGACCAACGGCAGATCCGAGGTCTTTGCCACATCCCAGAAGCCTTTTTCGGTGATATGGGCGAGATCGACGAGGATGCCAAGCTGATTGCACGCGCGAACCAGCGCGAAGCCGGCCTCGGTCAGGCCGGGTCCGGTGTCGGGAGAGCTCGGATAAGCAAAGGGCACGCCATGAGCAAAGACGTTGTTGCGGCTCCAGACCGGGCCGAGTGAGCGCAGGCCGGCTGCATAGAAGGTTTCGAGCGCGACGAGATCGGCGTCGATCGCTTCGCAGCCTTCCATATGCATGACCGCAGCGAAAATGTTTTTCTCCATGCAATCACGGATATCTGCGGTGGAACGGCAGAGCTTCCAGGCGCCGGCACGGTCGAGCCGCAGCGCGATCGCCGCCATTTCGAGAGCAATATCGAGGGAAGGCGCACGCTCCAGCGGAACCGCCAAAGGCGTAGCATAATGGCCCTTGCTATCCGGATCGGCAAAGACGAGATCGCCCGACGGAATGTAAATGGCGCAAAGACCGCCGGCCAGGGCGCCGGCACGCGCACGCGGCGCATCGATATGGCCGCTAGACGTCCCGTCCTTGAATTCGGCGACCGGGTCGGCGCCATCGCGCGCGTGATGCCAGAGCCTCAAGAGAACGTCGTTATGACCATCGAATACGGCTTGCATTGTCTATCCCGGATGAAGCGCTCGAGTGAGCGAATGGAAAGCGGGCAGAATAGAAAAGCTGACAGGATTCGCCATACCCAAATGAAAAAAATTTGCATTTGCATGGAACCGTATATTCAAATGGAAAAAGGCGGGGCAAAAACCCCGCCTTGAGAGCATGATAGAACGCTGACGATGTTCGGGCGTTTCAGCGCTTGGCCCGCTTCTTCTGGCGGTAGACGTCGATGGCAACGGCCGCGACGATGATGAAGCCCTTGGCGATTTCCTGGTAATAGGCATCGACGTTGAGGAAGGTGAAGCCGGAGATCATCACGCCGAGAATGACGGTGCCGATCACCGTGCCGGCAATACGCCCGACGCCGCCCGTCAGCGACGTCCCGCCGATGACGGCAGCCGCGATCGCATCCAGCTCGTAGTTGACGCCCATGCCGGCCTGCGCCGTCTGCACCCGGGCGGCAGTAATGATGCCGGCGAGACCGGCGAGAAGCCCGGCAATCGCATAGACCTTGACCAGATGCGCCTCGACATTGATGCCCGATACGCGCGCCGCCTGCAGATTGGCGCCGATCGCATAGGTGAACTTGCCGTAGCGCGTGTAGCGCAGCACGATATGAAAGAGGACCGCGATGATGAGGAAGACGACGACGGGCCAGATGCCGGAGCCGATGAAATTGAACTGGTCGGTGAGGCCCGAGATCGGCTGGCCCTTGGTATAGAGCTTCGACAGGCCGCGGGCCGAAACCATCATGCCGAGGGTGGCGATGAAGGGCGGGATCTTGGTTTTCGTGATCAGCTGGCCGTTGATGTAGCCGGCGAGAAGCCCGATCAGCAGGCCGATGCCGATCGGCACGAAGAAGGGCATGTCGGTCAATGCCGGGTAGACGGCCCTTGCCCATGTCGACGACTGGGCAAAGCTAGCAGCGACCATCGCGGTGAGACCGACGACCGAGCCGGAGGAGAGATCGATACCACCTGTTATGATGACCTGCGTCACGCCGACCGAGATGATGCCGATGACCGAGACCTGCAGGATCATGATCTTCAGGCGCTGCAGGTTCATCAGGAAGCTCTGGCCGACGAAGATCCAGCCGAGAATCTCGCAGAGAAGCGCAATGCCGATCAGCACCAGGAAGATGCCGAGTTCGGGCGGCACACGGCGACGTCTTGGCCGGGTGACTGCCGGGGCGGCCGCCTCTGCAACTTTGCTAACCATGGTTCAATCCTCCCTTGCGATGATTGGCAGCGTCACTGCGCGGCCAGCTCCATCACCTTCACTTGAGTTGCTTCTGCGCGATCCAGGAATCCGGTGACCCGTCCTTCATGCATGACCATGATGCGGTCGCTCATGCCGAGCACCTCGGGCATTTCCGAGGAGATCATGATGACGGCGACGCCGTTGCGTGCCATTTCGGTAACGAGACGATGGATCTCGGCCTTGGCACCGACGTCGATGCCACGCGTCGGCTCGTCCAGGATCAGAATGCGGGGATTGGTGAGCATCCACCGGCCGATCAGTGCCTTCTGCTGATTGCCGCCGGACAGATTTTCGATGCGTTCGTCAAGGTTTGGCGTCTTGACGCGCAACTTCCTAGCCATCTCCTCGCAGGCCTCTTCGATCGCGCCTTCCTGCACGAAGCCGCCGCGCACGAACTTGTCGTGCAGCACGGCCACCTGCATGTTCTCGAGCACGCTGAGGATGAGAAGACAGCCCGTATCCTTGCGGTCCTCGGTCAGGAAGGCCATGCCATGACGAATAGCAGCGGCTGGAGAGGTGATTTCGGTCTTCTTGCCGAACAGCTCGATCGTGCCGGACGAGGCCGGCGTCACGCCGAAGATGGTCTCGGCGACATTGGACCGGCCCGATCCGACAAGCCCGGCCACGCCGAGGATCTCGCCGGCCCTAACGTCGAAGGACACATTGGAGAAGACGCCCTCGAGGCTCAGATCCTTGACCGACAGCACGGTCTCGCCGATCGGCACCTCCTCCTTCGGGAACATCTGCGTGATCTCGCGGCCGACCATCATGCGGATGATATCGTCGCGGGTCACGTCGGTGGAGGCGTGCGTGCCGATATATTTGCCGTCGCGGAAGACCGAAAACTCGTCGGCGATCTCGAACAGCTCGTTCATCTTGTGGGTGATGTAGACGATGCCGATGCCCTGGGCGCGCAAGTCGCGAATGATCTGGAAGAGGTGCGCAACCTCGCGCTCGGTCAGCGCCGAAGTCGGCTCATCCATGATCAGCACGTCGGAATTATAGGAAACCGCCTTGGCGATCTCGACCATTTGCCGGCTCGCGACGGAAAGCTCGCGCACCTGGATTTCCGGATCGATGGAAATGTTGAGGCGCTGGAAAAGCTCCTCGGTCTTGCGGCTCATCTCCGCATGGTCGACGAGGCCGAAGCGGTTTTTCGGCTCACGCCGGATCCAGATATTTTCCGCAACCGTCATGAAAGGCATCAGGTTCAGTTCCTGATGGATCATGGCAATGCCGTTTTCCAGCGCGTCGAGCGGTGACTTCAGCCGGATCTCGACACCCTTCAGCAGCACTTCGCCCTGGTCGGGGATATAAATGCCGGCAAGGATCTTCATCAACGTCGACTTGCCCGCACCGTTTTCGCCCATCAGCGCGTGCACCGTCCCGCGCTTCAGGCGGAAGGAAACGTCATCGAGGGCGAGCACGCCGGGAAACTCCTTGCGAATGCCTTCCGCGCTCAACAGGTAGGTGGCGTTGGGAACAACGCCGCTGGCGCGCACCGCCGCCATGGTGGATGGGCTCACAACCATTTTTCCCTCCCGGGCAGATCGGATTTCAAAGGATGCGGGCCTTTAAGCCCGCATCCGTCGATCATTTTCGTTCTCAGTTCTTCTTGACGAAGTCCTTGACGTTGGCCGGCGTGACGAGCTGGAAGGGAATGTAGACCTTCTTCTCGATCTTCTCGCCCTTGGCGAGCTTGAGCGCGGCATCGACTGCGCCCTTGCCCTGGCCGGCGGCATCCTGGAACACGGTGACCTTCAGGTCGCCGGCCTGCATGGCGGCAAGCGCGTCCTGCGTGGCATCGACGCCGGCAACCACGATCTTGTCCAGCGACTTGCCGGAAGCCTTCAGTGCCTGGATGGCGCCGATCGCCATTTCGTCGTTGTTGGAGATGACGGCATCGAATTCGAGGCCGCTGGAAAGCCAGTTGGTCATCAGATCGGCACCCTGGGTGCGCTGCCAGTTGGCGGTCTGCTCCTGAACGATCTGAATGCCCTTGCACTCGTCGGTCGCCACCACATCATGGACGTCCTTGGTGCGCATGCGGGCAGCCTGGTTGGAAAGCTCGCCCATCATGATGACGGCCTTGCCCTTGCCACCCAGCAACCGGCAGACTTCCTTGGCTTCCAGCGTGCCGGATTCCTGCTCGTTGGAGGCGACGAAGGCCTGTTTGTCCGGGAGGCTGTCGACGTTGGCCGGTTCGCGGTTGACGTAGACGAGCGGGATCTTGGCGTCGGCGGCGAGCTTGGAAATGGCAGCCGTCGCATCGGTGTCGACCGGATTTACGATGATGGCATCGACCTTACTGGCGATGAAATTCTGGATCTGGCTCTGCTGCTTGGCGATGTCGTTCTGAGCATCTTCCACCTGCAGCGTCACGCCGCTCATGCCCTTTGCATAGTCCTGCATGCCGTTGCGCAAGACGGTCAGAAAGTTGTCGTCGAAGAGCGCCATGGAAACGCCGATGGTTTCGGCATGGGCTGCGGTCGACAGCATAAGCGCCATCGCGGAGCCAAGGATAAATTTCTTCATGTTTTCCTCCCAGATACGGTGCCCGGCCACACCCTCCTGAATGCCGGGGCCCTCAGTCTCGACCGCAGGGCCTGTCGTCAATTCGGTCGTCACTCCCATGACGGCCACGTTGAAAAAAAACGGAACAAACAAACCGTAAAATTCTTTATGCGGAATATTCATTCCATTTTTCATCGCAAAGGTCAACACCAAATTCCGGCCGCGTTACGGGAACCCGCGAAGACGGATTTTATCGCCGGCACTGCTGCAAGACGCGAAGGCCGAACCTACATACGGACGCCCTGCGTGATGGAACGGTTATTCCATCAACGCCGGAACGGAATAGAATGTCGATAACCAACCTGCCCCAGCGCGGCAAGCAAGGGAGAACACGCATGCCTTCGATGTACAATTTCTCGGTTCCCATCTTTCAACGCGGCCTGCAAAACCTCTCCGCCTATCTCGACAAGATCGAAGCCCATGCCGCGGAGAAAGGCATTGCGGCGGAGGAACTCGTTTCCGCTCGCCTCATCGACGACATGCTGCCGCTCTCCGGCCAATATCAGCGCGCCTCCGATACGGCGAAGCTCACCATTGCGCGACTTACCGGCATCGATGCACCGCGTTTCGAAGACAACGAGACGACCGTCGCAGACCTGCGGGAACGCCTGAAGAAGACGCAGGATTTTCTGGCGACGATCACGCCGGCCACGATGGAAGGCAGCGACATGCGGGAGGTGACGATCACACCCGGAGGCAACAAGACCGTCTTCAAGGGTGAGGATTACCTGGCGAAATTCGCGTTGCCGAACTTCTTCTTCCACGTGACGACGGCGCACGACATCCTGCGCAGCCGTGGGCTGCCCGTCGGCAAGATGAACTATCTCGGCTCGTTCGCCTAACGAGCAATACCAGGAAAACTGCGCAGCGGTTTTTGTCCGGAATTGCGTAAAAGCAAATGACAGAAGCTGGTCAGGGCCGGAGCGATACCGGCCCTTTTTCCGTCAGCTCCGTATAGGCAAGCGTCTGGTCCAGATGCCGGGCGCGAAGGGAGAGAAGCTTTTCGGCATAGGCGAGCCTGATTGCCAGATAGGCGCCATCTTCAGCGACATTGGACAGCTCCGCCGGATCCTTCGCAAGATCGAAGAGCAGCGGCGGCAGCCCGGCGCAATGGACATATTTGAAGCGCTCGTCGCGCATAACAGCCAGATTGCAGGCATTGGACCGCAAGCCGAAATGCCGCTCGGGAATGCCCTCGGCAATATCGCGGAAATCGAACTCCCAGAAAGCCGTATCGCGCCAGTTTTCCGGTTTGGAACCGGAGAGGAACGGCAGCAGGCTTTCGCCGTCGACATGGTTTACCGGCGCGATCCCGAGCCGGTCGCACAGGCTTGGGAAAATATCCGCGGCACTGGTGAAATGCTCTACCTGCCGGCCATGCGTTGCGGGCTGGGAGGGATCGCGAATGACGAGCGGAACATGATAGCTGCCATCGAAGAAACCGCCCTTACCGAGCATCCAGTGGTCGCCCATCATCTCCGCATGGTCCGAGGTGAAAACGATGACGGTATCGTCCCAGTCGCCGGCATCCTTCAATGCCTGCCAGATCCGGCCAAGCTGCGCGTCGACTTCGGCGATCATGCCGTAATAGATGGCGCGGATCGCCGCAAAATCCTCAGGCGTCCACTCATCGATGGAGCCTTTGCCGCCATGTATGAAGCTGCCCTTGCCGATCAGCGGCAGGCCGAAGGCAAGCAGCGGATGCGCTGCCATCTCCGTCTCGCGATCGGCGGCGCGCGCGAAAGCCGGGCCGTCAGCCGTCGAGAACATGCGGTTATAGGGCTCTGGTACCGAGAAGGGCGGGTGCGGCCGGAGGAAAGAAACATGCGCGAACCAGGGCTGATCCTGCTCTCCAAGCCAGCGGATGAACTCGCCCGCCAGAAAGGCCGTCTGCGTCTCCTCCTTGGAATAGGCAGGCGCGTTGCTGGAAATCTCGCCGGGCTGGGCACCGACCGGAACATGGATATCGCGACTGACGGCATCGGCATGGCCGCGCGAGCGCAGCCAGGAGAGCCATTGCTTTTCGTGTTCGGGCAGAAGCTGCCGCGCCGTGAAGCCGGGCAGCACGCCCTCATAGGTCGTCAGATGCGGATCGTGGGAATCCCGGCCGCGCGGATCCGGCGCTGTGTCGGTATAGCCAAACAGCGTCGGGTCATAGCCTGCCCGCCGCGCTGCAAGCGCGACATTGTCGAAACGGGCATCCAGTGGCGAACCGTTGCGGCAGACACGATGGTTCATCTGGTAGAGGCCGGTATAAAGCGTCGCGCGCGCCGGCGAACAGGGGGCTGTTCCGGCATAGTGCCGCCCGAAGAGCACGCCTTCTCGCGCGAGCGCATCGACATTCGGCGTCCTGACGCATTCATGACCGACGGCGGAGAGACAATCTCCCCGCCATTGATCCGCCGAGATCAGCAGAACGTTCGGGCGTTTGCTCCCAACACCGGCGAAAGAACGCTGCTCAGTGCTGGTTGGACTTGGCATGCCAGTTCCAGGCGGATTGGATGATCTCGGTCAGATCATACTGTGGCGACCATCCGAGAATATCGCGAGCCTTGTCGTTGTTGGCGACCAGCGTCGTCGAATCGCCCTCGCGGCGGCCGACATATTCGACCGGGAACGGTCGGTTGGACACGGTCTCGATCGTTCCGAGCAACTCCTTCACCGTCGTTCCCGTGCCCGTGCCAAGGTTGAGCGCGACGGAATCGCCACCATCAAGCAGATATTCCACGGCGCGGACATGGGCGTCGGCGAGATCGAGCACATGGATATAATCGCGCACGCAGGTGCCGTCGCGCGTATCATAATCGCTGCCGAAGACCTTGAAGCCCTGGCGGCGGCCAAGGGCGGCATCGATGGCGAGCGGGATGGCATGGGTTTCCGGCGTATGCCACTCGCCGATGCGTCCCTCGAAATCGGCACCGGCAGCATTGAAATAGCGCAGAATGACGGAGCGCAGCCCCTTGTATTGGTCATAATCCGCCAGCGCCTGCTCGACGATATATTTCGTGCGGCCGTAAGGATTGATTGGCACCTGCTGGTGGCTTTCGTCGAGCGGCACGCTCTGCGGCAGACCGTAGGTCGCGCAGGTGGAGGAAAAGACGAAGGCTTTCACACCGGCCGCCTGGGCAGCCGAAAGCAAGGTCAGCGTGCCGATGACATTGTTTTCATAGAAGGAGACTGGATCCTTGACCGACTCGCCGACCTCGATCAGCGCGGCGAAATGCAGGATCGCGGCAGGCTTGTGCTTGGCCAGCACCTCGTCGAGACGGGCGCGATCACGAATATCGCCTTCCTCGGCCGGACCCCATTTGACGAATTCGCGATGCCCATTGGAGAAATTGTCGTAGACGACGGGTTTGAACCCCTTGTTCGCCAGATCCAGACAAGTGTGCGAACCGATATATCCGGCTCCGCCGACCACAAGCACCGTTTCTCCTGCCATGACCATCCCTTCTTAACTCACAAGGATTTGCCGCCCCAAGCGCGGCGGATCAGCTCGATCCGAGGCGTACACTTAGAGAGCTGTAGCCGACTTGCAAGGCGGGAGGAAGGTGCAAGATCGGCAAGATCAGGAATGGGCGGAGGCGAAAAGCTAAGCCGGCTTCGTGTCGGCTCTGCCGGTATGCATGAGAATTCCAGCCAGCGCCAGCACCGGCGGCAGCAGGAAACAAGCCATGCCGACGAACAGGAAAAGCGCCGCCGCCATCGCGCAGCCCAGCGCAAAGCCGCCGACGGCGGCACCCATGCGGGCAAGCCGTGCCGTCGTCGCCGCTTTCTCCTCGGGCGTGGCACCGCGTAGGAGATCGGCGATATCGATCATGATCTGTGTCGTCGTACCCGTCATCATTGTCGTGGGAGGCGTCGAGCCGAGGTGAATACGATGCGCCGTCGTCTGGATCGCCATCGCCGCAATGAGCACCATGCCGGTGACGGTCGGCTGCCAATCATCACCATCGGCAAAGGGTCCGAAGCGAATGGCGAAGATCGCTGCCAGTATCAACAGCAGGAGTTTCAGCGACAGCATGATCCGCAGCGTCGGCAAATTGCGCCGCGTCAGATCGCTCCCAACCAGGCGGGCAAGAACGACGACGACGCAGAAAACCGGCAAAGCCAGGAGCTTTGCCACCGCACCCGAGGCTCCAACCGCCAAGGTGGCGCCAAGGGTCACGAAATTGCCCGTGACATGGGCGGTGAACAACCCATGAAGCGCCAGAAACCCGGCGGTGTCGACATAACCGCCATTGATGCTCAAAAGGGTGGACAGGCTTGGCTTCATCGCTTTCTCGCTCGCTTTTATCGTCTCGGACCTTATCGCGTTGAATAACCTTCGATGTCGAGATATTTGCGCGCTCACAGAGCGAAACATCGCCATGCAACGCCGATCAGACCGCGCAGGCATGCCGACAGACCCCGATATGAGCCTGTCGTTCTCCCTTTAAAATCTCTGGATCGTCTCAGCGATCAACACCACGGGCACGGTTAATCGTTCGACGTTGGCGCTCAGCGATAATCTCTTCTGTCCTATCTATGGCCACGGCACGCTGGACTGTGCGCAATTGACCAAGGATGGCTTTGAAGACCGTTTGCTGAGACTTCGAGACCAATTTGGCAACATCGGTCTCGTTGCGCAAAATTGCACCCGGCCCGAAGCGAGCATCAAGTGCCTCGCTGACAAGAGAGAATTCCTGGCGGACATCTTGTGACAACGACCGGACCAATCGTGCCAGCTCGCGCGGGTTCTTCTCCGTCTCGGACGTGATGTGTCGCAGCTCATTTTGGGCAATTCTCGTCAACGCTGGAATAGGTATGGCCATCCGTCCGCGCTCTATCATGACCGCCGATTTTTCGTTTTCAAAAGCGCTCAAGTAATATCGACCAAGAGAGCGTATATTAGCACCAACTGCCTCAATCGCCTGCAGAGCTTCCCTGCGCTCGCGACCACCGGCGAGCAGCCTATCCATCGCCCTGCCGCTACCGCGCATAGGGCCATAGGCCGTTGGCTCTGTGGCAACAGCACGTGCAATACGCTCAGGGTCTATCTGCTTGCGCACCAGATCTTCGATCATCGTCACGGCAGCCGCGGGGTCGCGCCAGATTACGGACCCAGTCACAGCGAGTGCTGCTCTCAACTGTTTGTAATGCTCAGTCTCGGTCACGCGCATCCGCGCCTCCTCATCGAGGCTTGCCTTAAATTTCGTAACCGACGGCAACATCGCAGGTATGGTGTTGAGGTCGTCGGGGGTGGCCGGGGCAACGGTCCTGAGCCTATCCGGTTGCTCGGCGAGCTGCTGCTCGGCGGCAAAGCGTTTGACAGCAGTAAATATTGCGATCAACTCAGTCCGCTTCTCCTTGTCAATCGTTTCCGGTATGCCCATCGCGGTATCGCGATCTGCGAATTGATCAGTCTTTTCCGTGAAGGCATCCCGTCCGAATCGGCGGTTCAAGGCTTCACTCACCGCCTTGATTTCCTGAACAACGGAACGATCCTCCGCGGTAATACGAAATGCTGTGTGGTATGCCTCCTGCCCACCCCGCTGTCGGATTGCTTCCAACTCAGCGAGTCGCCCTCTTGCTCTGTCGGAAAGGCCTGGCACCGTGACCTCCATGAACAACCGACGCCTTCGTTCGCGATCGTCGAACCGATCCGCCTGCTTGCGAAACTCAGTTGCGTGCGCCCGTGCAAGAACCACCAGTTCGGATACCGCAGCCAAGGCGTCAGCCCTCGTAGCTCGATCATCCCGGCCATCGATCAGCGTGTTGCTGCCCCGCAACGCACCTAGGCTTTGCGGAGAGCGTGACAGCCGGTCCGCCATGATGCCTGGATCCAGCGCGAGGTTCGATGACTGTTCGTTCAGACGGGAAAGCGCTTTATCTGGCTCACGATAGATTCGCTCAAGCACCGGACGCAGGAGCGCTTCTCGTTCCTTCCATTGAGGAGATGCGAGTTGGGCGAGGCGCGCATCTTCCGCGATCGATCGGGTAAGGGATTTCACAGCGGGCAATAGACTGGAAGTATCTGCGACCGAAGCGGGCAACGCCTCTTTGTCGTCTGTCGCGTGAATAGCAGTATTTCGCCCCGGAGTTTCGATTGTGGCCCCGAAAGGCACGTTCGACCGTTGCCAGAGCTGCGCTACATGATGACGTTGTATGGCAAGCCAACTGGATAGACGCTCGACCTGTGCCTCGACGGCGTGACCATATTCCGCGATCGTGTCGATGCCGCGCTGCCTTGCGAAGTCGAAAACCACGGATTGGTAAGACGGCTCATTCTCGAAATCGAGCGTTGTCGTCTTTTCGCCGGGGCGTGACAGCCGTTCGACTAGTTGCGCAAAGAGCGTCGGTCGGTGATTGTCTGCGGCAAGTTGCTCCATCCGAGCCTCGGCCTTATCAACTGGATAGGCCGTCCAAATATTGCGTTCGACAACGCGATCCTCAAAGTGCCTCGCGCCCGTTTTCTCATCAATGACAGGCACTTTAACGGTAACTTTTTCAGTTCCGTCCTTACGCGCGGTCACTGTATCGCCGACCCCTACGCCGGCCTCCTCAAGCGCCTTAGGCAGACTGACGCCCCAAAGGCGATGCGTGGTTCCATCGTTCGTTCTGACGTCAACATAAGGGGAAGGACCAGCGTCGTCCCGCTCGCGAAACTTCGCAAGCCCAATTTCAACAAGTTCGCCTGTGATGCCAGCGGCATGTTCGACGCGCGCCGGCTTGCCCCATTCGAACTTTGGCTGAAAATCTCCCCTTGCCACATAAAGATCTGCACGCTCGCGATGACGCGTCATAGCAACATATGTCAGGTGTCGGTCTATCATGCCTGTTGCCAGCACGAAAGCGCGGTCGAAGGTCGATCCTTGGCTCTTGTGAATCGTTGCGGCGTAGCCGTGGTCGACATTGCGATAGGTGTCTTCGGAGAACATGACATCCCGACCACTGTCAAACCGAACGAAAAGGAAAGGTACCCCGCCTCGACCCGCTATCGATGTGACCGTTCCAAACATGCCGTTCTTGACGTGCTGAACAGTTAAGTGAGGAGCTTTGGGTTCGACGAACCGCGCATTTTCTAGGAAGATGATCCGGTCTCCCTCACTAAACTCACGTATGCCGCGCTCTGTACGAAACGACCTACTCTCCCCAAGCGCATCCTGTTGCAACATGACCGCACGGATCGCGTCGTTGAGGCGTCTCACATCGCTGTTGGTGTGGGCGAGAACCATCAACTCGTCGCCACGCAACTTACGACCTTCGACCTCCGCCTTGACAATGGCATCAAGGCGAGCGCTGGCCCAGTCGGAGACGATGCGTTGAATCGCATCATTGCGCGTGTCACTTTCGAGGAGATGGCCATGGGCGCTATAGGCACTCAAAGCTTCCTCAACATTTCCACGGGCCAACAGACGGGACGCCTCTCGCGCCCATTCGTGCCTCTGGCGGCGAACGCCGACCAATTCGGTGAAGCCGATGCGCTCGACGATGGCGCGGAAGGAAGCTCCCGCCTGGATCGGCTGAAGTTGCATCGCGTCGCCGACAAGAACTGCTTTCGCGCCGGCATCCTCGACGCGTTTGAGAAGACGCGCCATCTGTTCCGACGATACCATGCCAGCTTCGTCTAGAACCAGCACGTCGCCCTTCTGCAGTAGGTCATAGTCGTTTTTCCAGGCAAGCTCCCACGCAGCAATCGTACGCGAACGGATCCCGGAGCTGCCATTCAATGCCTCCACCGCCTTGCCGGCGAGCGCTGCTCCGAGGACGCGCCTGCCGTCTCGCTCCCAGGCGATACGTGCCACACTCAGCAGTGTCGATTTGCCAGCGCCGGCAATACCGACGACTGCGGCAATGCCACTATCGGCTGTGATATGCCGAACCGCATCGACCTGCTCAGCGTCGAGGCGAATGGCCTTGTTTGGCGCTGCCTCAATCTCAACTATCGCAGCATCAACTTGGGATGACGATACCGCGAAGCCACTGATGTTCGAGAGATTGAATGCCGACCGCGCCATGTGGAATTCGGTTCTGATCGTCGCGCGCGTCGTGAAGACTGCCGGCAGCTCGACCCCACCAGTTTCCGCACTCACCTGCTGCGGCCGCAGCATTACCAAATCGTCCGACGCCATCAGTTTCGCGCGGATATTGGCAAAGACGATTGGATCATCAACGTGGCGGTGCAGGGCACGGGCGATCTCGGCTTCATCGAAAGTCGAGCGCTCGTTGCTGAGTTGCCTAAGCAGTAGGCCGGGGTTGGCAGCGAGGCGATCGGCCGTCTCGTAACGCTGCGCCAATGCTGCAGGGGCGAAATAGACATCGGCACCTTTGCGTAGACGCGCCACGCGGGCGGGAGCGAGGTGGCGCTGCCCCATTCCCCGCAACCCCTGCTCCTCATAGGAGCGGCCGTCTATGCGGATATCGTGACCGGCAAGTGCCAGATGGTGCGTTACCGTTTGAGCCCATGCAAGCTTCCATTCCTCCAGCGTTGCCTTGTTGCCTGCCCACGGACGGTAAATGATTGCTCCTTTCGGCCTATCGGGGGTTTTGAGGCGCAGCGGCTCGCCCGTATCGTCGACGATAGCGACGTGCTTCGGCCCAAACCCTTCCGCGGTCAGTGGACGCGACGTGGTCATAACGTGGACGTGCGGATTTCCCTTCTTGTCGTGATAGACCCAGTCTGCAACCATTCCGCGCGACACGAAGTTTTCGCGAACGAAGTCGCGCACCAGCGCGATATTCTCCCTCCTGCTGAGCTCGTTTGGAAGCGCAAGGATGATCTCGCGGGCAAACCGTGCATCGCGGCGGGTCTCGAAACGATCGACAGCATTCCAAAGCGCTTCACTGGCGCCGGCAACCGATCGGCCGTCGATTAAAATTCGCAACCATGCCGGCGTATCCTCGGGCAGAGCGAGTTCCTCATGGACGAGTTCGTCTGCCCTTGCGGAGTAGCGGAACTTAGTCCCCACCTGCTCATCCTTCATCTTGGTACGATGCCGATAGGCGGCAGCCGAGACAACGCTCTGTCCCGCTCCGCGGCTGATCATTTTCGCTCTCAAAAACATGATAGCCATATTTGACTCTATCTTTTCCGGCACATCAGTACCGCGCAGATATTGAGATTCTTGGCAAAAATGCCTCGAAAGAGATCAATTTTTCCAAGACGAATTCCGCTTTCCTATATTATTTCAGCTGATTTGACTACTGCATTTAATGCAGTATAAAAGACGCCATCAGACTCGCCCCTGGTGAAAGAAAGGACAGATATGCGTGCAAGAACCACAGTCTCCGAGATCGACACACAGATCGAGCTGCTAAGGGAGAAACGCAAGAACATGGTCGCCAAGGCCAATGAACGTTTCGCTAGCGCGGCACGAAGGGCCGGTCTCGCCGAATTGGATATTTCCGACGCCGAGCTCAATGACGTTCTCGCCGAGATCGCAGCGCGATTTCGCGACGGCGAAAAAAGGACAGCGGGCGAATCC
This sequence comes from Rhizobium aureum, assembly GCF_030182495.1. Taxonomy (NCBI): domain Bacteria; kingdom Pseudomonadati; phylum Pseudomonadota; class Alphaproteobacteria; order Hyphomicrobiales; family Rhizobiaceae; genus Rhizobium; species Rhizobium aureum. The sequence continues at coordinate 39,399 of NZ_JAQJCI010000003.1, read as the reverse complement.
GCTTAAGAGGCTAGATCAGCGGATTATGCTTCTCGAACGAAGGCGGCAACGCGACATGACAAAAGATCGTAAGCGCGAAACGCGTGAAAGGATGATCTTCGGCGGATTGATCATCAAGGCTGGCTTGAGAAAAGCCGATCGCGCATTCCTGCTCGGCGCCCTGATCGAGGCAAGCCGGATTCCGTCAGATACCGCACAATACCGCGAGCTTCACAAGATTGGTATGGAGGCGTTCCGAGCCGATGCACGCATGACCAATTCGAAAAGCGAGGACCTAGCATGACGATAGAGTGCCCACGAGCCTAATGTTTCCAGGGATATTGTCAGCGGTCGTGATAGGTGAAGACGAAACTGGCAAGAATCGCCCTACGACTTTGCTATTTTGTAAGCGTCAGAATCGATCCGGACAGCTGGAAACCTGCCTCATGCAATCTTACTCGCCGCGCTCGGCCTCGAGAGTGGCAATCTCGTCGGAAATTTCCTCAATGCGTTGCCGGAGCTCCGCCTCAGTACCGTCGTCCACCTCGCCTTCGCCAAAACAATAGCGGGCTATGTGCAGCTCAAGCTTGGCTTCAAGCTGCTCGCGCTGTGTGCGGAGATGTTTGAGATAGCTGTTTCGCATTGCGAATACGCTTTCAAAGAAATGAAGTCTCACTCCCAATAAATAGGTTCGAAATCAGAAAGTTTCGATAGACGTCCCATCATCCCACCTGAAACTCTCGTCACGAGATGCCGCAATGCCGCCGATTTGCGCTTGTTGTAAAGCAACCGACCGATCATCACATTCATGCGACTGCGGCTGAAATGATCCCGAGGGCAAATATTAGGCGCTGACATCAGCTTCAAATTTGGGCTAATTCAGGCGGAGTGTTCGAGGTATGTTGTGTTGAACGAAAAAATTGCCGTCATTGGCCTCGGTTATGTTGGCCTGCCTGTCGCGATTGCGCTTGCCGAAAAATTCCATGATGTGGTCGGCTTCGACATCAAGGCCTCCCGCGTCGTTGCGCTGCAGGCCGGCGAGGACGATACCCGGGAGGTTTCTGCCGAGCGGCTCCGGTCGAGCGGACTGCGCATCAGTAGCGAGATCGAGGATCTTCGCGATCGCGATATCTTCATCGTCGCTGTGCCGACGCCGATCGACCGGAACCGCCAGCCCGACCTGCGGCCCATGATTTCCGCCTCGCGTACGGTGGGCAAGGTTTTGCGCAAAGGTTCGATCGTCGTCTATGAATCGACCGTCTATCCCGGCGTTACCGAAGAGGTCTGCGGCCCGGTGCTGGCGGAAGTTTCTGGGCTGCGCCAGGGCGAGGATTTCCATGTCGGCTATTCGCCGGAACGCATCAATCCCGGTGACAAGGAACACACCTTCGAGCGTATCGTGAAGGTCGTCGCCGGCGATGATGCGCAAACGCTGGAAAGGATCGCCGCAATCTATGGCGCCGTGGTCGAGGCTGGCATTCACCGCGCCCCCAGCATCAAGGTGGCCGAAGCCGCCAAGGTGATCGAGAATACGCAGCGCGACGTCAACATCGCACTGATGAACGAGCTTTCGATCATTTTCGAGAAAATGGATATTCGCACGGCCGACGTGCTGAAGGCGGCGCGGACGAAATGGAATTTCCTACCCTTCACCCCCGGCCTCGTCGGCGGCCACTGCATCGGCGTCGATCCCTATTATCTAACGGCCAAGGCGGAAGAGCTCGGTTATCACCCTGAAGTCATCCTCTCCGGCCGCCGCATCAATGACGGCATGGGCGCCTTCATTGCACAGAAACTCATCAAGATGCTGGTCGCGGCGAAAAAGCCGATCAACGGCGCGCGGATTGGTATATTCGGTCTCACCTTCAAGGAAGACGTGCCCGACCTGCGCAACAGCCGCGTTCCCGACATTATAAGCGAACTGCGTCAGTTCGGCCTGGAGCCGCTGGTGCACGATCCGATGGCGAGCACTTCGGAGGCTGAGGAAGAATACGGCATAAAGCTCAGGGAGTTGCGGGACTTCAGCAAGCTTGATGCCGTCGTGCTTGCCGTTCCCCACAAATCCTACCTGGTAGAAGGGGCAGCCGCTATCCTCGATCTCCTGAGCGAAAACGGTGTCGTCGTCGACGTGAAGGCGGCACTCGATCGAGCCAATCCTCTGTTGGAAGGTCATGCGGTCTGGAGCCTGTAAGCCTGAAAGGCCAGCTCAGCGCGCCTTCGTCCCCGCATCGGCGACCGTTGCCGCCAACCCTTCTTCGACCGAGTAAGGCGGCGACCAGCCGGTGACCGACCGCGTCTCGCCGATATCGACCTGAAGCGAACCAAGCAACCGCTGCGCGGCGGCTCGGCGCCCCAGCAACGCGGCAAATCCCTCGAGCAACGAAGGCGGCACCGGCAGCATCCAAGCCTTACGCCCCGCAGCCAGAGATAGTTTGGAGATCAGTTGGCCGATCGAAAGATCGTCGCCATCACTGATCAGGAATACGCGGTTACCGACGGACAAATGCGTCGCGCAGAGCAGCATGAAATCGACGAGATTGCCGACATAGACAAGCGACCTGCGGTTTCGAACCGCCCCGAACGGCCAGGGAAACGGCCGCGCAGCCCATTTCATCAAGCTTGCGAAATTCGCCTTGACGCCAGGACCATAGACGAGCGGCGGCCGAATGATGACGACTTCCATGCCCGTTTCCGCTGATATCGCCAGCAAGGCCGCCTCCGCCTCTAGTTTCGAGCGGCCATAGGCATCTTCTGGAAGTGGCACGTCCGAGGCCCTGAAGGGCTTACCCACCGACGTCCCTTCGCCGTTGACCTTGATCGAACTCAGGAAAATGAAGCGCTTCACGCCCGCACCCGCGGCCTGTCGCGCCAGGTTGACCGTTGCATCGACGTTGACGGCACGGAATGCTGCCAGCGGATCGGAGGCGCTCTCGTTCATAACATGGACGCGGGCCGCCAGATGCATGACGGTGTCGATGCCGGCAAGCGCCTCGGACCAGTCTGTCTGGCCATCGATCGCCCCGATGGCGGCGAAGCCTGGCCCGGAGTTGCGACTGACTGGCCGATAGTCCATCCGCCGGCGGGAAAGCTCCGCGCACAGAGCCTGTCCGACAAAACCCGTCGCACCCGTCACCAGGATCATCCGCGCACTGCCTCCGCTTTTCGCACCATGATTTGCTGAGACATGCTTTGCACGGGATATCCGCTCGGAACAAGGGAGGGGAATCTTGCCGAGGATGGTTGTGCTTGAAATCGCGATATGAGATGCACGGAGCAACGACGACCTTCATCACCCTTAGAACAAAGGGCGATGCAACGACAAGAGACGATGCTTTATACGATCGCCAAGCGCCTTTTCGATTTTCTCGCCGCTCTAGCCGCGACCATCGTTTTTTTCATTCCGATCCTGATCGTCGCATTCGCGGTACGGCTGACCTCGCCCGGTCCGATCCTCTATTGGTCGGATCGGGTCGGCCGGCGAAACCGGATCTTCCGCATGCCGAAATTCCGCAGCATGCGCACCGATACGCCGGCGGTGGCGACTCATCTACTGAAGGACCCGACCATTTATCTGACGCCCATCGGTTCCTTTCTGCGCAAATCGAGCCTCGACGAGCTGCCGCAGCTCTGGTGCATCCTGAGGGGAGAAATGAGCATCGTCGGCCCACGGCCTGCCCTTTTCAACCAGCACGACCTCGTCGCCCTGCGCACGGAACGCGGTGTCGACGCGCTGCTGCCGGGCTTGACCGGTTGGGCACAGGTCAACGGCCGCGACGAACTGCCGATCCCCGAGAAGGTTGCCTTGGACGAAGACTATCTGCACCGACGCTCCTTTCTTTTCGATCTGAAGATCATTTTCCTGACGGTATTGAAAGTGGTCCGGCGCGACGGAGTTGCTCATTGACAAACAATCGGCGAAATCGGCATCAGTGACATAACGGCGTGGGAAAATTGCCGTATTCCTGCCCCTTTGCGACCATACGGCCCGTCACGGGGCGAGGAATGCCGGATGATGAACCGATTCTGGACGAAGGCGGATGACGACATTGGACGACTCGCGCATCAACAAACCGCATGCTGACCTTGCAGCCGAACCGATCGGCGTCACGAAGGCAGGAAGCAACATGACGAAACCGCTCGCCATCATCGGCGGCATTCTCTGGCTGCTTGTCGCTTCGCCAACCGTCGTCGAGAGCGACGCCTATCGCTATGCCACCGCGCTCCTCTCTCTAATCGCCCTCTACTACTATATGAAGGCGCCCATACGGCCGCGCACCGACTGGATCGGCTGGCTCTGCATGGGCTGGGCCTTCTATGTCATGGCGCGTTTCTTCATCACCTTCTGGCTGACACCGCAGCACGATATCGGCGCCTCGGATTGGCTCTATGCCTTCCCCTTCTTCTTCCCCATTATGGGCGTCGCCTTCCTGCTCTACGAAGAGCTGATGGAAAAGATCATAGCTGCCTATTTCGCGATGGTCCTCATCATGCTGGTCGCCACCCAGCATCTGCGCGAGGTCTTTGCCGGCGAAACCATCCGGCCGCTGATCATGAACAACCAGATCCACGGCGCCGTCGCCTGCGGCATGATCGTGATCTTTACCTTGTTCTGGCTGCTGCACTACCTGACGGACAAATCGAGCGACCGCCGGATCGCCCGCTTCGCCTATTTCGTTTCGCCCTTCATCTTCGCGCTCTGTTTCATCGCCATCTACGGCGCCAAATCGAAAGGCGTCTGGCTCGCGCTCGGCACAACACTGCCTGTCCTGGCGCTCATTACGCTGACCTACCTACGCCTGAAAAGCGGCGTCATCATCATCATCGCCGTCGCGGCCCTGTTGATCGCCGGGATCTATGGCGTCAGGCACAATCTCGACAAGACGGCTGGCCCGACTGTGTCGGCAGCCCTTTCCATGGTCGAAAATGTGGCCAACGGCCATGAAATGGGGGGCGTGGTCTCGAACGCCATCAGCTCGAGCAATACGCCGGTGTCGATGGACGAACGCCTGCAGCTCTGGTCGAACAGTTGGGAGGTCTTCTCCTCCGCACCGATCTTCGGCTGGGGTAATCGGTGGCTCGAACGCTGGGCCGAGACGCGCTACTCGCATGTCCAGTACACGCTGCTGCACAACGGCTATCTGGAAATCCTAGTGCGCTACGGCCTGTTCGGTGCGGCAATCATGGGCTTCATGCTCGCCATCTTCATCCGCGCCGTCTGGCGCGCCCACAAGGCCGGCATTATTCCGCGCGCCGCATGGCACGCCTACATCGCTTGCCTTTTCTTTTTCTCATTGACGCTCCTCAGCAACTCCAACAACCGCCTAGCGATCGGCGAAAGCCTGGCCTTCGCAAGCTCCGCCTTTGCCTGCTGGTGCCATATGCGGCTGAAGGGGGAGTATTTGGCGGCGGGAAAGTCTGCGCCGAGAGCCGCGACAGCCGCCGTCTAAGTAATCACATATATCATTGAGAGCTAAACATTAAGGCGCCGGAGGTCTCATTGAGCCACCAAGAAGATAAGACTGACCACGATCTCTCACTCAGATCCGAAACGAGGTGACTGCCCTCAAGGAAATGGTCCCGAAAAATCACGAGAAATCTACCGACCATTTCGGAGTGCGGCGCATTTAGCTTCTAGACGCTGGCGTCGTTGCTTTGCTTGTTCTGTTTGGGATTTCTGTCGGATCGCTCATTGCTTGGGCGAGCGACACCGCTTCTGCGATTGTCCGCCATTGGCTGCTGCTTTGAGATTGGCGTGATCGTGAGCCTTTCGGCCGGTCACTATGTCATGGTTGACTGGTAGCGGCTGGAGTCAAGGATGAGAAGCGCGGCATAAGAGCTGGCTTTTATGTTGATGCGCAATCATATATGGCTTGGCGCTGGCTGTTTGCGCCTATGGAAATAATACAAGTGTGTTCGATGTCCGTAACTGCGCTCGCCGAAACTTCTTTTACACCGTCACAAACCGTGCCGGTCTATCTTATCGATATCGATCGGGCAGCCGAACGACTGGCGGAGATTCAGCGACAGAGCGACGTGTTCGGTTTTCGATTCGAGCGTATCCACGGTGTCGACGGCGCCCTCATCCCACGCGACGAATGGGTCGACGTAAATCACGATCGTTTCCAGCGGCGGCACGGTCGCACCATACTGCCCGGTGAATACGGCTGCTATCGCAGCCATCTGCTGGCGCTGCACCGGTTTTTGGCGGGCGACGACGCGATGGCTGTCATCATCGAGGACGATGTCGCGCTGGATATCGATTTCCTCGCACGCGCCGTGGCGGCGAAGAATGCTGCGCCCAATGCCGACCTGGTCAAGCTCGTCAATCACCGCTGGAACGGTTTTCGCACCACGGGCCTGAGCAGCAGAGGAGATATCGTTGGCCGCTGCCTCTTTGGTCCCCAGGGCTCGACGGCCTGCTATCTCGTCACGCGCAAAGGCGCCGAAAAGATCGTGAAATCGCTGGCCATCATGTCGCTGCCCTGGGATGTGGCTGTGGAGCGCGGCTGGGACATGAATGTATCTATCGTCAGTACGCGTGCGAATATCGCCGGTTTCAGCCAGCTGCAGCGAACGACGATGATCGGCTTGCGTCGCGATTATCGCGCAGCCAAGGCGCCTGCATGGCGGCGCATACCCGCATATATCTTCCGAACCGTGGATTTCTTTCGGCGCATCGCCTACGCGCTGACGACGCCGTAGGGTTCGAGGGCATGTAAAACACCCCTACAGGATGGACCTGACGAGTGGAAAATCAAAAGCAACGCGCATTCACGGCAGGCCGCGCCGTTTTACACTCCCATTGATACAAAACCACTTTTTTCCGCGTGAGCGGCTGGGCTTTGCAGCTTCGACATTAAACCGAGCTTCCCAAGCTGATGGCTCTCGAATGGCTGCTTCTCCCAAACGCCGAACAGTTCGCTGCGATAGCTGGCAACATACCGGAACGGGTTGTCGGTAGCCACTTTGGCAACCATGGTCAATTCGCCACTAAAGGTGACAGACATTGAATCCTTTGCCGGACTTGCGGCGAAGGCAGCGACGGGAGTTTAGGCATCCCTGTAGCGGTTAATACTGCGCCCGTGCAGTCGGCTCGGTCCATCGCCTTCGAAGGAGGTCACCATCGCCTCGCTCATCGAGACCTGCAAGCTCAATGCCGTTGATCCGCTTGCCTACCTGAGTGCCACGCTCACCGCCATAGTCAACGGTCACAGGCAGTCCCGAATTGAGGAACTCCTGCCGTGGAATTACTCGATGGTGTGATACGCGCTTAAAGGTTTCTATCGGACCATTGCGGACAGCCACGTTTTTAGAGCATTGTCAAAGCAGCTTGGGGTAGCTGGTGACAAAATTGCGTAGAAAACTCTTTGGCCGAGGATGGGAGCTTAGCGTCTTTGAGGATGACATTGGCTTGGTTCTCTCACTCCCGGTCGATTCAGGCTTTTTGACACATAGCTTTGAATTTTACATCAAGAAGCCCGATCTCGATGCCCTTCAGGGCAGTCAACTGCGGCACAAGGTATTGGAATTCATTTTGCATGAGCGCCTTCAATGTCGAATGAATGAAGGAGCCCTTCGGAGCGTTGAAGAAGAAATAGGCCCAGTGATCCAGGCAGTTCTGCATGGAAATATAGGTCAACTTATTGAGGCGGTATCAGCCTCTCCGAATTCAGAGTTTATTCGGTATCGACTGAACGGGGCCGGATTAACCCTGGACTGAACGGCAGCAAAATTGACGCACCGTTGCCCGTCCTCGTCATGGCTCCGGCCCTCGACACTGCAAAAACCATCTTGGTCAAGGTGCGAGCGAAACAACGCTTACGGAACCTCGGCTGAAGCGAACAAACCAAAATGCAGGGACTAATCATTTCTCCGCTCGATCACGGCTCAAAATAAATCTCGCTCACCCGAAACTGCCCGTCGATCCGCCTGCACTGGACAATGATATCGACCGCGACCTTCAGCAAACTACGAATATCGCTGCGCTCAAGGTCACGACCTCCCTCCGACTCCTTCACGAGTAACGTCAGTTGCTCAAATGCCAGCGCCGCAGAATCGGCATGCACCGTTGTGATCGATCCAGGGTGTCCTGAATTGATATTGCGGATATAGTAGAAGGCTGAGCCGTCGCGCAACTCCTGTAGAAGAATGCGATCGGGTCGCATCCTGAGGCACGATTCGAGCAGATCTTTCGCGCTGATTTTCGCTAGCCCCTGTCCTCCTTTCGAGTAGAAAAGCCTGACATGATTGGGTTGCGAGATGACCAGCTCCGGCGTATCCTCGATCGAGATTATCCGCTCATGCTCCGGGATATGCCGGATCAATGCCTTCGACAGGGTGGTCTTGCCCGATCCGGTCGCACCCGAGATGATGATGTTCTTGCGCGCAAGAACCGCCGCACGCAGAAACGTCGCGTAATTGCCTGCCTTAAGGATCTTGTCCAAACTCGTATCCGAGGATTCGACATCACGGTTCGACCAGGAGACATCGGAAAATAATCCACCCTTTTCGAGATCATCCAACGTCAGCGTCACCGACGACGGCTTTCTGATCGTGATGCTGACCGTGTCCTTGGCCGTTGCTGGCGGCACAACGATCTGAATCCGCTCTTCATCTGGCAAAGAGGCCGACAAGACCGGCCGGGCCTCATCGATTGCCTGGTTCGAATAGCTTGCAATGGCTCGGGCCAGACGCATGAGCTTCTCGAAGCTAAGATCCGGCAGTGCATGATGCTGCCATCCCTCGGCTCCCTCGGTCAGGACTTCACCCGGGCGGTTAACGACGATCTCATACAGCGACGTATCCTTCAGGAAGCGAGACAGTGGCAAAAGCAATTCACGCACCACACGAGCATCTGAAGCTTCCGCCATCTTCCGCCCTACTTCGTCACGAGCGTTGATCGAGGCCTGAAATCCCCCAATACCGCCCGATCGAGCATCCTGTTGCGGGGTTCGGTGACACGCAGGCTATAGACATCGGAAAAATCGAGATCTCGGGCCACGAAAATCGAGACGAGTTCGCCCTGATGCTTTGTCAATGTCGGCACAATATTGATGGATTGCTCGACGGCGATCGCTGCTGCCTGTTGGCCAGTGGTTGTCGTACTCTGCGCTTGAACGTCACTATCCTGCAGTCGGCTGCCGGCATAGGTCGTCGCGTCGCCAACGATGGAGAGCAGGATGGCGCTGCCGAAGCGCTCCCACCAATGCGTGTCAACATAGCCATCCATGCCCGCCCGCCCGAGTGCGTCGGTTGCGGGTGAGGCGAGTGTAATAATTACACCTTTTGGCGTCTTTGCCCGGTTCCAAAGCACGAATAGACGCTTCTGGCCCCGGTTCAAGCCGCCTCGATATTCTCCGACGATCTGGGTTCCTTTCTCCATCAGAACTACGCGGCCGTTGTCGGAAAGCACATCGCGGTTAATGATGCAGCTAGCGAAGCCTGGCTGGTCGGAGGCAAGCGCCGTCTCCAGCACGCACGGAATGGAAGTTCCCATCGCCACAATGAAGTCGCGATTGCCGAGCGTGCCGGCGCGTGATCCTTCCAGCTGAGTCGGCGTCAACATCCTGTTGAAGCGCTGGTCCTCGGTTTCAGGTTGGGCGCCCCCAAGGCCGCCAGGAACGGGCAGGTAATTGGAACCGGTGTCTTGCGACATGGCGGCCGCTGTGTCGCGGCGTTGCGATGAGGACTGCTGTCCATTATAGGCCATCACCGGCGCACGGCGGGCGGAGTCCAACAACGTGTCCTCAGCAGGTGTGACCTGCTCCTTTGACGCAGGCGTCGGTAGCAACACCTCAGGAAGGGGTGCCGCCGGCTTTACCTCTTCCTTCGCCGGCTCGAAGTCAGCCGTCTGGCGAATAACGACATGGTCGGGCTCTTTCGTCTCAGCCTTTTGCCGGTCACGCATCGACCACAACGAAAACCCAACAAAAGCGACCATCGCTAAAACCACGCCACCGCGCTTCAGGAATGGACGGCCCTCAGCTCGCGCATTGACATCCGTCTCGGCGCGCTCACCTGGGATACGGTCTTCCGTCTCATCCGCCATGGGCTCCTCCTGTTGCAGCGCTTGCCGCCCGCGCTTTCATGACGCGCTCTACGGAAGGCGATGTTGTACTGGTGTTGGGATCGATGCCCACCGGATCGTAGGCTTCGTTGAAGATGCAGAGCACGTCTCCTCCCCGCCGCAGAATAAATTTGCGACTGATCGCATGGACGAGCACGAGGTCACCGGAAACCGACTTAGGTACCAGGCTCTCGGTGCCGTCGGAGTTTTCCACATAGATTGCCGGCATTTCCTGATTGCCGGTGAAGGCGATCGTCGTGATCTTGCCGTTGTCATAAACAGCGTTCGGTTCCAACGCTCCTGAGCCCTGTGCCGAATAATGCCAATTGCGCGGTCCATATTGCTCATGCAAAGCCAGCACTGTGTCGGCTTGTCCAGCTTGGGCTGCCTGGGTTCGCGCGAGCGCCTCCTGACGACGGCGTTCCGCATCATCGGCCGGATAGCGATATTTGACATAGAAGTAAGTGTCCTGGCCGGCGGCAACCGGACCGTCTCGGACCGTCAACTCCATCTGGTAACTGCGCGTCGAACCATCACGACGTGTCGTGACCACGGAGATGTTCGTGACAGGCTGGTTCTCTCGCGCCTTCAGGAAGAGGATATTGCCGGCCGGCGCCACTTCCCAGGCGACCGTGTTGCCAAGCGCCACATGGGCGATTTCCTCGTCGGCGGCAAACTCCACCTGGACGGAGGAACGCAACGAGCCAACGATCCTGGTGATATTGTAAGGCTGATAGTCGACGAAGCGGACCCGACTGTCCTGGGATGCGCCGCGCGGCGTTTCCAACGCAAGGGTTGCCGATGGCCAGCTAGCGGTCAGGAGCAGTGCAATCAAACAATGATGTTTCAGATGTCTCAATTGATGGCCTCCGGATCGGAGCGATAGTCGCTGACGGCGAAGCCGAGCGGATTTATCAGCCGATCGGTCGAGGACATTGGAGCATTCACATAGGAGAAGGTAAGCGTTGCCACCCAATGGGTCGTATGCGTCTCATCACCGCGCGTGATGGTACGCATATAGCGAACAGACAGTACATTGGCGTTGATCAGCGAGATGGAAACGATGTTGATCCGCGATGTGGCGCCGCGACCGTAGATATTTTGCGGGGAATCCGGATTGCCGCCGCGATAAATCGCGGCAAAGCGGGTCTGTTCCGGCGCCGTCGAGAGCAGCGAAACCGTGCGAAAATTCTCCTCTGCCTCGCTCCAGACATAACCCTCACGGGCACGAACATAGCGGGCGGCGAAATATTTAGTCACTGCTTCGTCGTAGGTGCCAGCGGTCGACGTGAGTGCCGAAACGACATCGACAATACCGGTGGAATTGTCGACTCTCACGACAAAAGGCTCGACCGTCTTTAGCGGTGTCAGGCCTGCGATAGCGACGGTCGAAATCGTCGCAAGAATACCGGCCCCGATGGCTACGAACCAGGCAATTCGAGCCGAACGTTCCATCTGGATCATGCGATCCTGGTCGAAGCGCCGGGCCTTATCGAAATAATCCTTAAGACTGTCCGTCGTCACCATCACCGCGGCCCTCCGCATAGGCGATAGGAGTGGCCGACATCAAAATGCGCGAAGGCGGCGGGAGCGATATCCGGCTTTTCCTCGACGTAGGCAGGTGGCTTGCCGCCGGACTGCGCCGGTGAAGCGTGAGGGGGTTGCGGCGTGGACCGACTATCGCCATCCCATTGCCACATGGCGCGCTTGAGCGGCCGGCGCGAATAGCCGTCGCATTTGGGCAGGGGATAGGAATGTGACGCGCAGCCGCCGAGCGTTGATGCCACACAAAAAAGCACGAGTATTCGGATCATCGTGAACCATCTTGTTGCTTGCTTGAAGTTCCACATCAGCCGGTTCTTTCGAAACGAAAGCTGCGGCCAACGGCACGTGCACCCCGACCAGTCGCGCGCGTCATGTAGGTAGCACCTCGGGCAAGCGTGCCTTCATGGGCGTCGCGTGCCGCGCCATAGCCGTAGGTGAGCGACGCCCCGCCCGAGGCAAGTGCCGAGGCGATGCCTGGAAGCTGGTAAAAGACGTAGAGGGACGCAAGGCAAATGGCGCCGAGCGCAACGGGTCGCATGAGTACGTCGCTGTAGCTCTCGATCATTGTGAAGGTGGAATCGATACAAGTAATGAGTAGCGAGCCAACCGCCACGACCAGTACCTGCAGGATCACGAAGTTGGCGAGTTGTCCGATCCAGGCTTCGGTAAAGCGGCGCGTCGAGCGGAACATGGCGAGCGCCACGAAAATCGGGCCGATAGCGAGCACGATCGCCAGTGCGAGACGGGCATAGAGCGAGACGATATAACCGATCGCGGCAACCACGAAACTTGCCAAGATGACAAGCATGCCACCGAAGCCGGTAACGATGTCGACTCCCCATGAGGCGCGCGACCAGATCTCATGCGCGCATTTTTGACCTTTATCCAACAGGCTGTCGAAGGTCGAGGCGCTTGGTATCGTGCCGGAGTTCAACGCCTGCGAAATTTCCTTAGGCAATGTGTCGAAAAAGATACCGCCGACATAAGTCTGGTACTCGCCAGCATTCGTGACCAGCATCAGGATGATGGCAAGCTTCATTGCCCGAAAGGCGAAATCCATGATCGGTTCATGGACCGATCCACGCAGGATCAGGAAGCCATAGAGGATGACGTAAAGTGTCAAGGCCGCCGTCAATGGCCCTGTGACCCAGCTGGCGATATTCGAGGTACCTGATGATATGAAGTTCTCCAGCGGCGCCTTGAACTGCCCATCGACAAAGGCAAAGATCTGGTACATGCCTCAGCCTCCGAGTGCTTTGCCCATGCGTTCCAGGCGGGATTTCCAATCTGCCGCCTCGGCATTTACGCAGTTCGGCGTGGCTCGCAACTCACCGGGATTGCTTTTGCATTTGGCAATGAGATCTGACAGCAGCGTCTGGTTGGCCATCAGCTCGTCGACCGAATAGGTACGTTCGGGCTTCGAGCAGCCGAACAAGGAGACACCGAGTGTAAAGAGAACAAGTAACTTCATTGAAGGGCCGCTCCCATCGTATCCATGCGCTTGCGCCAATCCTCGGCCTTGCGCTGTTCATCGACTTGAACCTCGGCCTGCTGCACCATCTGCAACCCTTGCATCCTGAGCATATCGGTCTGGAGAAAGGCCGTTTCGGCCTGCAGCCGCGCCTGCAGATCGGCGATGTCCTTGGCGTCGCTCGCCGAAGAGATTTGCCGGCGTAACTGATCAATCCCGTCGATCCGCTTGGTCGCGGTATCGTAGATTTGCTGGGCTAGGCTCATCTGCCCCGCATTCTTGTTCTGAAGACGCGACAGTTCCTGAGCATAAAAGTCGTTAGCGCTCGTTTTGTAGGTCGAATTGTCGGTCAAGAACTTCGAGGCGGCATCGCCAAGCGTGCCTGAACCTGAGCCCTTGAGCAGGCTTTGGACGGCAGAGAAGTCTCCTGGCAAAGCCTTGCGAACCGCCGGATCGTTCAACAGACTGGCAACGTCGGCCATATTGGTCAGCTTGTTTAGCGAACCGTAGAGCTGCTGGGCCTGCTGGAGTTGCTGGTTTAGCGCATCGAGCTGCGATTTCAGTTGGGTTATGCTTTCGATCTGCTTGGCAATCGCCGTCTGGTCGATCACCGGGATACCCTGCGCGTCAGCGGCGTACGAAGAAAGGAACAGCACTATCGCTGTCATGGGAATCACCCTGCTCTGCACCATCAGCTTGCACTCCGTGTCTGTTGGAATATCCGCAACCATTCGTCCCGGTCATCGCCAAGCTCCGCTCGGATGGCCTCGGCAAGTTCCACGTTTGCCGTTCGCCCGGAGAGGATTGCGAGCTCATCGCCGAAACCGTTGAGATTGAGCTCGGCGACAACGCTGTTGTGACCCTGTTTAACGACAAAGCGCCGGCTTTCGGCGGAGAGCTCGCGGGCAACCAACTCGAATTCGCGTTCAGTGAGCTTGAAGCCACCGACATAGTCGTCTCGATCACCGCGGGAATTCGGCAGGAAAACCTGTGTTGGGCACTGCTCGATGATTGTATGCGCGATCGGTGAGTTGATGGCGTCTCGCGGGCTTTGCGTGGCAAACAGCATCAAGCCGTTCTGCTTGCGAATGGTCTTGAGCTTATTCTGGGCAAGATCAAGAAAGCTCTCGTCTTGCAATGCCTTCCAGAACTCGTCGATAACGATGATGATCCGTCGGCCATCGATCAACTGTTCGACACGATAGAAAAGATAAGCCATCAAGGGATTACGGATTTCCTCGTTGTCGAGAAAATCAGTCATGTCGTAGCCGAGAAATTTGGCGCCGATACCGATCTCATCGGTCTCGTTGTCGAAGACCCAACCAAGCGGCCCGCCCCTTTCCCACCGACGCAGGCGCGCGGCAATCCCTTCCGGATCGGTATTGTTGAGAAAGGTGCGCAAAGCGCCGATCGTGCGCTGCTCTTTCGGCAGATCGGCAAGACCATCGATCGCGAGCGCGATATCGCTAACATCGCTGACCGAAAAATCACGCGCCGCCTTGCCGGCTAGCTTGGCGATAAATCGTGCCAGGAAAATCTTATTTTCCGGTGTCAACTCTAAGGCTTTCAACGGTGCACATCCCGTCGGCAGCCCGTTCTTCAGCGGCAAATAGGTGCCACCGGCAGCCCGAACGAAGAGGTCGGCGCCACGATCCTTGTCGAAGAAGACCATGTGCGGGTCATGCTTTTCGAGTTGCGACAGCATGAAATTGAGAAGTACGGTCTTGCCAGCACCCGACGGACCGCAGACGAAGGTGTTACCGAGATCGCCATAGTGGAAATTGAAATAGAACGGCGAGCCCGACGCCGTCTTTAGCATGGCGACGGCCGGCCCCCATTCGTTGCCGTCCTTCTTACCCATAGGATAGGAATGAAACGGAGAAAGTGCTGCAAAATTCAGCGAGGTGACCGCACCGGAACGAGCCCGATACCGAAAATTACCGGGCAATTGTGCCCACCATGCAGCTTCGAGCCCCAGATCCTCGCGCGCTACGACAGCGCCACCATTGGTCAGATGCGCGCGCGCCTTCGCAAGATTGTCACCGAGGTCTTTGACAGATGAAGCGAAGATCCCGAGGGTCAGATGGTGTTCGCCAAGCACGAAACGGTTCGATTCCAGCTCGTCCATTGCCGCATCAAGCTCTTCAATCTGGGAGGCTGCCTTGTCGACCGCACTCACCATTTGGTTCTGCTTGCGGCCCATGATGGTGCGGGCATCGGTCTTGGACCTGAACGCGAAGGACTGAGTGAGGATCAGTTCGAAAGGTGCCGTCAGAATGCCGTCCAGCATACCGACACGGGTTCTCGCCGGATATTCCTTGAAGCCGAACATGCCCGCATAACGGCTTGTCCCTTCATCGCGGATCTCGACCGTCTCGCGCCCGAAGATCACACGATCGGAATAGATCGCCGAGGAGATCCTGCCTTCCGTCAATGGTATGGGCTCTCGCCGGCCGCCGATCAACTGATGCAGCACCTCGCTCGGTTCGGAAAACAGGATGCCGTTTTGATCGTAGAGAGACAGCACGCGCGGCGCGAAGCGTCTCAGTCCCGCAGTGACATCGGTCACCTTGTCCCGCAGATGTTTCAGGCTGTCCTCATCGAGCTCGCCTGCTGCTCGTTGGGCCTTGCGAAGCCGTGACAGCAAATTTGCAAGCCGTTCGGCCGGATCGTGTCCCGGATGCCAAAGCAGGGTGAGATAGAGATCGTTGCGAAACAGATCTTCGCTCACCATCCGCTCCCGATACTTGCCATTCAACGTTGCCGAGAAGGAATTGGTGAACTCGCCGTCGGGATAAGTGTTATCGCGCCGACGGATGAGGTGGGTCCAGATTGCCAGACGCTCGTCGGCAATGTTGCGGTAGAGCGTGTTGAGATCACGCTGCAGGCTGTTCAAATCGATAGCGTCGATTGTCTCGAACGATACGCCCTCCAAAGCGATCATCGCTAGCAATGCTCTGGAATCGAGTGCGATCACGGTCTCATCCACGTGCCGGACATAGGGGATGTACGTTTCCGGCTCGAGTTCACGGAATTTGAGACGGGACACTTTAGGCATGGCCAAGGTCCCTTTCGTCATAGTGTCGC
The DNA here is from genome assembly GCF_030182495.1 of Rhizobium aureum. Taxonomy (NCBI): domain Bacteria; kingdom Pseudomonadati; phylum Pseudomonadota; class Alphaproteobacteria; order Hyphomicrobiales; family Rhizobiaceae; genus Rhizobium; species Rhizobium aureum. The sequence continues at coordinate 23,251 of NZ_JAQJCI010000003.1, read as the reverse complement.
ACTAGTCTCAACGGCGTCAGCGAAGCACCCCTCCAATAGGCGCCGTTACGCGAACGACCACGGGTTTCGATCCAGGCCAGCAGAATACGGAACATGTTGTGGTCATGCTTGACGAGCGAGCGAAAAATGAAATGAAAGACCACACCGACAAGCCCATAGGCAATCGAGCCGGCAACAATGTAGAGGATCGTCGTCAGTATAATATTGACGCCCATGGCCTCCATTGTCACCCCGGCGATCATCGCTGGCCGGGTGCAAGCCAAGAACAGGGTATCTTCCTCAAGCGAAACCTTCTTCACCATGATTTCAGCCCCCGGAAATCGTGCTGACGATCTGAGAGGCGCCAAAGAGAATGCCGATGCCGAGCACGACATAGGCTGCCTTGCGAAGGTCGAGGTAACCAAACATCCAGGCGATGCCGACGATGATGACGGCGATCGTTGCCAGGAGTTTGGCAACGTTGCCCGTGAGCAAGGTGACGATATTCTGCAGAACCGTCTCGATCCCGCCGGCGCTCTGCGCGAAGGCTGGCTCGATCATGGCGATCGAAAGGACCGTTGCCACCGCAACGGTGACGCCAAATGCACGAATATTGATCCTCGACATCATTCAGACTGCTCCGGTTGATCATTTTGGAAGACCAGCGCAGATGATTGCCGCGCTGCGTGGAAGACATCCCAAGACGGTGGTTTCGCCGACCGTTCGGGCAAAGGCCCTTCCTCACGGTTCAAGGACGGATCACTGGTCTGGTATTCGGGAACTGTCGGCCGCCCCATGCTCTGCCCTATCGCTATGGCGAACAGCGTCTTCGAAAGCCGTTTGGCCTCGCTTTGGACCTGATCGTCATACTGGGCCATCTTTCCGACCGAAGGATCGGAGCGCCCGTAGTAGGATTGCAGCATCACGCGCTCAGCCTGCTGCGGCGCGGCGCCCGCGCGCACTGCCAGACGATAATAACCATCGAGCAATGTGGCCGTTGCCTTGAGGTTGAGGCATGGGTCGAAAGCATCCGCGATGCTGAGATCAAATTTGCGCAATTCGGCGATGCCAATGCCGCCAAGCCCTAGCTGGACATCCTTATGCTCCGCCATCAGCGCCGTTGCGGTTTCGATCGCCTCGGCCTTGCTCTTCGGCTGTTCATGAAGAGATGAACTCCCGCCCACACGAATATCAAAAGGCTGGAACTGGCTTTCGAGACTGACAACCGCCGCAAGCGTTTCGATCGCAATCGCCGGCGCACAGGTCTTGGCAAGATCGGTAAAGGAGACGGCCATGGTCAGTACCAAACCCGTTGGCTTCCAACACCATCGATGGTTACATCGACATAATGGGGCTCGGATCGCACATTCGGCCTTGCCGTCGGATAGCCCATGCACTGTACGTGCCGGCCATCCCGCTGCCAGCGCGCCGATATCACCAACCCATCGTCTCTGGCGCCGCCATCACGACCGGAGGCGCAATAGCCGCCGTCAACCTCGGAAAGGGTTCGCGAAACGCAGGTCTCCTGTTGGCCGCGCTCGCCATAGCGTGTCGTCAGGCGATAATTATCACTGCAGAAATAGGGCTCGTAACGAGGACGCGATGCCCGGAAGCCGACACCGCTGCAGGCGGGAAAGGAATGCCCCTTGGCAAGCTCCTGCCAGAGCTTGTTGATCGGGGGACGGCAGGCGACATATTGTGTGGGCCCACCCGGATTGGAAAGGCACAGGATAACCTGGCATCCCCAATCATCGGCGCGCGCATGCCGCTCGGAAATGAGATATAAAGGCATGCAGCCGGCAATGGCGAAGATTGTTCCAACCAGAAGGCGTTTCATCAGCATGATCCTTCGATGTGGCGATATCTGACGATCGGTCCGGCGACGAATCGGGCGTCTTTCGTAATTTATAGTGACTTATATAATGCAGTTAAAAAGATGACAAGTACCCTAACCACGCAGTGGCACAGTCTTTCGTTTGCCGCCTTCATCCTGCATGAGATCATGGATAATCCGCAGGAGGACGAGACACCGCAATCCCGGCTGAAACAGGTCGGCATGATGAGTGTTCTTTACATCATGAACCAAGCTCACCAAGCACTAACTATATCAAATATAGTCGAAATTACGAAGCTCACACGCATGGGCGTGACGGAGACAATCGAGCCGCTGGTGAAACGTGGCATCCTGACCGAGACGTTCGTGAAGAATTCCATGGGGCGCGGTAAGGCCCGTCAGTTTGAGATTGCGCCGGAGATTTTCGAGAAGCTACGGAGCTTTCAGGCGCGGTAATTGAGCATCTCAGTGGCCGAATCAAACTGAATTAAAAGAATCAATAAAAATCCAGATCCGTCCAAGCAAAGCGACTACGCTGATGTGCTTGACCCAGTCTTTCGCAAGCCCCGGGGTTTGAACACATAGCCAGCTGCATGGACGGTGCGAATGGCAGCACTACATCCGGGCAACACTCCCAGCGCCTTGCGCAAGCGGCCAATGTGAACGTCTACGGTTCGCGGCGTGACTTCGGCGGAAGCCGGCCAAGCCGAAGCAATCAGTTCGGAACGGCTGCAGAGCTGTCCCTCCCTCTTCATCAGATGACGTAGAATATTGAACTCGATGGGTGGCAGCGCAAAGTCGCAACCGTTGCAAAGTATTCGGCGACTGTCGACGTCGACTTCCAAGTCGGCAAAAGCCAGCGACGCAACCCTTTTTGAGTTGGCCGTTTCCATGGCCTGTCCCGCCGCCTGCCTGAGAGATGTCAGCAACTTCTCCGGTGAAAGCGGCCTGAACAGGCAATCATCAACACCGGCTTGCAGCAAGGCAAGATGAAGCGGTTGCGCTTGGCTTCGCAAGAGCGCAATCAGGCGGCCTTCCTTGTCATGTGTGGTGGATCGCCTGATTTCGCCACATATGGAAACGGCATCTTGGGTTTCGTGGGCGCAATCGAAAAGGACCGCGCACGGCAAGCGCTTCGTGCAGGAAGCCAAAACATCGTTGGCGCTGCAAGCCAAAGAGGGCATAAAGCCCTCCGTCTTCAGAATATAGCTAAACGGCAAGAACAGCTCTGCATCGGAGGTCCAGATAATGACTTCGTTGTGGGCCGCCACGTCGAGCTTCACAGTCGCATCGGAGCGCTTGAAGTTGAACGCCCCGGGCCGCGTGACGGCTCTAGGCTGGCGCATATTCGCCCCCGTTGATATCGAGGATAGCACCATTAACGAAGCCCGCTTCTTCCGACGCCAGAAAGGCAACGGCGGCGGCAATGTCCTCCGGAATTCCCAATCTGGCAGAAGGAATGCGTGCAACCGCGTCCTGATTGGCCGGCGTATTGGGATCGCCAGTCAAGGGTGTCAAGATCCTGCCCGGCGCCACGAGATTAACGGTTATGCCGAAAGGACCGCACGATCCGACAAGCGCGCGCATAAGGCCGGCCAGCGCTGCTTTGCTGGCGGCGTAAGCGCCACCGGCAATGCGAGGACGTGTGCGCCCAGCGAGCGATCCAATCAAAATGATGCGTCCGAATCCCGCCTGTCGCATTCCCCTGACGACCGCCTGACAACATAACATGGTGCCGGTCAGATTCACGGCCAGCACTTCGTTCCATTCCTCCAGCCCGATTTCCTCGAACCGCCGAGGACCAGCTAAGCCTTTGGGCGATATGCCGGCGTTGCAGACGAGAATTTCGGCATCTCCCCAGGTGGATGAAAGCTCTTCGAAGAAATTGGTAACAGCCACAGGATCCGACAGATCGACAACTCGGCCCAAGACGCGTCCAGATCCGAATTCCGCGGACAGCACGGCAGTTGCATCAGTGACAGTTTTAGCGCTGTGACTGAAGACGGCGACGCAATGCCCCGCCGCCAGTAGTTTTCGCGCCGTCGCCAATCCGATACCGCTCGTCCCTCCTGTCACGACGGCGATGCGAGACGGCTCTGGCATCATGCCGCCTCATCCAAGCCGGCAAATAAGGACAAAGCCGGATGAGCCTCTGGATCTGTCATGACCTCAATAAACAGCGGCCCCTTGCCTGTCAGTCCACCCCGTAGATGAGCCGTGAGCTCGGCTGGATCCTCAACGCGCACTGCCGGGCATCCGCAGGCTTGAGCGATCTGCATATGATCGACAGGCGCGAAATGGCACGCCGATGTGAAGCGCCCGAACTTTACTGTCTCGGCATCCCGCTGGAAACCGAGGATACCGTTGTTGAGAAGGATGATGGTTATGGGAAGATCGGAGCGAACCATGGTTTCCATCTCCGCCCAGCTATGGGCGAACCCGCCGTCGCCAACGATGGCGACCACCGGGTGCTCGGGTCTAGCTGCCTTTGCACCAAGAGCCAGAGGCAGACCCCACCCCAGCCCCGCAAGACCGCGCGGCGTCAGGAACCGCATTCCTGAAGCAAGCGATCGCAATTGGCCGACGACCCACATCGATGAATAGCTTGCATCCGCAACGACAGTCGTCTGCGGTGTCAATGACGCCTGCAGTTCTGCCATGATACGTTCCGGGCGAATCGGCGACGCAGTAGCATGCACGAGGTGATGCCGATCCTCATCGAACTGCCGCCAGCACTCGGCTACGCGGCTGGTAACAGCGGCCCGTTGGTCCCGACGTTGGGATAGATCTTGCGCGTTGAGGGCATGAACAAGTTCTCTGAGTGTCTCACGCGCATCCCCGACCAGGCGTAGCGCTTGATAATTGCGGCCGATTTCCTGAGGGTCGACATCGATGTGGATCACCTGAGCGCCAGCAGGAATTTGCCGCCAACTATCCGTGCCATTCTGATTGGTTCGCGTTCCAACCAGAATGACAAGGTCTGCGTCACCGACCAGAGCTGCCGTATGGCGCCCGAGTGACCGCGGACCCACGAGTGATCCTAAGACGCCGGCCGAAAGCGAGTGATATTCATTAACTGCACCCTTGCCCATGTTGGTGGTCAAAATTGGGAGTACAGCCAGATCCTGCAACATGGCCAGTTCATGGCAGGCATCGCTGCCGAGGACGCCGCCACCCGCGACTACTACGGGATTGTGGGCATTCGCGATCAACTCCGCTGCCCTTTGCAAAGTCGCGCGATCAGGGGATGACCGGTCAAGCGGCCAATGGCCAAGATTCAGAGATCGCGATGGCGTTTTGACACCAAGCTCCGAACGCAGCAGATCGGCAGGCAACAGCAACGCAACCGGCCCGGGTCGACCGGAGGCAGCAGCAGTGAAGGCGGCATCAACATAGTCCTCTATTCGCTCCGGGACCATGACCCTGCGCACCCATTTCGTGCAGGATTGGAAGAGCGCGATATGGTCAAGCTCCTGGAACGCGTTCCGATCCATCTGATCGCGCTCGACTTCCTGCACAAGTGCTACGATCGGAACGCTCGCTTTCAGCGCTTCGGCCATGGGCGGCACCAGCAGCGTGGCAGCCGGACCATTCTGGGCGGCCACCACGCCGATCTTTCCGGATCGTCGCGCATAGCCATCGGCCATGGCGCCGCCCATATTCTCCTGTCGGTAAGCGACCTGGCGAATGCCTGCCGCTTCGGCAGCCAGGATGAGCGCTGATGGTAGGCTCTGGGCAAATATATGAGTGACGTCATGGCGCACCAGCGAACGAGCCAGGCATTCAGCGACAGTTTCCAAGGACTTCGTGGTCATGCGTTTGCTCCAGCAAAATCGGCTTCGTAGGTTTCGAGGAAATCGCCGAAGACATCGACGATCAAATCAAGATCCGTGTTCGTCATTGCCGTGGACAGGCAGGCGGCGGCCCCAAAGGGCAGGAGGATATCGAGCTGACGGAAATGGCTTGTCAGATTGGTCATCCAACTGTTCTGTTCCGGTGTCGGGAAGGCCTGCCGATAGTCACGGGGCACCTGCCGCTTGGGGTGAATACGAAAAAGCGAAGCCGAACCGGTGACGATAAATGGCGCGTCATGACGCGCGATCGCGGCAGAGAGGCCGTCGCGCACACGCGTACCCATTTCATCAAGACGCTCGAAGCTTGCCGAAGTCAGTGCCTCCATGGCCACCCTTCCTGCGACCATTGAAACCGGGTTGGCCGAAAAAGTGCCGCCCTGTGGCACCGCTGGCCTTGCGCCCGAGCTTGCGAACACCGCCATCACCTCCTTGCGACCACCAACTGCGCCGACTGGAAAGCCCCCGCCGATAATCTTCCCGGCAGCAATAAGATCCGGCACGAGCCCGAAACGCGCCGATGCACCACGATATCCCTGACGCAGATTCAGCACTTCGTCGGCTATGACGAGAACGCCATATTGCCGCGCAAGATTGGAGATGGCTTCGATGAAGGCTGGCTCAGGGGCGAGCAAACCTGCCCTGCTCGGCATGGGATCCATCAGGATGCAGGCAAGATCGCCACCAGACACGGCCAGCCTCCGTTCCAGGCCTTCGACATCATTGAAGCGGATCACATCGACCTCTTCGGCAATGCTTTCCGGCGCGCCGGCATAAGAGGTCGTGGATGTGGGGGCGTCCGCGGGTCCCCAGGATGCAGGCGACGCGCCTTGGCTTACCTCGGCCCAATCATAGGCACCGTGATAGGCTCCTTCGACGCGGGCAATGCGCGACCGCCCGGTAAAGGCGCGAGCTGCCTTGATAGCGAACATGACAGCCTCGGTGCCGCTGTTGACGAAGCGAATCTGCTCGATCGCGGGAATGCGCTGTACGAGCAATTCCGCCAATCCCAACTCGTGCTCCGTTGGATTGGAAAAGCAGGTTCCTTTCTGCAGGAGATCTGCGATTGCGTCGGCAACGGGTAGGTAACCGTGACCATGGATCAGCGTTGTGAAATTGTTATTGAGGTCGAGGAGCCGATTGCCGTCGACATCGACCAGATAAGCACCCTCACCGCGGGAAATATACGTCGGCAGAGGATCACGTTCGACGGTGGCGCGCGTGGTTCCATCGGGAAATACGATCTGCCCTCGCTCGAAGAAATATTGCGATCGCGATCTGAGTGCTGCCCGTCGAAATGATGGAAAATCCTGATGAAGCATGCCTTGCCCTCTCCATGCAGAGATGCGCGTTCGCATCCCGTTCACATTTTTGTTGCAACAAAAAAACACGGAGAGAAGGAAAGTGCAACATAATTATTCAGCGACGAGAGAGATTCCTTTGATCGCGGTCTGCGCTCATTTTTTTCATCTGACGAAATCCATCACGAATGTCGCTCTCGATGGCTGCGCGTGCAGCATCGGCATCCTTTTCAACAAGCGCCTCTATCGCGTTACGGTGATTGCGAGCACCGTAGCGCGTCTCGGAAAATTCCGGGTAGAGGCCATTAAATGACGCACCAACCCGCAGCCACAGAGTCTCGATCACCTGTAAAAGATAGGGCATTCCGCTGAGACGATAGATCGCGAAATGGAACTCCTTATTATGCCAAAGGGTGTCAAAATAACGCTTTTCATCCAATGCGGCGTCAATTTTCGCCTGAAGTTGCTCAAGTTCATCGATCGTTGCCTCGCTTGCGGCCTTGACGGACAGCGCCGCCGCAAGCCCCTCTAGGGCCAGACGCATCTGCGTAATCTCCTGGAGATCCGACAATCTTAAGTGGGGAACGATAACGGTTTTCGGGCCAGAATAAATGAGCGCACCATCGATCACGAGGCGGTTAATGGCGTCACGAGCGGGCGTCGTGCTGACATCCAGCATTTCCGAAACCGCACGAATTGTGAGCTTATCTCCGGGGGAAAAAGCGCCTCGGATCAGTCGTTCCTTCATGTTGTGATATGCCATTTCGCCCAATCGATTGGGCTGATGCTGATGGTATCCTTCGTCTTCCGATACGTTTTCCATTGAAAATTCCTCTAATTTCCTTTGACAAATGTTCATTTTGTTGCAACAAAAATGAAAAGCGACGTGCTTGCAAACATTATGTGACATTAAAGTCATAGCACTTTCGCAAATTTCCGTCTTCCCAAAGTTCGACGCGGGAGCCGGATCAGAAGCCAAGCGATCGGTGAACAACTCGCGACGCCGTCGCAAACGAACACGTTTCACAACGACAACAATAAGGAGAGGAACTTTGATTGGTGAAGCACTTACGCTGCAAGCGCTTGAAAAACGATATGACACATCGCTTGCTGTGGATGGCATTTCACTGGCCATTCGGGCAGGTGAATTCCTGTCGATCCTTGGTCCTTCGGGCTCCGGCAAGACGACGCTACTCACGATGATCGCTGGCTTTGAGAGCCCGAGCAACGGCCAGATAATGATCGGCCGTCGCGACGTTACCTATATGGCGCCAAATAGGCGCAACATCGGTATGGTGTTCCAGCGCTATGCCCTTTTTCCGCATCTGACGGTGGCAGCCAACATCGCTTTTCCGTTGCGCATGCGCCGAATGGACAAAGATCTCATCAGCCGCAAGGTGGAGGCGGTACTGGCGCAGGTACATCTCGACGGCTATGGCGATCGATATCCCCATCAACTCTCTGGGGGTCAGCAGCAACGCGTCGCCGTCGCTCGGGCAATCGTCTTCGAGCCGCCCGTTCTCCTTATGGACGAACCACTTGGGGCCCTCGACAAGAAACTGCGCGAGGCGTTGCAATTGGAAATCAAGAGCTTGCAGCAACGGCTTGGGGCAACCGTCGTCTATGTGACGCATGATCAGGAGGAAGCACTCACCATGTCTGATCGCGTTGCGGTGGTGGCAGAAGGCCGGTTGGCTCAGGTGGGATCGCCGCTCGATCTCTACCGTTCGCCTGTCTCGGCCTTTGTCGGAGACTTCATTGGTCGCATGAACTTTCTCGACGGCGAATATCTCGGTCAAGATAACGGGAAGCACATGGTACGGCCAAAAGGGGGCAACGTCGTTGCTACGGCGGCTGCCGAAGACGGAGCCAGTCCATTTGCCTCTCGCCAAGCTGTCAATATCGCGGTTCGCCCCGAACGGTTGTCGTTAGCGCCGCATGGTCGCGACCGCGGCGCCATTCTGACGGGCACCATAGACGCAACCGTTTTCGCCGGTTCGTTTTTCCTCTTCTTCGTGCGAACCCGGAACAGCGATGACCGTTTGCTCCAGATCCAGATGCCCGTTGGGCATGTGGCGGCAGGCCTTCATCAGGGAGACTTGGTTGACGTTATCCCAGAGGCGAACGCCTTACGGCTGTTTGCAAAAGCGGGGGTCTAATCATGGCGTCATCCTTCGCGAGACAATCGACCGGCACTTTCCGCCGCGGGATCCTCACAGGGTCGGTCCAACATTATTCGCCACTATTGGCCATCTTGCTGATCCTGCCGCTGCTCCTCCTCTTGGCGGGAGGCTTCGTCTACCCGGTGGCCAGACTTATCGGCATCAGCCTTTCCGGAGAAGCTCCGCTTGCCCCCTACCAGCGTGTCTTCGACAGTCCACTTTATATTCAGGTCCTACTTAGAACCTTCCGCATCGCGGCGATCGTAACCGTTGCCTGTTTTGCAATCGGTTATCCGACCGCCTATGCAATCGCGCGCATGCGCGGCAAGTTGGTAAAGCTCGGAACGGCATGCTTATTCATTCCGCTATGGACCTCGGTGCTTGTCCGCTCCTATGCCTGGATCGTGCTGCTAGGGCGCAACGGCATCATCAACGACGGGCTGATCCAGCTCGGTGTTATCTCGACACCGCTGAAAATGCTCTATACGGAGGGCGCTGTCATTCTCGCGATGACGCATGTGCTGATGCCCTTCATGATCCTGCCGATCCATTCTGCCCTGCGTTCTGTGCCGAGCGCGTATGAGCAGGCGGCACGAAATCTCGGTGCCAGCCGGATCGCCGCCTTTTGGCGCGTGACCTTTCCACTTAGCCTATCCGGCGTCTTCGCCGGCTGTGTGATCTGCTTCATTCTCGCCATCGGCTTCTACATCACCCCCGCCCTAGTCGGTGGACCCGGCGCGCTGATGATGGCAACCCTCATCGGCCAGCAGACAATCGTCCTTCTGGATTGGCCGTTTGCGGCCGCCCTGTCAGTCATCCTGCTCAGCACGACATTACTGCTGGTGCTGCTCTTTCGCCGCGCGCTCTCTTTCAGCAAAGGTTTGAACAGTGTCCATTGAATCTCAACCCTTGACGCAGCGATTGACAACATCGTCATCCGACGCCCGGCGGTTTCGCCCGATCTGGTCACGAGTGGCACGACACGCATCCAATCTGATGATTGCGGCGGTGCTGTTCTTTCTCGTCCTTCCGACGCTGCTGGTGATACCACTGGCACTCAGCAACGCCTCCTATATCACGTTCCCGCCGCAGGGGCTGACCCTGCGCTGGTTCAAAGCGTATTTGTCCGATCCCGACTGGCTGCGCTCGACCATTTTCAGCCTACAGATCGCCGCAGTAACCACAGTGGTAGCGACGACCATCGGGACGATGGCAGCGGTTGCTCTCGTACGTGGTAATCTACCGGGCAAGGCACTGCTGCAGGCCCTCTGCCTCGGGCCGATGATCGTGCCGGCAATCGTCTTCGGCGTGGCGCTCTATCTGGTCTTCTCACCTTTACAAATGACAGGAAATCTGACCGGATTCGTCCTTGCCCATTCGGTGCTAGCGGTACCTTTTGTCGTTATCATCGTTTCCGCAGCGTTGGAGAGAATGGACCCGTTGCTGGAACTGGCGGCCTTGAGCTGCGGAGCGGGGCGGCTGAGAGCCTTCTTTGCCGTGACACTTCCCAATCTCGCGCCGGCCGTGGCAACGGCCGCGGTCTTTGCTTTCCTGACCTCCTTCGACGAAGCGACGGTGGCATTCTTCATCTCTGATACCGGCGGGAAGACGATCAGCAGGAAAATGTTCGAGGACATCGATTTCAACCTGACGCCTGTCATTGCCGCCGTCTCGGTCATCATTGTTGCCGTTTCGCTGCTTTTGATGGGCTCCATACATCTCCTGAACAGCCGCCGGGAGCAGCAATAGCGGCAAAACACCGCTGTAGGCGGGACAACAAGAGGGAAAAATTGATGACAATAAAAGCAGCCATCCGGCTGAGCGGCATTGCTATGTTTTGCGCAGCCATTCTTCTGGGAGAAACTCCCAATCCAGCACTTGCCAGTGAGCAGGTCGTGATCGCCACGACCGGCGGCGCCTATGATGCGGCGTTACGCAAATGGTGGTTCGAGCCGTTCACCGCTAAGACTGGTATCCAGGTCGTTTCGGTAGCGGCAACCAACGCGGAGATGCGCGCCAAGGCGACCGCGATGGTGAAAACCGGCAATGTCAGCTGGGATCTCTATCCGGATGGAGAAATCCAGGTAAGCTCAAAGGATCATCTCGCGATTTCCGAACCGCTTGACAGTTTTTGCACCCAGTTTAGGGACCGTCAGGATCTCGTTCCCGATGCCTGCATCCCGGCCGGCGTGCGGCTGTTTTCGACAGCCACATTGATGGCCTACGATCCGCAAGCCTTCAAAGGCAACCAGCCGGTCACCTGGGCGGACATGTGGGACACTTCAAAGTTCCCGGGCGGACGCTCGTTTCCGAATTTCGACGATCCGTGGCGAGTCATGGCGGCTGCCCTCTTGGCAGATGGGGTCAAGCGCGAGAACCTGTTTCCGCTCGACGTCGATCGCGCCCTCAAGAAGCTTGACGCATTGCGGCCGTCCATCGCGCTCTGGTGGAAAACCGGGGATCAGAGCGTCCAGGGGTTCCGTGAGAGCGATTACAGCATCGGACAAATCTGGCTAACGAGGGCAAGCGCGCTTAAGGCGGAAGGCCGTTCAATCGCCTGGTCGAACAAGGCTGCGTTTCTGGTAGGCGATCGTCTGACGGTTATTAAAGGGGCGCCCAATCGCGACAATGCTCTGAAACTCATCGCCTTCTGGTTGGATTCCCCGGATATCCAGGCCAAGGTGTGCGAGGCATTATTGTGCACGCCACCTAGCAGCGCGGCGATTATGATGATGCCGCAAGCAGTTCGCGACCAGATGCCGAGCGCCGAAGACGTGCGCGACAGTATCGTCATTCCAGATGCCAAATGGATCAACGATCATGCCGCGGAGTTACTGGAGCGATGGAACAACTGGGTTCGCTAAAGCAGGATGGCGACGTGAAAACATAGTGCATGATCATACGGTGCCACGACCTTTAGAAGATGAGTGTTCAGCGATCGTTCATTGAATGAACGCTTGACGCCCACGCACCCCAATACATCTCCGCAGGAGGTCCGCCTGCGAGCAGTAACGCTCGAAGCTGGGCGGGCCTCTCTTGGCTAATGAGGTGGAAGATTGGAATTTCGCTGATGATAGCCTCGACCGCAGTGACCGCGCCTGCGGTCCTAGTGTTGAATCCCACGCCAAATGCCTCGGCCTGCAAAAGCGTCGAGACAATTCACGGCTGGATGCCCAAAAGACTCCGGTGAACGGACATTTCGCAAACACATAAGCGCCTGCAGTCTTTGAGGAGACAACGTCCGCAAGCTATTTGGTCTTTAGGTGCGGCATTTAAAGATGAACCACCACCTTCATGCTCAGAAGTCAAACTTGACTTCTCATTTGCTATATAAGAACATAAAGAGAACATTCGAAGCGTACCTGACCTACACAGAGCAAGCCATTGAACAGAGACCCTCGAAACGAGAATTCGATCGAAGGTTGAAAGATCTCTTCCGCTACGTTATCCGGCTGGCGTAGAATCAATATCGGACTGGCATTGTAAACGGATCGTACCTAGAACTGGAATCATCAGAAAGGGTTCTGCTCTCCATGAAGTTCAGCCTCGATCATCTGCCGGAACGCAAACGACTGGAATTGTCGCGAATTGTCGAGATCGTGCATGAGGAATTCGAGGATGCGCTGAAGGAAGGTACGGCCGATTTCAAGAAGAGGGGGCGTATCCTCAAGATCATTCTTTTTGGCTCCTATGCTCGTGGCGATTGGGTCGATGAAGAGCATACCGGCAAAGGCTATAAGTCCGACTACGATCTGCTGGTGATCGTCAACAATCGCAAGCTGACCGACTTCGGTTCATACTGGCGCAAGGCGGCCGACCGTTTTCCCCGTATCGTCAAGCCGCCAGTCAGCCTCAACGTGCATTCGCTCCGCGAAGTCAACACTGCATTGAAGCTGGGCAAATATTTCTTTAGCGAGATCCGTCGCGACGGCATCGTTCTTTATGAACTCGATGACGAAGAACTCGCTGAACCGAAGCCGCTCACTCCAGCAGACGAGTATCGCGCCGCCCAGGAGCATTTTGAAAACTGGGGCCCGGGTGCGTCGAATTTTCTCCATCTCTCGAGAATGGCCATTGACGGCGGCATGCTCAAAGAAGGTGCGTTCCTACTTCACCAAGCCATCGAGCGCACCTACTCCACGTTGTTGTTGACACTGACCAGCTACAGCCCAGCCTCGCACAACCTCAACCACCTGAAGACGCTTGCCGAGGGCCGCGATCAGCGACTTGTAGAGATCTGGCCACAAGATCGGCAACGCTATACTGCCTGGTTCAACATCATCAACCAAGCCTACGTGAAAGCCCGCTATTCCGAGCATTTCAAGATCACCGAAGAAGCGCTCGTCTGGCTTGGCGAACGTACGGACGCGCTGCAGCAGCTGGTAAAAGCGATTTGTGAGGAGCATATCGAAAAGCTGCGGAAAAAGCTTTGAGCGCTGCGGGCGTTCGCTGACCGACCTTCTTACCGCCGGTCGCGTGTCGCTATCTTTCACAAGCGGACAGGCCTTTCCACGTAGCGATGGAGCGAGATCGCTCATTTCGCCATGAGACATGCGGAGAATCCTATGAGCGGCATTGTGAATCAGACCCCGGGGCTTTTGAGGTTTTGACGGCTAAATCAGTCCAGACGCGACGCAAACCAAGACACTGGCCGGACGAAGAGAAGGCTCGTCTGGTTGCCGGGACCATGCTGCCGGGAGCGAATCTATCAGCGATTGCCCGTGGTGAGGAGCTAGATCCTTTCCAGCTTTACAACCGGCGTCGCAAAGCGGTCGCCTCGGGATCGATTGCTCCGCTCTCGAAGTCAGTTCATGTGCAGGTGCGGTTTGCACAGGTCGACGCGGTTGCACGTCCACCGGTGGAAATCGTTGTACGCGACGTGGTGGTACGTGTGATCGGAGATGCCGAACCGGATCACCTGACAAGGATCATCTCGGCGGTCCGGATGGCTTAGATTGCCGTCCTCCAAGCACTCCGAACATATGCCGCTCAACCGGCAGGCGCGCATCTCCGTATGCCCCGTCGAAAGCCAGACCTTGGCCCCTGTTCCCATCGGAAACGGATTCACCGCAGTGCCTCCAGTCCGCGCAGGATACGAAGCAGCGCTTCAACGTCGACATCGCGTCCCACGATCACACGGCGACCATTGGCGCTGACAACCTCCATAAGCCCACTTTGTGCCGTCGAAGAATTGGTCGGCGCAACAACCGGCTTGGCTGGCTCCGGAACCAACAGTGCAGGAATAAACCCTTCACTCCCTCGGCCATTGCCCAGCCGTCCCTCGCGAGCTGCTTTACGCCAATCGTTCAACTGAAAGCGTGTGATCCCATGTCGGCGAGCTGTTGCCGTGACGCGGGGCGGAATAACTCTCCGCAACGATCGCAAGCTTCGCCTCGTTGCTGAAACGGCGACGCCGCCCGCTATCCACAATCTCCATACGGCTCACTTGCGGCCGTTTCTCTATCGGCAAATCCACGCTTCTCACACTGGCTATATTGACGTCCATATAGAAAGATCATCAAATTCCGCTCACTTCTCAGCAAGGCGGTCTTCCCCGGATGCGTACCGCTTACCCGTGCATGCACCCAATAATAGGCGAGCTGAATGTCGGGACCCACGCAATCGGCGGGTGTCGAACGGCCGAGATCGATACCCTGTCGGCTCATGATCTGGGCACGCCGGTACAGCGGCAGTGGCCGGCTTACTTGGACACCAGCATATGCACGACGTCGCTTCTGTCGGCAACCCGGCTTGGATCAATCGAGCCGGTGCCGGCGCTTAGGTAGTGCCGTCGGTGCAGGCACGGCACGCATATTTTGGGACGGCGCGTGATGACCCGAAATGCGCAGGGAGGCGAGTATGCCCTTGAAATCCTTGACGGGTTCAACGGGACAATCCAAGCGGATGCCTGCGGTGGTTACTCTCACCTCACCACGTCGGACCTGATAGGTGGCGATCCCTTAAAGCCGGCCTTCTGTTGCGCGCAGGGGGCGTTTCCGAGGCATTTTTCGCGTTGCGTTGGTATCACAAAATGATCAATTGAGAAAACATTCCTATTCGGTAGGCGTTCCCAAACACAAATGTTGCAGAATAGCCTTATAAGAGCATTCGAAGTCGAGCTGTTCATAAACTAGTTTAAGGTCACTTCTGTCAAACATTACATCGTATTCAGCAATCTCAAACTGTTGCTCATTAAATCCATTCATTAATTCGCTTATGTAAGTCGGATCATCAGGCGAATATTTAGCGGGCTCGCGCAGAAGAACTATTGCCCCCCCGGGCCTCAACAAGCCGGACATAATCTCAAGCGCTTCAACAATGTCTGCAAAATGATGCAAGGCGGCACTGATGACAATAACATCAAAGCTCCTAGGCCTAAGTGGAAGATCGAACATATCTGCGGCGATAAATACACTATTTTCGAATGCTATTTTGTTGATCTTCTCGAACATCAACGCGCCAAGCTGCACCTGTGGAAACGCAAGATCGCAGGCCACGACATGTGTATTGGGACGATAATAGCGCAAACTTATCGGCTCATGTCCGCAAGCCACCTCTAGGATTTCCACACTGCGACCTTCGTCCCGCAAATGTTCGAAGGCCATATTAACTGCGTCACTGAAGACCTTGCCGCTGCGTCGAATGTCCTCCTGAAAATCATAATATCCATTATGTGGTGGGGTTACTAGACCAGCTCGCGACGAGCCAGGCTCCTTTACGGTTATCCTCTTGGAAACAAGAGCCTGCTCTTCCCAAGCAACAAACTCCTGAACCAATTTGACTTCCATCTCGTATTCCCCGGGCTGGCTCGGGACCGCGATCCTCAGTGGTACTGTTAAGTCGTGACCGGGGCGTAACGGAATAGGGAAGCGAGATCGGGCACCTTCGATCAAAGTCCCGTCTGTGGCGCGGAGCCAGTAAGACAAATGAAATGGAGTTTGACCTGCCGTTTCGATAATCTCGTCAGATTGATTGCGGACCCTTATCGAGCGATGGGAATCCTGCCCCGCCTCAAAAACCGGATTGAAATAGTCAGTGAGCTTTTTCAGCCTCGATCCAGATTGCGGCAGTCGCACTTCAGAGCGCACACCCTCACCGGCCGCGAGCACGCCCGAGTAACGTTCTAGAATTCCACTAAACTCACCACGAAGTGTGGCATCCTTTAGACAATACCTTAATGCAGTCGCAAATACCTTCTCGACCGCAGATGGATCTATATTATCCAAATGCTTCGATATGATTTCCGCAGTATCGACAAACACGCTCTTTTTCAGAAACAATATTGCATTATTGCTAATAGGAAAGTCCGTTTCGCAACTATTACACCGGATGAAATCGGCACCAGCCGTAAAATTCAACCCAGCGCATTCAACACATTTCAGGCGGTCAAATAGCCAATTCGGCGTTTGCATAGTCAAATGCCTCCCACAAGGTATCCGCATGTGTAAGATGTAATCCCGCCAATGTCGAGGCAAATGGGATTTAGTTAAAGCTGATCAACCTTCTTTACCGCAGCCAGCTGTGTCGCCGTCTTTATCAAGTCAGTCGGCATTTATTAGATCACCATCCCATGCCGCTCCTCTATGTTCGGAAACTTCTTCTATCCGCAATCTCGCCGCTTAGCGTCCAGCTGATATCCGAGCGGCGAGGCGTTACCGAGAGGTATGAAGATATATCGGTTCTGCCCGACCATTTATGGCCACAGGAAATCTAATGCAGTTTTCCCTCTGCGTTTACAGAGTCCGCGCCACTCGAAAAGCCTGTCGCCGGCGTTTCGCCGGCACGTAGCAGGCAAAATACCTCGAACCAGAATTGGGCGTCAGTAGCACGTCCATCCACCTTCGCGCCTAGGGCGCACCAAGCCACAGCAAGCGTGGCATCGGCACCATATGCCGTCTTTGCGACCAAGACCGCGACCGCCGGATCCCTGCCAGACCAAATAGAGATGTCATCATCCGAGGACGGCGCCTCGCGATATTTTGATGTATCCGTAAAAGCCATAGGAAGCTCTCCCGTGAATGTCCGGCACGGGACGAAAGTTGGCCGGACTTTGTTCTCACAAGTGAGTCACGACCGCGGATGCCGCATATGCCGTGTGATCCATGGCCACTTCCTATTTTTATCTCAACATACACCAACGTTGAATCTTGGACGAGCTGAACGAACTCGTTTGCGAAGCGCCTCCTTTTTGATGCAACAAAATTGTGATTGAACAAATACCATTTTCTCTCTTTACGTGCAATGCGAATTTGTGACAGGTAAAATACAGCGCTTTTCAGCGAAAGCAGGCAAGATCGCAATTAGTAGGTGTATTTTTGTTGCGTCAAAATACCGAAAGGTTATGCGGAATCTTTGCCCCTCTCATCGTCCGCGTGCTGCGGCCCACTGATCGAAAGGTTATTATCAATGAAGCCACTCATCCTCATTTGTTCCAAGGATTACGAATTCTACCTTCTGCTCGCCCAGATCCTCAACATGACAGGTTTTGAACCTTCACTGGTGGAAGGAGCGGAGGAAGCTCTCGCTGGTGTGAAATCCCATGATTTGGTGGCCTTGATAATAGACTATCATAGCGACGCCTTCCGTATTGGCGATCTTGTTAGCCAGATCAAGGAGGCACTGGCCGACAAAACACCACCGATCGCGGTCTTCGTGGGAGCAGGCAATCAGCAACTTTATCTCGAAGTGCTCAAAACTGGCGTAAGCGAGATTTTCATGCGCCCCTTCAACCCAGACCGTTTTCTATCTTATCTGTCAGACTTATCGCCAGACGAGAGTGCGAAATCTTGCATGAAAAGAACCTCCGGCAATACGCTTATTTATGCGGAAATCACGATGCACCTCGATAGCATGCGCGTGGATTGCGATGGCATGGACGTCCAACTCAGTCCAATCGAATTTCGCCTTCTTCAGCATTTTCTACAAAAACCAGGCTACGTCTTCAGCCGAGACGCTCTCATCGAGGCTGCATGGCCGCAAGGTACCTTTGTGGAGCCCCGCACCGTCGACGTTCATGTCGGGCGCCTTCGGCGGGGCATGCGGCGCGTGCTAGGTCGCGATATTATCCGCACGGTGCGGGCCACCGGTTATGCGCTCGATGAGCGTCAGAATGCAGAGCGGGCTTCGTAAGAACTGAGATCACCGAGAAACTCCGTTGAGCATCAATGTGACATTCCGCCTGCTGTGTTTATCAAGCCTTTCGTTTTCGAAATATTGGCGTCACAGAACCTTCAGACAATATTACCGAAACGATCGTTGTTCGCGGACCCATTCCACGGCAATAAAATAGCATCGCGTCGCCAATGAGATGCGATGTGCTGCAGCAGATGTCCATTGTCTGCTGTGTCGCTGTTCCGCTACCAACAATTTGGATACTCCCATGAGCGATGATCATCATTCGCCCACCGCTACGGCTGTGTCGCGATCCTACCGCAATACACTCAGCGTGATCGTTTCTGCCGATCAAAACCTTGCTGCGGCCGAACAGGAGGGAGTGATGGCGCTCTACGCGGACCCGGATAAGGATCGTTCGGTCCTGTTGCCCACTGTGCGTCAGAAGAGAAAAGTGATTGACTTCGTTCGCTGCTCCTATTTGGGCCTCGACAATCATCCGCTTATCCTCGAAGGCGCAATAGAGGCCGTGCAGCGATGCAAGGCACTCCATTGGTCCTGCGCAAGAACGAGGCTTAATTTCAGCCTGTTAGGCGAACTGGAAGAAGCTCTCTCCGACTTATTTGCGGCACGGGTTATAACCTACACGACCGTCCTCGCCGCCAATATGGGAGCTCTACCGCTCCTCGCCTCCGGATATCTCACTGATAATAAAAGACCGACGGTCGTTTTTGACCGATTAGCGCATGCGACGCTTGCGTTTCACAAGCCGGTAGTCGCCAATGAAACACCGGTAGAAACGATTGCTCATAACGATCTGAACGCACTTGAGGATATTTGTCGACGCAATGATCGCGTAGCCTATGTGTGCGATGGCGTTTATTCCATGGGCGGCAGCGCTCCTATTGCAGACCTCCTAGCACTCCAGGATCGGTATGGCCTGTTTCTTTATATCGACGATGCCCATGGCATTTCCTTGTTCGGGAAGTCTGGGGAGGGCTTTGTACGATCACAGGTCGGCGCAGCCCTAGGCGAGCGTACAATTGTTGCCGCATCGCTCGGCAAAGGCTTTGGAGCATCGGGCGGTTTGCTGATGCTCGGTACTCCTCGGCAGGAAGAATTGTTCCGGCGCTTCTCGATCGCCTACGCCTTTTCCGCGTCGCTCAATTTAGCGGCAATCGGCGCTGCTATGGCGTCTCAAGCGCTGCACCGCACTAATGAGCTCAAATTACGCCAGGATGCACTTGCGGATCGGTTAGCTCTTTTCGACAGGATGGTTGCCAGCGAGCAAGCCGGCTCAAAGCTACCAATCCGCACCATAGAGTTCGGCCACGAAAGACAGTCCATTCGTGCCGCGGCCCATATTCTCAACAAAGGCTTCTATACCTCCGCGATCTTCTTCCCCACCGTCGCAAAGGGCAAGGCCGGTTTGCGGGTCTGCCCTACCGCCAGCCACGGCATTCGGGAAATTGAAGAATTGGGACATGCGATCAACGAGGCGCTCGCCGAACGAGGAACAAATCCATGATCGACCCAATCGGCGTCATTCTGACTGACACCAGAAGTTAGCCGCACCGCCAGCTTAGAGGCCGACGAGATCGATATGCTGAAATATTTCGCCGAAACCTACGTTACCTTACCCGATTCCGATATATGGCTTGACCAGATTTGCCATCACGCTGCCGAGCTATGCCCTTCAATAATCTTCAAAGGGCGAGGAAAAAGGTTCGAATGCGAGGAAGGACACGCGATTGTCAGCACTAAGGATATTTTTGCTAAGAGGGCGTGCTCGCAAACTCGGTGTGGTAGCCGATCTACAGTCACCGAAGGAGCCGACAGGTTTCTAGACTTTGGCGACGGTTGCGCCATCATACGGCCAACCAACGATGGTTTATTTGTTCACATTCTCGCCCGAGACCTAGTCATTTTCTACGGAATTCGAACGCTTCTGGAAGGTAGTTTTTCGAAACTGGCGGCTATCTCCAATGAGGCAATCGAGTGGTTCCCTGCAGGTCTTGAACCGCCGCACGTGCCGTCACATGGTAGGGAGCATTAGGCCAGAGATATCGCTGGAGTTAGCAATTGGATTAGTGCCATTCCGGCTCGGCAACCTCGCCGCCCTCGGTTCCTTGGCGCAAACCAGCGGCATCAATTCCGTCACCATGGTCGCGATGTTGCGCGCCTCGCGCGCCGCGCGGCCATCAACCAGAAGATCGAAACCACGCAGACGCCCGAACTGGTCTGGCACAGTGAGTAGATCGTCGGCAGACCAGAAGGACAGTAGTCAAAGTGCCTTATCACGAACCGGAAACACTACCGCCCGAGAAGGCTTCTTCATGGCGCTGAAAGACAGACTACATCCGAGCTCACTTTTCATTTTAGTGCCGATCGCAGTGACAACCCTGACACTCTATATCACTGGATGGAAGTGGCAGGATTTAGCGATCGGCATGCCAACCCGAATCGCCTATTGGTTCTTGCGAGCAGGTCCTCTTCCCAATCTCCTTCTCGGACCCATCGCGTCACTTCTGACGGTTTTGGCATTGCCGCTGCACCTCCGTCCGCCGATCGCTTTTGCGAGCCTTCTTTGCTTTTTATGCGTGACCGGCTTTTACACCCTGCGGGAATATGCCCGTCTAGTTCCATGGGTGGAGAATGGCGTCGCCATATGGAGCGAGGCGCTCACTTATCTCGACGCCTTCGCGGTTACAGGGACCATTCTTGGATTTGGTATTGTCGCACTCTCCGGACGCCTCTCGATTGCAGTTTCCGATCCGATCAAGCGCGCCAAGCGCGGAATTTTCGGCGATGCCGATTGGCTGTCCATGCCGGAACTGGCTAAGCTCTTCCCCTCGGACGGAGAGATCGTCATCGGCGAGCGCTACCGCGTCGACCGTGATCGCGTGCATAAGTTACCTTTTGATCCGAACGATCACGGGACTTGGGGGCAAGGTGGCAAGGCACCACTCATGACCTTCGGTCAGAATTTCGATTCCACTCATATGTTATTCTTCGCGGGCTCCGGCGGCTTCAAGACGACCAGCAATGTCATCCCGACGGCGCTACGCTACAGGGGGCCGCTGATCTGTCTCGATCCATCGACGGAGGTCGCGCCGATGGTTCTCGAGCATCGCGCCCATACGCTCGGCCGCGAAGTTATGGTACTCGATCCCACCAATCCAATTATGGGCTTCAACGTTCTTGATGGAATCGAGAGATCGACGCGCAAGGAAGAGGACATCGTTGGTATCGCCCATATGCTTTTGTCGGAAAGCCTACGCTTCGACACCTCGACAGGCTCCTATTTCCAGAACCAGGCGCACAATCTGCTAACTGGGCTTCTGGCCCACGTGATGCTATCGCCCGATTATGCCGGCCGCCGCAACTTGCGTAGCCTGCGCTTGATCGTTTCCGAGCCAGAACCGTCGGTGCTTGCCATGCTGCGCGACATCCAGGAAAATTCCGAGTCCGCCTTTATCCGCGAAACGCTCGGTGTCTTTACCAATATGACGGAGCAGACCTTCTCCGGGGTATATTCGACCGCATCCAAGGATACGCAATGGCTGTCGCTCGACAATTATGCTACGCTCGTCTGCGGTAATGCATTCAAGTCGAGCGACATCGCTTCCGGACAGAAGGATGTCTTCCTCAACATCCCTGCATCGATCCTGCGCTCCTACCCCGGCATTGGCCGAGTGATCAGCGGCTCGCTGATCAATGCCATGGTCCGGGCCGACGGCGACTTCCGCCATCGGGCGCTCTTCATGCTCGACGAGGTCGATCTGCTGGGTTACATGCGTATTCTTGAAGAAGCACGCGACCGCGGGCGCAAGTATGGCATCACACTGATGCTGATGTACCAATCCGTCGGCCAGCTCGAGCGTCATTTCGGAAAAGATGGAGCGACCTCCTGGATCGAAGGCTGCGCCTTCACATCCTACGCCGCGATCAAGGCGCTCGATACAGCACGCAATGTCTCCGCCCAATGCGGAGAGATGACCGTTGAAGTCCAGGGACGTTCACACAATGTCGGCTGGAGCAATTCCAATAACAGCGCCCGCAAATCCGAAAGCATCAGCCTCCAGCATCGACCGCTGATCATGCCGCACGAAATCACTCAGTCGATGCGCAAGGACGAACAAATCATCCTTGTCCAAGGCCACAGTCCCATTCGCTGCGGACGAGCGATCTATTTCCGTCGCAAAGAGATGGATAAGGCAGCAAAGATCAATCGTTTTGCGAAATTCTAGGCTTTGGGGACAAAGCTGAAGCCGTTGACGAATTCTGCCAAGCAGGGAAAATTCGATGGCCGGTATTTGAGATTTGCGGGCCAATCTGGCAACAACTGTAAGCGCCAAGGCGAGGCCGTTCAGGGCGTGTAGTTCCACGGCATGAGCGAGTGTATTTCGCTGCTGGGCCACCCGTTGGCTATGCGCTCGAGTGTCTGGGTAAGCCAGGCTTGCGGATCGACGTTGTTCATCCTGGCCGTCTGCAGGAGCGTGGCGATTGTCGCCCAGGTCGTGCCACCGCCGTCGCTACCGGCGAATAGGCTGTTCTTTCTCGTAATTGTCTGGGGCCTGATCGCGCGCTCGACGATGTTGGAGTCGAGCTCGATGCGGCCATCGGTCAGGAAGCGTTCGAAGATGACGCGACGCGAGGTGGCATAGCGGATCGCCTCGGCGAGCTTCGATTTGCCAGAGACCCGCGGCAGGGTCTTCTGCCAAAGGTCGAAGAGCTCGGTAACGACAGCGGCGGATGTCTGCTGACGCGCGTCGACACGGGCGTCAGGGCTTTGCCCTCGGGCTGTTTCTTCGACCTGCCAGAGCTTTGCCATCAGCTCCACCGTCTCGGTGGCGATCTTTGAGCTTTCCGAGGCGTGGAGCTCGTAGAACTTGCGCCTGCTGTGGGACCAGCAGCCGGCCAATACCATACCGTCATTGCCGCCGTCAGATCGAGCGAGCTTGTTGTAGGCACCATACCCGTCAACTTGAAGAATACCGCGATAGCCACTCA